>NZ_JACHDK010000022.1:0-86946 GCF_014201005.1 Paraburkholderia lebeckiae | reverse complement strand
TTCACGCGATGCGCGAAACCAGCCCCAAACTTGTCTATCCACCGCCGGATCGATTCATGACTGACGATCACGCCACGCTCGAACAGCAACTCCTCGACATCGCGCAGGCTGAGCTGGAACCTGAAATACCAGCGTACGGCGTGGCTGATGACTGACGCCGGGAACCGGTGACCGTGATACAGCGATTTCGTTTTCTTCATCACTTCATCTTAACTGACCGCAGCGCCAACGTGACAAAGCCCAGTGATAGCAGCGGACGTCGCGCCGTAGCGGTGCCTGCAGTTGCGTGCCGTCTGTGGAGGGCAACGATCACGGCCAGGGAATGTTCCGGTCAATCCGGGCGCGTCCATACCCCGGCTCGGCGTGAGCGCTTCGCGCACGCAACGAGTGACGCCCAATTGGCGGACGGAGCGCCCAGTGTCTGCTGCCGGAGAAGGAACATGACCGAGCGTTGCGGGATTCTGATCGTTTACTACTCGCGAACCGGCACCACGCGACGTGTTGCCGAACTGCTCGCGTCCGAACTCGACGCCGACATCGAACCGATCCGCGAACGCGCCGGGCCACGATCGCGTGATGGCGCACGCGGCTACGTCAGATCGGTGATCGATGCGCTGTGCCATCGGCGCGCCGCCGTGATGCCGGCGCTGCTCGACGTCGCCGCGTACGACCTGGTCATCGTCGGCGCGCCCGTCTGGGCAGGCGGCGCGTGCGCGCCGGTTCGGGCGTGGCTGGAATCGAACGGAGGACAGATCCGTCACCTGGCGCTGTTCTGCTGCGAGGGCGCGCGCGGCAGCGGATCGGCGCTGAAGCAGATGTCGGAGGCGGCGGGCAAGACGCCGCTTGCGGCCTGCGTGATCAGCGGCAGCGACCTGTACCGCCGCAGGGACGCCGACAAACGCGTTGCGTTCGCGCAGACGGTCAGGCAAAGAATGGCGGCGCGGCGGAAGACGGAGTGGCTGGTGTAGCGCGGGCGGTCGCACGCGCGCTCGGGAAGGATGCAACTAAACCCGCAGCGAACCGCGCAACGCGCCGAAGTCGGTGCGTGGATGACGGTGCACCGGCGTTGCGTCCGGTACCGTGAAAGCTCGGCTTGTCGAGCTCCGGACGAATGACATCCGCGAGGTCGAAAGGGAAACGGTGACGCGCCGCGTCGTAGCGCCGTGCCGCTTCGTCATAGCGCTCGCGCGCGGTTTGATCGTCGTCAATGGAACGTGGATCGGCATTGCCGTGCGGATGTCTCCGGAGGCCGTGGCCACGCGTCGCTTGCAAGGTTTGATCCGGATCAGCTTGCATGTTGGGCGGGCCGCTATCGTGAGGGAGTTGCGGAGCCGCTCGTCGAGCGCGCGATGCACGAACGTGCGCGCGCGGCGCAAGCAGCAGGGAGTCTCGATGACCAGCAAGCTCAGTGAGATCGAAAGCCGCACCGCTTCGGCGAGGCAACTCGAAACGGTGATTGGCGCGATGCGCGGCATCGCCGCCGCGCGCGAGCGCGAGGCGCAGGCGCGGCTCGCGGGCATCCGCTCGACGGCGGCGACCGTCGGCGAGGCGATCGGGATGGTGCTGGCTGCCGCATCGTCGGCACATGCGGCGCAATACGCGCCACCGGAAGGCACCGCGCGCATTCTGATCGTGCTATGCACCGAGCAGGGTTTCGTCGGCGGCTTCAACGAGCATCTGCTGGCGCGCGTCGAACGATTGAAGGCGGACGAGCCGGGCGAGATTTTCATCGTCGGCACGCGCGGCGTGATGCTCGCCCACGAACGCGCATTGCATTACGGCTGGTCCGTGGGAATGGCCTCGCACGCGGAAGACGTGATGCGCGTGGCCAGTCAGCTCGCGGACGCGGTGTTCGCGCGCTTTCGCGATCAGGCGTCGTCGCAGATGTGGCTCGTGCACGCGACGCCCGGCCCCGGACTCGACGAGCGCATCGTGACGCGGCGGCTGGTGCCGTTCGATTTCACGCGCTTCCGGGTGGCGTCGCGCGGGCAGGCGCCGCTTTTGAACCTGCCGCTCGACGGCTTGCTGAGGGGCCTCACCGAGCGCTACGTGTACCTCGAACTGTGCGAAGGCCTGATGCAGTCATTCGCGGCGGAAAGCGCGGCGCGCGTCGGGGCGATGCTGGCGGCGAGCCGTCATGTGAAGGACCGGCTGCAGGAACTCACGCGCGACTATCGGATCGTCCGGCAGGACGAGATCACCGCCGAAATCGCCGAAATCGCCGAACTGGCCGCGACGGGCGCCTGCGTGCCGCCGGCTACGTCGGCACAAGGGCAGTCGTGAAGCGCGCCGCGTGCTGGCTCTGCGTGTCGCTGACCGTGTCGTCCGATCGTTCAACTGGGGTCAGCCGTGTTTCCGCCCGTTGAACAGGCACCGGCAATGAGCGCGCGCTACTTCTAAGCGCCCACCGGTATCAACGGATCGGGTAAAGCATCGGCCAGCCGTGATCGACGCGGACGCGACCTCGATCACGCGCGCAGATCAATGACCCCGCGTCGCGTCGGAACACGATCAGCGTGTCGCAAACGGCGCTGACTGCATCAGTGCAAGCACGGGTCGCCAGAACGCGGGCGAGTCGAACGCCGCCATCGGTACCGCGGTGTCGAATGACAAGGTCAACGCCTGTTCCGCGGGCGTCAGTGCGTCGGCGCTCGCGAGTTGACGCGCGAGCGTCGCGGTGTCGGCGTCGGATAGATCGCGCGGACCATGCCGGCGCGCTTCGATGCGTTGCGCGAGCACCGTTGGTTCGGCACGAAAGTAGAGAATGCGGGCCGGTACGCCAAGCCGTTGGGCGAGCGCGAAAAACGTGTCGCGGTGACGGAACTCGAGAAAGGTCGCGTCGACGATCGCGCTGTAGCCGCTTTGCAGCACGCGGTGCGCGAGTCGAAGAAGGTGGTCGTAGATCGCGTGACGTGCAGCTGGCGTGTAGCGTTCGGCGCCAAGCGAGGTTTGCGCGTCGGGCGCCGGCCGCACACGCTTGCGTTCGGCATCGCTCGACACTCGCACCGCGCCGCACAGGTCCGCAAGGGCCCGGCTCGCGACCGATTTTCCCGAACCGGAGTAGCCATGACACAGCAGCAAAACGGGTCCCGGCTTCTGCGTTTGCGCCCGCGCCACCTCGAGGTAGCGCAGGGCCGGATCCGGGATGGCGACATTGCGGCCCGCTACGTATCCCGCTTTCAGGCACGCGACCCACGCCCGCACCAGCGCGCGATAGGCGACGTACAAAGGCATCAGCGACAGCGCCGCATAATCGCCCGACGTTTCGAGCCAACGGTTCAACAGTCGATTGGCCATACGGGGCTCCGCTCGCGCGCACAGGTCCATCACGAGAAACGCGACGTCCGCTGCGACGTCGATCCAGCGGAGCGCATCGTCGAAGTCGATACAGTCGAACATCGCGATTGCGCCGCGCCAGCGAACCACGTTGTCCAGATGCAGATCGCCATGGCAGCCACGCACGAAACCCTCGGCGCGGCGCCGCTCGATCAGCTGCGCGAGTTGGTCGAGCTGTCGCGCGCACCACGCGGCAATGCCGGGCAGCGCGGGATGGCTGCAATTGGCCAGCAGCGCCGCGTTGATCGTTTCGATCTGCGTTCGCACCAGCGTGGCGCTCCCGTAGCGCGACGACGGCGCGTTGCGGGGCGCCCTCGGGTGATAGTCGGCGAGCCGCTTCGCCGCGCCGTCGATGTCGCGCAGCGTTAATGCTCCCGTTGCAGCGAGACTCGAAAAGAGCATCGCCTCGTCGAAGCGGCGCATCTTGACCGCGTGATCGACGGTCACGCCGCCGTCCCCGAGTGTCAGCACGCCGGCGTGGCGCGCAATCGGCAGCACGCCGGCGTAAATACCTTGCGCGAGTGGCCGGTTCAGACGGAGCTGGGCTTCGCAGCAGCGCTTGCGGGTCGCGGTGGCGGTAAAGTCCGCGAAACCCGGTGCGACGGGTTTGATGATCTTGTACGCGAAGCGCCCGGCGAGATACACGACGGATATGTGCGTTTCGATCCGGACGATCCTGCCCGCCGGATGACGGTACGTGCCCGGCCTGCGCAGCGTCGCGTCGAGTCCGCGCACGCTGCGGCGCGCGGCGCGGACCCGGTTGGCGAGATGCTGGATGCCGCGCATGCTTGCATTGGCGCGTCGTGAAGAAAGCTTACGGCTCCGTGGCGAACTCATGCCGGACTCCACCTCGCGGGCAGCTGCGCGGCCACTTCTTCGTGGCGACCGGTCGAGTCGACCGAGCCCGCGACAACCAGGCCGGAATTCGCAACGAGCGGCACGCCGGGCGCGCGTTCGACGATCACGCTGCGGCCGCTGAAACCAGGCATGACCTTGACGGCCTCGGCGAGCGCATTGACGCCATTGAGCAGCAATTGCCGGGCGTCATGGTGAAGCACGAGCGTCTCATTCGGCACGGTTGACCTCCGCGTGGTGGGACGGCCGGCGCCCGCCTTGCGCGCGAGCCGGAATCGTCTACTCATTTAAGCCATCGGGTATGGTAACCGGCTTGATCTGTATCAACGAGGCGGTAGCCGGGCATCGCCAGTCGGTCGGCAACTGCCTGTACGCTTCCATACGAAATGGAGCGTGGGTCACCGTTTGACCCCAGTCGAGCCGCGTGCGATCGTGGCAGCAACGGCGCCGGTGGAGCAGCGGATGAAGCGATTCGATATTTTCAATGGCGATGCCGACGGCATCTGCGCGCTGCATCAGTTGCGGCTCGCCGAGCCTGCCGACACCATCCTGATCACGGGAGCCAAGCGCGAGATAACGCTTCTGCAACGCGCGAACGCGCAGCCGGGCGACAGCGTGACCGTGCTGGATATTTCGCTCGACTCGAACCGCGAGCCACTCATCGCGTTGCTGGATCTTGGTGTAAAGATCGACTATTTCGATCATCATTTTCCCGGTCCCATCCCCGCACACGCGTTGCTGACGACGCATATCGATACGTCACCGGATAAGTGCACTGCGCTGATCGTGGACCGCCATCTGCAAGGCCGGTACACGCGATGGGCGGTGGTCGCGGCCTATGGCGACAACCTGCATCGGGCAGCGCATCGGGCCGCCACTGCGTGCGCGGTGAACTCGTCCGATGAGCACAAACTGCGCGAACTCGGCGAAGCGATCAACTACAACGCCTATGGGGACAGCGTCGTCGATCTTGCCGTCGATCCTGTCGAGATGTATCGCGCCATTCAACCCTATTCGGACCCGCTCGAGTTCATTGCGTCGACCAGCGTGCTGCCCGAACTGCAGGCGCGACGAACGGAAGACCTCGAGCTGGCCTTGGGACTCGCGGTAATGCGGCGGCTCGCCAATGGAACGCTGCACATTCTTCCCGACGCGGCGTGGGCGCGGCGCGCGCGAGGCGATTTCGCCAATCTCGTCGCGCGACGCGACCCGGCGCGAGCGCACGCGGTGCTGACGGCCCGCGCCGATGGCCGATACACGGCGAGCGTACGGGCTCCGCTCGATTGTCCGCGAGGCGCCGACGTCCTTTGCAGGAAGTTCGGAGGAAACGGCAGGGTCTCTGCCGCCGGTATCGACGGGCTCGATCGCGCGCGGCTCGACGAATTCGTGACAGCGTTCAGCGTTGCGTTTTGCCGCGACGTTCGTGGAGCGGGTGACCGGTAGGGCCGTGAAAACTTCTCCGTTCGGGAGGAACGCTTGATGCGGCCGATTGATGGCATAGTGGGTCTGGCACCGCGCACCGACGTTGCGGGAGGAAAAGCGATGGGCAACCTGTTTCGCGACCGCGCCGACGCTGGCAGACAGCTGGCCCACGCACTGCGCGACTATCAGGGTCGCGGCGATCTGGTGGTGCTGGCTCTGCCGCGCGGCGGCGTTCCTGTCGCGTTCGAAGTCGCACGGGCATTGCATGCCAGGCTCGACGTTCTCGTCGTCAGAAAGCTTGGGGCGCCTCAAGACGAGGAACTGGCGATGGGCGCCATCGCGACGGGGGGCGCCCTTCATCTGGAAAGGTCGGTGCTTCGCGAACTGCAAATCAGTGACGCCCAATTGGCCGACGTGATCGCGCGCGAAAGAGCCGAACTCGCGCGCAGGGAACTGGCGTACCGTGGGGAATGTCCGCCGGTGCCAGTACAGGGCAAGACGGTGATCGTGGTCGACGACGGCATCGCGACGGGGGCGTCGATGCATGCGGCGCTCGACGCGCTCGGCAGCAGACATCCCGCTCGGATCGTGGTGGCGGTCCCGGTGTCGCAATCCGATGCGCGCACGGCATTCGAAGGAATCGCGCACGCGTTCGTGAGCGTGCTGCAGCCGGATTGGCTGATGGGGATCAGCGGGTTCTATGTGAATTTCGACCAGACGACCGATGAAGAAGTCCGCGCCTGTCTCGCCGCCGCGCGCGGTTGGGAGCCCGAGCAGGGCTCGGACTCGACCGGATGACGGCGCCATGAAGGCAGATACGGCGGCGGGCCGTGTCGAACATGGGGCATCTATCGACGGCTCACGTTCCGACCGACACGTACAAGAGCACGATCGGCGCCTTCGAACCATTTGGTGTCGCCGAGCGTAATGGCGCGCCATAGGTGCAGCGCAAATCCACGAATCTCGACCATTGGACGCGCACGCCCGCGCCGACGCCCGCGAGCAGACCGGGGTTATTTTCGGCTGGCTGGTCGATCGTGCTCCATACGCGGCCCGCATCGAAAAACACAAAGGGTTGCACGACTGCGTTGCTCGCGCCGAGCGAGATCGCAGGCGTGCGCACCTCGGTCTGAATGTTCCAGCCGCGATCGCCCAGCGTGACGTATGGGTCGTAGCCTCGCACACTGGACTCCCCGCCGAGCCCCATCTCCTCGCTCGGTAATAACGTGTTCGGCGTCCACTGAAACGTTCCGTTCGTGATCAGCGTGAAGCCAGCCCCAAGCGCGGTGGCACGAGACGCAGTCAACTGCATATAGATGTAGCGGGCCGTCGCGCCCTGCCGCGCGGCGTTAAATGCCTCGTCCTGATTGTTGCCATCCAGTCCGCCCGGACTGGCGACGAGTGTCGCCGCGGCGTGCGCCGTGCCAGCCTCGGTCGGTTTGCTGATGTCGTATGACAACACGAACTGATGTATGTGCGTATTCGAGTTGAAAACCTGGGAGCCGCCAAATTCCAGATCGTTGTTGCTGCGCTTGAAGTCGTATCCGATCTGGATCAACTGCGTCGTGTCCGTGATGGTCGGCAGACGCAAGTCGTAGCGAAAGCTGAGCTGCGCAGAAATGCCCGTTTGCCCATACGTGTCGGGCAACCGTGGCGTGCTCTGCGCGTAGACGCCGAACAACTCGATACTGTCGAGCCAAGGCAGCGGCGCCGTGTAGTTCAGCGCGTGCGCGGTGAAGCGGGCGCGGTTCGGGCGGCCTTCGATATTCGGATTGCCGCTGAAAAAATCGTTGCTGGCAGTGAATTGATAGGCGATCTGCTGATCGAGACCAAGCAGGTTGCCGTAGCCTATGCCTGCAAAGAACCGATCACGGCCGAGGTCCGGCACGCCTTCATTGTCGTAACCCGCGCTTACGCGAAGCGGCAACCGGTCTTCGGTTTGCAACACGACGTCGGTCGTGTCGGCGGCCTCTCCGGGCGCAAAAACAGCATCGACCCGTCGATAAGGATTCGCGTTGAGCACCGCAAGTCCCTTCGAGACCGCCGATTGCAGGATCGGTCCGCCGGGCTCGAGCGGCATTTCACGTTCGAGAAGCCTGCTCGAAAAGTAGGTGTTGCCGCTGGCGTGAACCCGACCCAGTTTGAATTCGGCAATGGCGATACGCACGACACCCGAGCTCACGTCCTGTTCCGGTACGTAGACGTCGACGAGCGGCTTCCCCGCCGCCCGATAACGCGCTACTACGGCGCGGCGTATCTCGGCGAGGCGGCCGAAGGTCAGCGGCTTGTCGAGGTCCGTGTCGAAGCTCTGCAGGAAGGCGTCGTCGAGTACGGGCAGTCCTTGCGCGACGATACGACCTTGCTGCCTCGGCGATGCCGCCGCGGACGAGCCGGCCGGTTCGAAGATGAGCCCGGCAAGCCGCTCGACAGCGATCCGTGCGGACTCGGCCTGCGCTTCTGTGGAGGAGGGTGACGACGCGCTTCGCGGCGCCTGCGGTGCGGGTTGCGGCGCGAGGTCGCGCCATGCCTGTGCCGCTACTGGTGAGGTCTGCATGATGCCCGCAATGCACGTTGCGATCATCAGGACAGCAGTGCGGACGGCGGATCGCGGTTTCATCGATCGCTTATATGCAAAGCGCTGTGCCTATTGGCTGCCTGGCAGCAGGCTGCGGCGACCAGCAAGCCGCCGCCCTCGACCCGATGTCGCGCATGCAATACGAGCCTTCCGTCGTTCATGGCGATACCTATTAACGGGTGTGGTGCATCGAGTGCGGAGCCGCACCTCGAAATTATTCTAGTCGAAGCGCTTGCAGAGTTTCCAAAAGCGACCCGAACCCTCTTCGCACCTTGCGAGGAAACATTTGGCAAGGGTTTCCACCATATGTACTGGCCCGCATCTTGTCTTTACTCTTCAGACTTGTCATACAACTTCCGCCATGACGATTCTCTCATGCGCCTACAACTATTTGTCCGGAGGGGACTCCATGTCCAAGCTGTCGTGCGATCTTGATAAAAATGCGCCCGCAACGGGCGACACCTTGCGCATTTCGCGCCGTGGCTTCATTGGCCTAGGAGGCGCGCTAGCCGGCAGCGCACTCCTGCAGGCTTGCGGCGGCGGCAGCGGAGTTTCCGCTTCCGCGGCAGGCGGAAGCGGCAGTTCCACGCCAGCGACGGGAAGCACGCCGTCAACGGCTGCGGCCGACCCGATCTGGGGTCCCAACGGTTCAGCGACGAGCATCATTAATGCGCTGCAGAAAATCACGCAGAGTGCGTTCCCGGCCGTCGATTTCCAGGTCGAACAGTACGGTGCGCAACCGTGCGCGGTCATTGCCCAGGCCAACCCCTACACCGGCAGTTCATCGCCCCTGAGCACGGGGGCCGGCGCGACCAACGCACCGGGATCGTTCGATTCGCGTCCCGCTTTCCTCGCGGCAATCGCGGCCTGCAGTGCAGCCGGTGGCGGCCGGGTCGTGGTGCCGGCGGGCACGTGGTATTGCGCGGGTCCCATCGTGCTGCAGAGCAACGTCAATTTCCATCTGAGCGCGAACTGCACGATCTATTTCAGCCCGAATCCTGCCGACTATGCGAAGGACGGTCCGGTCAACTGCGGCGCCAACGGCAACCTTTACTACAGCCGCTGGCAGGCGAACGACTGCCTGAACTTCGGCTCGCCCGTGTACGCGCGAAATGCGAACAACATCGCGCTGACTGGCGAAGGCCCGACATCGGTGCTGAACGGTCAGGCGATGACGCCGTTCGCCGGAAGTGGAAACACCAGCACTTGCTGGTGGACCTACAAGGGTTCCAGCGGCGCATACGGCTGCGCGGGGTCGACCACGCCGTCCCAGGCCTATACGAACCCGAACAACGTCGATCTGATGGTGGTCGCCCCTACCATTTCGGCCTCGCTCTACACGCTATTGACCAATCCGGCTACGCCGTGGCAGCAAGACCAGAACTACCTGCCGGCGCTCTCCGAAGCGGGCGTGCCGCTCGCGCAGCGAATCTTTGGTCTCGGCCACTATCTGCGGCCGTGTATGGTTGAGTTCATCGGTTGTACGAACGTGCTGATGGAAAACTACCGAACCAACAACACGCCGTTCTGGCAGCATCATCCGACGGACTGCACGAACGTCGTGATCCGTGGCGTGACAGCCGACAGTATCGGACCGAACAACGACGGCTTCGACCCCGACGCCTGCAACACGGTGCTGTGCGACAGCGTAACGTTCAACACCGGCGACGACTGCATCGCGATCAAGTCAGGCAAGGATCTCGACACGGAGTACGGACCCGCGCAGAACCATGTGATCCAGAACTGCATGATGAATAGCGGTCACGGCGGCATTACGCTCGGCAGCGAGATGGGTGGCGGCGTGCAGAACATCTACGCGCGCAATCTGACCATGCTCAATCAGTTCTGGGCAACGAATTCGCTGAACATCGCGATCCGTATCAAGACGAACATGAACCGTGGAGGCTACGTCAAGAACTTCTACGTGAATGGCGTCACGCTCCCGCACGGCGTGAGCCTGACGGGTGGGGGCTACGGCAGCAAGATGCTGACGGGCAGTCCGATCAACGGCACCGTGCCCATCGGTGTGGCCACCGCAACAGCCGCCAACCCGTCCGCGTCTCAAGGCGGCCTGATCACGTTCGATTGCGATTACCAGCCTGCCGCCGATGCGATTCGCACACGCCCCGCACTCATTGACAACGTCAACATCACGAACGTCAATGCTTCGAACGTGACATTGGGCAGTACAACCGGCTCCTGTTTCCAGGCCATCGTTGCACAAGGTCCAGTTGCGTTCGACTACAACGGTCCGGCGCCTGCGCCGACCGTACCGGCAATCACGGGAGTGACGATTTCCAACTGCGACTTCGGCACGCCTGTGGCCGCAGGCCCCGCGAGCGCCAGCACGCCGGGTCCGATCTACCTCTACAACGTGCACGACATTACGTTGCAGAACGTGATCATCGCTGGGCAGACGCTCAATCAGACGCTGTCGGATCCGCGTTAAACACGACGCACCAAAGAGCGGCGAGGGCCGCTCTTTGGCGTCGCACAGCCAAAGTGAAGTTGTCGCGCCGGGGGCTCTCAAGACGAGCCACTTTGCAGCTCGCTCATCAGGCTCGCCGCGTAGGCCGGAATATTCGCCGCTGGCTGTGGCGCGGCGAAATAGTATCCCTGAACGATCTCCGCAGCCGGCCTCGGCAAGGAAAGCCAATTGTTCCGCTCGTTCGACGCCTTCCGCGACGACTTCGAAACGCAAATTGCGGGCGAGTGCGATGATCGCACCGATAATCGTCTCATCCGCGAGACTGCTGCCAATGCCGCGGATGAACGACATGTCGATCTTCAGACGGTCCGCGTGAAAGCTGCGCAGGTAAGCCAGGCTCGAGTAACCGGCGCCAAAGTCGTCGATCGCTATGGACACGCCAATGTCGTGCAGGGTGGGAAGGGCGCCCGGTGCAACCAGGCCTCCTTCGGTAATCTCCAGTTCGAGCCGGTCCGCGGCCAATTGTGACGCGGCAAGAGCACGACGCACGACGGCGCCGAAATCACTCGAAGTAAGCTGGCTGGGTGACACGTTGACCGACATGCGCAGCTCCGGCAGCACTTCCTCCCAGCGCTTTGCCTGTGCACAGGCAGTTTGCAGCACCCATTCTCCGATTGACGCAATCAAACCGATGTCTTCGGCCAGGGGTATAAACGTCGTTGCAGGTGTTTCCGGCCGCGCGGAATGATCTGCGATCTGCGGGCGCTCGCCACGCGACCGGCTGCACACCGCGCCGCCTGACTGGAGGGAGAAGATTTGAAACGTGAGCCGCCAACAGCTTGAGATTTCACCAGGAGTTTGCGCGTAGAATCCATTCACGAATCCAATACGCCAGCGTCCGGCCAGCCATGCATGCCACGTCACGATACGACGCAGTTGCGTGTGTTATCCACTGGCTTGCCGTGTCGCGGTCGTGCCTACCGTTCGTCGATGGGCACACATCGGGAGCGCTATAGTGAAAAGCTCTGCCACACGCTACGGTTCGATTGCCCAATTCCTCCACTGGTGCACGGCAATTGTCGTGCTCGTGACGTTCATGTATGGGCCCGGCGGATCTGAACAGCGCGTCTACTCTTCGGTGCACGAGTTCGACCGGCGACTGCACGAGACTTTGGGTTTGTGCGTGTTCGCGCTCACCCTCGTCCGCCTGCTGTGGCGAGCATACGACGCGCGTCTCGAGACACCTCCAGTTTCTCGCTGGATGGCTTTGATGGCAACAACCGTTCGATGGATGCTGTATCTGCTTCTCCTCGCGCTTCCGCTTACCGCCATCTCGGGCGCGTGGCTCGAAGGGCATCCGCTGACGCTGATCGGCGGTTACGATATTCCGCCTTTACTCAGTAGTTCGCATGAAGCAGGCTCAGCCCTCGCATCGCTGCACGCGTGGCTCGGCGACGCCATTATGTGGCTTGCGGGGTTGCACGCATTCGCGGCTATTTTTCATCACGCATTCCTTAAAGACGACGTCCTGATCGCGATGCTTCCGCGCTGGTTTCCGGCGGGACGGGCACGTACTGAAGGTCGTAGTTCGAGTAGCTAAATTGCGCGAACGCACCGATCCTGTCGGTGATCTTGCCGGCGAGGAAGATGCTGGCTGAATCGAAAATCGGCAGACCGTCTTTGGGCGAGACGATATTGCCGCTGGCATCATGGTTGAGCCTCGTCCTGGTCACGTCGAGCATCGCCATCACGGCCACTGGAATCGTACGTTCACCGAAGGTATATCCGTTCAGCTTGAACATTCGACCGTACGGCGTCAGTTCGGGAAACTGTCCGCCCGCGTGACATGCCACGCAGCTTTGCCCTGTTTGACGGGAAAATATAGGCAGCGCTCGAACTACCGCTAGATCTTCATGCGCTGCAGAACGCGGTCGCCGGCGACGAACTGATGAAACATCGCCGCTGCGATATGCAGGCAGATCACGCCGAATAGAACCCAAGCGAGGACGCCGTGAACATCGCCCATCGCATGTCCGAATGACGAACCCGGTGCCGACAGTGAGGGCAACGAAACAAGTCCGGCGAGGCGGACCGTCCACGTGCGCGACGAAGCGTTGATCCAGCCGAGCAGCGGCACCAGCACGAGCAGCACATACAGCGCGAGGTGCGTGAGCTTCGAAGCGGCGCGAAACAGCGGCGGCAGGTTGTCCGGCGGCGACCGATGGGTCACGCGCCACAGCACCCGCAACACCATCGCTGCGAGCAGTGCGGTGCCGACGCCAAGGTGCCAGGCGATTTCGCCGTCCGGCACGGTATCGCGGTGCACGTCCGGCATCGTCCAGCCGATCACGAACTGCGCGGCAACCAGCCCGACGACGAGCCAATGGAGCAAACGTGCGACGATGTCATAGCGGTGTTCAGTGGAGACTTGCATAGGGGAGCCTATGAGTTGGATTCAGTCGAAACAGATCGTACACGGCCGCGCCTTAAGGGCAGGTTAAGGGCCGGTTGCCAAGGCCGCCTGTCTGCGCCGTTCCAACCACTCGAAGACGGCCATTCCCGCGATCATCGCCGCCACGAACACCCACGCTTTCACCGACCCGAGTCCGAGCGCGACGAGCGCCGGGCCGGGACAGAACCCTGCAATTCCCCAGCCGACGCCGAACGCGAGGCTGCCCACCATCAGCCTTCGCGTGACGTGCGTTGACGCGGGAATCTGCATCGGCAATCCGAGCAGCGACTTGTCGCGGCGCTTCGCGATCGCGAAGCCGATTGCTGCGACAGCCACCGCGCCGATCATCACGAACGCGAGCGACGGGTCCCAGCGTCCTGCGAAATCGAGGAAGCCCAGCACTTTGGCGGGGTTGGCCATGCCCGACAACAGCAGGCCGAAGCCGAACAGCAGCCCGCATACGAATGAAACGACTGTTGCCATCCTAAGCTCCGAGAAGATGTCGCATGATATAGACGGTGACGAAGCCGGCCGCCATGAACGTCGCCGTCGCTACGAGCGAGCGCGTGGCGCCGCGTGAAATGCCGCACACGCCGTGTCCGCTCGTGCAACCGCTGCCATAGCGGGTGCCGATGCCGACCAGAAAGCCGGCCGCGATCACGGCCGGCCACGACGCGTCGACGGTGATCGCGACGGGCGCACCGACCGCGCGCGCGATTACCGCGGCAGCGACCAGCCCGGCAACGAAGGCGACGCGCCATGCGCCGTCTCGCCTGGTCCAGCGCAGCAGGCCGCCGACTATCCCGCTGATTCCGGCGATGCGGCCCAGCAAAAGCACCATCGCCGCAGCCACGGCGCCGATCAGCAGGCCTCCGCACAGGGACGCGAGCGGGGTGAAGTGGTCGAGATCGATCATCGTTCAGGTTGACTGTTGTGTGGGTTGGAGGCAAGCGGCAGCGCTTACATCAGCGCCGCTTTGACCAGCAGGCCGAGCGCCACGCAGACGAGGATGCTCGCAAAGCCCAGTTGCACCTGACGCGCGGCGATGTGATGCGACGCAAGCCGTCCGCTGAGCATACCGGCGGCGGTGGCGCCAGTGAACCACAACGCGACTTCGAGTGGAAGCGTTGCGCCGTGCGTGGCCGTCGCGAGAACGCCGCCACTGCCGACGAGTGCGATCACCATCAGCGAAGTCGCGACGATACCGTGCATCGACACGTCCGTCAGCCTGCGCATCATCGGCACGATGATGAAGCCGCCGCCGACACCGAGCATCCCCGTCATCAATCCCGTCAGCGAACCGGTGGCCGCGAGCGCGGCTGCGGTCGGCCAGGTCCAGCGAAAGCGGCCGGTCGCCGGGTCGACATGCGCGACGCAGATTGACGATTGTGCCTCGCGCGACGCGCGGCGCGCGAGCGTCTGACGCAACAGCCGGAGCGCGACCACCAGCATGACCGCGGCAAACAGCGCGAGCAGCACGCGTTGCGGCAACGCATGCGCGAGACGCGCGCCGGCGGCGGTCGCGGGCACCCCCGCGGCGGCCATCAGCAGCGCGGCGCGATAACGGACGAGCCGCTTGCGGAATGCCTCGAGCGCGCCCACAGCGGCGCTGCCGGCCACCGCGACGAGCGCGACCGGCGTGGCCTGCTGCAGCGGCCAGCCCATGCCGAACACGAGCGCGGGCACGGCAAGAATGCCGCCGCCCGCGCCGGTCAGCCCGAGAATCGCGCCGACCAGCGCGCCGAGAAGAAGAGACAGCAGCATCGATGACCCCGTGAGCAGTGTGTGCAAGCGCTCAGTCCGCCAGTTGCGGGTTCGCGAGCCATTCGCGTCCCTTCAGCATGCCGCGCCAGTAGAGCGGCGGCAGGATTCGCTCTTTCAGCAGCCACGCGAGCCGCGATGGCTTTTTGCCGTCGATGAGCCACGCGGGAAACGTCGGCGCGACCTTGCCGCCGTACAGAAACTCGGCGAGCACGATCTTCCCGCGCTCGACGGTGAGCGGGCATGAGCCGTAGCCGTCGTAGGTCGCAAGGCCGCTCGCCGCGCCCAGCGCGGCGAGCACGTTGTGCGCGACGACCGGCGCCTGCTTGCGCGCCGCGGCGGCGGTCTTCGCGTTGGAGGTGCTGGTCGCGTCGCCGAGTCCGAAGATGTTCTCGTGGCGCTTGTGCCTCAACGTGGTCTGATCGACGTCGAGCCAGCCGGCCGCATCGGCGAGCGCGCTGTCGCGGATGAAGTCGGGCGCCTTCTGCGGCGGCACGGCGTGCAGCATGTCGAAGCCGGTCTCGAACGTTTCCTTGCTGCCGTCGGCGAACGTCTGCGTGAATCTCGCCATTTTCGCGTCGCCGTCGACCGCACTCAGCGTGGAGCCGAAGTTCAGCGCGATGCCGTAACGCTCCACGTATTGCATCAACGCGGGCACGTAGTCGGCGACGCCGAACAGCGCCGCGCCGGCATTGCGGAACTCGACGCCGATATGTTGTAGGCGCCCGCTGCGGCGCCAGTGATCACACGCGAGATACATCGCTTTCTGCGGCGCGCCGGCGCATTTGATCGGCATCGGCGGCTGCGTGAAAAGCGCCCGGCCTCTTTCGAGCTGCTGCGTCAGCTTCCACGTGTACGGCGCGAGGTCATACCGGTAATTGGACGTGACGCCGTTGCGACCGAGCGTGTCGGCGAGGCCGTCGATCGCGTTCCAGTCGAGTTTGAGGCCGGGGCACACCACCAGCTGGCGGTATTTGACGGGGCGCGATCCGTCGAGAATCACGAGGTTTTCCGCCGGCTCGAAGCGTGTGACGGCGGCCTTGATCCGCGTCACGTTCGTGGGCAGCACGCTTGCCATCGGACGTGCTGTCGTTTCCGGCTGGAATACGCCGGCGCCGACCATCGTCCAGCCCGGCTGGTAATAGTGCGTGTCGGCGGGATCGATGACCGCGATGTCGAGATCGGGGCTGCGCGCGAGCAGGCTCGATGCCGTCGCGATGCCGGCCGCGCCCGCGCCGACGATCACCACGTCGTGCTGGTGCGCCGGCCGCATCGGTTGCGCTGCGACGGCAGGCGCATCGGCACCCGGCTTCGAAGGGGCTGTGAGTTTCGTGTTCCGCATGTCTGGTCCTCCTGTTTGCTCCAGGCCGCCGCGCTCACAGCGCATCGACCGGTACCTTGATGTATGACACGCCATCGCTTTCGGGCGGCGGCAGGTGGCCCGCTCGCATGTTGACCTGCACCGAAGGCAGGATCAGCACGGGCATCGCGAGCGTGGCGTCGCGGGCCGTGCGCATCGCGATGAACGATGCTTCGTCGACGCCGTCGTGGACGTGGATGTTCCGTTCGCGCTGCTCGGCCACCGTCGTTTCGAAGAGCAGCGGACGGCCGTCAGGCTGGTAGTCGTGGCACAGATACAAGCGGGTTTGCGGCGCGAGACCGAGGATGCGCTGGATCGAGCGGTACAGCGCCGCCGCATCGCCGCCCGGAAAGTCGCAGCGCGCCGTGCCGTAGTCGGGCGTGAAAAGCGTGTCGCCGACGAACGCGGCTTCTTCGCTGCCGTCGCTCGCGACATAGGTCACGCAGGCAGGCGTGTGGCCTGGCGTATGCATCACGCGCACTGACAGGTCGCCGACGGTGAACGTCTCGTCGTCGGCGAACAGGCGGTCGAACTGCGAGCCGTCGGTGCAAAACTCGGGACCCGCGTTGAACAGCTTGCCGAACACGGCTTGCACGCGCGTAACCAGCGCGCCGATCGCGATCTGACCGCCGAGCCTCGCTTTCAGATATGGCGCGGCGGACAGGTGGTCGGCGTGGACGTGGGTTTCGAGTATCCATTGCACGCGCGCGCCGAGGGACTGCACGCGCGCGGCAAGGCGATCCGCAGTGGCGGTGCGGGTGCGTCCCGACTTCGGGTCGTAGTCGAGCACGGTGTCGATCAATGCGCAATTCCTCGTGCCTGCGTCCATCAGCAGATAGCTGACGGTCGATGTTGCAGGATCGAAGAAGCCCTCGACGGCGAGCTTACCGTTTGCCATTTCAGTGGGTTCCTTACGATAGCGGACTAAGCCGGTCCGGGCGCCCACTAAAGCAGGAGTCGCGCCATCTAGTCGTAGCATCGCAAGGCTCGCCTGTAACGCACTGATTTTTATCGGTTTGTGACGCGCGATAGGGCGGATCGAAGATGCGCCCGCCTGACGATTGGCATGACGCGTGGCATAGAGTCACTGCCATTTGGCAGTCGTGGCAGACATGGCCGTTCCCGCGTATAGTGCGGCACTCCCGGAGTAACGACGATGATCCTGCCCAACCTTCCGCCCGCCGCTTCGCCCGAGCTTTTGCCGCGCCCGCCAGGCGCGGCTGACGACGTGCCCGCAGTGGTACCCGACGTAAGCGCGCTGGTGTCGTATCTGGAACACGATCCGCAACCGGCGATCGTGCTCGATCCGCACTATCAGATTCTGGCCGCGAACCGCGCATATCAGAGCCAGTTCGGCGTCGAAGGTCAGGCACACATCGGCCGCCGCTGCTATCAGGTTTCACATCACTACGACGTGCCCTGCGATCAGGCGGGCGAGCACTGCCCGATGAAGCGCGCGAGCGAAATTCGCGGTGCGGATCGCGTGCTGCATGTCCATCACACACCGAGAGGCCCGGAGCACGTCGACGTCGAATTGCGGCCGATCTTCGACCGGCACGCGCGAATCGTCGCCTATGTCGAGCGTCTCGCCACGGTCAGGAGCGCGTCCGCGCGGCCTAGCTCCGAAGGTCTGGTCGGGCGCGCGCCGGCATTCAACCAGGCGATTTCCGCTTTGCAGCGCGTCGCGCCTTCGATGCTGCCGGTGCTGCTGCTCGGCGAATCGGGCACCGGCAAGGAGTTGTTCGCGCATGCGCTGCACGAGGCGAGCAGCCGCGCCCAGGGGCCATTCGTCGTGGTGGATTGCTCGGGCATCACCGAGACGCTGTTCGAAAGCGAGTTGTTCGGCTTCGAGAAGGGCTCGTTCACCGGCGCGACGAGCCGCAAGCAGGGCCTCGTCGAAACCGCGCAGGGCGGCACGCTGTTTCTCGATGAAATTGGCGACGTCCCGCTGTCCATTCAGGTGAAGCTGCTGCGGCTGATCGAAACGGGCACCTTCAGGCGCGTGGGCAGTACCGATATGCTGCGCGCCGACTTCCGGCTCGTCGCGGCCACGCACAAGCCGCTCGAGCGGATGGTCGCGGACGGCCAGTTCCGTGCCGATCTGTATTTCCGGATCAGTGCGTTTCCGATTCATTTGCCCGCGGTGCGCGAGCGTATCGACGACATCGCGCTGCTCGCGGATTCGATCCTGCGGCGCATTGCATCGGCGCGCGCCGGATCGTCGCATAAAGCGTCGATTTCCACGGATGCGATGGCGCAGTTGCGCGCCTATGCGTGGCCCGGCAACATCCGCGAATTGCGCAACGTGCTCGAGCGCGCCAACCTGCTCGCCGACGGTGGCGTGATCCGCGCCGAACACTTGCCGCAGGCGGTCCGCGACAGGGCTTCCGGCGGTGGTCAGGATTCGCTGGCGGTGGGCGTGGGCTTGCCGCGCAAGCTGACCGATGCGGAACTCGCGCGCGCAGCGGCGCAATTCCGCGGAAAACGCAGTGAGCTTGCCGCGCAGCTGGGATTGAGCGAGCGCACGCTTTATCGCCGGCTCAAAGCGATCGCGGGCGGTGAGGGGGCCTAACGTTTCCTCGGCGTAGTGGGCGTTCACATCTTCTCCCCCTCGCACGGTCAGTGGCTTAGCTGCAAGTGAAACTGCTTGCCGAGTTCACGTCTCCGCTGGTATAGCGGGCCACCTTCGGATACGCGCAGAGCGGACGCGTGCGCCCGGCACCCCAGCTAGTCGGCACCTCGCTATTCGGTATCGCGTTGGTCGTGTCGCGAGCCGTTGCGATGACCCGGTTCGGCGCTTGCCCTTGCTCGACCCATGCCACCATAGGCGTCAGCATGTCGAACTGATCGGCCGTCGGACCGCCGCTGCAGTGGTTCATCCCTGCTACCGTGAAGAGCCGGGCGAAATTGCTCGCGTCACCACCACTAGCCGTCGACAAGCGCTGATACCAGTCGGTCGTATCGTTCGACGAGAACACTGGATCGCTCGTCCCGTGATAGACGATCAACTTCGCGCCCCGGCTCCTCAGACCGCTCAGATCAGTCTCGTTCGGCGGGGTCATGAATGACCACGAAGACTCGGAATAGACACCGCTCGTTGCGAAGATCTTCGGCGCGTCACTGTCCATGTTGAAGTTCAGAGCGTAGGCGCCGATGGAGCTGAGCAGCGAAGCGCTCTGAGGCGGTGAAGTAAATACAAAGGCCGCCGCGGCCGGGTCAAGGCTGATGGAATTGCCTTGCTTCCACGCGGCCCAGCCTGATCCGTTGACACCGACGTCATACGGAAAGCTCGCATAGAGCGCAGTGCCACCGCTATTTTTCGCCCCAGAGAAAATATTTCCAACGGCTTGCTTTTGAACCGCCGTAAGACAGGTGCCGTCGCGCCCATTGCTCGAACATGTCGGTACGTCCGTGGCCAGGTCGAAGCTCGCCTGGCACGCTTTGATGTCTTGTACCATCCCGTCCGCTACACCATCCAGCGAATCGCACTTCGCGACGATCTTCGACGCGATGAGCTGCCTTTCAGCAGTCGTCAAGCCGGTGGTGATATCGGCAATTCCGGCCGACGTTTTGGCGGTCGCGACGGTAGCTAGCTGTTGTGCGCTCCACATCTGCCCGATCGCCGCCTTTGGCAAATGGAAGCCGGGGTCGCCGGCAATGATGCCGTCGTAATCCGCGAAAGACCTGGCTGCCGCCACCATCGCATGACGGCCGCCGTTCGAGCAACCTTCGAAGTAGCTGCGGTCGGGGCCCTTGCCATAGGCCAACTTGATCACCTGCCGGGCCATTGGCGTGAGCGTAGCAACGGCGTTATAGCCATAATCGAGGCGCGCCTGGGGATCGAGACCAAACAGCGGGTTTTGCGACCCGGAATGACCTGCATCCGAACTGATCACGGCGAAGCCCATGTTTAGCGCGTTGTTCAGCGGGCCCCCGCCACTGAGCACCCCCGTCGCCGATGTCACATTACCGTCGAGACCACCGTTGGCCTGATAGAAAAAGCGACCATTCCACGCGATAGGTAGCCGCATTTCAAAACCAATCGCGTAAGTTTGGCCGTCAACGGCGCTCGTGCGTTGATTCATTTTCCCTTCGATCACGCAATGTTCGGGCACGGGCTTTCCCGCCACCGTGAGCGTTCCGGCCGGCACGTCGGTAACGGACGTGAACGTCGTGGCCGCAAACGTCAACCTGGCGGCGAGCGCGCTGCAGTTCCCTGACAGCGTCGCGGGTCGTGCTGCGGAAAGCTGAGGCAATTGTGTCGCACGGGTGGAGAGTGAGTCGGAACCGCCGCCGCAGGCCGCCAGCATCGCGGACACTGCCGATACGCACATAGCAATTGAAGTTCGTTTCATTCTCGCGCCCTATCAGAACATGTGTTTAATGCCGACCATCACGCCCGTTTGACCCATGCCTGCGCCTGGCGTGGTCCCACCGCCGCCACCGCTGACCGAATAGCGCGCCTTCGCGCTGTTCGCGAGATACGCAGCCTGCGCATAGACCGACGAACGCTTGCTCAGAAGATAGGTGGTGCGTAACGTTCCCATCGTGGCGCGGGTATCGTGGTCGCTATTGATGATCCGATACACCTCGCCATCGAGGAGGAACGCAGGCGTGACCATGTACGAAGCGCCCAGGAAGAACAGATCCGAACGGATATTCGGTACTGTCGGCGACTGGGTCACTACGCGGCGTCCAATCCAACCTGCGCCGATCTTCGCGCCTGCGTACTGCGCATAGGCGCTCAGTTGGGTACGGGCGTCCTTGTCCGCGGCGTTGATGAGAGGTGTCGGCGCAATTCCGTCGAAGAAGTTGGCGGCTGCGGTCGCGCCGCCGCGTTGCTCCTCGTACGACGCAGCAGCGCCGAAATATTGAGAGTCGTACTTGAGCATTGCGGACCAGTCGCGGCATTCCGTGGCGTGGCCTGGAACCGAGCCGGTACAGGTTCCTTGTCCCGGGGAGTTGCCGGTACCCGCCGCGTCCCGTCCGAATGAATAGCCCGCGCCCAGCGTAAAGCCCTTGTACGAGCCAAGATAGGTGATGGAGTTATCGGCGCGTGCGTTGGGCACATAGGCATCCAGGGAGCCCATGCCGTAAATGTCCGGACCGATGATGTCGGCGCCCTGAACCGCAAGATAGGTCATCGTGTACTGACGGCCGAACGCGAGCGTTCCATACGGGCTTTTCATGCCGACGAATGCCTGGCGTCCAAACAGCCTCCCGCCCTGTCCAGAACTGCCGTCGCGCACGTTAAAGCCGCTTTCGAGCGTGAAGACAGCGCTGTAGCCGCCGCCTAGATCTTCGTTGCCGCGCAGCCCCCAGCGTGATGGGAACTCTCCGGTAACGGATGGCATGCGAAAGACGCTGTCGCCCTTCGCGTTGGCGTGCGAGACATACTCGATCCCTGTGTCCACGATGCCATACAACGTGACGCTTGATTGCGCAAAGGCTCCAGTGCTCAGCGCGCATAGCGCACCGAACATGAGAACGTGAGTCGACTTCAATTGCATGGTGACGTCTCCAGACCAGTTGTATGTTTTTTTGTTGAACTGCGGTTGAGGATCTTCGGGTTTCAGGCGATTGCAGCGATGAGCGTTGACGGGGATGCTGGCCCCGATCGCCATTGATGCAATATCAGGCCAGCTGATATAAAGAACAAAATAAAGCACGTCCTGGAAGACGCGCCTGTCGGTCGCGATAGTTACGTATTTGATATCAGGCATCCTGACAACGCAAGCGCGAAATGTTCGGTAGATACCCTATGCAGCGGGATGGATGCGAGGCGAGCATTGATCGGTGACGGCCGCCCTTCCGACGAGCAGCGCAAACTGTACGAGCTCGCCTACGCGCAGGTCCACTTCAATATGGACGCTCGCTGGCTCACCGGTGTCGCCCACGCTGGCGCTGCGCATGCGGTGGGGCGAAGCTTGCCGGCAGGCCATCCTGCGTATCGAGCGCGATGTGCTCGAGCGTCATGCACAGCGACATTTCGGCGACGCGGCGCGTGGGGCAATCGAATTCGAGCCAGAATTCGCACTGACGTCGGCACAGGGGCAGTGCCTGATGCAGTTGCTGCCGATGCTCGTGGAAATCATGAGTACGCAGGCGGGCTCTGGTGCAAATAGGTGGTGTGGACAAGATTTTCGTATAGAAAAGATACCTCATGAAACAGACAGGACGGCCTTCCAGAGTGCGGGTGCAGCGGTATCTTTGAGGCCGAGCTTCCCGAGACTGAATTGGCGTTTGCGAATACGGTGTACCAACTCAATACCTGAGAGAGTGATCGCTGCGTTCCTGAAACGTTTGAGGCCGAGCATGACTTTCGTCCGGGACTTGATGTTGCGGTGGTCCTGCTCGACCGAATTATTGAGATAATTCGAGCATCGGACCCTCGAGTCCTCAGGCGGCAAGCCGTCGGCCTTCATCTCGCGCACGGCGCGGTGCGAGGCTGCGTAACCATCAAGCGTGATGGTCTTCGGTGGCTGGCCTTGATGTTTGATTGCCTTCCTGAAAAAGGCTTTTGCCGCCTTCACGTCGCGCCTGGCGCTGAGCATGAAGTCTACCGTCTGGCCCACCCGATCCACCGCTCGATAAAGATAGACCCACTTGCCGCAGCTTGAGATAAGTCTCGTCGACACGCCACGTCTGGCCAGTAGGCCTACCAAAGCGGTTCCACCGTTTGACGAACTCCGGCGCAAAGCGCCGCACCCAGCGCAGGATCGTCGTGTGCGCCAGCGACAGACCCGTTCCGCCATCATTTCGACCAGATCGCGCAGGCTAAGCTTGTAGCGCAGGTACCAGCGAACACACGGAATGATCACATCGCGGTCAAAGTGACGGCCTGCGAACAGTTCGTCAAGGCTCTTCGGCTTGCTCATCGTCGGCTCTCAATTCGTTCAGCCCCGATACCTTAACCGACTTGCCCCCGCGCTGTTTGCACCAGAGCCGGTCGAACGCCCTTTCGATGCGTCCGCAACAGAAAGGAGCACAGAAGCCGCCCTCCGACAGGGATACAGCATCAAGAAGTGGCTGATGTTACCTTTTCAGGCCGGTTTGGTAATGAAGAACGGCTTATACCGACCTATTATGTGCGCTAATTTGCCACGCCCCCGGGCAGCCGATACGGGGGATTCTTTTCCGGAGCAGTGATGTACGCAGACAGTATTGATAAGTTCTCGAAAGCCGGTGCGTATAAAGTGTCGGTCGTTCTCCGCTCGCCGCTCACTTTCCTTATCGGCGCGGCAATGGCTGGCGCCTATATCGGGTTCGGCGACATTCTTATGTTTTCAGTTGGCTCGCATGTCGATCCAGCTTATGTGCACCTCATCATGGGGGCGGTTTTCGCGTGTGCCCTCACCATCGTGGTATTCGCTGGCTCCGATCTGTTCACCGGCACGGCGATGTATATGCCGCTTGCTGTATTTCGGGGTGAGACCGGCGTGGGTGGCATGCTCCTGGTGTGGGTGACATGCTGGATCGGCAACCTGATCGGCGCTGTCGTGCTCGCGGTGATACTGCACGCAGCCGGGGGGGGAGTACTGCTAACCGACGGTTCAGAGATTTTCTTCAAGACGGTCGAGACGAAGATGGCGACGCCTGGGGTCCCGCTGTTCGCGAAGGGCCTCCTGTGCAACTGGCTTGTCTGCCTGGCGATCTGGATGGCAGCTCGAACGAACAATGACGGTGCAAAGCTGGGACTGATCTTCTGGCCCGTGTTTGCGTTTGTTGCCTGCGGCTTCGAGCACAGCGTCGCAAACATGTTCGTGTTCGCGCTTGCACTAATCGGCCAGCACCCGGCCAACATCACGTTTGCCGGCGCTTTGCATAACGAACTTTTTGTCACGCTAGGCAATCTGGCCGGTGGTGGAATCTTCGTCGGCCTTGGCTATTGGCTGCAAGAGAGCGGTCTTGGTCATCCTTCGAAAGCCCGCGCAGCCGTATCCGCGAGCGGCGTTCGCACGAACTAACGCGGCGATTTTTCTCGGGACTTCGCTTTGCCCCGCAGATGTCCGCGCGCGACAATTCGGTGCCGACAGAACCAGCGAGCGGTCCGCCTCCGGAAAGCGATTCGCAAAGGCGGCGGCAATCACGCGAACTGCCGACAATGGTAGCGGTGCCGATGTCCAGTGCCCACATGAGGTCCGTGAGCGCGTCGGCATGGCCCTCAATTCCCGGTGTCGCAACCCGCAATGGTGCGCTCTGACCGTAACCCGGAGCGACCCACGCCACGACCCGAAAGCTGTCCTGGAGACCGGCCGGCTGGGCGCGATACCCCGCGGAAGTCGAACCGATACCGTGAAGTAGAACTGCGGCGCGTCTCCCAGACACGGCGCCTGGCTATCGACCGTTCTTGTTTCGGAGCAGCGGCTCGGCATCCATATTGTCCAGTTCTGTGCTGCCGCTGCGATATCGGGCGATTCGCTTTGAGCCTGGCAGTAGCGATGGCGACGGCGAGTACCGCTGCGATCGTCAGCAAGTCGGCCGATAGCGCCGCGGCAACCGCTTGCGTGCGTGTATGGAAGGCGGACGCCGCGACCTGCAGCGCGGTGTCGGCAACAATCGAAATGAGCGTTCCCCAGACAAAACAGGTCAGCCCCTGGCGACCGACCGTGACCACTGGCGGTAGCGCCGCGGCCAGCCGGTCGATCCAACCGAGCCGGCTCAACTGGGCGACCAGCCAGGCTATCGAGACGAAGCTGACGACTCTCAGGGGACTCAGGTGCTGTTTCAAATAGCCGGGTTCCGGCTGGTTGTCAATCAGCAACCTGTAAGCGGCAAAAGCCAGCGCGATGACAAGCGCGATCCAGGTCAGCCGCAGTCCGGCGCGCGAAGCCTGGAACATGGCGGACACCGGATGCAGCCGGCATAGCATGCCAAGCATAAGCATCAACTGCCACGCGAACGGATCGAATGACCAGCCGATAGGGTCGGCGCTCGGCAGCAGATGCGCAAGCGAAGGTGCGCACAGCCACAACGCCAGGCTCGCCAGCAGCGCGGTGGCAGGCTGGCGGCGAACGACCGGCGCGACCAGCGGCACACACAGCGCGAACCCGATATACATCGGCAGCACGGCAGCCAGATCAGGCTGGCGCCGTAGCGTGGCGATATCGAGTAGCGTTTGGAGCGGCCGGACCAAAAACAGTGGCGCATCGGTGTAGGTTAGTACGGCGGTGTGAATGTGCAACGCGATCATTGCCAGGCCGCACAGCAGCATCAGAGCGGCCGTCAGGAGATAGCCACGATAGATTTCCCAACTGCGTTTTAGAAAGCGGCGCTGAGCCTGCGCTGCGCCACCGCGCGCTGTCATCGCGCAATAAGCGGCGGCGCTCGCATAGCCGCCGAGAAAGACGAAGACTTCGGCCGCGTCGCAAAATGCATAGGTATGCAGTGTCAGATGCGAGAGAGCGCTGTGCGAGACGTGGTCGAGTGTAATCACAATCAACGCCAGGCCGCGCAGGAAATCGACGCTCTTTGAACGAGTGGAATCTCGACTCACGGTGGTTTTTTCGCAGTAAGGAATGCTGGGCGAAGGAGATCGATATCCACAGTACTGCTTATATTGCGAGGTCGTAAAATCGGCCGGCGGTGGACAGATGGGTTCCGCGAACACACTTCATCTGTCCCTTGGCGATCATGTGCGTTACTTCGATGCCTGCCCAGCAGGATCCGGGCGCAGCGGAATGTCTTGAATCCCAGCATGGATCGCGTGCGTCGCCTGATCGCCCGACGGTCCTGTTCGACGAGGTTGCCGAGGATTCCACGCTCAGCCATCATTTCAGGATTACATCCAACCGATAGTGAAGGCGTTTGAGCAACTTGCTACGGCGGCGTTTGGCGTCTTCATTGTCGGTTACATCGTTCGTTTCAAGGACGCTCACCATCGCAGATCGTCTTACTGCGACAGAGCCCGACCCTGTGCGTCGAGATACGGTCCCAGTAACGACAGGTCAGGCGCCCCAAGGCGATCATGGGCCGTCTGTAGCTGATGCCAGTATGGATAGAGCAGGGGCGGCGCGCTCACCGTGTCGAGCCGCTCGCGCTGCTGTGCGGTCAACGTAAGATTCGCGGCGCCGAGGTTGTCGAGCAGTTGCGCTTCGTTACGTCCGCCGATAATGACCGAGGTGACGGCGGGGCGTCCGAGCGTCCACGCAAGCGCGACCTGCGCGGCCGAGACATCGTGCTCGCCGGCAATCTCGACCAGTGTGTCGACAATCGACCACAGGCGCTCCGCGTCGCGGATCGGCGGCTCGGTCCAGCCGGCGAGCTGGCGCGTTCCCTCGGGCGACGTGTCGCGGCGGTGCTTGCCGGACAGCAGGCCACCTGCGAGCGGGCTCCAGACAAGAATGCCGAGCCCTTGATCGAGCGCGATCGGCGCGAGTTCGTATTCCGCTTCGCGTGCTTCGAGCGTGTAGTGAATCTGTTGGCTCACAAAACGCGGCAGACGATCGCGTTCGCTCACGTGCAACGCCTTCATCAAATGCCAGCCGGAGTAGTTCGAGCAACCGACATACCGGATCTTGCCGTGCCGAACCAGCAGATCAAGCGCTTCAAGCGTTTCTTCCAGCGGCGTGAGTCCGTCCCATTCGTGCACCTGATAGAGGTCGATCACGTCGGTCTTGAGGCGCCGCAGGCTCGCTTCGCAGGCCTCTATCAGATGATGCCGCGACAGACCCCGATCGTTCGGACCGTCGCCCATCGGGAAGCGGGCCTTCGTGGCGATCAGCACGCCGCCTTTGCGTTTGCCGCCGAGCGCTTCGCCGACGATTTCCTCCGACGCGCCATTGGAATAGACATCTGCCGTATCGATCAGGTTGACACCCGCGTCGATGCACATGTCGATCTGCCGGCGCGCATCGTCGAGACCAACCTCGCCGACGCTCGCGAATTTACCCTTGCCGCCCATCGTCATCGTGCCTAGCGTGATGGTGGACACCTTCAGGCCCGAACGGCCCAGTTGACGGTATTCCATGATGAAGCAATCTCCATAAATGTTGCCCGGAATCCACGGCCGCGGTGCGGTCGTTAAGTCCCCACTGCGCGAGCACTTCGTGCCCGGTGGTCCTCTGACGCTCCGGAGCATCCGACAATATCGAAGATCGACTTAACATTCCAATAGAAAGATATGATCCAATTGTGCGGTTTTCGTGATTAATCGTCTGTGGTGAGAAGGGTGCTAACGTGGACTTGAAGCAGCTGGAACATTTCGTAGCGGTCGCAGAAGAGCGGCATTTCACGCGCGCGGCGCGGCGACTTAACCTCGTTCAGTCCGGCTTGTCCGCATCGATCCGCTTACTGGAGGACGAGCTGGGCGGACCGTTGTTCATCCGCAGCACGCGGCGAGTCGACTTCACCCCTGCCGGCGAAGTGCTGTTCGCGCAAGCGCGGCGGGTGCTCGCGGCCGCGCGCGACGCGCGCCACGCCGTGACGCAAGTGCACGGGCTCGCACGCGGCCGGCTCAGCATTGGCGCCATTCACGGTCTCGCGCCTTATGTCGATCTGCCTGCTACCTTGGGGCGGTTTCGGGCCGCGTTCGGCGGGATCGATATCCATCTGACACTCGATGGCTCGCGCGCGTTGATCGACGAGGTGCGGGAAGGACGTCTTGACCTCGCTTTTACCCAGCCCTCGGATTCGCCACCGGACGATCTCGGATCGCAAATGTTCGCGTGTGAGGGAATGGTCGTCGTCTGCGCGACGCATCATCGACTGGCGGGGGCTAACGGGCTAAAGCTCGCGGATCTTTGCGAAGAAACGTTCGCCGATCTGCGTCCAGAATGGAGCGTGCGACGGCTCGTCGATCGAAGCTTTGCCGCCGCCGGGCTGCAGCGCCAGATCAGCTTCGAGGTCAACGACATGCCGATGTTGCTTGAATTGGCGGCGCAGGGGCTTGCGATAACGATCGTGCCGGAATCTGTCGCCTCCGCCAGGGTGCGCGACACGCGTGGCGCGCCGATCGCCACGGCGACTCTGCGCGAAGCCGAGGAGCCGTGCTGGGAACTCGCGGCTGTTTTCAAGGGCAGCGCCGCAGAACCACTCGTGCCCGTCGCCCGTGCTTTTCTGGATTTGCTCAAATTACCCGCAGTGGCGACCTGACGCTCCACTGCATCAGGGCAATTATTGGGAACGTTCGCAAGCAAAGCCAGGCAGCAACACCGTGTCGGGCGAGGCGCAAGGCTTCGATGTGATCGGTTCGAAGGCGGTCCCGGATCGCTTCGATCAAGCCGAGATTTAATCGGCTGCTCGTCGTATCGTAGCGAATCAGTTCGTCGGCCAACGCGAGATAGGCGGGGCGTTCGTTAGTATCCAGTGCTGGCTTATCAAACATGACGTGCGCCCCTCGGGCTCTCATGGCAACATCGAGCGATTGTAGGTGGACGAAATTCACAGCATGCACGTGGTATTCGAATCCAGGGGCGGGCAAGAAGACCGCGGCCAAAGCGGGCGACGAGAACTTTTTCCTCTTCGGTCTGACTGCTGAACAGATAGAGCGGGTCAAGCACGAAAGGTATCGTCCCGCTGTGCATGTCGAAAGCAATGCCGAGTTGCGCGAAGCGCTCGATCTGATCGCAGGCGGATTTTTTTCCCGCGGGGACCCGCAGGCGTTTCGCCCACTCGTCGAGAACCTGCTGCAGGTCGATCCATTTCTCGTACTCGCCGACTATGCGGACTACGTGACTTGCCAGGACCGGGTAAGCGCCGCTTGGCAGGACCCCGGGCGCTGGACGCGCATGTCGATTCTCAACACGGCGCACTCGGAGAAATTCTCGTCCGATCGAGCGATTGATGAGTACTGTGAAAGAATCTGGAACAGTTGCCCGGTAAGAATTGTCCTTGACAGCCCCCGACACCGCACCGGTCCTCCCGCCTGAGCCATGGTATTGGCCCCGTCCGATGGCAAGCGCTTCGGCTATCTGGGTTCCGGGGTCTCTGAAATCTAAGCCGCGATGCTGATCGGCCCAAGGATCCGCAACTGCTTCATGGTGCGCGGATTCGACGACAGGAAGGAGATGCAGTCATGCATTTCCCACGTATTTCATCGCGAGGATGCAAAACCGAAATTTGACATAATGTAATAAGTCCGGGCTAACTTTAGCTGGCACTAAACCTGTGGAAACCAGACTCCACAAGCGTTAGCGTGTAGTGCCAGCGACCGAAAACCCTTGGATACGCTGCTGGAAATTTTTTCCAGTACGTCCTCCCAAACCTTCCGCACTTCTTCACTTTTTGCCCGTTGAATTTGCATCGCGGCGAAAATCTCCGCCGGCGAAATGCCGATCAACTTGGCAACCTTGATAGCCGTTTCCTCGTCGAAGTTCGACCTACCCATGCGGTAATTGCTAATCGCGGAAGGGCGGATGCCTAGCATCTTCGCTAAGGCGTAGTCGGACGGCAATTTCTGAGCTGTTTTAGCTGCGTCTAGGTAATGATCGCAGGTGAATTTCATCATGAAACCCCTTGTTTAAAGTCGCTCCCGGTTGCTTGCCGGGCACCGAACCAAGCTGTCTACTGCTAATCGTTTCGCTCGGCGATTGCCGAAACATCGGCGGAATCACCAATCAAATAAAGTTCCCATGCATTGCGCCAAATTGCCTTCGTACAGTCATCGCGCGAGCGCTCTGCACGCGCCGCGGCAATGACTTCGAAGGGATGAATCCCAAGAATTTCGGCCGCGCGAATGGCCGTGGGGTCACGGAAAAATGATTGGCCTGTTCGATATTTGCTGACAGCCGCACGCGTTACACCCAAGGCTTTTGCGGCTGCGTAGTCGGATGGAAGGCCCAATCGCGCCTTCACATCGTCGAGCCACTCGACGGTAGTTTTCATAGACAACCCCCAACAGTTCAACCCGTCTCGATGATAGTTCAATAGTCATGTCTATTGAAATAGACATGCCCCTTGATGCGTCAAGGTGCTTGACTATGTCATGGGCCTTGTCTATTCTTCGAAGCGTCGCCCGGCACTGGTTCTCAACCCCGCCGGATTGGACTTGCTATCCGATAGCCGGGCGCTTTTTTAAATTTTCATGTTCAAGGGGTTGAACAAGGGGATTGCAAATGCTGGTTTCTCAGCAACAAACACTTACACCTTCGGCGCTCGCGCGCCAGCTCGTCGAGCCATATTTCCGTGCGTGGATGGACTCAATGATTGGCCTAGTCCAGAAATGGACTTCAGTTCACACCGCACCGCATCGCGGGGTGGTGGCATGAGCGCCCGGCCGACAGATTCATCGCGTGACATTTTCAGGTGGACAGTCGTGGACTCCTGCTATGAACTCGACGTGATCCGCGAGTTCGAGCGGCGCGGCCAGGTAATTCTCACCACTGCAAAAGGGTTGCTTCGCGATCGCGCCCGTGAAGCGCTGCACCTTCTGAACGGCATGGCCGGGGAGTGGTGAACATGAAACGCAATAAGGGTTCGTCATACATCGCCATTGACCCATCGCATCATTTCGTCGTCTTTTTTCCGGTCGTGTGGGACTTGGTACCCGCGGGAACAGTGGAAACACTTGAGACTGCCGTTGTGACCCACAGGGGCGAGGACGACTTTGCGCGATCCGGCAGGGTCATCGAAGCAAGACTGGCAGATGTAATGCTCCGGTTGCGGCGGGGGTTCATCGCCGGATGCGGCGACGCTTGGAGCGAGATTCACACGATACGTAAAGACGCCGTCACCGAGATGGACAAGCGCGTAGCGGCTGCGCTCTACCATAGCTTCATTAACTTTTCGCAGTTCCTCTGTGGCGGCGAAATGCTTGCCCTGAAGTTCGAGGAGCTGGGTGTTATGAGCGAGGAGGCTGTTCTGAACTTCGAGCAGCTTCGCGTTCATGTCCGCAATGGTGGGTGCGACTTTGTTGAGGTCGCGCAATTCAAGCGCCGTTTTGCCGAGCTCAATGGCGGACTTGAGCGCGCCGACTGCCGAGCCGAACGATGCGAAATCCATACTGATCAATCTCCTTCGAATATCGGGGGAAATTCAGGCGACCGGAATTGTACGCGCGAGCCGGACGACACAGGGACGGCCACATCATGAAACCGATCCGCTATGAAGTCCTGTACGAAGGTGGGCCGGTCATGATCCTGGGCGAAGCCGTCGAAATCGAGAACGATCTAGGGCTTACATTCGGCGTCCACTGTAACGGTTGGCTTCCTCGCGAACACGATCATAGGTGGATCGTGACGCACACCGCGTCGGGACTGATGACGGGCTGGGGCGCGACGCGCGCCGGCGCCGTGCTCTGCGCAGCGGAAAGGGTCCGCAGTGCTACTGCGGGCGGATATCTCGCGGCGTCTATCGAAAGGGCGATGCGAACGCGTGCAGTCGCGATCTCGGCCGTCGCGGCTATCGGTAAGGCCAGAAACCAATCACAAATCCGCGCTCCATAGCCCGCGTTCGCCGGGCTCACTTTCCAGTTTCATCAAACGTCGATCTAGCTAGTTGACGCGCACCGAAAGACAAACGTGAAGTGCACTAATTCGAGGGGTTGAACAGTGAATACTAATAGGACTACTGATTTTATAGAGATGGAGACACGAGCGATTCAACGCATGGTGCGCGCGAGCAACGTCGAGCAAATGCTGCGACGCCGCAGGCGCGACGAGTTCGAAAAGCAAAGCGCCGTGCTGCGCCGCGTCGACGTGCTGCCTTTTATGAGGGGGCGTTGTGACCAGTCGTGAAATCGAGCCGGGCATCGTTGAATGTGGCCCGTTTCAGAGCTCGCCAGAAGCGCGCGGCGGCTATTTTGAATTCAGCGGCCGCGAGCTTCACTGGTACGAGCATTTGAAGGGCGGCCGCAATGTCGCATTTGGACTATCGCGCGCAGAAGCGCTGATGGTCGCGCGAGACTGCTGTCGAAGAAGCCGGACAACGAGAACATGAACAAGGCCACACCAGCGGCCGCGATTACCGCGCCGCTCATATCCTACTTTGGCGGAAAGTTCCGCCTCGCCGCCTGGGTGCTGTCGCATCTGCCACCACACGAAATTTATGTCGAGCCGTTTGGCGGCGCTGCGAGCGTGCTCTTGCAGAAGCCGCGCAGCAAGGGCGAGATTTACAACGATCTGGACGGCGAGATAGTCAATTTGTTTCGTGTCGTGCGCGATCGCGCGTGGCGCGCGCGGCTCATCGACGCGCTGACGTTGACGCCATATTCGCGCGTCGAATTTGCCGAGGTGTGGGGAGGAACACCCGATCCGGTCGAGCGGGCAAGGCGCCTTTGCGTTCGCGCGCAGATGGGATTTGGTGCAATGGCGTCAACGCGGCCGTTGCAGAGCTCGACCGGGTTTGCGGCCGACATGCAAAGCGACGGCGCAAAGCAATGGTCGCGGTACCCGAAACGTCTCGGCGCGATCGGCGAGCGTCTGCAGGGCGTCATGATCGAAAACCGACCGGCCGTCGAACTGATCGCGCATCACGACGCGCCGGACGTGCTGTTCTATGTCGACCCGCCTTATTTGCCAGAGACCCGGTCCGGTCACGCAGACGGCGGTGGGCGTGATTACCGACATGAAATGACGACCTTGGAACATGCGGATTTGCTCGCCATGCTTGCGAACCTTCGCGGAATGGCAGTTGTGAGCGGATACGCCTCACCAATTTACGAACGTGCGCTAGCAGGATGGGCGCGGGTGTCGCATAAGTCGCGCGCCCAGGGCCAAAGGGGCTCGGTAGCGCGCGAAGAAACCCTATGGATTTCGCCATCCGCGTGCGCGGCATCTGGCATCGAACCGGGCCATGTTAAATCGTCTGGCGATGAAACCGAATTGCCGCTCTTTGTGGAAGCGGCCGGGCGGACGTGACATGAGCACGCTCGCCTACATCACACCGACGCCGCGGGAAATGCTGATCGAGGATTTAGGCGAGTTGGGCGTAGGCGCAGGCGCTTTGCGTGCGTTGCCCGATCTGTCTATCCCACCACGTACCGCGGAATCGGACCGCGCAGAAGCCGACGCAATGCAAGTGCTTCGCCCGTTGCTGCGCGAAATATCAAAGCGTCGTTTTCTTTACCAATAGGGGCGCAGTGATGCAGGAATCGAAACACAAAATTTTGCCGCTTTGGGCGATCTGGCTGATCGCGATTGCCGTCGTCGTCGCGTGGTGTGTCGCGAATCCCGACGACGATGCGCGGACGGTGGAACCGGCAACAATGCATCGAGCGAGCAACGTATGAGCATTCGATTCGGCTCGGTCTGCTCCGGTATCGAAGCTGCCTCGGTTGCGTGGTATCCGCTCGGCTGGCGCGCTGCCTTCCTCAGTGAAATCGAGCCGTTTCCGTGTGCCTTGCTCGCGCATCACTATCCGGCCGTGCCAAATTTTGGCGATATGACCGCTTTCAAGGGGTGGCCTAATGCAGCTATCGATCTTCTCGTCGGCGGAACTCCCTGTCAGTCCTACAGCATCGCCGGGCTTCGAAAGGGACTGGCAGATCCGCGTGGCGACCTCACGCTCACCTATCTTGCCATTGCTGCGCGATATCGCGCCCGCTGGTTGGTATGGGAAAACGTCCCCGGTGTTTTGTCATCAAATGACGGACAGGACTTTGGAACCTTCCTCGGGGCGTTGGCAGAACTCGGGTATGGGTTCGCCTACCGCGTTCTTGACGCTCAGTACATCCGAGTGGAATCACACGCTCGCGCCGTCCCTCAACGACGACGGCGTGTGTTCGTTGTCGGATATCTTGGAGACTGGCGACCACCTGCAGCGGTACTTTTTGAGCGAGAAAGCCTGTGCGGGCGTCCTCCACCGCGCCGCGAAGCGGGGCAAGGAATTGCCCCGACCCTTAGCGCGCGCACTGGAGGCGGTGGCGGGCTCGGAACCGACTTCGAATGCGACGGCGGTCTGATTCCACAAGTGGCTCGACCGCTCACTACAAGTAATCAGCGAATCGACGCGGAAACGGAAACTCTGCTTGTCTCTCACACATTGCGCGGCGAAGGATTTGACGCAAGCGAAGACGGAACCGGGCGCGGTGTGCCATTGATCCCGATTGCGTTCGATTGCAAAGCTGGCGGCAACACCGCGTTCAGCATTGGTCCGGTAGCTGGGGCGCTTCGCGGCGAGGGGCATGGCGGCGGCCACGCAGCCGTCGCAAGCGACTGCGGTGTACGCCGTCTCACCCCGCGCGAGTGCGAGCGCCTGCAGGGCTTTCCCGACGACTACACACTAATCAATGTCCTCAGCAAGCCAGCGGCAGACAGCCCGCGTTACAAGGCACTAGGCAACAGCATGGCCATTCCGCCTATGCGTTGGATTGGCGAGCGGATTCAACTGGTCGACAAGATGTTCGGCGAGAACGGCGCGCATGCACCGAAAAAGGTAGTCGCATGAGCACACGACCAGTCATGCACGTCGTCTCAGTGTCATCGGGAAAGGACAGCCAGAAGGTGCTGCTGAAAGCGCTAGAACGGGTGCCGCGTGAATCCATCCGCGCGATCTACTGCGACACTGAAAACGAGCATCAGCACGTCTATGACCATCTGACGTACCTTCAACAGGCGCTGGACATTCCCATTGTTCGGCTGAAGGCGGATTTCACTGAGCAGTTGCTCGCAAAGCGCCTGTTCATCGCGCGCGACGTTCGAACGCGGCGTGAATATAAGCGCGTGCCGAAGATAGATCGCAATGGTCAGCCCGTCTATCAGAAAGATAGGGCCGGCAATGTGCACATGTTCGCCGTGTACGACGACGAGACCGGTGAGTTGCTACGCCATGAACCGAGACAGGTCATCGGCTGGGACGCCGGGCGCAAAGTGAAATGGTCGAACAAGGCAAAGCGGCGAGCACTGTCCGTGATGCACCCGAGCGGAAACGCGTTTCTTGATCTGTGCATGTGGAAAGGACGCTTCCCTTCGCGCAAGGCCCAATTTTGTACGGAGGAACTGAAGCGGAACATCGCCGTCGCGTATCAGATCGATCTCATCGACGCCGGCTACAACGTTGTCAGCTGGCAGGGCGTGAGGCGCGATGAATCGCAAAACCGGCGCAACGCGAAAGCGATAGAGCGAGTGGGACGCGGTCTATGGATCTACCGCCCGATCGTGAACGACACGGCCGAACAGGTCATCCACTTTTCACGCGAACGCGGAGTGCAACTCAATCCGCTATATCGCGAAGGGCGGAGCCGGGTGGGTTGCAATCCGTGCATCAACGTCAATAAAGCGGAACTGCGCCAGATCGTCGCGCGAGACCCTGAGCATATCGATCGGATTGAAAAGTGGGAAGTAATCGTCGGCATGTGTTCCAAGCGCGGTTTCTCGACGTTCATGACCGATGCGCACTCAGCGAAGGATCGGCGCCGCGTGTATGCCGACCTCAATATCCGCGCGCGCGTCGAGTGGGCCAAGACCACCCGCGGCGGCCGGCAATATGACTTACTCGCGGACGTCGAGCCGGCAACGGCGTGCTCGTCGGCATATGGCCTATGCGAGTGATTTTCAACGGCCAGCAACTAACCACCTCACCACAAGAGTCGCATAGGCACGCAATGAACTACCGACTAAATCAATTACTGGCGGGCTCGAGGACGGCATGAGCTATCACCGGATGTCGTCAGACGAACAGTGGGCAAGGGAGCGTCTACACGGATTGCCGGTGCGCTGGCGCGCGCGCATCGAGCGGCAATGGCGCGAGCGGTACGCTGCTTGCAATATCGATGCACGTCGCGTTGCAAATCTGTTCCTACTCAACATAACGGAAAACCTTAAGGCGATCCGTTTGCCTTTGAAGGCGCGCGACGAGCATATCTGCGCATGCGCTGAAGATCGCGCCGTCGAATGCCTCGCGCTCGCATCGGTCTACGGGGAAATCAAGGATAGGCGTGCAGCGCTTGAACGGCTTGTGCGCCGCTTTCACTGCGAGCCACCAGCGGCCGAACGTGTATCGAGGCGAACAGGAGAAATCATCGGCATGAGAGATCAGCCGGCGATACTTCGTATGACAGATGCAAAGTGGTGGCGCGAACAATTGCGCAAAATGCACGCGCAGTTTGTTGAAGCTGCGGCGATTCAGCTCGACTACGTGAACGCGCAGTGCGATATCTACGTGTCAAATGAATCGGTGGCCCGGCGCGGTCAACAGAAGAAGCGCAATCGGCGGATGCTCGAAAACACGATCGCGACCAACGAGGACGGCGACAGCTTTCCGCTCGCAGAGCTGCACGACAAATCTGTTTCCTGTCCATCAATCAAACGCGGCGAGTTGATGACGCGTATCAAGGGTTTCGAGGATATCGCGAGAGAAAGCGGCCACGTCGGCCTGTTCCTGACGCTGACATGCCCGTCGCGCATGCACCGGTTCACGAAGGGCAAAAGAATTCGCGTATCAAAAGGGCGGATCGTGCAGACCCGCAATCAGGTGCGGCCGAATCCACGATACGACAACACATCGCCCCGTGATGCTCAACGCTACTTGTCGACCACGTTCGCCCGGCTGCGCTCGTTCCTGAAGCGTCACGGCGTCCAGTGGTACGGGTTCCGCATTGCCGAACCGAACCACGACGGCACGCCGCACTGGCATCTGCTCGTTTTCTTTCCGCCGCATCTTTTCCGGCGTCGTCCCGGCGAGCGAAAACCCGGCCAACGCGGCCGCGTTAAGGACGTGTTCGAGGTAGACGAGCGTTGCGCGCTACTGCCACGCCTGTGCGCCTGGGTGCGCCGCTATGCGCTGATGGATTCGCCCGATGAGCGCGGTGCTAAAAATCATCGCGTCGACTTCAAGGCGATCGACTGGCAGCGCGGCACGGCCGCCGGCTATATCTCGAAGTACGTCGCAAAAAACATTGACGGCCACGGTATCGAGGCCGATCTCGCAGGCAATCCGGGGCTTGAAACAGCCTTACGCGTCGAGGCGTGGGCGTCGACGTGGCGCATTCGTCAGTTTCAGCAGGTAGGCGGACCGCCGGTCACGACGTGGCGTGAAGCGCGACGCCTGGACAAGGTTCCTGAAGGTGCACCAAAGGTACTCGACGAAATGTATGAAGCGGTCAACCGGATTCAGCGCGACGACGAGTCGGACGTCTCGCCGGCATCGTGGGCCGATTACGTGCGCGCGAATGGCGGTATTCACTGCGGCCGCGATGATCGGCCGGTTCGTATTTATCGCGAATTCGACTCGCGGATGGGCCGCTATGGTGAGCCGGTCGGCGACGTGGTGAAGGGGCTGGAAGCTCGTGAAATCCGCTTGGAGCGAGACGGCATTGTCGAATTGCCAAAACTGCGCAGCATGGTTGTTTTCACGTCCCGCCATACGTGGACGATCGAGCGGCGCAAGCCGACCGATATCGAGCTCGATCGCGCGCGCCACTCGACCGCGCAACGCCTGAATCTAGGGGTGGGTTTGGCGCACGCAGTGCGCCCTTGGACTCGTGTCAATAACTGTACGCATGCACCGCCTTTCGCGGCCGGCGCTGATCGCGATCGCGAGCCAGATCCCGACATAACAGACTGGCTCGCCGACTACGATCGCGCCGATCTAGCGGCGCGATCGCCCAAACCGCAACACAAACGAAGGAATTCGCATGAACGATATGTCGATTAAGTGCCCGGCGTGTGACGACGCGCTCGAGGCGCGTCATTCCGAAAGAATGTCGGACACGTTGCGTCGCCTGTACTTCTGGTGTCCGTTGTGCGGTTTTCGCGCGCCGGCAACGCTCGAGGTGTTGCACTCGCTTTCGCCGCCGGCACCGCGCTATATGCGCGACGATCTGGCGTTGCTGCCGGCCCGGCCGCTTGGCGGATCGGTCAATACTCGCACCGCCAAGCAAGTTCGGGGCTGAAATGCGGTGGACGATGCCTTGTCCGTGTTGCGGCGCGCGCGGTATAGCGCGGGCTATGCAGCAGACGTCCGCTTTGCGCTGGACGGTGGATTTCCAGTGCGACCGTGTGACGTGCGGCCACACATACCGCACCGAATTAACGATGCTGCCGGCGACGCCGGTTCAGAAGGCGAAACGTCGCGACACGCTGCAACTCTTTGATGATCTGCCGCTCGGCGAATCACTGCTGGTCGGCGACTCGCCGCCGGGGAATGGGGACAATGACGGTTGAAATCGAAGAAGGCGCAGCAAGCGCTGCTGCGCGATGGGCATGCATGGGGCTGGCCGTGGCCGCAACCGGAACCGCGCTTGCGCTGTCGGTGCTCAGCGGCTGGCAACGCGGTGGCACAAGCGCGGAGCGCGGAAACTGGATTGCGCTCGGCGCCGTGCTGGTGGTCAGCGCCCACCTGTTGCCAGCGCTAGTGCGCGGCGCGAGCGGACCTGTTCGCGCCGTCGCCTTCGCGCTGTGGATTGCATGCCTCGCGAGCGCTGGCTACGGCCACGCCGGTTTCTTTCTGCTCGCGCAGCAGCACGCCGGCGAGCTGCGCGCGCGGTCGATGGTTGTCGACTCGCCGGCGGTGGCTCGCACATTGCCGGCCGTGATGATGGAGCGTGTCGCCGTCGTTCGCCAACTCGGCGAAGCGCAGGCGCAACGCTGCACGGGACGATGCGCGGCGCTCGAGGCGCGGCGGGCGACGCTGGCAGCTCAGCGCGACGCGCTCGACGCTGAAGCCGACGAACTACGGCGCGACCAGGGCGCCGCCGACATGGCCGCCGCGCGCAGCAACGCGCGGCGCGCTGATCCGGTCACATCCCGACTGTCGGGCCTGTTAGCCGCGCCGGTCGCGCGGGTCGATCTGTTGACCGGGCTTATGCTTGCCGCCGTGCTGGAAGGGGTTGCGTGTCTGCTGTGGACGATCGCATTGCTGCCGGTAACGCGACCGGTAGTAACGCGAGTCGCGACCAGTCGCGCGAAAGCCGCCGACCGGCGCAAGTCGGGCGAAGCGACGCCACCGGCTATTCGAACCGCGGCGCGTGCGCCGGTAACGCCACGGCCAGCGGCGCGAGATGTCGACGAAACCGCGCGACTCGCGCGCGACGTTAAAGCCGGGCACGTCCGGCCGACCGTCGCCGATATCAGGCGGCATCTGCGCTGTTCGCAAGCGCGGGCGACCGCTTTGCGGCGGAAAGTCGTCGATCTCGTTCCGGCCTAGATCCGTGGGGATATCCGTATGAAGCGAGGAAAGCATCGGCCAGCGGAGAAGCCCGCACGATCCGAAAGGCGCGACGATACGGCGCTCTTGAACTGGATCGAATCAGTGCGCGGCTCGGATATCCGCCCGTGGGCTGACGGCTTCGAAGTCGTGACGCACGACGGAACAACGCTCTTTGCTGGCGGCTCGACCGTGCGGCTCGCGATCAAAGCAGCGATCGAAGCTCGAAGCAGGCCCCCGATCGACGGTCGGCGTCAGGATTCGGAAAAAAGCCGATGGACGACGCGCCGATGCACTTCGCCGGGTTATATTGCGCCGAACGATCAACGCGAGGGTGAAATGAGCGATTTGCTGGAATGGGTCGAAAAGTCTGCGATCGAAAACCTGAAAACGCACCATGCGTGCGCTGATGTGATTGCAAAGGACGCGGCCACTACATTGACCATATTTCTCGCTGCGGTAGGCGGGGGGCTGGCGTATGGGGCAAAGGCGATCGAGGGCGGTGGTGTTAGCTGGTTATCGGTCGGCGCAATGACCTTTACAGCGTGGTTCCTCATCCTGAGTCTACTTCTCGTCCAGCGATGTCTGATGTTCCGTGAACTGCCGTCGATCTATAACGAGCCCAAGAATCTATATCAACCAGAGTTCTCGCTGGATGCGATTAAGGAAGTGGAGATCGAAGGGCTGCAGGGAAGAATCGACGCCGCAGCACAACGGAACGCGCAGGTTGCGACATCCCTGAACAGGCTGCGGCTGGCGGCCGCAGCATCTCCAATTCCGGTTATCGCCGCGGCGGTTGTGGCGTGGAAGGCTGGGGCTTAGGCGCGTCTTTCCTGACTCCGTCGTGCGCCGGGCCGCGATAGACCGGTTGCGGAGGTGGTACGACTGGCTTATTTTCAGATCCAGACAGTCTCATTTGTACTCCCGTGATTTTCAGGTGTGAGAGCCGTAAACATACCAGAGTGCTTGAGAAGGCCGCCACGGCGGGGTTTTTTGTTGTTCGCCAATTTTCGCGAAAGGCGCTTGCCGACCCGGTTGCAGCCGTTCGACTCACCACTCGAAAGTGACGCTTCGCAGGCAAGGGGTACTGCTGCCTACGGGAATGCCGATGCCGAGCAAATTCAGCTGCTCAGGTCTGCAACGTCCAGACGTAGCTACAGTCGTTTGATCAAGCTCTTGACCCACGACATGCAGAACTCGATGGTTTGATCTATTTGCTGCGGAGCCAAATCTGGCATGTCTTTGGAGCCAGGTCCATGTCCCAAGTCGTTCCGCACGTCGCTGTAAAACCGCTGCATTGATTGCCGTTCCCAGCCCTCGATGAATGCGCCGTTCGCCTTGCTCTCAAGATGATTCAGGAAGTCGGACACACCTTTCTCATTACCGGCAGTCCACTTTTTGAGTTCGCAAATAATCTTGATAGTGCTTTCCAGTGCCTTGGCGGCGTAGAACGATGGATCGCGGCCGCCCGTATCTCTGCGATCGATCGCCTCGGCCATGTCAATGCTGACGTTCTTCCACTGAGCATCCTTTACCAAAAGCCAGAATGGTTGCTCGACTTGTTCTTGCAGCCGCTCGTCCTGCGTAATCTGCAAGTACCCATTGTGGTAGTGCAGTGGCATGCCAGCTTGCTTTAGGCGCTCGTTCAGCTCATGCACATTCGCCGCGAACGTCGTGTTCATGCCATCACTGATCGCTCGCACGCTGTCGGACAGCGCGCCAGGAAGTTGCGTGGGTCTCCGGGGCATCCTGTCTTGGAATTCAGCCTCGGCCAATCGTCGCGGAAACTCAGCGTTCGCTTGAGCTATTTGCTCTTCTCGCGTGCGGAAGGCCAATTCGACGAAGCTTAGGCGACGCTTGACGAACATGTCGGGGTCAAGGTCGTCAGTGAATTTGACGTTCAGCCACTGCTCGACCACCAAGTTCATGTCGTACCAACCCGAGTTCGTGAAGGGTTTGCCCATCCACTCGGTCTGGTAGGAGTAGTACTTCGGCGACAGTTCCTTGACCCCGATCTCCATTGACAGGCGGTCGTGAATAACAGTCCAGATCGTCTTAACACTCTCGTCGACCTTCTGGTCGTACCCGGAGTACTTCCAAATCTGTTCGTTGACGATTCTATATGCCTGAACAAAGAGTGCAGATTCCTTTTGCCCGACGCTTTCGAACATCGGGCGATCCGCGTACCTGCGAAAGAAGACATCAGTAAGCATGGTCAAATTCTCTCATTCCACCACTTGGTGGTGACGGTCTCATAAGATTCTCCCGGCTCATTCGCAGGCTGTCAGATAGTACAGACGTATTTCACGCATGCGTCGAACTGTCTAGCGCTTCACGCGCGGCACGCTCTAACACATGTTCCGACCATTGATTCACGCTTTCGTCGGCCATCGCGGCCGCGATCGCGATGCGCGCATGGATCGCCGGGTCGATGCGCAGCATGAATTTTCCCGAGGCTGGCTTTTGCGGCTCACGGCCAGCCTGGGCACAGTCGTCGAGATAATGATCGACGGCCGCATGAAAGTCGCGCGTCAACTCGTCGACCGTCTCGCCGTGAAAGCTGATTCTGTCGTCGACGCCGAGCACATGGCCCACAAAAATACTGTCGCGGCCGTCGAATTCAACGCGGGCGAAATACCCCTTATAGGTCATGGCGTTAGTCATGGCTTGATCCTCATTTCGATAAACCAGTCGCGCAATTCTTCCACCTGATACCGCTTTGCTTCCTTGCCTGGGTGCGGGCGGTGAAGGTAACGGCGTTGCCCGTCCAACTCGAAGGCGATGCGCGACCCCGCGCCTTCGTGAATGCTGCCGCCCAGAGCGACGACAAGCGACTCGATATCAGCAAACACGATCCCGCCCAACGTCGGTTTCGTAAAGATCGCGGTCAATGTGCGGCCGTGTTTCGTTTTCATGTCCGCATGATATCACGGAATGATACGGAAATGCTATCAAAAAATGATATCAATCGAGCGAAAACCCCGGCTAGAATCGGCGCGTAAATCCGGGCTTCTGAACGGCCGGCCGGCGAACAGTGCGCGCGCGGCCTCGCGGATGTCTCGCGAGCCCGTAGCGGTCCGGTTTCGCGGCCACGCGGGCGGCCGGCGAGCGGGGCAACGGGGGCGGGGGCGTCGATCCCGCCCCCGAAATCGCAGTCACCCTCCGCGCCTGCGATCAAAAAATCAGGCGTTTCTAGACGCACCTTCACTCGGTCCGTCGAACCCGCCCAGCCGGCAAGCGCGCCGATTTTGGATGCCTGCCGCTAGACGCGCCTAGACGCAGCAAGGGCAGGGCTAGACGCGGGGTCGAAAATCGAGGGTTTTCGGCCTACCGGGGCGCCGCTGCGCTCGTCTCGGGCGGGACGACGTAATCGCCAAACTGGACGATTTTTTCGCCGGCCCAATCGTTGATCCGCTCAAACTGCTGTTGAAGCGGCACGATTTCATTGCGGCCGAAGACGCGCGCGGCGGTGTCCGCGGCGCCGAAGCCGCCCGTATTGCTCGGCACGATGCCGATAAGCTGCGGCGGCACGCGGTGCGCGGCGAGGCTGTCGTCGCGCGTCACATTCTTGATGTTGAAAAATTCGTCGCGCGCGGCGACTTCGGAAATCGGAATCAGCTCGAGGGCGCCTTTCTCGCCGCGGCCATCGCGGCCGGTCGAATGGATAAACAGATTTCGGAAATTGCCCAGGTTCTTCGATTCGCGCAGTTGCTTGCGAATTTCGTCGACGTCGTTGGGATCGACGGAAGGATCGTTCAGGTACAGGATGAACCCGGCATGCGACCCGTTTGCATAGTAGCGGCGGCGGAACAGCGTCGCCGACTCGTTCAGCCAGGCCGCCTGCAGGGAGGCGATGTATTCGGGCATTCCATACACTTCCTGATTGACGTCCGGTTCCATAAGCTGAAAAACGGAACCGGCCGGGAACTCGTGCGCGATCTGCCAGCCGTCGAGCTGTACAAACGTTTCGAAGTCTGTTTTACGGCGCGTGTCCTTGGCGAGCGTGGGGCGATAGTTGACGGCGCCGCCAAATGCGTTCGTTTCCCGCTCGAGGTAGCAATCGCCAAAAACCAGAAAGTCGAGCGCAAGGCGCCGGAACGCGTCGCGCGAAAATTTCCTGTGCTCGACGAACGTCGACGCCAATACGTTGCGTTTGAAATACAGCGCAGATGCATGGTGCGTGCCGGCGCGAAGGGATTTCGCGAGTCCGACGCGGCTAATGGGCGGCTCGAAATAGTCGTTGATCGTCCACAACTCGCGGTAATTGAAAATGTCCGCGCTTTCGAGCGCGGTTACGGCGTCGCCAAACGTGAACGACGTCAGCGACGATAGCGGATCGCGTGCAACGATTTCGCTGGCGGCGCTGATGGTGGTGAGCGAATGGGACATTAGAAGAACTCCACGGTGCTACGGGCGCGCTGTGCGCCTTCGAGCGGTTCATTGTCGAGCGCATGCAGACAGGCCCACGCGAGGTCGGCGTGGCCCGTGTCTTCGCTGCGCGGGGCGGTATAGGTGAGGCGCGTGCCGCTCGCCGTCATCGAGCGGCGGATCGACATGAACGACTGGACCAGATCCGTCATGCCGGCGTGGAACTTGAGGCGGCCTTTCCCGATCACGGACAAGCCTTTCAGGATCAGGCGTGTTTTAACTTCCGGCGAATACTGAAGCGCGCGCGTGCGCGGAAAGAACTGTCGCACGAGCTGATAGACACCGTGACCGATGCCAGTCGCGTCGATAGTGATATCCGTCACGTTGTAACGCTGCGTTATCGCGCGGATGCTCTCGGCCTGCGCTTCGAAATCCATCCCGTGCCAGCGGTGGCGCTCCAGCACGCGGAATTTGCCGTTTGGTTCGGACGATGGTGCAATGACAACGCAACCCGCGGCATCGCCGCTCAGTGCCGGATCGTATCCGACCCATACCGCGCGCAGACCATAAGGCCGGGCTTCCAGCGGCTTCACGTCGTCCCACTCGACCCAGGAATCGACCATGCACGCTTTCATCGCGTCGAACGGAAAAACCGACGCCGTGTCGTCGACGAAATCGCACATATACAGGTTGGCGAAGTCGGCGGGGCTGTTGTGCTGGCGCAGCTCGTCGACGTCAAGTTTGTCGAAGCCCGCGGCGACGGCATCCTCTACAGTCACCATGTGGCGCCACTGCCCATCGGGGCAGATCAGGCCGCGAGCGAGCGACGTGTGCGAGACGTCGATTTCAACGCGATCCTTTTCGGCGCGGCCTTTGTTGTAGTGCGAGCCGGTCCAGAACGAATACGCTTCGTGCGTCGTCGTCGACGGCGTTGAAAAGTGCGTCATTCGCAAATGCTTGTGCGTCGCCATGCCCTGGGCGACTTTGTTCAGCGTTGCGAAATTGCTGACCCAGAAATACTCGTCGAAATAAAGGTCGCCGTTGTAGCTCTGTGCGGTGCGCGAGCTCGTGCCCAGGAAAATGAGCGACGCGCCATTCGGAAGGATGATCGGATCGCCGGTCAGTTCAACTTCGGCCGCTTGCCATGCGAATTTCTGGATATACGCGCGAAACACGTGCGCTTGCGCGCGGCTCGCGGATAGGAAAATCTGGTTGTAGCCGGTCTCCAATGCACGCGCGAGCGCTTCGTGCGCGAAATAGAACGTCGCGCCGATCTGCCGTGATTTCAGAATGTTCCGGCGACGCATCGCGCGGTTCGCATACCACACGTGTTGGTGGCCGATCAGGGAGTCCCTGACGGCGGAAATCAGTTTTTGCGACTGTTCTTCGGATATCGCGTTGCGCCGCGATTTGCGCCCGGCCGCGCGCGTCGTGTCACGGCCGGCGCTGCCAGCCGATTCGCCGGCGCTCTCGCCATTGGCCCGCGCCGCTCGCGCGCGGATGCGGTGAAACCGTTCAACCTCACGGCCAAGCAGATCGATTTCCTTGAAATCCTTCCCGTCTTTGTTGTCCTTTGCGATCAGCACGCGCATGCGCTGCTCGAGCGCGGCGTCGATTCGATCGGTTACGTCTGCTTCGCCCCAACGTTCGCGCTGTTTCCACGTTTCCACGGTCGAGCGCTTTTCGCCGATGTAATCGGCGATGGCGGTGATTTTCCAGCCGGACCAAAACAGATCGCGCGCGACGCGGCGCACGGCCAGATTGACGACGTTGGAGACAGCGGGGTCATCGGTCGCCGGGAAATCGGCAAAGGGGTTAAAGGCGCTCATGCAACGAGCGTATCGCGCGCGCAAGCGCGTGCGCGCAGCGGCAATCTGTACACAGTCGCACGAGCAACGCCGCACATTGAAGCCTCGGAAACGCTCGCGCACGATGCGAAGGGTAGCGCAATCGGCGCCTTGGCACAGACAGCGGCCGCAACGAACAGGACAGGGAGAAACGCAAATGACGTTGAAGTTCAAACGGGTCGCGACGGAAGGCGCGACGACGGACGGCCGAGAAATTTCACGCGCGCAGATCCAGGAAATGGCCGACACATACAATCCGGCGACGTACGGCGCGCGCGTGTTTTGCGAACATATGCGCGGCATGGTCCCGGATGGCCCGTTTCGAGCCTATGGCGACGTCCGCGGCTTGAAAGCCGAAACCGTCGAAGGCGGAAAGCTCGCGCTGTTCGCGCAGATCGACCCGACCGACGATCTGAAGGCGATGACGAAAAGCCGTCAGAAAATCTACTCGAGCGTCGAAATCGATCCGAACTTCGCGAACAGCGGAAAGGCGTATCTGGTGGGTCTCGGCGTGACCGACAGTCCGGCGAGTCTCGGCACGGATGTGCTCACGTTCGCGCAGCAACACCCGGAAATGTTCCGCTCGCGCAAAGTGCGGCCGGAAAACGTGTTCGCGGCCGCGGCTGAAATCGACACGGATTTCGGCGAGCACGACACGCCGGCGGAGAAAGACGGCTTCACACGGATGATGGAATTTTTCTCGAAGAACTTCGGCGGCAGCTCACGACAGGAGGCGCCGCAAGCAAGTTCAACGCCGCCGGTGGCGCCACCGGCCAACGGTGGCGCTGGCGTCCAACAGTCGTCAGCACTGGATGCTGCAGGCGTGCAGATGTTTATGGCGGCGCTGACCACGCTGAACGAACAGAACAACACGTTGCGCACGGAAGTGGCGGGCGTCAATCAGAAGTTTTCCGATCTGGCGGCTAGGCTCGAAAACACACAGTTCAGCCAGTCGCGGCCGCTTTCGACCGGCGGCAACGGCGGCGATCTGACGGATTGCTGATCGGCGAGGCACCCCGGAACCACACAACGCGCAACACGAACAGTCGAAAGGATCAATCAGATGACACCGCAAACCCGCGCCGCGATCGAGGCATATTCGAGCCGTATCGCGCAGCTTAACGGCGTGCCGACCGCAAGCCAGCAATTCAACGTTGCGCCCAGCGTGCAGCAGACGTTGGAGAAGCGCATTCAGGAATCAACCGCTTTCCTGGGGGCGATCAACGTGATCGGCGTAACGGCCCAGCAGGGCGAAAAGCTCGGGCTCCTCGTCGGATCGACCATTGCGAGCACGACCGACACGAGCGCGAAAGAGCGCGAACCCTTCGACCCGACGGACATGGACCCGAATGCGTACATGTGCACGCAAACGAACTTCGACACGGCGCTGAACTACTCGAAGCTCGACGCATGGGCGCATATGCCGAATTTCCAGACGATGATTCGTCAGATGCAGGTTGTTCAGACTGGTCTCGACCGCATCCGCATCGGGTTGAACGGTACGTCGCGCGCGGCGACATCGGACCGGGAGCAAAACCCGAATCTCGAGGACGTGAACGTCGGCTGGCTCGAGAAGTTCCGCACGCAGGCGCCCGCGCAGGTCATGAGTGACGCTATCGTCATCGGGCCGGGCGGCGACTACAAAAACCCGGATGCGCTCGTGCATGAAGCGGTCAATTCGCTCATCGCGCCGTGGCACGCGGACAATCCCGAACTCGTCGTCCTGTGCGGCCGGGAAACGCTGCTCGATCGCTATTTCGTCGTGCTCAATGACGACAACCGGCCGGTCGACCAACTCGCGGCCGCGACGATCGTCAGTCAGCAGCGCATGGGCGGTATCAAGGCGATGCGTGTGCCGTTCATGCCGCGCGGCAAGCTCTTTATCACGCTGCTCAAAAACCTGTCGCTCTACTGGCAGATCGGCGGCCGCCGGTCGACCCTCATCGACAATCCCAAGCGCGACCGTTACGAGTTTTTCAACTCCAGTAACGACGCATACGTGGTCGAGGACTACGAGGCGGGCTGTCTGATCGATGACGTCGAATTCGCGGGCGCTGCTGCGCTGGCCGAAGCATAAGGACCGACATGACTCGGGACACGCCAATTTCCCGGCATCTGAAGAAAATCGCGGCCGCGGGCGGCGATGCCGGGCGACCCGCGGGGAGTGCGCCGCGCCTTCAGGCGCGCGCGCAGGATCTGATGCGCGCGAAGCTCGCGGCCGATCAGCAGCGGTTGAAGGCGACGAAATCGATTGAAAAAAAGATCGAGATCAAACGCGAAGTGCTGCCGGATTATGGGCCGTACGTGACCGAAGTTGTCGCACGGGACGCGGGCGGCCAGGATGACGTATTGCTTACGCTGATGGTGTGGCTCGTCGACGTCGGAGCCATCTATGACGCGCTCAACATCGCGGAATACGCGATCCGGCACGGCCTCACGATGCCCGCGCCTTTCGAGCGTTCGCTGGCGGAAGTTGTCGCGGAGAGTATCGCGGAAACGCCCGATGTGCCCGCGACACTGCTCGCGCGCGTGATCGCGCTAACGGACGATCACGACATGGTCGATCAGGTGAGGGCGAAACTGTACAAGGCGTACGGGCTCGCGGTCGGCGCCGATCGTCCGGTCGTCGCGGCCGAAGCGCTGCGCCGGGCACTCGCACTAAACGACAAGATCGGCGTCAAGCGCGATATCGCCCGTCTCGAAGCGTCTATTTCCGCGTCTGGCGGGTCTGAAAAGGCCGCAGACGCCTAACCGTGTCCCCCGCGACAGGGCGGCACGCGCACCACGCGCCGGCATTGTGTCCGGCCTGTTGGTGCGCGTCCACCGCCCACTCTGTCGTCATATGGAGAACCTGTGAGCGGATTTGTTTCGACCGCGCCCATACCGGCGACGACTGCGCCGGCGCCAGACGATCCACCGGTCGACCCGGTCATCGACGGCGATGGATGGTATCCCGACATCGAGCTGCGCGACGCGCGCGCCGTGCTTCGTCTCGACGGCACGGTGACGGACGCACGGCTACGCGAGGCGGTGCTCGAGGGTGTTTTTCATACGGTCGAAGTGCTGGCCGACTGGCGCGAGAAACAGGAAGCGCAGGGCGCGGCCAATCTGGCCGCCACGCGCGCGACGACCATTGGCGGCGAAAACGTTCAGATCGCCCGTTACCGGCGTGCGGTCTACGGCTGGGCGCTCGCGCTGCTGGTCGAGCGGTATCGCGGTTACGACACGTCGAAGGATGGCGAGCGGCGCGTCGATGCGCTTGCGATCTCGCCCGATGCTGCACGGCGCGACGCCTATTGGGCCGTCAGCGACATCATGCGCCGGCCGCGGCTGACTGCGGAGTTGATCTGAAATGAACGTTAGGGCGCTGCAGGGCGAAACGATCGACGCAATGTGCTGGCGTATCTACGGCCGCACGGATGGCGTAGTCGAGGCTGTACTGGAAGCGAATCCGGGTCTGGCGGCGCAGGGGGTTTTTCTGCCGGCCGGATTCCCCGTGAGCATGCCGGACCCGACAGGCGTCACGGGTACCGCACAACTCGTGCAGCTTTTCGATTGAGGTGGATATGCGAAGCACGCCGCAATTCTGGAGGATGCTGATGGTTGACGTTGTGTTGCGTGCCGCAATCGCGGCACTGGCGGTGTGGGTAGTGGTTGGCGGATTCATGATGCCGTACTCGGCGATGGAAATGATGCTTTACGTCGACAACATGATCGGCGCGCTGATCGCCTTCGTGATGATGGCGGTTGCGGCATTGCTGATTCTCGACGTCCTGATGAACGCGGTCCCGCAGCGCTACAGGTGGCGATGGCTCGACGTGCATCGACACCATGTGTATGTGGCGGCGGCCGCCTGCTATGTGATCCCGCCTTTCGTGCTGGCACGGCTCACCGGCGACTCGCTTGGCACGTGTGCGCCCTGGCTCGGTGTGGCGGTTGCCGCGTTGCTCATGGCCTTCATTGATCAACACGAAAAGCGACACCGGGGGGCAAAGTGCGAAATCTGAGGCGCTATCAGTGGACGTGGCTATGGATCGCGCTGGTGTGGCCGTTTTCCGCGTGGGCGCTCGGCTCTGCACTAGCTGACGAAGTATCGAGCCTGTCCATGTCGGCCGCGCTGATCTGTGCTTTTCTCGCGCTGATTGGTGGGTTGGCGAGCACGCTGCAGAAACTCGCCGAAGGCACCACAGAACATCGCAGCGTGTGGCTCGAAATCTTACGCGACATGGTGACGTCGCTTGTCGCTGGCATCGCGACGTTTCTGGCGCTCGAGTACTTCAAGTCGGACGCGATTCTCGAAGCGGGCGCGATCCTGATCGCAGGCTATGGCGGTTCGCGTGTACTGAGCCGCTATCTCGACCGGTTCATGCAGGCCGTCGACCGCAGCGCAAACACGCCGAAGTAAGACGGCCGAACGATCGGAAACAGACACTTACGGGAAACGACAATGGTGGCACCTGACACGTATATCGAAGCGTTGATTCCGCGCGAAGGCGGATACGTCAACAATAGCGCGGACCGTGGCGGCGAGACGATTTGGGGGATCACGGTCGCGACCGCGCGCGCGTATGGGTACAACGGCGCCATGTCGCAAATGCCGCGCGCTGTCGCGGTCGACATTTACCGGCAACGCTACTGGATTCAACCGCGGTTCGATCAAGTCAACGCGATCGAGGCGGCGCTCGCCGAAAAGCTGTTTGATATCGGCGTGAACATGGGGCCGGCCACGGGTGTGCGGTTCCTGCAACGCGCGCTGAACGTGCTGAATCAGCAGGCGCGAAGCTATCCCGACATTTCCGTCGACGGCGGTATCGGACCGATGACGCTTGCCGCGATGAAGGCGTTCTATGCGCAGCGCGGCCAGGACGGAAAACGCGTGCTGTTCAACATGGTCGCGGCGCAACAGTCCGTGCGCTATATCGAAATCGCGGAAAAAGATGCCAGTCAAGAAACGTTCGAATACGGCTGGCAGTTGAACCGCGCTTTCGGGGTCGCGCAGTGACGCTAAAGTTCGGAGTCATTCTGGCGGCCGTGCTCGCTCTGCTCGGCGGCGTCCATTACGTGCGCGGGCTGCAGGCCGATGTTCAAACAGCGCAACAGGCCGAACGCGACGCGAAACAGTCGCGCGATGATGCGCGACAGCAGGTGACAAATCGCGATCAGGTGATAGAAAAACTGAAGCGCAACGCCGCGGAACGCGACGCGCAGCAAAAGCAGCTTGAGGCGTCGCGCTCGAAGGTCGAAAGCGAGCTCGCGCGCCTGCATGACGACTACCGGAGAATCCTGAATGAATCGCCAGAAGCCCGCGCGTGGGCTGATACTCGCCTGCCTGATGATATTGCCCGCCTGCAAACAGGCCCCGCTATCACCGGCGCCTGTGGTTTCTATCAACGAGTGCCAGACGGTGACGCGCTGCAAACTGCCTGCAACGGCGCCGACGACGAACGGCGATCTGAACAAGGCGCTGACGGCCGCTAAGGGGGCGTGGGCGAACTGCGCGGCGGTGGTCGACATGATTTATGAATGCCAGCAAAAGCGGGCCGCAATGCCCGCGCCAACTTCGGCGCCCGCACCATGAAAAAAATCGATTCGCTGCGCGCGGCCATTACGGCGGCTTTCCCGCAGCTCGCGGAGAACCCCGACAGGCTCCTCGTGTTTATCGACAATGGCTCGGTGACGGGCACCGGCACCAAATCAGCATCATTTCAGTGGACGTATGTTGCCTGGCTGCTGCTGACGGATTTCACCGGAGACAATGACGTATTGATGGCGGCCATTCTCGAATGGGCAAAAGCCAATCAACCGGACCTACTCGATAACCCCGACAATGCAACGACCGGTATCACGTTCGAAGCCGATATTCTGAACAACGCATGCGTCGATCTGTCGATTCGTGTGCGCCTCGTGGAACGTGCCGTCGAGGTCCAACACGAAGACGGCTCGCGCACATTCAAACGCGTCGATGACAGTTTGCCGGCCAATATCAATCTGGACTCGGCCGGATGGCTGCGGCCGCGCGACGCCGCGACCGGCGCCAAACCGATCGACGACACCGGCCCATGAATGACGATCTGACGGCGCCGATCGAGGCGTGGGCGGGCGAACTGCTGTCGAAGCTCGCCGCGCCAAATCGGCGCGCGTTGCTGCTCAAAATCGCGCGCGAGCTGCGCAAGCGTCAGAGCGCGCGCATCGCCGCGCAAAAGAACCCGGACGGGTCCGCCTACGATCCGCGCAAGCGAAAGCGCGGGCGCAGGAAAGCGGGCGCGCGTGCGAGCGTCGGCCGCATTAAGCGACAGGCGATGTTCGCCAAACTCCGCACGGCGAAATGGCTGAAAGTCGAAGTGACAGACGGCGGCCTTGCCGTTGGGTTCGAGGGTCGCGTGGCGCAGATCGCGGCGGTCCACCAGGAGGGGCAGCGCGCGCCCGTCGATCCGCACGGTCCGACCTACCGGTATCCTCGTCGCGTGCTGCTCGGTTTCACTGACGCCGATCACGCATTTATCCGCGACATGCTGGTCGAGCACATAAACTCGTAATCGTCGCGCCGCTCCACTGGCGCGCGCATTCCCCCTGATTCTGTACCCAGTCCGAGTCCCGGCGCGATCACTCGCCCGGCGTGTGCGCGCGCGGCACGATTAGCGTATTCAGGAAATTCGCACGGGATCACGGTGGACAAGGCAAACGAAGCGCAGCGCAGGGCGCGGAACACGATCCAGACAGGGCGGGTGATCGACGTCGACGTTTCCGATGCAGCGGCGCCGCGCTGTCGCGTGGCGATCGGCGATCCGTCGATCGACGATCAGGGACAGGAGTCCGACTGGATTCCGTTCGAAGCGGCGCGCGCCGGCAGCATGCGTTCATGGAGCGCGCCGACGATCGGTGAACAGGTGCGCGTGGCATGCCCGAATGGCGATCTGTCACAAGCGACCGTAACAGGTGCGCTGTATTCCGAAGAAAACCCGGCGCCGTCCGCGAGCATCAGCGAGCACGTGTTTCAGTTTGGCGACGGCGCGCGTATCACGTACGACGAAGAAGGCCACGCGCTGACGGTCGCATTGCCGGAAGGCGGCGTTATCAGAATGGCGGCGCCGGCGACCGTCGAGATCAACACGAAAACCGCCACGGTGCAGGCGTCGCAATCCATCACGTTCGACGCACCGCAGACCACCTGCAAGGGCGCGCTGACTGTCGAGGGTCCGCTTTCCTTTCTGTCTGGCGCAACGGGCGAGGGCGGCGAGGGCGGCGCATCGGTCATCAGGATCAAGGGCAGCGCCGAATTTACGGGCCCCGTGTCCGCGCCCGATTTCGACTCCGGCGGCGTTAGTCTCGTCAATCACCCGCACGACGCTCAGGGCGAATTCGCGCGAACCAGCAAACCGATCCCGACAGGCGGCGGCTCATGATCGGCATGAACGCCAACACCGGCCGCTCCATCAGCGGTGCTGCCCATCTTTCGCAATCGGTCGGAATCATCCTGACGACGCCGCTCGCACTCCGCGTCAAGCGTCGCGCGTTCGGATCGGAATTGCCTGATCTCGTCGACGCTATCGGCAACCGCGAAAGCATGGCGCGCATTTATGCGGCGGTCGCAACGGCGCTGATGACGTGGGAGCCGCGTCTCGTGCTGGAGTCGGTCACTTTCGACAGTGCGGCGATGGCCTCCGGCGAATTCCGCGATGGACGACTTCCTGTGCTGATCAAGGGTTACGAAGTGACGAACGGAACGCGTGTACCTATCCGCACGACGGTCGCCGTCAAGGGGAATCAATGAGTACGGCGCCGATCGATCTGTCTCGTCTGCCTGCCCCGGATGTTGTCGAACAGATCGATTTCGAGGCAACTCTGGCGGAACGCAAGGCCGGCGTGATCGCGCTCATGCCGGAAGATCGACAGGCGGAAGTGGCCGCCACACTTGAACTGGAATCCGAACCGCTAACGATTGCTCTGCAGGAAAGCGTCTATCGCGAGATTTATCTGATCCAGAAAATTAACGATGCCGCGCGAAGCGTCTTGCTGGCGTTCGCTGAAGGAACGACGCTTGAGCATCTGGCCGCGTTCTTTGACGTCGAGCGGCTGGAGATCGAGCCGGCCGACCCTGAAACCGGCGCGGCCGCCGTGATGGAAAAAGACGGCGATTTGCGATATCGAACGCAGCTCGCGCCGCAAGGGTTCTCTGTCGCCGGGCCGGAACTTGCCTATCAGTCGCACGCACGCAACGCACACGGCGACGTGCTCGACGCCTCAGCAACGTCGCCAGAACCCGGCGATGTGCTCGTGACGATCCTGTCACGGCGTGGCGACGGCACGCCGGATCAAAGCGTCATTGATGCGGTGAACGCGGCGTTGAGCGATGACGACGTGCGACCGATTACGGACCACGTGAAGGTGCAGGGCGCTGAAGTTGTGCGATATAGCGTCGTCGCGAGGATCAGACCGTTTTCAGGACCCGATTCGAGCGTGGTCCTGCAGGAAGCTCTCGATCGCCTGGCCGACTATCGGGAACGGTCACACCGGCTCGGGCGCGAGGTCACGTTATCGGGCATTTATGCGGCGTTGCACGTCGAAGGCGTCGAGCGTGTAACGCTCATCGAACCGGCCGCGGACGTGACGGTAACGAGGACACAGGCGCCCTGGTGTGACCCGGCGGACGTCGATGTAGCGATGGAAAGCCCCGATGACGAATAGTGTATTACCGCCGAATGCAACACCGTTGATGCGCGCGATTGCCGCGATCAACGCGCGCATTGGCGAATTGCCGGTTCCGATCGCCGACCTGAAGAACCCTGACACGATCCCGCTCGATCTGTTGCCGTGGCTCGCATGGGAAGTCGGGGTGATGACGTGGAGCAACGACTGGCCGGAACGGATCAGGCGTGCTCGTGTGAAGGCCGCTATTCCGATCGCCATGCGCGCCGGCACGGTCGCGGCGGTTCGCGCGGCGGCGCAGAGTTTCGGCGGAAATATCGCCATACGCGAATGGTTCGATATGGAGCCGCCGGGCGAGCCTTACACGTTTGATCTCTACATGACCGTCGCGGCGCACGACGGCAATCCGGTATCGGCCGCTTACATTGCCGACATTCTGCGCGAGGTCGATCGCGCGAAGTCTCTGCGCTCGCACTACACGTTCACACAAGCGTTTTCGGTAAACGCAACGCAACCGGTTATCGCGGGCGCTCAGGTCGCGACATATCGGCGGCTCTCACTGACGGATTGACAGCAAATCATGGACGAAACAGGAATTCCGTTTCGCATTACCGATGCCGGCCGCGCCGCGTTCGTGTCGCTGGGCAACACGGGCACGAACAAAAGGGAAGTCGTCGAAATCGGCGTCGGGGTGCAACCGTTCGAATTCGCGCCGGACATGACGGTCATGCCGGGGGAATACAAGCGCATTTCCACGTTTGGCGGCCAGAACGTCGCGCCCGATCAGATCCACGTGACGATGCTCGATACTGATCGCGATCAGTACACGATGTACGCGTTCGCGCTGTATCTTGATACCGGCGAGTTATTCGGCCTGTATGTGCAGGACACTCCGATAACAGAGAAATCGCCGCAGGCAAAGATGCTGCTTTCGGCCGACGTCAAATTTGCGTCGTTCGATGCGTCGCAGCTCGTTCTTGGCGACACGATGTTTCTGAACCCGCCGGCGACAACTGATGTGCTGGGCGTGGTGCGGCTCGCCACGCAGGCCGAAGTAGATGCGGGCACGGATGACCGGAGCGTTCTCACGCCTAAAACGGCTGGGACTCTATACGCCAAACGCACGGGTGACGATTTCAGCGGTCGCGTACGGATTAATACGGTGCCCACCCTTACCGATGCGCAGCTAGAGCTGCGGGGCACCAGCGGTGGGCTTGGCCGGGAAGCGAAATTGCGGTTTCGACCGACCTTCGGCACTGGCACGGACACCGGAGCGTGGCTTGCCGCGTCGATTCGCAGCGGATTCGATGGCGGGACATGGGGTAAGGAATATCTCGACTTCTATGTCAACTCTGTCGCCAATAGCGCAGGAAGCGATGCTAATCAGGTCCGCGCAATGAGGATCACGTACGGCGGTCGGGTTTTGATCGGCGTGCGCGACGACGACGGCAAGAAAAGACTTCAGGTCGCCGGCGATTCGGTGTTTGATGGGAATGTGTCTATGACGGGGGCAAAGACCTTCCAGAACGAATACCGGATGGGTATTGCCCGGGACGATCCCACCTATCAGCCGCATTTCGTGTTTGCGAACAGCACCGTGCTGGTTGCGGATCCGCCGGCAGTACAAAGGACTGTCGGTTCAATTTTCTTTCGGTGGGGCTCAACCACGTCGGATGCGCTGGCCGGGCAGGCCGCAGCGGAAATCAACGGTCACATCAACCCGGACGGAAGCAGCACCTTAAGCTGGATTACTCGCAACGGGGAAGCCGGAATCGTCGGCCGCATGTATCTATCGGGCAAGGGTAACGCGATCGTTGGTACGGGCGTCGACGACGGTGAGAACAGACTGCAGGTCAGCGGGTCGGGTGCGTTCAGTGGCTACATCACGGCGAGGACTCCCCTGGTCGGAGACGTATCAACAAAACTTGTCACGACGGAATTCCTGAATTCGGCAATCTCGGCAATCTCGTCGGCGACGATCGGGCAGATCGTATTCGAACCGCGCACGGCAGCGCGTGCGGGCTACCTGAAGGCGAACGGCGCGTTGCTCAATCGTGCCGACTACCCGGTCCTGTGGGCCTATGCTCAGGCGAGCGGTGCGCTCGTCGATGACGGTCAGTGGGGCGCGGGAAATTGGGGATGCTTTTCCACTGGCAACGGCGCCACCACGTTCCGAATTCCTGAGTTGCGCGGAGAAGGAATCCGATGCTGGGACGATGGTCGGGGCATCGACGCGGGGCGCGCAATCGGATCGTGGCAGGACAGCCAGAACAGATCGCACACGCACGCAGCATCGACGGCAGCGGAAGGATCGCACGACCATTTGGGTTGGACAGACGCGCAGGGTCTTCACTCGCATGGTGGCTACACTTTAGCTGAAGGGCAGCATCAGCACGTAGTTCCATGGGGAGAAAACTACTCAGGTTTTCCGTGGGGCACATATGGATCATCACAGATAGGTTCGAGTCAGCACGACAATGACAACTTCTGGATGCTCACAAGCCCGGAAGGCTTGCACCAACACCAGCTATACGCAGATGGTAATCACGCGCACGCAGTAGGTGTTGCGGCAAACGGTTCTCACAGTCACGCAGTCACAATCAACGCGGACGGCGGCACAGAAACGCGCGTGCGATCGGTCGCGCTTCTGGCGATGATCCGCGCTTACTAGGAGGGGGAGCAATGCTTGTACATCAGTACGACTCGGGAACCGGCGCTTATGTCGGCAGCAGCATGGCGGATGCGGATCCGCGCAATGATGGGCGATGGCTATTTCCTGCATTCAGCACGACGGATCAACCGCCTGATAGGACGGCAAGGACATGGCCGTTTTACAGGGATGGCGCGTGGACGCTGTTGCCTGATTATCGTGGGCGCATGCTGTACAGGACGGATAGCGGTGAGCCAACGGAAATAGTAGCGCCAGGCGTCACACCGGAAGAGTTGGGGCTCACGGAAGATCCGAGGCCGTCAGATAGGCATACGTGGATAAACGGTGAGTGGGAAGTTTCGCCGGAGCTGATCGAGCAGGAAAAGCGCGCGGCGATGATGGCCGAATTCGAAGATCGCATGCAGCGCGCGAAAAGCGAAAACGCCGGAAAAGCGGACGCGCTCACCGCGGGACTGCTCGATGATGAAGCGGTCTACTACTTCAAGGCGTGGTCTGCGTACCAGATGGCGCTGGTGAGTGCGATCGGAACCGCGGCGTCGCTGGACGACGTGCAATGGCCCGATACACCGGCCCCGTGGACGCCGCCACCGCCGGAAGCGGAGCCTGAACCGGAACCGCAGATTCCACCGGAGCCACATTTCGAACCGGAGCCCGAAGCGGATTCAATGGAACCAGCCGCGTCGCAGACGACACGCTCACGAAAAGCGAAACGAAACAGGAATGAACCGGCGTAACGCCGCAACACCGGCGGGCCGGTTGCCCGCTCTGACGACAGGAGTTCGACATCATGGCGCAGGACTTTCACCACGGCGTAACCGTCGAAGAATCGCCCGATAGCGTACGGCCAATAACGACGATTTCGACCGCCGTTATTGGCATCATCTGCACGGCAGACGATGCCGACGAAGATGCTTTTCCGCTTGATACGCCCGTGCTTCTGACGGACGTGGAAGGCGCGCTCGGCAAGGCTGGCACGTCGGGCACGCTGTACAAGGTGCTCAATGCCATTTCGCTGCAGGCGCGGCCGCAAACCGTTGTCGTGCGCGTCGCGGAAGGCGAAAGCGCGGCCGAAACAACGTCAAACGTGATTGGCACGGTCAAGCCCGATGGGACGCGTACCGGCATAAAGGCGCTCGAGGCGGCGTCCGGCATTGTCAGCGTGAAGCCGCGCATTCTTGCTGCGCCGTGGCTCGACACGCAACCGGTTGCGAACGCGCTGGCGTCGCTCGGACAGGCAACGCGCGCAATGGCGTATGTCGCCGCGCGAGACGACGACGGCGAGCTCGTTCAGACGAAAGAGGCGGCCGCGCTGTACCGCAAACAGTTCGGCCAGCGCGAAATCATGATCATCTGGCCGGATTTCATTGCATGGGACGATCAGGCGTCCGAGTCGATCGAGGTTCCGGCCGTCGCCTACGCGGTCGGTCTGCGCGCGAAAATCGATCAGACGATCGGCTGGAACCGGACGATTTCCAATATCAGCGTCAATGGGGTGACCGGCATCAGCAAATCCGTTTCGTGGGATTTGCAAAACCCGGCGACCGATGCGGGTTTCCTGAACGAAAATCAGGTTACGACGCTGGTCAGCCGCGATGGCTTCCGATTCTGGGGTTCGCGCACGACGTCGGACGATCCGCGATTTGAATTCGAAAGCTACACGCGCACCGCGCAAGTGCTCGCGGACACGATCGCAGAAGCGCAAATGCCGGTTATCGACGGCGTGATTGTGCCAATGCTGCCGCGTGACATCATCGCTTCGATCCGCGCCAAATTCCGCTCGATGGTCGCGCAGGGTCAGTTGATCGGGGCGGGCGCCGATTTCCCGGTTGACCGCAACGGCGTCGCTGAGCTGATCGACGGCAAGCTCGCCGTGCGATACCGCTACACGCCGACACCGCCGCTCGAAAACCTGACACTCATTCAGGTCCAAACGGACGAATACCTGATGGATTTTGCCCAACAGGTCGCCGCAGGCTAACGGACTGGCCGGCGCGATCGCGCCGAGCCATTGATACAGAAAGGAGTGCAAATCATGGGTATGCCAGCGGTCCTGAAACACTTCAATGTGTTTCAAAACGGCGTGTCGTATCGGGGCAAGGCGGAGGAAGTCACCCCGCCGAAGCTGACGCGGAAAATGGAGGAATGGCGAGGCGCCGGGATGCTCGGACCAATCCAGCTCGATATGGGTATGGAGGCAATGGAATTCGAGTGGTCGGTCGGCGGCATCGACAAAGATATGTTGACGCAGTTCGGCGCGATCACTGCCGACGCAATCATGCTGCGCTTCGCCGGCGCCGTGCAGAACGATGATACCGGCGACTGGTCGGCGGTTGAAATCGTCGTACACGGCCGCCAGAAGGAACTCGATTTCGGCTCATTCAAGCCGGGCGACAAGACGACCGTCAAGGCGACGATGCCTCTCACGTACTACAAGCTGACGATCGACGGCGAGGACGTGATCGAAATCGACATGATCAACTTTATCGCCGTGATGGGTGGTAAGGACGTGCTCGCCGAAGTGCGGCGCATTCTCGGTATCTGATCGCGCGCGGTCGCGGGGTCGTGCATTCATTTATTCAACTTTCAGCAACAGGAGCAAACTCAGTGAACAGCCCACTTCAGAATAGCGATGCAGTGCTCGGCGCTCAGGAAGCCAGTCAATTCGCGACCGACATGAGTGCGTACACGATCGGCCAATCCGAGCCGGCCGCCGTGGCTGCGCAGACGCCGGACAACGCGATCATGCTCGACGAGCCGATCCGCCGTGGCAATACTGACATCGGCCAAGTTGTATTGCGCAAGCCAAGTTCAGGCGAATTGCGCGGCGTGCGGCTCGATGATCTGTTGAGCGGCGACGTTAATGCGCTGCTGCTCGTGCTACCGCGCATTTCCATGCCGACTCTGGTCAAGCACGAGGTCGACGGACTCGACCCGGCCGATCTCGCCAAGTTCGGCGAGGTCATCATCGGTTTTTTTCTGCCGAAGGCGCAGCGCGAGAAATTGGCATCCCGGTCGTAGTCGAAGACGCTATGGCAGACATCGCGACCGTGTTCGGCTGGACGCCTGACGTGATGGGCGCAATGTCTGTCGACGAGCTCTCAGACTGGCGGGAACGGGCGCGCGCCCGTTATGAAAATGATGTGATAGCCCGCAACCCTTGGGCGGAGAAAAAGTGAATCAGGATCTGAAGCTGCGCGTCGTGTTCGACATGGTGGATCGCGCCGCGCGTCCACTGAAAAACGTCATGGCGGGCAGCAAGGGACTGTCGCGCGCCATTGCGGAAACCCGGAAAGAACTGGCCGGACTGCAGAAGCAACAAAAGACCGTGAACGCAGTCCGCGCGCTGCGTACGGAAATGGGACAGACGGCGTCAAAGCTGAAGGAAGCCCAGGGCAACCTGGCCGGACTGCGGGAAAAGCTGAACGCAACGAGCGAGCCGACGAAGCGCTTGCAGAACGAATTCCGGCGGGCGTCGAATTCCGTGGTGACGCTCACGCAAAAACAGGAACAGCAGCGCAACCGCCTGGGCGAACTGAATAGCCGCATGCAGGAAGCCGGGCGCGGCACACGCACGCTGGCGAATCATGAAAACGCATTGCGAACGAGTATCGAGCGCACGAGTACGGCGCTCGGCAAGCAAAGCAAGCGTATGCAAACCATGCAGGCGGCGAGCGAGCGCCTGGGCAAACGACAGGCGCTGGCGTCGAATATGGCTGTCGCCGGATATGCGGCCCGCGCGACTGGCGGGCGGATGGTGGGCGGCATTGGAAGTGCTCTCGATCAGGCGAAAGCATATGAGCAACAGCTGTCGCAGTTCCGCGCGCTGGGTGTCAGCAACAAGGAGCTAAGCGGAGCGGTGGGTTTCGCTGACAGGATGGACGTCAAGGGAGTAAGCAAGCTCGACCGCCTGAAGCTCCTGAAAGAAACCTACACGATCACGCGCGACATGCACCACGCCGAAGAAATGGCGCCACTTCTCGCGAAGATGAAGGTGGGCATCGAAACAGTAATGGCCGGCCGCGGCCACGGCGAAGGCCACGGCGAGCAAGCCGAACAGATGCTGATGGATCTGGTTAAGACGACGGAATTGCGCGGCTCACTCAAGAGCCCCGCGGCGTTCAAACAGGCCGTCGACAACGCCACCAAAGCCTATGTCGCTTCCGGCGGCACCGTGAAGCCTGAAGATTTCCTGAATGCGATCAAGACGGGCGGCGTAGCGGCAAAGCAGCTCGGCGACAACGCCTTTTATTTTGGTCTGTTGCACACGATGCAGGAAATGGGCGGCTTTCGCGCGGGTACGGGGCTCATGAGTGCGTACACGAATTGGGCGCAGGGACGCACGACGCAGCAGTCCGGCGAGGACTTGGTAAAGATGGGTCTGATCGATGAAAAGTCGGTCAAGTACGGGAAAACCGGACACGTTACGAAGATCATGGGCGACGCGCTCAAACAGGTCGATCTGTACAAGACCGACCCGTTTGAATACCTGATGAAAGTCGTTATTCCGAAAATAAATCCGACTGGCAAGCTGAACGATCAGCAGGTCATCGGGAAGATCAGCCAGCTATTTTCGTCGCGCAAGGGCGGCGATCTGTTTTCGTCGCTGTATCTCGAGCGCGCGAACATTCTGAAGCACCGCGAGAGTGCGCCAAAAGCGTTCGGCGTCGACGCGTTGTATCGCGAAGGGATGGGCACCGCGTACGGCGGCGAAATGGATGCGCTCGCGAAAAAGGCGACGCTCGAAAAGGAGCTCGGGGAAAAGATTTTGCCGATGTACAACCGCGCGCTCGGTTTGACCGCGTCGTTGATCGACCGCGTGACCGGCTTTACGGAACGGCACCAGACGGTGACAAAGGCGCTGGTGGTAGGGCTCGCTGGGCTCGGCCTGCTGATCGGCGCCGGTGGCACGATAACGCTCGGTCTCGCGTCGATGATCGGTCCGCTTGCGCTGACGCACTACGGCATTGAAATGCTTGGCGCCAAAGGCTCAGTCACAGCACGTATGCTGGACGTCATGGGCGGCGGCTTCAAGGCGTTCGGCTCCGCCGTATTCACCGCTGGACGGGCGCTACTGATGTCGCCGATCACATGGATCGTGCTCGGAATCGCCGCGGCGGTCGCGTTGACCGCATACCTCATTTACCGCTATTGGGAGCCGATTTCGGCGTTTTTTCGGTCCCGATGGGCGCAAATCAAGGAAGCGTTCGGCGGCGGCATTGAGGGTGTAACGAGACTGGTGCTCGACTGGTCGCCGCTCGGCGCGTTCTATACCGTTTTCCGCGCCGTCATGTCGTGGTTTGGCGTCGAGCTGCCGGCGAAGTTTTCGGACTTCGGTCTGAACATGATGGCGGGACTTGTCAACGGCATGACGACCGGGCTGGCAACAGTCAAACAGGCCGTGATGAATGTCGCAGACTCGACGGTCTCGTGGTTCAAGGAAAAGCTCGGCATTCATAGCCCCAGCCGCGTATTCGGCCTGCTCGGGGGCTTTATCGGACAGGGCGCGGCGATCGGCATCGAGGGCGAGCGGCCACGCGTGGCCGGCGCTGTCGCGAGGCTCGCCGGAACGGCCGTCAACGCGTTTGGTGCGGGCGCTGCGCTGTTCGCGTCCGACAAACCCATGTTCGACCGGCGCGGCCCGATCGCCGCGGCGCCAATACCGGCCGGCGGCGGTGCGACGACCTATACGATCCACTTCAATTTTCCGGCCGGCGCGAGCATGCCGGATTCGTCGGCACTCGCGACGCTCGAAACGCGGTTCCGCAATTTGCTCGAGCAACACGAGCGGGACAAGGCGCGTCGCGCTGGATCGAGTTTTTCGGACAGGGGGTAATTCGCAATGGTCGTGCTCTGTCTTGGTCAGTTCGTGTTCAGCATAAGCACGGCGCTGTTTCATGAGCTGCAGCGCAAACGCAACTGGAAGCATGCGAAAAACTCGCGCGTCGGCGCGCGTGATGCAAACCAGTACAACGGGCCGGGCGACGACTCGATCACAATCGCCGGCGTGATTGCGCCGGGGCAGCTCGGCACCGCGGCATCGCTCGACATGCTTACTGACATGGCCGACACAGGCGCGGGCTACGTGCTCGTGGATATGCTAGGCAACGTCCACGGCGTTTTCACCATCGGCTCACTTGACGAAACGCAGACCTATCACGACGTGATCGGGATTGCGCAGAAAATCGACTTTACGCTGACGCTCGATCGCGTCGACGATCTGGCGCTGACCGGCGCCACCGCGGCGAGCGGCGTTGCGGCAACCGGCGCACGGCCGGCCGGTTCGCTTGATGCCGCACCGGTCCCGGATGCGCCCGCGTACGTGAAGCCGAAAAAGAAGGGGTAAGCGTGTCGACACTTTCTTTGCTGCCGGCCGCCGCAGCTCAGGGCATTCCACAACCGCAGGCCGATTATCGGCTCACGCTCGACGGGCGCGATCTGTCACGCACGGTCGCCAGGTATCTGATCAGCCTTTCGCTCACTCAGTCGCGCGAGGATGAAGCCGACATGCTCAATCTTGTGTTGGACGATTCCCGCGGCGATTTGGCGATCCCGAAACGCGGCGTCGAAGTGCGTCTGTCGATCGGCTGGGTCGGCGAGGCGCTCGTCGACAAGGGGACATACACCGTCGACGAAGTCGAGCACGGCGGCTCGCCGGACCGGATAACGGTCAGCGCGCGCTCGGCGTCGATGACCGACGAAATGCACGTTCGGCGCGACACGAGCTGGCACCGCAAAACGATCGGCGATATCGTCAAGGCGATCGCCGCGCGTCACGGTCTGAAACCGGCGCTTAATGACACGCTCGCGAGTACGACCATCGCCCATATCGATCAGACCGGCGAAAGCGATCTGTCATTCCTGACCCGGCTCGCGAAACGTTACGACGCCGTGATGACCGTCAAGGATGGACGGTTGCTGTTCATGCCGATCGGCACCGGCGCGAGCGCGAGCGGCCAGCCGTTGCCGACACTCCTGATCACGCGTATCGACGGCGACTCGCACCGTTATCACGTGTCGCAGCGCGAAAGCTATACGGCGGTTCGTGCGCGCTGGCATACCGCGAAAAAGGGAAAGCAGGAATCTGTCGTCATCGGCGGCGACAACAATAAAAACGTGAAGTTGCTGCCCGAAACGTACGCGTCGCGCGAGGAAGCGACGGCGGCCGCGAAGGCCGAATATGCGCGCACCCAGCGCGGCCAGGCGACGTTCGATCTCTCGCTCGCGCTTGGTCGACCGGATGCTTACCCGGAAATGTCGGTCACGGCGACGGGCTGGAAACCGGAGATTGACGAAATCCCGTGGCTGATCAAACGCGTTGTCTCGAAGATGGACAGTAGCGGGGGATTTACGACCGATCTCGAAATGGAGATGGCTGACGATCCAACAACAAACCGTCACCGATCGCACTTCGCAAAAGCCCGTTAGCGAAGGATTTCGAGACAGTCAGTCCGGTTCGGCGGCAAACATCACGCTGGCGTCTGTGATGGTCATCATTAGCTTGACGCCATTAAACTTCCGCCGCGCAACCTCATTGGGCTCAGCGACATGAGCATGAATAAGTGCCTCAATTTCGGGGGTTATGGTACTGGCCGATCCGTTCGGGGTTGCTGCGCCTAACGCGGCAGTAGCCGCATAGCCGATATCTGATACGGAGCGTTTTGTGCCGTCACTTGCACCCATTAGCAGCACGGACATTACCTTGCCCGACTTCGAGTCCACCCTGCCCATGACTTGCAGATGATCGTTCAGTGCGATGCTGAAGCCGCGCGCATCTGTAGCACTATCGATACGGGTACTTTTAACTTTGATGCGGTACGGCTTATTCATGCTCAGCATAATGTCGTTGAACCGACGCTCATACTCGACGGGCGTGACGTCAAGGTGATCTGATTCCGGCATTTCAGATGCAGTGGACATGGACGCAGCGAAATCGCTTGAAAGAGATTTGTCCTGTGCGGCGCGCGCTGGCGGCATTTCAGACGCGGCGGCGACAGCCTCATTTCGGGTGGTGGTTTGCACGGGAAACAGCACACCAACCACGATAACCAGAGAAAAAACTCCACCCAAAATGATTCCGACCCACTTGAGAATCTTCTTCATGCATAACCCCTACTCAAAATACATAATCAACGGTTTACAAGCGAAGGCGCGGGATTTTAACATCGCGCCTCGTCGTTTTATCTCATTAATCTAGAGAAGGGGAATTGAAGTTCCTCGCAGATCAGCGCTTCATCGAGGAGAAACGGGGGCGTCGTCGCCACAGAAAAGCGGGCCGTGGCGCCATCTTCGGATTTCGACTTTTGCCAGGGTGCGCCAACGGCGCAGGACGTCGGAGAATTGGCCGGCCGCCTTCGCGCGTCGGATTTTGCCCGCAACGTCCCAGCCTTTCAAATACAGTTCATAGGCGCGACGGCTCGAAAGGAAATGAGGCGCGACAATGCTCACCCATGCGAGGCATTCCTGTTCTTCGGTCACAACGTCGGCCAGTTCGGAACCTTCAGGAAGGGGCGGTGTGTCGGGTTCGGCGGCGACGTTCGCGCGCCAGATCCGCAGGAATTCGATTCGCCACCACGGGACGGGGGATCGACCGGCCAGCCAGTTCCGCACACTGCGCGTGCAGCAGTGCAGCACTTCTGCAACCCGGTCAATCGTCAACCCTTCGGTTAGCTTAACGAATTGTTCGCGCCTGTCATTGTCCGCATCAGAGCTCATTATGGCGTCTCCAGCGGGGTCCATTCGGCGATGCACGGCATATTGCTTGCTGCTCGCCGTTGTTGTAGGGGAAGTTATAGAAATATGCGATGCCTAAATAAAATTTATTTTGTCTTTTCGCTTCGTTAGCTAATAGCTTTTTTTTGCGCTCGATAGGCGCGCGACGACGCTGCCACGGCTTGGCGCGGCGGATTTCCATTCTGAATTTATTTACCTTTTTTATCTAAAATGCATTGACGCTCAATCTTATTCCGCTGATTGCAGATTTATCGATTTGTTAAACAGTATTAATATTGAAAGCGCGCTCGCTGGCGCATCTCGATCGGCTGGTTGAAGAATTTGCGGCATCTTGCTTGCCATAGTGCGATCGATGGTTCTAAGGCTTGAGACTTCGGTTAGCTGTTAGCCCGGACTTGACATAATGTAATTTATCAACGAAAAGTCTGTTAGTCCAAAGTTCAGATGTCGCGTTTCCGCTAAATTGAAATGTCGTGTTTGCGGGTTCAGGCTGGCGGCCAGTATCTCTTCAGGAGCGCTGGCCATGAACGGACGTGGATTCGTCACGATCAGCATGCACGAGCTCGAGCGCGTGAAGATCATCGAGGCGGTCGTCCAGCATCGCCTGACGATGGTACTGGCGGCTGAACGGCTGCTGCTCTGGGCGATCGTGCAACTGGGCAAGCCGCTGTCGTCGCTCACGCACGAAGACCTGCAACTGTTCCGGCAATTCCTCAAAGATCCGCTACCGCGCGCGCTGGGTCGCCGACGGCGGGCGCAAATACCCGCGCCATGATCCGCTCTGGCGGCCGTTTTACAATACGCTCCGGCCGAGTAACCAGTACCAGGCGATGGTGATCATCAACGCGCTGTTCGCGTGGCTCGTCGAAGCCGGCTATCTGGCTGGCAACCCGCTGTCGCTGTCCCGGCAGCGCACCCGCCGCTCAAAGCCACGCATCACGCGCTACCGCGACCGCGAACTGTGGAACGAAGTGAAGCTCCATATCGACAGCTTGCCGAAGGACACCCCGCGCGAGCGGGAGCGCTACCTGCGCGCACGGTGGCTGTTCACGCTGTTCTATCTCGGCGGCCTCCGTATCTCGGAGGTCGGCGGCAACACGATGGGCAGTTTCTTCTGCCGGCGCGATGCCGACGGCCACGAGCGCTGGTGGCTCGACGTGCTGGGCAAGGGCGACAAGGAGGGGCTGGTGCCCGCCTCGGCGGAAATGATGGTGGAACTTGGGCGCTACCGGCGTGAGCGCGGCCTGTCCGCCCTGCCTTCAAGACATGAGGACACCCCGCTCGTGCTGGCGCTGGGCAAATCCATGAAGCCGCTTACCCGCTCCGCGCTGCATACGATCGTGAAGGCGATCTTTGCCGGCGCGGCCGAACGGCTCCGCCTGCGTGGCGACGGCTTCGCGGCACAGGCGGATCTGCTCGAACAGGCCTCCGCACACTGGTTGCACCACACCGCGGGTTCGCACATGGCCGACGGCGGCGCCGATCTGCGTACCGTGCGCGACAACCTGCGCCACGCGTCCCTGACGAGCACCAACATCTACCTGCACACGCCCGACGAAAAGCGCCATCGGGAGACAGAGGAAAAGCACCGCATTGAATGGTAGGCCTTGCCTGAGCGGTCAGTGGCGTGTCGCTGCGATCGGGAAAACCAGGGCGTGCCCCACGCACTCCGCATGTGCATCGCGCCGACGCTGCGCGACCACCCACCGCAGATCGCCGCTCGCGGTATTGCACGGTACGGGCCGCCGCGTCTTCTTCGCTTCCAGTGATTTTATAACCTGTTTTCTCCGGAGCGCCTGACCCTGCTGAAAGGCCGGGAGCATGAAGGGGGTGACGGTATAGCCAGCCGACCGCAATCCGCCCCGTAGTCGCTGACTATCACCACGCAGTTGCCTGAATGCATGTCTATGTCACAGTTCGGAGAGTGTCTTGCGAACACACAACTTTGCCTCCCGGCTCCAATAAAAAAACCCCTCCAGAGAGGGGGCGATGAAGCGCTCGCGAACCGTGCTTTTCGCATCGGATCAAAGCGCCGTCAATTTCCCCATAATGAGACTTGCGAGCATCTCTGCGAGCCTTGCCGTCACACCAGCTTGATCGATGTCGGGTCTGCTGTCAGATAGCCGACCGACGCGCCGAAGCGATCCCTGTAATTCGCGCGCACAAGCGGATCGAGCGTGTCCCTGAGCGCCGGCGTATGCTGGCTGCCCCAGTCGCCGGCATGCTGGAAGTTGCTCATGATGTAGGTCCAGCCGTTGAGTTCGTCGACCGCATGCAGACCGGTCGATTCGGCGCCGGCGGGTGTCGACAGCAGACGCGTGAGCTGCTTCGTGTCGACGTTGTACGCCCACAGGAAATTGTTCACGTGGTAGCCGCTGTCCTCGCCGATAAAGAGCGTTCGCAGCTTCTCCGAGAATTTCAGGTTGTCCGGGTTGGCGACCAACTCCGGGTCGGCCTTGTTGCCGAGCGCGTCGGCGGCGATGTCCTTGCCGACCAGCAGCGCGCTGGTGTGCACCGGCACCCACTCGCTGTTGATCGCGCCACCCTGGTTATCCTTCTGACCGCCCGCGAGCTTGTGCTGAAGCACGCCGCCGGCGTTGATCGCGGCGTCGACGGAAATGTTGCTCTCCGCGTTCCAGCCCTTCGCGTTGCCCTTCACCATCGAGTCGACGATGTTCTGCAAAGCGGAGTACGCGATCTTGTCCTTGATGTTGACCGTCGTCCCTTCCATCTTCGTGAAGCCCATGCTGCCGCCCGCCAGGTAAGCGTAGCGATGGGTTTCGAGGAAAGCCGCAACCTTCTCCTTGCCCGGCATGATCCTGACCCACTGCGCGGTGCCGCCGGCGAAGATCTTCCGGTAGTTAGCGTCGGCAGGATCGGTCCACTTGACGTCGATGACGTCCTGCGGCCGATTCGACTTCGCCATGGCCTCGACTTCCGCGCTCGTCGCGTGACCGAGCCTGATCCACGTCAGGTCCGCGCCCGCCGCGGCCGGATCGACCGAGAAGCCCGCGCCCACTTTCGCCACATACAACGTGCCGGCCGACAGGTCCTTCTCGTTGTCCGCCACGAACATGAAGAGGCCGCTGTTGGTCGCGTCGTCGCCCATCAGGACCGTGCGGTTGTCCGGCATCACCTGCACCAGTTCGTGCGAAATGCGCCCGAGGCAATAGTGCTTTCTGACCGAGCCGGTGCCATCCGCCTTGACCGTGATTTCCGGCAGATGACCATAGAGATACGGGTTGAAAGCAATGTTCGTGTTGCCGTACAGGTTATCGTTGAACGCCTTGTACTGCGCCAGATTGCTCGAGCTGGCCGTGAACGCATCCGGCTCGTATTCCTCGCTCGACAGATGCGTGTTCCACGGCGACAGGCTCGCGCCGCAGGTGATCCACAGTCCATTCGCGGGCGACGTGTCGACGTTGTGATACTTGACGAGCGTCAACTTGCCGGTGGCCGGATCCTGATCAAGCGTCAGCACCGCGATCGGCGACGGGAGGCGGCCATACATGTCAGTGCCGGACTGCGAGCGCGTCGTGTATTCGAACTGGACGACAGCGAACACCGTGTTGCCCTTTACGCCGGCGACCTTCGCGCCATCGATCTTCAGCAGCGACGTACCGTCCGGCGAGTCCGAAAAGAACTGGCGCCGTTGCGCGGGCACCGAATCGTCATCGATCGGCTGGTTGTTGATGTCGAAGTACCCGCCTGCCAGCACGGTGCCGCCGTTGCCGTCCGGGACCAGATCGCCGGTCATGAAGAACGGCTGGTACGCGAGTTTGTAAGCCTTTTGGGAGCCGTCGGAATACGAAACCGTCAGGCCTGAGCCGACCGTGGTGGTTGCCATCAGCGACGGATTGGCGAGCGACGGCGGCGGCATGTTGGTGAAAGACGCCGAAGTGAAGTTCGCGACCGGGGTGGCAGGCGTAGTAGGCTCGGCGGAATTGGCCGACGGAGTCGCCAGATCGCCGCCGCAAGCGGTCAGCATCGACGCCGTGGCGATGCCGCCTAGCGGCAGCATCGGCGCACCGGCAAGTAGTTTCAGGGCCTTGCGGCGGGAAATGTCGAACGGCTCTGCCATGTTGTCGTGATCCAGGGTTCGGGTAGCGTGGGTGAATGCACAGCCGGCACGCAGTCAGCCCCAAACCACATGGTTCACGCTCGCGCCGCTATGACGCGTGGATTCTATGAAGTTAATATGAAAGTATATTGACAGGCTTTAGTAATTTTTGAATCAGCCTGGTCAGCCGGCCTGCCCCGCCTCTAGCCCGGGCGGCGAAATTCGTTTTCGACCCAGGCCACAGCTCGCCTTGCTGAGCTTGACGCTGGGCGCGCCCTGCACTTGCGCCAACTGCTCGCCGAAGGTGTCGAGCGCGGTCAGCAGCGCGTACGGTTCGATGTCGTCCGGAACAATGTCCAGCGTGATGTCGAGTTCGTCGTTACGGTCCGCGCTCGCCACCCGCACTTCTTTATGGAGTTGCGCACGCCGTTGCTGCTCATGGCGGCACAGGACTTCTGAGGCGGTCTTCACCAGCGTGTTGAACGCCGACGTGTCGAGGGGTTTCGGATCCTTCTTGTTGCGGCCCATCGTCCACGGCCCGACGAGCGCCGGTTCCGCTTCGCCGTCCTTGATCATTTAGACGGCCCAGCCTTCGTCGTCTTCGTTCTTGATGACGCGCGGTCCAGCCGTCGTCGCGCCAGCCACAGACGTGCTTCGTGCACGGCTTCGCCTAATCCGGACGAGCCTTCCGTCGTGGAATCAGCAGCGGTGTCGGACGATGGAAGGGGTGTATGCAACGCTGCACGTTTGGCGTCGACACGAAGCCCAGCGCGAATAGCTTTTGCGCTTTACGTCCGGCGGACCGGTTCTGTTGGGCGGTTTCAAGGGTGAAGCGCAACGGGGTTAATGAAACGCAGGCGGAGGCAGTGAAGCGGCTTCGAGCATGCGTGCGAAGACCTCCAGAGGCGAGTGAAATGCGTGCGTAGCACGTAGCCTGCTATTCATGCTGTCAGCGATGGCGTCAAGTTCATCCTGGCTGCACACGGACAGATCCGTACCAACAGATTGCGGCGTGGCGGGCTGCTTGCCAGGCGGCCAACGCGAATGCTGCCGAGCAGGCGCGCGAGCAGCGTCATCAGTCGAAAGATGGCAAGAAGCGCATCCAGCAGCTTGAGAAGGAATTGCAGCGCAAGGAGAAGGCGCTGGCGGAAGCGGCTGCGCTTGTGATTCTGAGCAAAAAGTCCGGGCGATCTGGGGATGTCCCGCTGAATCTGGTGAGGGCTATTGCATATGGCTCGTCACTACATGGCCGCGCGGCCCTTTCCTACCCCAGGTCCAAAAACTCTCTGTACGGCGTCAATTCGCGAATTTACGTCGAGCTTTTCGAAGATATTTTTCAAATGCCACTTGACCGTCTCGGGTGCCAGTTTCAACGACCGGCCGATTTCCTTGTTCGAAAGACCGCGGGCAACGCACTCGAGTACCTCAAACTCCCTCGCACTAAGAACATCCGGTGACAGCGGCACGGCCTCAACATGCGCGGGCGACGCAGCCGGTGAATTGCCGAAGGCATCAAAAGCTGTAAGCAGCCTGTCGACATACGCCGTTTCTGCCGTAGGAACATTCGCTGAAGCCAAGCGAAATTGCTGTAGCAACGCGCGCACGGGTGGCCCCTCATCCACGAAGCTGTTAATCATGCCGCTCTGCCTTCCGAGCCGTAGCGCTCGTTCGAGCGCATCAAGCGCCTTTTCGGACGCTCCGCATTGCGCGAGCGCGCATGAGAACAGCAAGAAAACCACAGCCTCCGAATAGCGCCTGCCCGTAGCAGCCAGAGTATCAAGCAACGGTGTGAGAAGCGTGACGGCTTCATCTGCACGATCCCCGGCGATCAGTACGCGAGCCTGCAGGAGACAATAGCTTGTCCAGGTGTCTACCGCGCACCCAGTCCGCCCTTCGCACATCATTGGCACGCTCTTACTCAGCTCGTCGGCGATCTGCCTCGCTTGAGCAACGTTGCCTTCTACAAGGAGCAATCTTACCGTTTCGGCATCCAACGCCAACTTCAGACGTAGCCAGTGTCGGGTTACGGCAGCCTGTCGACCGTCTTCGACAATAGCCAGCGCCGAACCCATCTCCCCGTCGCGCCACAGCAAGCGTGCTGCAGACAGTATATGGCGCATCAAACCAGTTAGCGGCGAGGTTTCCAGTGCAGCGGTCGTGCGGCCCGCGATCATCCTCCGCGCTTCAGGCAGTTCGTTGCACTCATAGTAGATCGCAGCAAGGCAACTGGCCGCCCAGGTTGCGCAGGATGACGAGTGGCCCCATGCTTTTTCGATGCGGTGGAACATCGCCTCAAAAATTCGCCTTGATTCAGACAGCTCGCCATGCATAAATGCAGCAACACCGAACGACGAGCGTCGAAACATATCCGAGTAGTCGGGCTCCTGACCCTGTTCAACTCGCTCGCCGACGGCGTCGCGTATTTCACGTATCTGGTCGAACCTGCCCATGTGCATCAAGCCGAAGAGCTGCGCGAATTGCGCACAGCGCTGCACCCACGGCGCTGTAGGCGCCATTGAGGCTTGAGCAGCACGCCCTAGTTCGAGCGCCCGCTCGCTTTCCTCCACCATGGTGGCGATCAGTGCGCTGACCGCGTTGATCTCCGCCAATGCCGCTTCCTCTACCATGCTGGTATCCTTGCGACGCCCCCGAAAGAATTCGTTGGTAACAGCAGCAACCTCCCTCGAGGCGGCGTCCGGCTGAATCGAGAACACGAGCGCCCATGCTTTCGTCAGGCGCAAACGAAGCCGTCTCTGGATGACATCCGGTGGCAGTTTCCCGATCCAACCTAGCAACGTGTTCAACTCCCCGCGCTCGAGCATCTCCGTCGCACAGTTTTCAACCCACTGTGCCGCCTGCTCGAGTTCGCCTGCAGCCAAGGCATGTCTGACTGCCTCGGGCCAAAGACGTACTCCTGCAAACCATTGGGACGCACGACGGTGCAGCAACGGGACGTGTTGCGGCATCTGGCGAAGAAGGCGCCGACGAAGTGCGTCGGACAGAAGCGCATGATAGCGGTACCAGTGCCGTGTTTCATCCAGCGGCCGGATGAACACGCTGTGCCGCTCGAGCCAGTCGAGCTGGCCCCCGCTTCCACTTCCCTTGCCCATGATGGCATCGCACAACTCAGGGGCGAGTCGTTCAAGAATCGACGTGTACAGCAGAAACTTCAGCATATGAAGCGGCAGATGTGCGAGCACGGTATCGTTCAGGTACGAATCGATTCCGGAACTGACTCCGACCAGGGCACCGGCGACCTTGGCCGCATCGCCCACATCGCGTAGCGCAAGAGCAGCAAGTTGCAAGCCAGCGACCCACCCCTCCGTTGCCTCGTTCAGCAACTCAACACTGGTCCGGTCAAGCGGCACGGTGCCTGTCCGGTCAAAAAATGCCTGCGCATCGGCGATCGAAAAACGGAGATCGTCGACATCAATACGTACTAGTTCCTCTGGAGCTCGAAACTGACCAACCATCAAGGCCGGTTCACCTCGCACCCCGAGCAGGACATGCATGTTCTCGGGGGCATAGCGAAGCAGACGGGAAGTAATCGCAAGAACTGGTTTCGCGGTCAGACGGTCGGCGTCATCCAGCACGAGAAAAACGCGCCTGCCGGATGCAGCGATCCCGTTCAGGAGTATTGAAATGACCGTTCTGATAGGAGTCAGCGGATCGTGATCAAGGATCTGTTGCGCTTGCGAGGCAATTTCCGCCGAGGCCCTGGCGAATGCGGCCACCAGGTAAGCGCAGAACTGCTGCGGATCATCGTCTTCTGCGTCGAGGCTGAGCCATGCAACAACATGCTTTCGCTGCGACAGCGCTTCACACCAACCAGCAAGCAATGTCGTCTTGCCGAACCCCGCCGGGGCGGTCACGACGGTGATGCTGCGAACCGGCCGCTTATGCAACCACTTAAGCAACACGGGTCGTTGCACGCAGCCAGACGGAATACGCGGCGCGATCATTTTGGTCTGGATCAATGACACGCTCCACTCGCGATCGGAACTGTTTGAAGAGGCTTCCATGACTATTCCCCACCCCGCCGAACCACCGCCCAAAAGGACGTCTCCGTTGTCTGTACGGGGGACGTTTTATGTATACGTTGAATTGCTTTAGTACTCAACACGAATTGCTCGCTATCTTAATATCCAGAAACACCCAATCCGCGTAAATCGTAGAAACGATTCGCGAAGTTGCTACGGCGCGACATCGCGTCTGACGACGAAGGTCACCGTGCCCACGTGCATGGAAAATTACGACAGCACCCAAGTGCAAGTGACGGCCCCGTGATGGCGCCGCTGGCGCAGGCAGCAACGAAGTGGCGGCGCCAATCGCAACGGAAGCGGGCAACAGAAGTGGATCGGGAAATGGAAGCAGAGTAATCGCGAATGACGTCGACTTTTAAAAAATTCACATCGAGCTATTGGCCTTCTGATACCTTCGGGCCTGCATCAAACGCCTCGCCACCTACTCATGATTCGACTGCACGCACGATATGACTGGACCATGAGCGCTCCAGTCTCTAGAACCATTCCTTGCTAGCGTTGAAATCACTTGAGCGGCATCTGACGGTATGCATTGCTGATGCCGCATATCGTTTGGCACACGTATAAATTGAATGTCAGATATTGAAAAGTAGCTGATGCTGACGATAGTCTCTCATACGCGTATCGGAAGCGCTGTGCCATTGGCATGGCCAAGCCGCTGCCCACCTGTGTCCGCATATGTGTGGAAGCAGTTATCCTCCGGCATTCTTCTTTGTGCGCGACGCGACGCGCTTTATTCAGCAGTCCAGACACTTTGCTGGGAACCGCGACGCATTGAGCAGAATGCCGTCTTTGCTCTCGCACTGAAGGAACCTTGCACGGACGTCGTGACGGATGAGCCATCCGCGTCTCGCCATTCGCAAGCGCGTCGGCGTGTGTTCGCCGGACCTGCGTTTCTGATTGGTGGGGTCGTCGTCTGCGCGTGGATCGCGTTCGGTCATCCTCCGCTACGTGAATCCTGGTTTCAGGCTGATGTCGTCTCTGACCCGGCCAGGCAGCGAGCGGTGGCGCCCCGCAAACTCCTCAGCCAGTGCAAAGTCCCGCAGCCGCGCAGCACGGCGCTACCCGTGGCGATTGAAACGGATCGCATGCCTGCGCCGGTCACGATGAAAACGAAGGTCGTTCGCGCCAGACCACAACCGGTTGGCAACGGCACGTCTGACGTGTCACGCAAACATCGACAGCATGACCGTCAGGCAGCGCCGCACACTTGGCTACCGTCGGATTCGATGGGCGAGCAAACCCGCCTCGAGGCCGCGCATCGGCCGCACGCGCGTGATCGCGCCGCGGATCGACACCAGTGGGCACGACCGTCGATGAGCGGCGCTAACCAGGATGCGTCGTTTGGACATTGGCCCGACGAACGACCCGTCACTGCGGTGACATGAGGATTGACAGCCGCCACCAACCCGGATGCAACCGACTGGATGAACCATATCGTGCAGCGCCGAATCACAGACGTAGCCGAACAGCTTTCCGGGTCCAGGTAGCGTTGCCAGGTTCGTGCTCTCAGAGCGTTCCGTCGCATCACGAGCTGATGGCGCGCGTCGCGCGCAGAGTCCGCGACAGCCCGCCGATGCAGGGCCGGCTTCAGACCAGACGCAAGGAAACGCGCCCTGCTCCGATCCGAAGTCCTGGCCGATGCTGCTCTAGCAGGCCGTTGGCAGGAGCCAGGGGTTGGGTTCAGCACGCTCTTCCGACGCCTCACAGACCAGCGTTTCGCTTGCCGCGCTATGCACGACAACCTCGTCCAGGCGGTATCCGTGCGTATAGACGGTGCTCAGGCGCACGCCGTTCTCCGAGTGCAAAGACAGCTTTCGCCGCAACCGATAGATATGGGTGTCGATCGTGCGGGACATACTATCGAGTTCGCGTCCCCAGGCAAGCTTCGCCAACAGGTCCCTGGAAACCACGCGCCCGATATTGGCGAAGAGAAACGCGGCGACGTCGAATTCCTTCGCCGTCAACTCTATTGTCTTGCCGTGAAGAGAGACGTTGCGGCGCTCCACATCGAAGACGTAGGGCCCCACGGCTATCGGGTTATCGACCTTTTCCTTGCGGTAGGTGCGACGCAATAAGGCGCTGATTCTGGCAACCAGTTCGATCGCGCGGAACGGTTTCACAACGTATTCGTCGGCGCCCGCATCGAGCGCACGCACAACGTCGACCTCCAGCACTCTGCTCGTCAGGAACAGCACGGCGACATCCCGACCGATATTGCCGCGTATCCAGTGCAGGACTTCTAGTCCGGTCATTCCGGGTAATTTCCAGTCGAGCACCACGAGATCGACTTGATTGATCTTAAGGAAGCGCACGGCATTTTCGCCAGAATCCGCCCGGCTTATTCTGTGCCCCGGTTGCTGCAATGCTTTTTCAACAGCCGAAGCTTGCGCAAGATCGTCTTCCACCAACAGGATCTTCATGTGTCACCTCTTTCTTTCGAGCCGACGGACCTGCGAATCGAGCATCCGGCGGAACGAACCGGAGTGCGCGATCTGGACCGCCCCATCGGGATGGCCGAGTCGAGTAGGCGCGCCCCCCTCACGGGGCAGACATCCGGCGATCGTTCTGGGTTGCACCCCCAACAAACGCCGTCGTTCCGCATAAACTTTGCGAACTTCTGAAGTTCAGGATAACCAGTGTGCATCGGCAACATAGCCCCCCATATGGGGGGCGGGAGATCTGTTCGGCGGGTTGCAGGCCATCCGTCTCCCCGCCATGTGAAGATCACAACCGAGGCCAACGCAATGCTTTCGAAACGAGATCGAAATATCGGGCAGCGATGCATATCGGTCAGCGATACGGGCGAGTCATCAGTTCGTCGAGCAGCGCGGCGTAGGTTGCGACCAACTGCGCGTTGTTCGGCAAATACCGTTCGATTAATGCCCGTTGCCGCTCCCGATACGACGACGCCTGCGCATCGTGTGTGTCGATGGCCTCGATGACGCGTCGCGCGCCCTCGGTGGCATCGTTATCGCGATAGTAGTAGCCAAGATCGTCACAGAGCGACGCGTTGTGTATCAGCGGGTAGCCTTGCCAGCACACTTCCAGGTAGAAGTAATTAAGCGGATTTTCCATCTGGTGCGAGACGACGATGTCCGTATTGCCGGCGAGGAATGCTGGTGTGTCGTAACGCCCGAGAAACACGGCCTTGTGTTCCTTCACGATATTCAGCTGATTGAGCAACGTGATGAATTCGAGGCTTTCCGTCGCGATCGCCTCCGCATTGGTCACCTGCAGAATAGCGATGCTCTCGGGCCGCTCGCGATAAGCAAGCTCGGCGATCAACGCGGGATACAGGCAGAACTTCACGACGTTGATATTCGGCTCCATCACGCTCAGACGCTTCGCGCCAGACCGCGGCTGGTATTCTCCGGCATGTTCGATGGCAGCGACGCGTTCATCGAGAAACATGGGACTCCATACAAACGGCACGACGCGTGCGGTCTGACGCCGCAAGACCTCGAAGTAGGACTGGCTGATATGCGCAACCTGTGGAATGAGCCAGATGTCGTCGTAACGCTGATTGACGAACAGGTTTTCACCCCACAGCCGCCTGCGAAAAAGCACCGACTCCATCGCGTGAATGTATTCGAACCCGCAGCAATAGGAGACGAGGCGCGCGCCGCGCTGCTTCAGGTAATCGGTCCGCGCGCCGTCGATCTGCCCTCCGAGTTCGATCAGCACATCCACCGAGTCTTTCGCGGCTTCGAAGCCGACCGTCGGATAGCGGGCGAGATCCCACGGCAACGCCGGCGTAACCGGCACCGCCGTCGTATTGACCAGCACCACACCGGCCACCTGCGGGCAATGCCGCAACGCCTCGGCGAGGAATACTGCGTTCTGTTTGATGCCGTTGTTCCACAACGCCTCGCCCGTGTGATGCAGGCCGATCGTGATGCCGATGCGCAGTGCGCTCATTTCGCGCCGGCGCGCACGGCGCTCTCCGCGCCCTGGGCTTGGGCTTGGGTCAGACGCGGCGTATATCCGGTCAAGTGCCATTGCCCGTCGGCTCCTAACTGGAAGCTCAACAGTTCGAAAGCCGTGTGGCCATTGGCAAGTGTCGATGCGGAGTCCACGTTCGCATAAAGACCATCGGGCATTCCGGAGACGCCAATGGACTGGATGCGCGTGACCGACGACCAGCCACGCCGTGTCACCGCTCCAAGCGTGTGACGAGCGTCGCTCATTGTCTTGACGAACTGGTCCTGCGGAATTTTCCCCTTGATGAATGGCGCCGCATCCTGCCAGACCTCGGCGTACCTGTTCGAGTCGAACTGCTGAAAGATACGCTCGGCATCGTTCAGCAATTCGTCGGCCGAGTTACCTTGTGCGGCTGCGGCCAGCGCGGCCGACATGGTCAGTGCGCAGACGGCCGCCAGCTTGAAGATCGTGGTGACGTGTTTCAAATGATGCTCCCCGTGTATGAATATGTACTCGTATAAAGAAATAGTGATGTGGATAGTCCTCGCAAGCAAGGACGTGTTCCGGCCCGCTCACTCTCGTTCATAAAGCGCAGCCAACGCATCGCTGTATATCCGCACGTTGTCATCGTGCTCGGGATCGAGCCCGCGCAGGAATGCGTTCGCCGTGCGCCGGTAGGCGTCAACATGCGTATCGTGCCCGGCGAACGCCCGCTGCAATGCCCGGCCACCCTCCTCGCAATCGAAGCCGTGATAGCGATATCCGCAATCACCAATCAGGTGCGAGTTATGAATCAGCGGATAGCCACCGTACAGCGCCTCGTAGTAGACATAGTTCTGCGCGTTTTCCCAGTGATGACTCACGACGACATCAACATGCTCCGAGACCACGCGACAAAATGGAAAGCGCCCTTCGAACGAACTCAGGCCATGCTTCACGATATCGAGGCTGCGGACGAAACCGTTGAAGCTCACGTGCTCTTTCATATGGAACGTGTTGTACGCCCACACTTTTTCGATCATGTCCGGATTCGCACGATGCGCCGCTTCGCAGGTCAGCAGCGGAATGAAGCTCGTCTTCACCATGCAGATGTTGGGCTCGAACAGACCGGCCCGCCAACGGCGACGTCCCGGCTGGTAGCCGAAGTTGAGCCCCTCCGGTAGACGCGCCGCTTCGCGCTCCAGCATGACGGGACTCCACAGATGCGGCATCACGCGCACTGGACAGCGGAACGTACTGGCGTAATACGGCACACAAGTATTCTCGTACTCAGGCAGCGTCCAGACTTCGTGATACGGCGCGGCCGTGAATAACAATCCATGCGACTTGTCGAAGATCATGCGCTCGATATCGATCACATAATCATTGCCCACTCGCATCGACACGATCTTGCCGCCGCGCTCGCGAAATGCCACGACCCACTCGCGCGCAAGTTGCGCGCTCATTTCGATCATCACGTCGAGCGTCGCGGCCGCTTCGTCCATATCGATCAGCGGCACCGGCGAATCAGCCAGAAAATTTCGCGCGTCCTCGGGACTGCCGTCGCCTCCTCCCGCCACGAGATACGTGGCTTCGACTAGCGGCGAGCGCATCAGCAGCATCACCAGAAAAATGCAGTTCTGGTAGATGCCGTTTTCCCAGACCGACTGCTCGCCCTTGCGCACGAAGATCGACACGCCCACGCGTAAGTTTCGGGGGACCGAATGGGGATAGGGTTGGACACTCATGGGCGGCTCGCGGAATTGGCAAATTTCGTGTTACGGCACAGATGCAGGAGCCGGGCCGCATAGGCGTCGAGATTGTGCTGGTTGAACGGATCGACTTCGGCGAACACGCGTTGCGAGCGGGCGCGGTAGTCGTCGATACCGCTTGCATGTGCAACGGCCGCGCGCTGCAATTGCACGGCGCCATCGCGCGCGTCGAAGCCGTGGTAGTAGTAACCTGCTTCGCGCAGCCACGGCGAGTTGTGAATCAGCGGATAGTCGCCATAAAGCGCATCGAGATAGCTGTAGTTCTGTTCGTTCTGCCATTGATGCGACACGATCGCATCGGCATGCTGCACCATGAAGCCGACAATGTCGTGCCGGCCATGAAACGTGGCTTTGTGCTGACGCACGAGGTCCAGCGAGTTGGCCAGATAAAGCATCGTAGGATGGTCTTTCATGTGCAACGTATTGAGCACATGCATCGCTTCCACCGCGCCGGCATCCGCACGGTACGCCTCGTCGCACACCAGCATCGAAATGGTCGAGGCCTTCACGACCGAAATGTTCGGCTCGAAAATCGCCACGCGCAGGCCGCGTCGTGCGCTGGCGGCGACAACATCGCCCGCGTTGCCGGTAGCATCGCGCGCGTCGAAACCGTAGCGAAGGCCGAGTTCCTCGACCTCCCTCACCCGTTGCTGAATGAACTGCGGATGCCAGATGAACGGCACCTCATGCAAGTCGCAGCGGTTCAGCAGGCGCATCATCGGCGCGTACGCTGCGTCTTTCGGCAAATACCAGATTTCGTCGCAACGCTCGGGCCGCGGCGAGTATGAGGGCTTTGAGAAGATCGCCGGTTCGACGAGATTGACATACGGCTGACCGCAGCAGTGAAACACCACTTTCTTGCCACGCGCACGTATCAGATCGAGCCATTCGATATCGAGTGCGCCTCCCATTTCGATGACCACGTCCACTTCGTCGGTGGCCTCGCGCACCCTCGTCAGCCTGAGATTGCGTGCGGCCAGATCGATTTGCGGCGGCATCGCATTTTGGTCGCCGACATCGATCAGCAGCACCGATTCCACAAAGGGCAAGCGCTGAAACAGTTCGGCAAGAAAGAAGACATTCTGGCCAAGGCCGTTCTCCCAGATGCTCTGCCCACTACGACTAATAACGGAAATTCCGATTCGCACGATTCAGTTCTCTACGCAATGTCATCAACCCTCGCTCGTCGCCAGGGTTTGCAGCTTGATTCGCCATACTGGCGAAAATGATTCGAGGCCACATCGCCTCGATGGATATTGGCATGCTCACGAAGCCACCGTGGGTTGTGCATACTGCTCCAACGCCACCGCGACCCGCCCTATGACCTCGGCCCAATCCCCGGGCGTCGCTTGCCGGTAGATACGCATTACGTGCGGATACCAAGGGGAATCGGTCCTGCCGTGCATCCAGCGCCAGTCCGTCCACGGCTTGTGCAGCAGGAGCCAACACGGCTTGCCGAGCGCCCCCGCGAGGTGTGCGACCGCGGTGTCGACGGAAATCACGAGATCCAGTTGGCTGACGAGGGCCGCCGTATCGGCGAGATCCGTCAGGTCTGGCGCGGCGCACACCATCGGCAATTGCTTCGCCAGAGCCGCAGGTTCGTCTTCGCCTTGCCCTTTCTGCAGACTCACGAACGTTACGTCCGGCACCGACCAAAGCGGCGCGAGCGACAGCAGACCAGGCAAAGACCGGTCTGCGTCGTGACTATGTGAAATCGAGCCCTTCCAGACGAGTCCAACCTTGATCCCGTGTGCGGGCAAGCAGGTACGCCAACGCCGTACCCGATCGGGCAGCGCGCGCAGATACGGCAGACGTGCGGGAATGTTTGCGGTCGTGGTGCCGACATGCAAAGGCAGGCTCATACTCAACGACCAGAAATCGTGCGGTCCGACTTCCTGCATATTGCAGACCACTTCATCCACGCCTTCGAGCGTCTTCAGGAGTTCCTGCAACGGCTCGGGGCAAAACAAAGTAAGACGGCGCAGGCCTCGCGCCTTCAAGAGCGGCACGTATCGGGCAAACTGGATGGAGTCGCCGAGACCTTGCTCGTGACAGATCACGAGTGAGCGGCCGGCCAGCGGTTCGCCCCGCCACTGCGGATAGCCCGGATCGGGGAGTAAAACGGGAGTCGTCCGATGCATATCGTAGCGAGCCTCCGCATGCTGCCAGCCCTCCGCGTATCGCCCCTGAGCCAGCAGCAGGAGCGCCAGATTCCAGCGGGCATCCGCGAAATCAGGGCACTCCTGCAGCACGCTCCGGTATGTCGCCTCGGCGTCCGCGTAACGTTGCTGCTCCCGCAGCGCTGTACCAAGATCGTTCTGCGCGTCGGCGTACGCCGGATCGATTTCGAGCGCGTTTCTGAAGGCCAGTTCGGCCTCGCCGAAACGGCCTGCTCGCAGAAGCAGTAAGCCGAGGTTGTAATGCGCGCGCAAGTAGCTGGGATCGTTGCCGATCACGCGACGGTATGCGGTCTCGGCCTCGTTGGTGCGCCCCATGTCTTGAAGAAGGACGCCGAGGTTGTTCAGCGCGTCGTTCGACGCAGGGGCGAACGTCAATGCCTGACGAAGCGCGTGCTCCGCCTCGTCCCTGCGCCCCGTCGCCATGAACAGCAGACCGAGGTTGAAGTGGGCCGGTGCATGGTCGTGCTTCAGTTGGATCGCGCGGCGGCATGCTGCCTCTGCAGCCGCATGCAGTCCCTGCTGGCGTAGCACATCACCCAGGTTGCCGAAGTAAACGGCAGTCGGCGTGATGCCAACTGCCTGCTGCATCAACGCCGCAGCCTCGGGCAACGCGCCTCGTCCGGCGTGAATCAAACCCAGCAAATGCAGCGCATCGGCGTGCCGGGGATCGTACTCGAGTACGCGGCGATAACCTGCTTCGGCTTCCTGAAGATGCCCGCATCGATGTGCCTCGAACGCCCGCAGAAAGATCGCTTCGCACGGCACCATCACGCGCTCGCCTTTTGAGTCAACTGGTGCGTTGCCGTCACGACTAGCGCCGCGAGATCACGCGCGACATGCGTCAGCACCGGTTCCCATTGGCCATAGACCTGTTGCCGGTACAGCCGGATCGACGGATACCACGGGCTATCGTTACGTTCGATCATCCAGGTCCAGTGCGGTCTGACGTCGAGCAAGACCCACGCGCGCACGCCTAAAGCGCCGGCCAGATGTGCGACCGACGTACACACGGTGATCACCAGATCCAGGCTGTGCAGCAAGGCCGCCGTGTCATCGAACGACCGGAGTTCGCCAGTTGGGTCGGACACACTCATCCCGGCCTCGCGCATCGCTTTCGTCTCACTGCCGGCGCCGATCTGCAGGCTGACAAAATCGACACCCCGCACGGCGCCGAGCGCGCTCGCAAGGACGCGCGGGTCGACTGAGCGCAACGGATTGCGCTGATGCGTGCGACTGCCGCTCCAGACCAGCCCAACCTTGAGTCGGCCCGTGTCCGACTCGTGCCGCGAACGCCAGGCACCGACCTTCGCGTGATCCGTCTTGAGATAGGACGTCGCGGCGGGAAGCTGGTCCGGCGTCACACCGAACGCAAACGGCAGGCTCCCGAGCGGCAAGTGGTAATCGATCGCAGTCTCGGGAAGCGGCTGCTCGCTCGGGATGACCGTCTCCACCTCATCGCCAAGGCTGCGCTGCATGAGCGTCAGGAGGCTCGCATAGCAAATGAAGATGAGCTTGCCCCCCGCCTTCCTGACATTTCGGGCAACGAGCGGCAGGAACCGTGCGAATTGCAGAACATCGCCGTTGCCCTGTTCACTCCACACGGCAACGCTCTTGCCGGCCAGGGATTGCCCTGTCCATCGCGGCATCGGTAAATTAGGCCAGCTGCCGCTCAATTCAGGGGAGCCGTCCCATCGCGCTTCATGGTTCAACCAGCCCGCCGCATAGTCGCCACGCAGCAATTGCAACATCGCGAGCGACCAGACGTAAGACATATTGGCCGGCTCAAGCTCTACCGCGCGTTGCGCAAAATGCAGCGCCATGTCCCATTGCTGCAATTCACTGGATACATTCGCGCAGCACTGCAGCGCAACGGGATAGTTAGGTGCGAGCGAACAGGCACGCTCTGCTGCCACCTGGGCTGCTGTCGGATCGCCCCGTTTCAGTAGCATCGTCGCGAGATTGGTCCAGGCCAACGCATTGCCGGGATCATCACGGAGAACATCCCTGAGCAGCGATTGCACCTCGTGGTAATTTTCCGTCGCAATGTAGGCGGCCGCCATATTGTTGCGCAGCATTGGCAACGCTTGATCGAGCCGCATCGCACGCTCGTAAGCGTCGAGCGCCAGATCATGCCGCTTGCCGAGCTGGTACGCGAGGCCAAGCGAGAACCAGCCTGAAGCGCTCCCAGGCATGCGTTCGCAATACGTTGCCGCGACGCGTTGTGCCACATCGAACCGGCACAGACCGCACAGGAGATCGATCCAGTCCAGTACCCATTGCTCGCCTTCCGTACCTTTGCGGTACGCTCGCTCGAACCACCCATCGGCCACTTCGCGCTCGCCAAGATCCCGCGCGACATACGCAAGCTCTGTCACCACGCGGGTGTCGTCCAAAGCGCCCTGCAATGTACGATCCAGCAATGCACGGGCTTCCGCGTGGCGTCCTCGCAGACGCAAAAGCCGCCCAGCCGCCGCCACTATGCCCGGATCGCCGGGGGGCGAAGCACCGTGAGCCTCCAGCAGACGCCAGGCGCCAACGAGATCCCCCTCGGCCATCAATTCATCAATACGTTCGGAGTACGATGCCATCGCGCTGCTCATTGTGCACAATCCCTCCAAAACGGCCCAACTCCGGCGCTCCAGGCCCACGGGCGCAGAACGGTCCAACGTGATGCAAGCTCGCCTGCGCTCATCCAAAGCCTCGGCGCTGGAGTCTGCACGTTGTGCTCCTGTTCACGTGCCTCATGCTCCTCCTCATGCGAGGAAGAGACGTGATTGACTGCGTTGCGCGGTCTCCTCGACATCCCCTACCTCAACTGCGCGATGATAGAAACCGCGGCGGCAAGACCCAAAACGAAACCAGTCGCCCGACCCTGCCACGCCCCCGCGCGCGGCCGGGTTTCGGCGAAGAGCGTGCGTCGGGAGCGCGCACATACGCGCCATAGCCAGGGCAAGACAAACAGGATGACAGAAGCCAGCAGTACAACCAGACATAGCTGCACAACGTCCGGCGTCATGCCGCCTATGCCGTTCGCGAACCAGTTGAAATAGCCGACGACAGACATCGTCAAGCACGTCACCAGCCCTCCCGCCAGCAGATTGGATATGAAACGATCGGTGTAATCCGTCACACTCATACGCGCTCCTTCACTCGCGCCATCCGCCTTACCATTGATAGCCAATGCCAGCTCCAACCACACTGCCCGATCCGCTGGTACTCGCGCCGCCCTTGATCTTCAGATTGTCGGTAAGGCGTGCCGAGAAGCCGATCGCGACCGCCGAGTAGCCCTTGTAGTTGCCCGAGCCGATCCCGATCGCCAAGGTTTTGCCCGGGTCGACGTCGGGAATCATCGTCAGAGCGGTTGCGCCCGCGATACCGGAGTACGCCTGCCGCGCCAGCGCGTTCACGCCCTGCTGAACGGAGTTCAACTGCGACATGTTGACCGCATCGGTCGGATTCACACCCGGCGCCACGTTCGTGAGGGTCCGCTCGCTGCCCGGCGAGCCGAACGACACCGAATTCGCCTCGTTGGCGATCGAGCCGGAGCCCACCGCCACGGAGTTCGGCGCGGCGGCCACCGCGTTCGAGCCAATCGCCGACGAATTGGAGCCCGTCGCCTGTGCACCCGAACCCACCGCAACGCTATGGGCCGAGCTCGCGGTCGAATTGCCGCCGACCGCCACCGATTCAGTCCCCGTAGCACTCGCCGCACTACCGGTCGATTTCACAGAGACATACTGCGACGACGTGCTGGCGACTGTCGACTGCGAGGTCTGCGGAAGCTGGGCGCCGAGTGAACCGTTGCCGAGCGAGCTGATTTGCGTTTCGAGCGCAAACAACTGGCTGCCGTTGATCGCATCGGTGCTGGTGGCGGAGATCGTGCCCGCGGCTACATTGGTGAGCGCGACCGCCGAGCTCGCACCGACGCCGCCGAGCGTCACGCTGTTATGCGTGGCGCTGTCGTACAGCACGGCGTCGTTTGCGACCGAGGCCACCGCCTGCAACTGGCTCACGTTCACCGCATCGGTCGGCGCCGTACCGGCGGCGACGCCGGTCAGCTGACGCGCGCCCGCGGTGCCGGTGAAGTCGACGCTGGTGCCGCCCGTGCTGGCTCCCACCGTGATGACCCCGTTGCCCGGCGCGCCGCCTACCTGCTGCACGAGACCGATCGTGCCTGTGGCGATGCCCGTGGACAGCGCGCTGACGCCGCTGGTTGCCGTACTAACGCTGGTGGACAACAGTGCCACCGTGCTGTTGGTCGTGCTCAGGCCCGTCGACAGGGACGCCACGCCGCTCTGAACCGTGCTGAGGCCCGTCGAGGTCGACGTCGACAGCGAGGTGAGGCTGCTGTTGGTCGTGTTCAGGCCTGTCGACAAGGACGCAACGCCGCTCTGAACCGTGCTGAGGCCCGTCGAGGCCGACGTCGACAGCGAAGTGACCGTGCTGTTGGTCGTGCTCAGACCTGTCGACAACGATGTCACGCCGCTCTGGACCATGCTGATGCCCGTCGAGGCCGACGTCGACAGCGACAGGAGACCGGTCGAAGTCGAAGTGGACAGCGACGCGACCGTGCTGTTGGTCGCGCTCAGGCCCGTGGACAGCGAATTCACACCGCTCTGCGCCGTGCTGATCCCCGTCGAGGCCGACGTCGACAGCGACGAGATACCCGTCGATGCGGAGGTCGACAGCGAACTCAGGCCCGTGGACAGCGAATTCACGCCGCTCTGCGCCGTGCTGATGCCCGTCGAGGCCGATGTCGACAGCGACGAAATACCCGTCGACGTGGAGGTCGACAGCGAACCCAGGCCTGTGGACAGCGAATCCACACCGCTCTGCACCGTGCTGATCCCCGTCGAGGCTGACGTCGACAGCGAGCTCATACCCGTCGACAGCGAAGAGATGCCTGTCGAGGTCGACGTCGACAACGACGAGATACCCGTCGACGTGGAGGTCGACAGCGAACTCATACCCGTGGACAGCGAATTCACGCCGCTCTGTGCCGTGCTGATCCCCGTCGAGGCCGACGTCGACAACGAACTCACACCCGTCGAGAGCGACGTGACCGCGCTGTTAGTCGTGCTCAGGCCCGTCGACAGTGACGAGATACCCGTCGATGTGGAGGTCGACAGTGAGCTCAGACCCGTGGACAGCGACGAGAGGCCCGTCGAGGTCGACGTCGACAGTGACGAAATACCTGTCGACGTGGAGGTCGACAGCGAACTCATACCGGTGGACAGCGACGAGATACCCGTCGATGCGGAGGTCGACAGCGAGCTCATACCCGTCGACAGCGAAGAGAAGCCCGTCGACGTGGAGGTCGACAGCGAGCTCACGCCCGTGGACAGCGAATTCACGCCGCTCTGCGCCGTGCTGATGCCCGTCGAGGCCGACGTGGACAGCGACGAAATACCCGTCGACGTGGAGGTCGACAGCGAACCCAGGCCTGTGGACAGCGAATCCACGCCGCTCTGCACCGTGCTGATCCCCGTCGAGGCTGACGTCGACAGCGAGCTCA
>NZ_JACHDK010000021.1:0-101789 GCF_014201005.1 Paraburkholderia lebeckiae | reverse complement strand
TTCTACTTGTCGTTTCCCGGCCATTCTGCTCGCGCGCTCGTCATGACGCACGCCAGGTTACCAGGATTCATTGTAGAAATGTGGGTAATTGAAAGATTTCGTCAAATGTAAACAGACCCTAGTAATTTGCCTGACTGCGACCACTGGCTTCGCGGCCGGGCTGACGGCGGCCGGCGGTTGGGACGGCGTGATCGTGCGGGCAGTGAAATTGTAGCGATCTCTACCGCCCCGCATTCAACTTGCGCCACAGCGTCGTCTTGCTGATGCCCAATGCGGCGCAAGCCGCATCGCGATCACCGTCGTGAACCGCGAGCACCGCGCGGATTTCATCGGCTTCGACATGACGGCTGCGCTCGCGCAGCGTCAGCGCCGCCGGCTTCGCGCGCGCGATGGGCTCGACGACTTCCGGCGCGATCGCGCGCAGCATGTCGCGCGTGACGAGCGCCGCACTCGCATCGGTGTCCGCATCGCCATCGGCGAGTTCAACCACGATCCGCTCGATCACGTTCTGCAACTCGCGCACATTGCCCGGCCACGCATAGCGCCGCAACGCCGCGCCCAAACCCTCCAGCATGCGAGCGGCGGTCTGCGCGTCGGGCACGCGCGCCGCCAGCCTCGGCTCGCGCGCGGCCGCCTGGCGCAACAGTTCGGCGGCGAGCGGCAGCAGGTCGTTCGGCCGCTCGCGCAGCGGCGGTAGCGCGATGCTGAGGATGTTGAGCCGGTAGTACAGATCGGTACGGAAACTGCCGGCTGCGACGGCGTCGGTCAGCGCGCGATGCGTCGCCGCGACGATGCGGATATCGACGCGCATCGGCTCCGTCGATCCGAGCCGCACCACCTCGCGCTCCTGCAACACGCGCAACAGGCGGCTTTGCAACGGCAACGGCATCTCGCCGATCTCGTCTAGAAACAGCGTGCCGCGATGCGCGACCTCGATCAGCCCCGCCTTGCCGCCCTTGCGCGCGCCGGTGAACGCGCCTTCCTCGTAGCCGAACAGCTCGCTTTCGAGCAGCGCCTCCGGAAACGCGCCGCAATTGATCGCGACGAACGCGAAGTCGCGTCGCGCGCTCAGTTGATGCATGCTCTGCGCGACCATCTCCTTGCCGGTGCCGCTTTCGCCGAGAACCAGCACGGTCGCGTCCGACCTCGCATAACGCACGACGAGCGCGCGCACCCGTTCGATCGATTCCGACGCGCCGACGATATCGTCGAGCCGGTAGCGCGCGGTGAACTGCTGCACGCGTTGACGCGCGCGCAGCGTCCGATCGAGCCGCTCGACCGCGCGCGATTCCTGAAACGTCAGCACGGTGCCCGGCGCCGCGCCGCTGCTTGCGAGCGGCCCGCGATGCACGACATAGCTGGCGCCGCGCACCGTGCAGAAGCTGTCGCCCTCCGCGTCCGGCAGACTGCCCGCGAGGTCGGGCGCGAGTTCGAGCAGCGCGCGCCCGACGGCCTTTGCGGCATCGATACCGAGCACGCTCGCGAGCCGCTGGTTCATCAGTTCGACGCGGCCTTGCGCATCGAGCGCGACCACGCCGTCGCGCAGGTGCTGCAGCAGCGTGTCGAGCCGCTGACGTCGCACCGTTTCGCGGCGCGTCGCCTGCGCGACTTCGAGCGCGGTGTCGAAACCGGCCCGCACCGACGCGCGCGAGTACAGAAACACCGCGCCCATGCCGGCGTTCGCGGCGAGGTCGGTGACCATGCCTGGGCCGACCACGACGTCGATGCCACGATCGCTGAGATCGAGCACGACGCTCTCCGCGTCCTGCGCCGACTGATACGACGCGAACGTGACATCGAGCGCGTACGCGGCGGCGAACCGCCGCACTTCGTCGGGCGTGTCGCCGTGCGTGACGAGCGCGACGCGCGCGCCTTCCCGATGCGCGCGGGCGAGCGCATGCATGACGTCGTAGCCGGTCGGACTGATCCGCACGACCGGCACCGACACGCGCGTCTTCAAATACGCGCCGTTCGAGCCGCCCGCGAGCACGACGTCGGGCCGCGCGGCGCCCGCGGCCTCGATTTCGCGCACCGCGTCTTCGAAGGCGTGCGACACGATGCGAACATCCGCGCGTTCCACGTATTCGCCGGCGATGTCGAAGAACAGATCGCGCAGGCGGCTAATGCTGAGCGCCCAGACGCGCGGACGCTGCGGCGGTTCATAAAGAGGCGTGCTCAAGGCGGACGGCTCGCGACGGGATGGTTCGGGACCTCCATTATGCGAGCATTCATTGCCGATTTGAAATCCGGAGTTTCATTAATGAAATCGAGCATCGGACGGGCTGCGTCATCGCTTCGCCGGACTCCCGCCAAATCAGGCACTTAGCTGGCGGTGAGCGGGCTGGCCCGTTCTTTGCGTACAAGGCAGCCCAGTCGAAGCAATGGCCAAATTCCAACCCTTTCTGGAGACAATCGATGAGCGAAGCAGACAACAGCACGCCGAACGCAGGCGCTTTCAAACCAAAAAAATCCGTCGCGCTGTCGGGCGTGACCGCGGGCAACACCGCGCTGTGCACGGTCGGCAAGACCGGCAACGATCTGCACTATCGCGGCTATGACATTCTCGACATCGCCGAGGCGTGCGAATTCGAGGAGATCGCTTATCTGCTGGTCCACGGCAAGCTGCCGACGCAGGCCGAACTGACCGCGTACAAGACGAAGCTGAAGTCGATGCGCGGCCTGCCCGCCAACGTAAAAGCCGCACTCGAATGGATTCCGGCCGCCGCGCATCCGATGGACGTGATGCGCACCGGCGTGTCGGTGCTCGGCACCGTGCTGCCGGAGAAAGACGATCACAACCTGCCCGGCGCGCGCGATATCGCCGACAAGCTGATGGCTTCGCTCGGCTCGATGCTGCTGTACTGGTATCACTACTCGCACAACGGCAAGCGCATCGAGGTCGAAACCGACGACGATTCGATCGGTGGTCATTTCCTGCATCTGCTGCACGGCGTCGAGCCGTCGAAGGCGTGGGTCGATGCGATGCACGTGTCGCTGAACCTGTATGCGGAGCACGAGTTCAACGCGTCGACGTTCACCGGCCGCGTGATCGCGGGCACGGGCTCGGACATGTACTCGGCGGTCACCGGCGCGATCGGCGCGCTGCGCGGCCCGAAACACGGCGGCGCCAATGAAGCCGCGTTCGAAATCCAGTCGCGTTACCAGACGCCTGACGAAGCCGAAGCCGACATCCGCCGCCGCGTCGAGAACAAGGAAGTCGTGATCGGCTTTGGCCATCCGGTGTACACGATCTCGGACCCACGCAACAAGATCATCAAGGAAGTCGCGAAGAAGTTGTCGAAGGAAGCGGGCAACACGAAACTGTTCTCGATCGCCGAACGGCTCGAATCGGTGATGTGGGACGCGAAGAAGATGTTCCCGAACCTCGACTGGTTCAGCGCGGTGTCGTATCACATGATGGGCGTGCCAACCGCGATGTTCACGCCGCTGTTCGTGATCTCGCGTACGGCAGGATGGAGCGCGCACATCATCGAACAGCGCGTCGACAACAAGATCATCCGTCCGAGCGCGAATTACACCGGTCCGGACGATCTGCCGTTCGTGCCGCTGGCGAAGCGCGTTTGACGCGAGCAGCGAGCTAAACTGCCTGCACTGTCCAACCGGCCGCGCGCGAGAAGCGCCGCCGGACGCCGCCGGCATCCTGTCCGGCGGCCGATAACCGTCCTGTCCCTACGCCATGAATACTGCCAACCGCAAACGCCTTCCGGGCACCAAGCTCGACTTCTTCGATACGCGTGCCGCGGTCGACGCAATCAAATCCGGCGCCTACGACAAGCTGCCGTACACGTCACGCGTGCTCGCCGAAAACCTGGTGCGCCGCTGCGATCCGGTGACGCTGACCGCTTCGCTGAAACAGATCATCGAGCGCAAGCGCGAACTCGATTTTCCGTGGTTCCCGGCGCGCGTCGTGTGCCACGACATTCTCGGCCAGACCGCGCTCGTCGATCTGGCGGGTCTGCGCGATGCGATCGCCGCGCAAGGCGGCGATCCGGCGCTCGTGAATCCGGTGGTGCCGACGCAACTGGTCGTCGATCACTCGCTGGCCGTTGAGTGCGGCGGTTTCGATCCGGATGCGTTCGCGAAGAATCGCGCGATCGAAGATCGCCGCAACGAAGACCGCTTCCATTTCATCAACTGGACCAAGCGCGCGTTCCGCAACGTCGACGTGATTCCGCCGGGCAACGGCATCCTGCATCAGATCAACCTCGAACGCATGAGCCCGGTCGTGCAGGTGAAGGACGGTGTCGCGTTTCCCGACACGCTGGTCGGCACCGACTCGCATACGCCGATGGTCGATGCGCTCGGCGTCATCGCGATCGGCGTCGGCGGCCTCGAAGCGGAGAGCGTGATGCTCGGCCGCGCGTCATACATGCGGCTGCCTGATATCGTCGGCGTGGAGCTGAGCGGCAAGCCGGGCGAGGGCATTACCGCGACCGACGTGGTTCTGTCGTTGACCGAGTTCTTGCGCAATGAGAAGGTGGTCGGCGCGTACCTCGAGTTTTACGGCGAGGGCGCGGCGAATTTGACGCTGGGCGATCGCGCGACGATCGCGAACATGGCGCCCGAGTTCGGCGCGACTGCCGCGATGTTCTACATCGACGAGCAGACGATCCGCTATCTGAAGCTGACCGGCCGCGACGACGAACTCGTCAAACTCGTGGAAACGTATGCGAAGCAAACCGGCTTGTGGGCCGATACGCTGAAGCACGCCGAATACGAGCGCGTGCTCGAGTTCGATCTGTCGAGCGTGGTGCGCACGCTCGCGGGGCCGTCGAATCCGCATCGCCGCTTGCCGGTGTCGGAGCTGGCCGCGCGCGGCGTCAGCGGCAAGGTCGAGAACGAGCCCGGTCTGATGCCGGACGGCGCGGTGATCATCGCCGCGATCACGAGCTGCACCAACACGAACAATCCGCGCAACATGATTGCGGCGGGCCTCGTCGCACGCAACGCGAATCGGCGCGGACTCGTGCGCAAGCCGTGGGTCAAGAGCTCGCTCGCACCGGGCTCGAAGGCGGTCACGCTATATCTGGAAGAGGCAGGGCTCTTGCCTGAACTCGAACAGCTCGGCTTCGGCGTGGTTGCGTATGCGTGCACGTCGTGCAACGGCATGTCCGGTGCGTTGGACCCGGTGATCCAGAAGGAGGTGATCGAGCGCGATCTGTATGCGACCGCCGTGCTGTCGGGCAACCGCAACTTCGACGGCCGCATCCATCCGTACGCGAAGCAGGCTTTTCTCGCGTCGCCGCCGCTGGTCGTCGCCTATGCGATCGCGGGCACGATCCGCTTCGACATCGAGAAGGACGTACTCGGCGTCGATGCGGACGGTCATGCGGTCACGCTGAAAGATCTGTGGCCGTCGGATGCGGAGATCGATGCGATCGTCGCCGCGAGCGTGAAGCCCGAGCAATTCCGCAAAGTGTATGAACCGATGTTCGCGGTCTCCCCCGACACCGGCGCGAAGGCCAATCCGCTGTACGACTGGCGCGAAGAAAGCACCTATATTCGCCGTCCGCCGTACTGGGAAGGCGCGCTCGCCGGCGAGCGAACGCTGAAGGGTATGCGCGCGTTGGCCGTGCTCGGCGACAACATCACGACGGACCACCTGTCGCCGTCGAACGCGATTCTGCCCGACAGCGCGGCCGGCGAATACCTGACGAAAATGGGCCTGCCCGAAGAGGACTTCAATTCGTACGCGACGCACCGCGGCGATCACTTGACCGCGCAGCGCGCGACCTTCGCGAACCCGACGCTGAAGAACGAGATGGTGGTCGAGAACGGCCAGGTGAAGGCCGGTTCGCTCGCGCGTATCGAGCCCGAGGGCAAGGTCACGCGCATGTGGGAAGCGATCGAAACGTATATGGAGCGCAAGCAGCCGCTGATCGTGATCGCGGGCGCCGACTATGGCCAGGGTTCGTCGCGCGATTGGGCCGCGAAGGGCGTGCGGCTGGCCGGCACTGAAGCGATCGTCGCGGAAGGCTTCGAGCGGATTCACCGCACGAACCTCGTCGGCATGGGCGTGTTGCCGCTCGAATTCAAGCCGGGCGTGAATCGCCTGACGCTCGGCATCGACGGCACCGAAACGTTCGACGTGATCGGCGAGCGCAAGCCGCGCGCCGATCTGACGCTGGTGATTCATCGCCGCAACGGCGAGCGCGTCGAAGTGCCGGTGACGTGCCGGCTCGATACGGCCGAAGAGGGGTCGATCTACGAAGCCGGCGGCGTGCTGCAGCGTTTCGCGCAGGACTTTCTCGAGTCGACCAGAGCGGCGGCTTGACGCGCGTTTTGCAGTGAACGTCACAACAGACCAGGGCGATGCGGCTTGACGGGCCGCGTCGCCCTTCATCAAAGAACATGTCACCTCAGGACACCTTCATGGCCCACCTTCCCCAGATCAAGATTCCGGCCACCTATATGCGCGGCGGCACCAGCAAGGGCGTGTTTTTCCGTCTGCAGGATCTGCCCGAGGCCGCGCAGCGACCGGGCGCCGCGCGCGACGCGCTGCTGATGCGCGTGATAGGCAGTCCCGACCCGTACGGCAAGCAGATCGACGGCATGGGCGGCGCTACGTCGAGCACCAGCAAGACCGTGATCGTTTCGCGCAGCAGCCGGCCCGAGCACGACGTCGATTATCTGTTCGGGCAGGTGTCGATCGACAAGGCGTTCGTCGACTGGAGCGGCAATTGCGGCAACCTGTCGGCCGCGGTGGGACCGTTCGCGATCAGTGCGGGCCTCGTCGATGCGGGCCGCGTGCCGCGTGACGGTGTCGCGATCGTGCGTATCTGGCAGGCCAATATCGGCAAGACGATCGTCGCGCACGTGCCGATGAGCGATGGCGCGGTGCAGGAAACCGGCGACTTCGAGCTCGACGGCGTGACCTTTCCGGCCGCCGAAGTGCCGCTGGAATTCATGGACCCGGCCGCCGACGAAGAGGGCGCGGGCGGCGCGATGTTCCCGACCGGCAACCTCGTCGACGACCTGGAAGTGCCGGGCGTCGGCACGTTGAAGGCGACGATGATCAACGCGGGCATCCCGACGATCTTCGTCGACGCCGAGGCGATCGGCTACAAGGGCACCGAGTTGCAGGACGCGATCAATAGCGACGCGAAGGCGCTCGCGATGTTCGAGACCATTCGCGCCCACGGTGCGCTGCGCATGGGGCTGATCAAACATCTGGACGAGATCGCGACGCGGCAGCACACGCCGAAGGTCGCGTTCGTCGCGAAGCCGGTCGATTACGTGGCGTCGAGCGGCAAGCCGGTGCGCGCGAGCGACGTCGATCTGCTGGTGCGCGCGATGTCGATGGGCAAGCTGCATCACGCGATGATGGGCACGGCGGCGGTCGCGATCGGCACCGCGGCGGCGATCGCGGGCACGCTCGTCAATCAGGCGGCGGGTGGCGGCGAGCGTGAGTCGGTGCGCTTCGGGCATCCGTCGGGCACGTTGCGCGTCGGCGCGCAGGCGAGTCTGCAGGACGGCGAGTGGGTCGTCACGAAGGCGATCATGAGCCGCAGCGCGCGCGTGTTGATGGAGGGGTGGGTCAGGGTACCGCAACAGGGCTGAGGCGGCGCCGATGTCGGTCAACGTCAGCGGCACGGAAGGCTACGCGCAGCAGGCCGAAGCGCTGATCGAACGATGGCGGACGCTGTCGTTCGCCGACCGGCATCGGCCGATTCTCGACTGGATACCGGAGGCGCCGTCGCGGATCGTCGATATCGGCGCGGGCATCGGCACGGATGCCGCCGCGCTCGCGGCGATGGGGCATACGGTGCTCGCCGTCGAACCGGTCGACGCATTGCGCAACGCGGCGCGCGAGCTGCATCCGTCGACGCGCATCGAATGGCTCGACGACAGCCTCCCGGATCTCGCTCTGGCGCTAGCGAAGCCGAAGCGTGCCACCTTCGACGTGGTCATGCTCACTGCCGTCTGGATGCATCTCGATGCGCGGCAGCGCGAACGCGCAATGCCGCGCATTGCGTCGTTGTTGCGCGACGGCGGCGTGTTGATCATGTCGCTGCGGCATGGACCGGTTCCCGCCGGCCGCCGCATGTTCGACGTCACGCCCGATGAGACGATCCGGCTTGCGAGCGAGCAAGGCCTGCGACTCGTGCGCGAGTTGCACACGTCATCCGTTCAACAGGCCAATCGCGATGGCGGCGTGACCTGGACGCGACTCGTGTTCCGGTAACACCACTATTCAAGCGCACCGCATTCGGCCCATTCGCCGATGCGAACCAACGTGTCGTCTACAATGGCCGCTCGAAACGGCCGCTCCCATAACCACGCCCGGCAGCCGACTCAGTCCCGACGCAGAGGAGCCACGATGCAGAAAAGGCTGGACGCCGACGCAACGAATTCCGGCGACGCGGCGCACGACATCGCGCGCGCGAGACGCGCGGTGCTCGTGATCGCGCTTGCGCAACTGCTCGGTACGTCGTTGTGGTTCAGCGCGAACGGCGCGATGCGCGATCTGCAGATCGCCTGGCAACTGAGCGCGTCTGACATCGGCTGGCTGACGAATGCGGTGCAGGCTGGCTTTATCGTCGGGACCTTGCTGTCGGCGACCACCGGACTCGCGGATCGCGTGTCGGCGAGCAAGGTGTTCGCCGTCTGCGGCGTGCTCGGCGCGACCTTGAATGCGCTGTTCGCGCTGTGCAGCAGCGGGCTCGCGTCGGCGCTCGTGTTCCGCTTCGGCGTTGGCGTCGCGCTTGCGGGCATCTATCCGCTCGGCATGAAGCTGCTCGTTACGTGGGACCCGCGCCGCGCCGCGCAGACGCTCGCGTTGCTCGTTGCGATGCTGACGCTCGGCACGGCCTCGGTGCATGCGATTCGTGCGTTGCTGTCGAGCGTGCCGTGGCAAACCGTGGTGCTCACTTCGTCGGGGCTCGCGGTGATCGGCGCGCTGCTGGTGTTCGTGCTCGGCGAAGGGCCGCACGCGCGGCGCTTGGGCAACCGACGCTTCGGATTGTCGGCGGGCGTCGGGCAGGTCGTACGCATCAGCGAGTTTCGCTCGGCCGCGCTCGGCTATTTCGGTCACATGTGGGAGTTGTACGCGTTCTGGACGCTGACACCGCTGCTCGTGCAGCGCGCGTTCGCGAGCGGGGCGCCGGCGACGCCGGGCACCGTCGCGTTGTGGTCGTTCCTGATCATCGCGATCGGTGCGCTCGGCTGCCTGTTCGGCGGCAGGCTCAGCCAGTCGGTCGGCAGCGCACGCACCGCCGCGCTTGCGCTGACGACATCGGGCACGCTGTGCGCGATTTATCCGCTGACAACCGGGCTCGGCACCGCCGCGCAGCTCGGGTTACTACTCGTGTGGGGCATCAGCGTGATTGCCGATTCGCCGCAGTTTTCGGCGCTGTCCGTAAAGGCCTGTCCCGCCGACAAGATCGGCGGCGCGCTGACGCTGCAGAACAGCTTCGGCTTTTTCCTGTCCGCCTGCTCGATCCTGTGGTCGACGAGCGCATTTCACGGGCTCGACGTGCGCGTCGCGTGGCTGCTGCTGCCAGGGCCGATCATCGGTCTGATCGCGATGACGCCGCTGTTGCGCAAGCAGCCACGCTGGTGATGCTCGCGGTGCGTTACTTGCCGCCGTGCTTTTCCTGCCAGCGCAGCATGAACGCGATCTCGTCATGCTGCGCCTTGATGATGTTGCGCGCGAGTCGCTTGATCTCCGGGTCCTTGCCGTATTTCAACTCCGCCTGCGCCATCTCGATCGCGCCCTGGTGATGCGGAATCATGTGCGCGACGAAGTCCCGGTCGGCGTCGCCGGTGTATTCGGGGGCGCTCATGTCATGCATCATGCGCTCGTCGGCGGCCTTGAAGGCTTGCGTCGATGCGCCCGCGTCGGTGTGCGCCGAATCCGGCATCTCCATGCCGGGCATGCCCTGATGTTGCGCGTGAGCGGGCAGTGCCGCCGCCGCGAATGCCAACCCGCCGAACACACAGAGAGCGCGCAACGCGCGAACGTTTTTCATATTGATTTTCCGTTATTGAAGAGATGGCGACGTGATCCGCGCGATTCTAACGGTCACGTCGGACATCGTGTAGCTTCCCACCGTGGTAAGGTCAAGCGAAGGCAAAGCAATGCACGCCTATAATGAAACGCGACCGGATGACCAATCCAGCATCATGGGCAGCATCACTCACTCAACGAGGCTGACAGCATGTACATCGCGATGAACCGCTTCAAGGTGGCGCCTGGCTCCGAGGACGCCTTCGAACATCTGTGGACCACCCGCGACACCCATCTGAAAGAGGTGCCGGGGTTCGTGGAATTTCATTTGCTGAAGGGACCGCGCAAGGACGATCACGTCCTCTATTCGAGCCATACGATCTGGCGCGACCATGGATCGTTCGAGGCATGGACGAAGTCCGACGCGTTTCGTGCCGCGCATCGCAGTGCCGGTAACGAAAACCGCGTGCTGTATCTCGGCCACCCGGAATTCGAAGGCTTCGAAGTCATCCAGACCGTCAAATAGCGCGGTGCTCGCGCGGCGCCTGCATGCCTGTTCGCATTCGCGCGGGCATGGCGCATGCACATCCGACGCGCATCGCGCGTTGACATCGAGCTGCTCACGGCAGCGCACCACTCACCAAGGATCGAAAACATGAAAGCCGTCAGAATCGGTTCGCCCGCCACAGTCGATAGCCTGCAGGTCGTCGACCTCGCCGATCCCGGTCAGCCAGAAGCCGGGCAGATTCGCGTGCGCATTCGCGCCAGTTCGTTGAACTACCACGACTACGGGGTCGTCTGCGGCAATCTGCCGGCCGAAGCGGGCCGCATCCCGATGGCCGATGGCGCGGGCGTCGTCGAAGCGGTCGGCGCAGGCGTGCGCGAATTCAAGGCCGGCGATCACGTCGTGTCTTGCTTCTTCCCACACTGGGAAAACGGTTCGCCCGCGATCGGCGATTTTGCGACCACCCCCGGCGACGGCGTCGACGGCTACGCGCGCGAAGTCGTCGTGCTGCCGAGCCACTACTTCACGCGCGCGCCGGCCGGCTACAGCCACGCCGAAGCGGCGACACTCACAACGGCGGGGCTGACCGCGTGGCGCGCGCTGGTCGTCGATGGTCAGTTGAAGGCAGGCAGCAGCGTGCTCGTGCTCGGCACTGGCGGCGTGTCGATCTTCGGCTTGCAGATGGCGAAGGCGATGGGGGCGTCGGTGATCGCGACGTCGTCGTCGAATGCGAAGCTCGCGAAGCTGCGCGAACTGGGTGCCGACCATACGATCAACTATCGCGACAATCCCGAGTGGGGCAAAGAAGTGCGTCACATCACCAACGGGCGCGGCGTCGATCACGTGGTCGAGGTGGGTGGTCCCGGCACGCTGCCGCAGTCGATCACCGCATGCCGCATCGGCGGGCACATCGCGCTGATCGGCGTGCTGACCGGCCGCGCGGGTCCGGTGCCGACCGCGCATCTGATGGCGCGGCAACAGCGTCTGCAAGGGCTGATCGTCGGCAGCCGGCAGGATCAGATCGATATGGTGCGCGCGCTCGAGATCACGGGCATCAAGCCGGTGATCGACAGCACGTTCGCGCTGGACAAGCTCGCCGACGCGTTCCGGCACGAGGCATCGGGTGCGCACTTCGGCAAGATTTGTGTGGCGATCTGAGGATTCAACGCTCGCGCCCGGCCCGCATGACCCGCGGGATCGCTCTACTCAAATGCGCCTCGCGAGGTCCGCGAAACGGACACTCGTCGCCTCGCAGGCTTGCGTGAACGCTTCGTCGTAACTCGTGAAAAACACCGCGCGCGTCGTGCCGAGCGTTCTGAACAGCTCGGCGAGCACCGCGCGCGCCGACGCGTCGAGTCCGCCGGCCGGTTCGTCGGCGATCAGCACGCGGGTTTCGCCGAGCGCGGCCGCCGTCAGAAACACCTTTTTGCGGCTGCCATACGACATCTGCTCGAAACGTTTGTCCAGATGCGGCGCGAGGCCGAAGCGTCCGGCGAGCGCGAGCACGTCGTCGGTCAGCGCGGTGTGCCGCGCCGCCGCAACTTGCCGCAGATAATCGCGGCCGGTCTGATCGGGCCAGCTCATGCTGTCTTCCGGCACATACGTGAGCAGCGCTTGCGCGGCATGCGGCGCGGCGCGCAGCGAATGACCGCCGAGCCATACGTCGCCGCTGGCGGGTTCGAGCGCGCCGGCGAGGATGGCGAGCAACGTCGATTTGCCGCTGCCGGATTCATCGTTCAACGCGACGCAGCCCGACGTCGCGTCGAAGTGCAGTCCTTCGAACAGGACGCGGTCGCTATAGCGCTTGCTGAGGTTGTCGAATCGAAGCATGGGTTGGCGCGCAGAGGGCGATGTGAACGCGGCGCAGGTTCGCGCCACGCCTCGTGCATGCCGTGCGGGATCTCCGGCACGGCAATTTCGCGCCAGTGTAGCAGCGTGCGCCTGGTTTCTTCGCGCCGTTACGCAGACGTCGGCGTCTCCAGAAAGAACTCCACCATCCGATCACACACGCGTTCGAACATCTGCGTGCCCGTCACGGTCGGGCAACCGCGCGTGCGCGCCGCTTCGATCAGCGGCGTAAGTGGCGGTTTCGTTACGACATCGCCGACAAAAGTCGTGGCCGGCAAGCGCGCGACGTCGATCGGCAACGAATCGCCCGCGCGCATGCCGAGCGGCGACGCGTTGACGACCACGTCATACGTACTCGGGTCGAGGTCGGCCGCCGCACCGCGCGCCGTGCCTCGGCCGAGCGCATTGAGCCGTGCGGTCAGCGAGCCGGTGCGTTTGACGTCGTTGTCGCGCACGTCGAGCGAGCCGACGCCGCGCTGAATCAGCGCATGGCCGATCGCCGAGCCCGCGCCGCCCGCGCCGATCAGCAGCGCGCGCTTGCCCTGTAGTTCACAGCCCGCCGCGACGAGCGCCGCGACGAAGCCGGTGCCGTCGAACATGCCGCCATGCCAGCCGCCGTCGGCGTTGCGGCGCAGCGTGTTGACCGCGCCAAGGAACGCGGCTTCTTCGGCGAGCGTCGCGCAATAGCTCGCCGCGGCGAATTTGTGCGGCACCGTGATGATCACGCCGTCGACGTTGCGCATCGGCACGATGCCCGCGAAAAAAGCCGGCAGACCGGCGGGCGCGACGTGCGCGGGCACCACCAGCGCATCGCGGCCGGCCGAACGCAACGCGGCGGTCACGCCGGTTGGCGAGCGCACCTGCGCAATCGGATCGCCGACGATGAAATACACGCGCGTCGCGCCGCTCAGACCCGCGTCGAGCGACGCCGCGAACGAAGGGGTTTCATCGCGCTGCATAGTCGAACCTCCTGAGTGCAGCGTAGGAAAGAACCGTCGATGCCGCGAACGGGTCCGCGGAGAACCTTCGTTCATCCGCCGGTATTGCCAGCTGATTCCAAAATCCTGACTTAATCGTGGCCTATTTTCGGATCGTTTAGGTCCGTCTAAATGGCGCTTTTGTCAGTAATTGTGACTGATTTTAATTGGGGTGCGGTTAGATATAGACATTTAAAAACACGCGCCGCTTTTTACGCTGATAAACTGTGCGCGGAGTCAAGGCAGCGACGCCCTACGCGCGCTTGCCGCGTCCCCTTCCGGCGTGTCGATGGCTGGATAGACGGTACAAAATGGGCCTTTTCCGCGAATTTGACAGACGCGTACCGCTGGCATACTGCCTTCGGGTAACCCGGCTCACCGGGACGCACAGGTCGTCGTCCTTCTGAATTGTCCTTTGAGCCTCGCCGCGTGGCGCTTCGCCCCAGCCGATTTTCCGCAGACTCCGCCTTCCGATTTCGACAGGTAATTTTGACAGACAGCTTGATTAAGTAAGGGCTTGTTCAAGTCCGCATTTTGGAAATGACTCATGAAGCCGGGAAACAATTCGCTTGGTAAAAAGCGCGCACGCAAAATTGCGGTGGCGGCGGTGGCGGCGCTGATCGCGGTGCTGGTAGGTTGGGGCGTCTGGTATGTCCAGCATCGCGCCGAGCCGCAGGCGCCGGCGCTGAGCGGCATCGCGAGCCAGATGCGTCACGATGCATCCGCGTGGACGCATGCGGAGAAGGATGCGTCGACGATGCTGCGCGACATTCACGACACCAACGTCGCGGCGATCGGCGTGAGTCCCAACGCGATTCTGGTGTCGCTGCGTGACGGCTCGAAGTACTTCGTCACCGATCACAACGCAACCTTCTCGCACGCGCTGCTGCTGGGCGAGCGCTCCGACGCCGCCGCGTATCAGCTCGTATGGCTGCCCGACGTCGACATCCACAGCGACGGCGCACGCTGGACCCAACTGTTCGAACAGTTCCGCGACGCGCTGAGCGTGCTGCTGCCGCTCGCGCTGATCGGCGGCATGGCGTGGTTCATGCGACGCGAGATGAAGGGCGGCGCGAAGCTGCTCAGCGAAACACCGACGCTGCGTTTCGACGACGTGATCGGCGCGAACGAAGCGAAGGCCGCGCTCGCCGACATTCGCGGTTACCTGTCCGATCCGAAGCAGTTCTCGTCGCTTGGCGTGCGCGCGCCGTGCGGCATCCTGATGGTCGGCGCGCCCGGCGTCGGCAAGACGCGGCTCGCTCAGGCGCTGGCCGGCGAATGCGGCGCGAACTTCATTTCGATCACGGGCAGCTATTTCAGTGCGAAGTACTACGGTGTCGGTATCCAGAAGGTGCGGCACCTGTTCGAACTCGCGCGCAAGAACGCGCCGACGGTCATCTTCATCGACGAAGCGGACGGTCTCGCGAAACGAACCGACACCGGCGGTGGTCCGGTCGAAGCCGAAAGCAACCGGATCATCAATCAGCTGCTCGCGGAGATGGACGGCTTCGAGTCGAACGAGGGCGTGATCGTCGTGGCCGCGACCAACCATCCCGACAATCTCGACGAAGCATTGCGCCGTCCCGGCCGTTTCGATCGCACGGTGCAGGTGCGTCTGCCGGATCGCGAGGACCGCGCCAAGATTTTCCGTTTCTACGCGCAGCGGCTGAAGTCGAAAGCGGCGGATATCGACTACGACCAGCTCGCGCGTTTGACGACTGGACTGTCGCCGGCCACCGTCGCGATGGTCGTGAATCAGGCGGGGCTGATCGCGCGCAAGGCGGGCGATAACGAAATCGCCGCGAAGCATTTCATGGAAGCGATCAAGATCGCGCGCATCGGCGACGTGAGCGGCGCCGAGCGCGCGCTCACCGACGACGAGCGCAAGCGGATCGCGGTGCATGAGGCGGGGCACGGTCTGGTCGCCGCGCTGCTTGACACCGGCGTGCTCGAGGAAGTGACCATCCTGCCGCGTGGCGGCGCGCTTGGCGTCGCGCTGATCACGAAGGCGCAGGACAAGCACCTGTACCGCGAAACGGAAATCCGCAACGAAATCCAGGTGCTGCTCGGCGGACGCAACGCGGAGATTCTGATGTTCTCAGAAGCATCGAGCGGCGCCGCGTCGGACTTGCAGGAGGCCTCGCGTATCAGCCTCGACATGGTGTCGAAGTTCGGCTTCAACAGCGACGGCGATCTGTTCAGTCTCGCGGCGCTGCCGTCGCAGTACGCGGGCCTGCAAATGAAGAGCGCAATCGAGCATGCGAATGTGCTGCTCAAGGAGCTCAACGAACTTTGCTACGGGCTACTGCACGCGTACGAGCCGGTACTGCGCGACATCTCGGACCAGTTGCTCGAGCACGAGACCGTACCCGGGGACACCGTTTATCGGCTCATCGCCGAGCACAAGAGCACGCTGAAGATCGTGCACGAGCCTGCGGCGGCTTGACGGGCCAGATGATGCGCTACGCGAAGTCCGACGATCCCGGGTCGGTCGGCCGGTTCGGTCCCGTGGAGTGCGTCAGATGAGGGGCGGCCGGGTGGTGACGCCGAATGATAGCGTGAGGCGGGTAGCCGGATAGATCGGGGACCTGGTTCGATCTTTCAGGCTACGTCGGAAGCGACGTTCTCCGCCGCTTTCAATACCGATTCGCCACGCGTCTTCACTCGCAGAATCGGCGCCTCGATCCACCGCCACGACAGCACCGCAATGCCAAGCGAAATCGCAAACGACGCGACGATGCCAAGCATATGTGCCCACATCGGCACGCTGCCGCCAAACAACGCCTCGGCGTGACGGTTACGCGTCAGATCGGGGATCAGGTTGTGATACAGATAGAAGCCGTAACTGATACGCCCAAGACCGGCGAGCCAACGCGTCTGTAGCAGACCCATCACGGCAGCATTGCGGCAACACGCGATCGAAGCCACCAGCGCCGCGATACCGATCCCGTACGTTGCGCTGATCGCGGTAAACAGCAAGGGATCGTCGAGCACGTTCCACTTCGGCTCGGCCGCGCACAAACCGATCACGACCAGACTCAGCGCGAACAGCGTCAGGCCATGACCGAGCCAGGCACGCACGCGGCCGCGATCGTCCTCGACCACCAGACCACCGATGCCGCCCAACGCGAGCAACCATACATTGCTCAACGGGTGCGTATAGATCGTGATCTCATCCCAATGCGCGGCGCGCATCGCGAACAGCGAGGCAAGGCCTAGCGCCACGATCGCCCAACATGCCGCTCGATGTCGCCGCGTCGCAAGCAGCAGCAAAAGCGGCGCCATGACGAGATAGAACTGCTCCTCGATCGCGAGGCTCCACAAGTGCGAATAGCGGCCCGGCCAGTAGCGCAGCACCGAGCCGATCCAGAAGTTGGACAAATACGCGAAGTGAAACGGCATGCCGCTCGCCAGTTCCGAATTCGCGAGGCCGAATGCCATCAGCACGCACATCACGACGAGCATCAGGTAATAGATCGGAAAGATGCGCACCGTGCGACGAAACAGAAAGCGCCCGAGTTCGGTGCGGAAACGGCTGTCGCCCTCTTCGATGCGCGCGCGCCGCGACGACAGGATGCCGATGATCAGAAAGCCGCTCAGCGCAAAGAAGATCCACACGCCGAGATGCCCGATTTCGCCGATGTCGCCGAAGAGTCGATGTTGCAGAAACACCATCAGCACGGCGATCGCGCGCAATCCATCGAATCCGGCAATTCTGTTTTTCATAAACCTCTATTCGCAAAGCGGCGGAAAAGCACGAAAACATCGTACGGGGAAAAAATGCGAAAAAAATCGCAGCGCGCGTTCGACTATTTATTTTCGAGGCTCGCGTCCATCCATGAAGACGGGTGTCCCTGTTCCGTGCATGAAAAGCCGCAAAACTTTCCGCGTGTTCGCTAAAGACGCGCCGAGTATTACCAGTCGCCAACGACTCCATTTCAGATAGCCGTTGTGAAAAGCGAACATTAGAGGCGACTCGTCAGCGCCTTTGCCTGCGTCATAGGTGATGCATTGAACGATTGAGTTTTTTGTTGTTCGCACAGGTCGGCACGCTGATGCGTGGCCATTCACGTTCTTGCGTGCCGCCAGCGCGCATTCTTCGAGAAGACGAATGGAAACCCCAAGCCGTGGCCGTGGACGATCGGTCGAAGTCGATTTCTTTCGCGGTGTCGTGCTGATCGTCATCGTGCTCGATCACATTCCCGGCAGCACGCTATCGCATCTGATGCTGCACGCGTACGCGTTGTGCGATTCGGCCGAGGTGTTCGTGTTTCTCGGCGGCTATGCATCGGCGGCGGCGTATACGGCGGTGCTTGCGCATCGCGGCGAACACGCGGCGCAGCTGCGCTTCGTCAAACGCTGCGGGGAAATCTATCGCGCGTATCTGTTGACGGCGATGCTGACGCTCGTGTCCGGCGCGATTCTCGCGCTGCTCGATCTGAACCGGCCGATGGTAGAAATGACCGGCTGGCCGCCGTTCGCGTTGCAGCCATGGCGTCAAGCATTCGATATCGCGCTGTTGCGCCGGCAACCGTATCTGTCCAGCGTGCTGCCGATGTACGTGCTGTTCGCGCTATGCGTGCCCGTGATGGTGCCGCTCGCGCGCCGCTCCGCATCGCTCGCGCTCGCGGTGAGCGTCGCGGTGTGGGCCGTCGCGCGGCCGCTTGCCGCGTTATTCAGCATTGACGATGTCGCCGACTGGGCTTTTAATCCGTTTGCGTGGCAACTGATGTTCGTGCTCGGTATGCTGTGCCGCGTGCAGCCGATCAGCGAACGTTTTCATGCGAGCTATGCCGCGCAGTGGCTCACGCGCGTCGCGGTGGTCGCGGTGCTTGGCTTCGCGATGGTCAAACTTTTCGTGCTGACGCAGCCATTGCCCGGCACGCACAAGCAGAATCTTTCAGTGGAACGTGTGATCAATTTCATCGTCATCGCGTGGCTCGCCGCCCAGTTCGTGCGGATGGGCAGCATCGCGTGGCTAGCGAGGCGGCTGCCCGCCGTCGTGACGGTGGGGCGCACCGGACTCGTGTGCTTCGTCACCGGCACGCTGGTGTCGTTGATCATCGACACGGCGACACCGCACACGTTTCACGGTTTTCGCGCGGTGCTGGTCGGGCTCGGCGGCGACCTCGCGGCGATCGGCGCGCTGCTGATGATCGCGCGCGGCTGGAGCGGCTGGAAAGGGCAGCAGTCGGGCGCACAGGCGAATGGCGCGGGTTGCGGATGACACGAGGCGAGCGCCGCGGGCGCATCACGACCACGATGCCCACGACGCGCAAGCTCGTTGGACTTGCAACCGTGATGAGCGTCGTCGTGCTCGCGTGGCTCGCGATGCATCGCACGGCCGCGCAGGCCAAAGAGACACCGTTCGCGATGCACTGCGCGGAGTTCGCGGGCGCGGTGCTGTCGCCCGAATTGATCGAGATGCCGACGGCCGGCGCGCTGATCGAAAGCGCGGCGATGATCGGCGCGACCGCGCCGGGCAATCAGCAGGGCGGCGAGTATTGCCGCATCACGGGCCGCATCAAGGCACTGAATCGGACGACGCCCGACATCCGCTTCGATCTGAATCTGCCGCGTCGCTGGAATGGCCGTGCGTTGCAGATCGGCGGCGGCGGGTACAACGGCGTGGTTGTCAGCGGCACCGGCGTGATGCCGTTCTCGCCGGATCGCGCGCCGCTCGCGCAAGGCTACGCGACCTTCGGTGACGACTCGGGGCATGTCGGCGATTCGTCGCTCGCGGCGTTTGGTCTCGTCGATGAAGCGGTGACGAACTTCGGCTACGCGCATCTGAAGAAAACCCATGACGTCGCGCTCGCGTTGATCGCGCACGCGTACGGCAGGCCGCCGCAGCGCATGTATTTTGCCGGCGGCTCGACGGGGGGCCGCGAAGGCTACACGGTGATGCAGCGCTTCCCCGACGACTACGACGGCGTGATCGCCAATGCGCCCGCGCTGAATTTTTCCGGCGTGCGGCTGATCGGCGTGAAGCTCGGCCAGGCCGAGTACGGGACGCCGGGCGGCTTCGTGCCGCCGGCGCTGCTCGACCGCGTCTATCAACGCACGCTCGAGGTATGCGACCGGCTCGACGGCATGGCGGACGGCATCGTCAGCGACGTCGAAGCATGTCGCGCGCACGAAGCGCAAATTGTCGATTCGCTGCGTTGCGCGCTGCGCCCTTCGTCTGACGATGCGTGTCTGACCGACGCGCAACTGGCCACCTTGCTGGCGATGCGCGACGGGCTGTCGCTGCCGTATCGGCTCGCGTGGGACGTGAGCGGCTATCGCGGCTACAACGTGTTCCAGGGCACGCAACTGACCGGCTCGCTCGGGCTCGCGCATCAGCCGCGGCGTCAACCGGTGCCGACCTTCTATGCGAACGGCTATCTGTTCGCGCAAGGCGACGGCTATCTGCGCTACTTCGTCGCGCGCGATGCGGGCTTCGATTCGTTGACGTTCGATCCGCAACGCCCCGGCAAATATCGCGCGCAACTGATCGCGCTGTCGGGCACGATCGGCTCGATGAACCCCGACCTGTCGCGTTACATCGCGCACGGCGGCAAGCTGATCACGCTGCAGGGTCTCGCCGACGAAGTGATCAGCCCGAACCAGACGATCGCATATCACGACGCGCTAGTCGCGCGTTTCGGCAAGGACGAGGTCGATCGCTTCATGCGGCTGTACATGGTGCCGGGGTTTCAGCATGGCAACGGCGTGTTCATTCCATCGGTCGATCTGCTCGGCGCGCTCGACGCGTGGGTCACGCGCGGCGTCGCACCCGAAACGCTGATGGCCACAGATCTCGCCGCGGCGACGAATGGACGCTCGCGGCCGCTGTGCCGCTATCCCGGGTTTCCGCGCTATGTCGGCAGAGGCAATGAAAATCTGGCGAGTAGTTTTGTCTGTGCGCAGCCCTGAGGTCTGAGTCGTCGCAGCGCCTGTTTGACCGGCGAGCCGCGCAAGAAAACGGCGACGCGGCAACTCGATACCGCGTCGCCCGACGAAGCCCAACAGCGGTTACTGCCCGTTCTGCATCGTGCCGTTGTTCATGCCGTTGTTCATGCCATTGCCGGTTCCGCTGCGCATGCCGTTGTTCATGTTATTACCCATGCCGCCCGTCGAACCATTGGTCGCCGGGCTATTCGGGGTCGCGCCGGTGCCGGTGCCCATGCCGCCGCCAGTGCCGGTCACACCCGGCGAACCGTAGCCGGAGCCGGTGTTGCCCGGCGTGCGGACCGAGCCGGGGCCAACGCCCGGGGTGGCCGTACCCGCTGCGCCGCCGGTCGTGCCGCCACCTGCGCCGATGCCGTTGCCGGCCCCGCCACCGCCGCTCATGCCGCCGGCAGCACCGCCACCCGCACCTCCCGCACTACCGCCGGCACCACCACCCGCACCGCCGCCCGCCTGCGCGTACACGCCGCCCGACAACGCTATCACGAGCGCGGAAGCAAAAATCGTCCGGGTCATGCGTTTCATGATTTACCTCCACGAAAAGGGTTGATGTGATGCAGGCGTCGCAAGGGGTGTGCCTTGGGGGGCTTTCACGTTGCTGAAACCTCGGCGTGAATCTGTCGAACGTGATTGCAAGCCGCGTTCCGGGCGCGCACCGCAGCACCTCGGCGTAAAAAGCCGTCGCCGCGCCGAGCCTCGGTCTGCGCCCCGACCCATCAGGGCCGAAATGTCTTGCGCCGCAGGGAAATCGCCGCTGCACGCTTTCGCACTTTCCATTACATTGCGGATGCGGCGCGTTCCTTCGCGCCGTTTCCCCTCATTCAACAGCGGTGTCTGCCATCATCGAGTCCATGCAGCCAATCGTTTCGGTCACGAATCTGTCGAAAACCTATGCCAGCGGTTTTCAGGCACTGAAGAACATCAATCTGGCGATCCACCGTGGAGAAATCTTCGCGCTGCTCGGGCCGAATGGCGCGGGCAAGACCACGCTGATCAGCATCGTCTGCGGCATCGTCAACGCGAGCGAAGGCGGCGTGACGGTGGACGGCCACGACATCGGCTCCAACTATCGCGCCGCCCGCTCGCTGATCGGCCTCGTGCCGCAGGAGTTGACCACGGACGCGTTCGAAACCGTCTGGGCCACCGTGTCGTTCAGCCGCGGCCTGTTCGGCAAGCCGAAGAACCCCGCTTACATCGAGAAAGTGCTGCGCGACCTGTCGCTATGGGAGAAGCGCGACAACAAGATCATCACGCTGTCGGGCGGCATGAAGCGGCGCGTGTTGATCGCGAAGGCGCTGTCGCACGAGCCGCGCGTGCTGTTTCTCGACGAGCCGACCGCCGGCGTCGACGTCGAGCTGCGGCGCGACATGTGGAAGCTCGTGCGCTCGCTTGCGGCGAGCGGCGTGACGATCATCCTGACCACGCATTACATCGACGAAGCCGAGGAGATGGCCGACCGCATCGGCGTGATCAACGCGGGCGAAATCATGCTGGTCGAAGAGAAGACCGAGCTGATGCGCAAGCTCGGTACGAAGCAGTTGACGCTGCAACTGGAGAGCCCCCTCGACACGGTGCCGGCTTCGCTCGCCGGCTACGGGCTCGCGGTCGCGAACGGCGGCAACGAACTGACCTACACCTATGAAGGCGAGGGCGGGCGCACCGACATCATCGCGCTGCTGAAATCGCTCGACGACGCCGGTATCCGCTTCAAGGACCTGCACACCACGCAGAGTTCTCTCGAAGACATTTTCGTCAGTCTGCTGCGGGGGAACCCATGAACATCTACGCAATGCGCGCGATCTACAAGTTCGAAATGGCGCGCACGTGGCGCACGCTGATGCAAAGCATCATCGCGCCGGTGATTTCCACGTCGCTGTACTTCGTCGTGTTCGGCTCGGCGATCGGCTCGCGTATCAAGGAAGTGGAGGGCATCAGCTACGGCGCGTTCATCGTACCGGGTCTGATCATGTTGTCGCTGCTGTCGCAAAGCGTCGCGAACGCCTCATTCGGGATTTACTTCCCGCGTTTCACGGGCACGATCTACGAGCTGCTGTCGGCGCCCGTATCGTATCTGGAGATCGTCGTCAGCTATGTGGGCGCGGCGGCCACCAAGTCGATCCTGCTCGGGCTCATCATTCTCGCGACCGCCGCGCTGTTCGTGCCGTTGCAGATCATGCATCCATTCTGGATGGTGCTGTTTCTCGTGCTGACGGCGGTCACGTTCAGTCTGCTCGGCTTCATCATCGGCATCTGGGCCGACAGCTTCGAGAAGCTGCAACTAGTGCCGCTCCTGATCGTCACGCCGCTCACGTTTCTCGGCGGCGCCTTCTATTCGGTGGACATGCTGCCGCCGTTCTGGCACGCCGTCACGCTGTTCAATCCGATCGTTTATCTGGTCAGCGGATTTCGCTGGAGTTTCTACGAGTTGGGCGACGTCGGCGTCGGCCTGAGTCTCGGCATGACACTGCTGTTCCTCGCGGTGTTCCTCGTGATCGTCGGCTGGATCTTCAGGACCGGCTATCGATTGAAAAGCTGATAAGACCGCGCGATTGGCAGAGGGCGCGACAGCGAAAAGCCGTCGCGCCCTCTTCATCGATACGCGCAGACGCCGACTACAACTACGACAGATACGCCTGCGCGACATTGATCAACTGCACGCGGTTGCGCACGTTGAACAGCTGCCGCAAGCGCCGCAGATGATAGTCGACGTTATGCGGCGACAGCCCGAGGAAATACGCGATTTCCTTGTCGCGCTGCCCCTGCACGACCGCCTTCAGCACCGCGTGCTGCAGCTTGCTCAGCGCGATGCACTGCTGCTGCGCGGGCGCGATGCCGATCACGCTTTTCGCGTGCATCCAGATGAACTCATGAATCGAGTGCGCGAACATCAGCGTTTCCGCGACGATCGATTCGGTCATCCAGCGCGGGTTGCCGATCTCCGAATTGAAGCACAGGCTCGCGCTCAGCTCGGGCTCCGGCAGCGGCATCTGCGTGAGAATCCCGCTCTTGCGGCCGGTAGCCTCCAGCATGTCGATCAGCGCGCCGAGCCGCTCGCTGCGCAGCTGCGCGCGCGGCAGATCGGCGCGCAGGTCGGCGGTATTCCACAGAAACGGCATGCCGGTCGGCGACGCGAGCGCGACGCGCGGGTCGAGCTCGAAATAGCGCTCGCGGAAATAGCGCGTGAGCCATGCCTGCGACTCGTAGCTCGTCAACACGAACATCGTCTTGTGATGCGACGACGTGCGCGTGGCGGTATAGCTGAACGAGTCGAAGCCCAATTGCCTGATGCGCTGACGCACGAACTCCATGCGGTCCTGCGCGCTGCCGAACCGTCCGAGCGGACCGATCAGCGGCGCGGAACGCCGCGCCGCGGGCGAGGGCGTGCCGATCTCTTCCTCGGTGAACAGAGTGAGAAAGCCACTGCTGCCCGCACCATTCGCGGCGCGGGGAGACATCTTCACTGCTTCAGCCGCGTGGGCTGATTTCGCGGCGTGCCGCGCGCCGGCCGGGTAAGCCGGTTGGGCGGATGCCGCTCTCGGGTGTGCTGCCGACGCGTGCCCGGCTTCGCCTTGCGGCGAGCCGGTCAGCCACTGCGGCAGCGTATCGCATTCATGTTCCATGAAACGGTAGCTCCGGCGTTCTAAACGCGTGAAAGACGACAACCTCAATGATTAGCGATTTCGTGAAATGTCGGTAGCCGGTTCCTTGCTATCATTTTTGTGATCTTGCGCTGACAGTGGACCGGCAATACGGGTACGGCGGTGTTTCTCCTTCCATACGGCACCTCCTTCGAGGGGATGTGATGGCACGAATTCCCAAGCTCACGACGACGCTCGCCTACGACCGCTACATGGCCGGCCAGCGACTCGTGTCGAGCGTGGATCGCGAGTGGCGGCATCTGGTGCTGCGCTCGTATCTCGAGCCGGTGCGGCAAGACCTGCTCGAGGCGCCCGGTTTGCGCGACTTCACGCTGATGACGCTCGCGAGCGGCGCCGAGCATCTCGAACGCAACCTCGGCGGTGCTTGGGAAAGCGCCGATATGCGCGTGAACGACCTGTGGTTCGTGCCGCCCGCGCCGATCTCGTGGCGCTGGCATTCGATCAGCGACGAGCCGTTGTCTACGTTGCACGTGCACATCGAGCGCGAATTGATCGACAGCGTCGCGCAACAGATGGGGCTCGACGCGTCGCGTGAACTGTCGCTCGGCGACGCGATGCGCTTCAACGATCCGCTGATCGCCGCGATGCTTGCCGCGCTGCATCGCGCCGCCCGCGATCCGGCCGATTCGCGTCTGTATGTCGATACGCTGGCTCACGCGCTCGCCGCGCACCTGCTGCAGCACTATTCGAGCGGCAACGACGCGCGGCGCGGCGGCGCGACGCGGCCCGAACGGCTGGTGCCGCGCCGGATCCGCCGAGTGACCGACTACATCCGCACCAATCTCGCCGAAGATCTGGCGATCGCCGAACTGGCCGAGCAGGCCGGCCTAAGCAGCTTTCATTTTGCTCGGGTGTTTCGCCGCGAGACCGGTGAGACGCCGCATCAGTTCGTGACGCGCTTGCGGCTCGAGGAAGCGGCGAGGCTGCTGCGCGCCACGGATCGAACCGTGCTGCAAATCGCGCTCGAAGTTGGCTTCGAGAATGCCAGTCATTTCTCCGTGCAGTTCAAGCGTGGCTATGGTGCGACGCCGCTCGCCTACCGGCTGCGCGGTTGAGATGCACGCCGGCTGATGCTTGCCTGCGCACGCCGTAACGGCTCGCCTTTCTACAGTCGGAATCATGCACTCGCGCAGTGTGCTTTGCATTGCGCGGCTTGCAAACTACGAACTTTCGTGGCGGCGCGCGGTGCAAACTGGCATGGCAGGTGGCGCAAGGCTTCGCGGTTCGACCGGCCGCCCGCGATCGGACGTGGTCTAACTGGACTGACCGCGGCGCCGACAACTGTATCTGTCGAAACCTTGCATCGGACGACAGAATCGAACCGCTTTTGAACCCCACATACCGGATAACGCGCCATGACCCGACTCAAGATGACCGCTTGCGGCCACGCCTTCATCGCCGAAACCCATTCCGATGCGCCGCAGACCGTGGCCGCCTTCCTGAAGCTGCTGCCGTACCGGCAGAAGCTGATCCATGTGCGCTGGAGCGGTGAGGGCTGCTGGGTGCCGCTCGGCGAATTCAAGCTCGAGAACGACGGCGTCGCGGTCGGCTTCGAGAATCACACGAGCCATCCATCGGTCGGCGACATCCTGTTCTATCCGGGCGGCTATAGCGAGACCGAGATCATCCTCGCATATGGCTCATGCTGCTTCGCGAGCAAGATGGGGCAACTCGCGGGCAATCATTTTCTGACGATCGTCGAAGGCAAGGAAAAACTGCGCGAGCTCGGCACGAAGGTGCTGTGGGAAGGCGCGCAGGAGGTGGTGTTCGAGAGGCTTTGAGCGAGCCGCATTTCCTTGCTGGGCATATGTGATGCTTGTTCCAAGAGCCGTCGGCGATCGGGCGCCAATCCGGCAGCGATCACGCAGGTGACGTACTCGACACCGTCAGGCCCGCCCGGCGAGGAGGAGCAAATGCGAGGAATAAATGACAAGGTCTGCGCTGTAGTTTTTGCCATGTCGATCGTGCTGCTCTCGGCTTGCGGCGGGGGCGGTGACGGCAGCGGCGGGTCGAGTAGCGGCGGCGGCACGGCGGCCGAGCCGCCTGGCGGCGTCAAGCTGCAGGTCGTGTCGTTCGGCGACAGCCTGTCGGACGTCGGGACTTATGCGCCGCTCGCGAGCGCGGCGGGAGGCGGGCGTTTCACGACCAATCCCGGCCAGGTGTGGGCCCAGCAGGTCGCGCAATACTACGGCGATACGCTCAGCGCCGCGTTCACGATCGATTTCACGCATAAGCTGAGTGCGCAGAGCGGCTTTGGTTACGCGGAAGGGGGCTCGACGGTGGCGACGCCGGCGAACCAGTACGACTATCTGAGCGACGTCATCGGCGACATCGAAATGCCGGTCAATCAGCAACTGTCGAGCTATCTGAGCGCTCACGGCAGCTTCAACGCCAATCAGCTCGTGCTCGTGTGGGTGGGCGCGAACGATGTGCTCCGTGCCGGCAACCTGCCCGCGGCGGCGCCGATCGTGCAGGCGGCGGCCACGACGCTCGCCCAGCTCGTCGGGCAGATCGTGCAGAACGGCGGCACGCATGTGGTGGTGATCAATCTGCCGAATATCGGGCTGTCGCCGAAGGGGCTCGCTTCGGCCGATGGTGGCGCGAACCTCACGCAGTTGTCGCAGCTTTTCAACGCTACGTTGAATACCGCGTTGCAAACCGATGGGCTGCAGTCGAAGGTGATCGAGGTCGATTCATACACGTGGACGAATCAGGTGATCGGAAGCTTTCAGGCGAACGGTTTTACCGTGTCGAATACGGGGCAGGCCTGCGATCCGAAGAAAACGCCCGATGACACCGCGCTGCTATGTTCGCCGGCGACCTATGTGAGCGCCAATGCGGATCAGACTTACATGTTCGCCGATGACTTGCATCCGACGACGCATATGCACGCGTTGTTTGCGCAGTTCGTCGAGCAGCAGATCGCGCATAGCGGGTTGGGGCGGTGAGGGAAGACTAAGGCGGGGCGCGCTATCGGCACCCCGCCCCTCAACCAGGCCGGGGTGCGCACCCCATCAGGTCATCACCTGAACAACTTCATCGCCTGCGTGAGCGTATTGATCACCCCCCAGGCAAGCGGAATCATCACATACACCCAGAACACCACGAGCATCACCTTGTTGGTCGGATGTACGGTTTGAACGGTCGACATACGGATCTCCTCACGCGCCCTTGGCGACTTGTGCATCGGTCATGTGGTGCTTCTCATCCACACGCTTGACCAGCAGGTTGCAGATAAAGCCGATTACGAGCAGCACGGCCATGATATGCACGGTCATCGTGTACGCGTCTGCTTTGGCGACACCGTTCGCGACTTCATATGCGCGGATGTAATTGACGAGCACCGGACCCGCTACACCCGCCGCCGCCCACGCGGTCAGGAGCCGTCCATGAATGCCGCCGACGAACGCCGTACCGAACATGTCGGCGAGATAGGCCGGCACCGTCGCGAAGCCGCCGCCGTACATGGACAGGATGATGCAGTACGTCAGCACGAACAGCGCGATCTGTCCGTTCGCGGCAAAGCTGGGCACCAAGTAGTAGAGCACCGCGCCGAGCACGAAGAAGATGGCGTAGGTGTTCTTGCGACCGATCCAGTCCGACGCCGACGACCACACGAAACGTCCACCCATGTTGAACAGCGACAGCAATCCGACGAAGCCGGCCGCAGCCGACGCCGTCACGGTGTTCTTGAAGCTCTCCTGGATCATCACCGAGGCCTGGCCGAGAACGCCGATCCCGGCCGTCACGTTCAGGAACAGCACGAACCAGATCAGATAGAACTGCGGTGTTTTCAACGCCTGATCGATATGCACATGGTTGCGCGAGATCAGCCGGTGCTGCGTGACTTCGGGCGGTGTCCAGCCGGCCGGCTTCCAGTCGGCGGGCGGCACACGGATCGCGAGCGCGCCGATCGTCATCGAGATGAAGTAGACGATGCCGAGCACGATGAAGGTCTCCGCGACGCCCACGCTCGTTGCGCTATGAAAGTGGTTCATCAGCGCGACCGACAACGGCGCCGCGATCATCGCGCCGCCACCGAAGCCCATGATCGCCATGCCTGTCGCCATGCCGCGGCGGTCCGGGAACCAGCGGATCAGCGTCGACACCGGCGACACATAACCGAGACCCAGCCCGATCCCGCCGATCACGCCGTAACCGAGATATAGCAGCACGATCTGATGCAGATAGACGCCGAGCGCGGCCACCAGGAACCCGCCGCCGAAACAGCATGCTGCCGTGAACATGGTGCGGCGCGGACCGACGTGTTCGAGCCATTTGCCCGCGAATGCCGCCGACAAACCGAGGAACACGATCGCGAGCGAAAAGATCCAGCCGAGCGCGGTCAGCGACCAGTCATCGGGCGCGGACTGCGTGATGCCGATCACTTTGGTCAGCGGTCCGTTGAATACCGAGAACGCATAGGCCTGACCGATGCACAGATGCACGGCGAGCGCCGCGGGGGGCACCATCCAGCGCGAAAAGCCGGGCTGTGCGACGGTGGCCTGTTTGGAAAAAAATGGGGCTGAACGTCGTTGGCCGCCCGGCTCGCTGATGCTACTCATAAGTGGGTCTCCTTACAGTTGTTCTGTTTATCGGCGCTTCGTGCATTTACCTTGAGGCGGCGGAGTGTAACTTTGCGCAGGCCGTCGCGTCATCGCTATATGTACTTTTATTTCATAAGATCCGGATCCACGCACCCAAAATCGTGCCTGGCTCGAACAATAGGACGTGAACGATGGCTCCGCAATATGAAGCACGCGGACATAAGGTGTGAACCTGGTGAAACGCGGATATTCTTCACGCGATCGTGCAAATCGTGGGACGCTCGGAGCCGGTTGCTCCGTACTTCCGACTAGAGCCACTATGCAAATTCGCCAATAAGCGAGCCGCGCACGACGCGCGGCACAAAAAGAAACGGGCCGGCGCGGCTTCTTCGCCGCGCCGGCCCGTCGTGTATCGACGGCGAGTTCCGCCGGTGTCAATCGATCTTGCGCCCGGTCTTCATGCGTGCTGCAACGAGTACCGAAATCAGACAGCCGATCGCCAGATACGCGGCCACCGGATGCCACGAGCCGCCCGCCAAGCTGACCAGCGCGACCGCGATGAACGGCGTGAAGCCGCCGCCGACCACGCTCGCCACCTGATAGCCGACACCGGCGCCGCTATAGCGGTACTCGGTGCCGAACAGCTCGGTGAACATCGGCTGCTGGACGCTGACGACCATGTCGTGCGCGATGTTGGCAAGCATCACCGCGAACACGACGATCCATACTGTCGAACGCGCTTCGAGCGCGAGGAAGAACGGCACCGCGCTGAACACGCCGACCAGCGCGCCGATCATATAGATGCGACGGCGGCCGAAGCGATCCGCGAGCCACGCGAAGCACGGAATCGTCACGCAGCTGAGCGCGCCGACGACGAAGCCGATCGTCAGGAAAAACTCGCGCGGCATGTGCAGGTTCGTGGTCGAGTAGCTCAGCGCGAACGCGGTCACGATGTACATCGTGAACAGCTCGGCGAGCCTCAGCGCGATGATCAGCAGGAAGGCCGTCGGATGGCGCAGCAGCGCTTCGACGATCGGCAGGCGCACGCGGCGCTCGCCATGCTGGCCGACTTTCTCGACGAACTCCCGAGATTCCTCCATGCTCGAGCGGATCCACAGCGCGATCAGCACCAGTACGACGCTGAACAGAAACGGCAGACGCCAGCCCCAGCTGAGGAACGCGGCGTTGTCCATCGAGCGGCTGATCAGCGCGACGAGTCCCGTCGACAGCACGAGCCCGACGCCGTAGCCGACCTGCACGCCGCTGCTGTAGAACGCCTTCTTTTTCTCGGGCGCGCTCTCGACGGCCATCAACGCTGCGCCGCCCCATTCGCCGCCGACCGCAAAGCCCTGGATCGCGCGCAGCGTGACGAGCAGCACCGGCGCCAACCAGCCGATCGTCGAGAACGCCGGCAGCAGACCGATCGCGGCCGTCGACAGACCCATCATCATCACGGTGAGCACGAGCATGCGCTTGCGTCCGAGCCGGTCGCCGTAATGGCCGAACACGAAACCGCCGAGCGGCCGGAACAGAAAGCCGACGCCGAAGGTCGCGAACGCGGCAAGCGTGCCCATCGCCGGGCCGACGTTCGGGAAGAACTCGGCGTTGAACACGAGCGCGGCGACGATGCCGTACAACAGGAAGTCGTACCAGTCGACCACGGCGCCGATAAAGCTGCCGAGCGCGGCCTTGCGAGCCTGACTGCGCGCATTGCGGTGAGTGGCCACTGTGGCTTGCGGATGGGCGGTGCTCATCGAGTCTCCTTCAATGTGATATGTGCTTTAATCGATCGCGCCGCCCGGGCAAGGCTTTCGACGCGATCGATCCGCGGAGGGAATGTCCGGAAGGTTAATGACGCGACCCGGAATCCACAATCGGCGTGATGGAGAAAATGCGCGATGATCGCACGCGGCTGCGCGAATAGCGCGCGTTTTGCGTGTTTACACCGAGCGCCACGGAGAACCGTCGCGGGGAATGATGTGTACGAACCCACGCAGCGCGCAGCGTGCTAACGTGAAAGTAATCTTAAAAACAACATGTATTGATATACTACATACCGAATATTGAAAAATGCGGCGTTGCAGCATATGATTGAGGGATCAATCTTCTCAATCATCCGGAGTTACACGTGGAATTCGTGCCTCTTGCGCTGTTCGCCATGGCCGTCGTTGGGTTGGGCTGTGCCGCCACCGTTCTGCTGACCGACTGGATTCCCGAATCGGTCGCTGCGCCTGCATCGCAACATGGCCGCTTCGTGGGTCTGGGCGAGCAGCGCGGCAAAACGGCGGCGCCGAATCGCGCGCGTGTTCAAGCAGAGGCGATGAATGTCGTCAGAACTTCCAACTGAAACAGTGGCCACCCCGTTGACCCTGTCGTTGCAGCCAATCGGCGCGAGCGCGAGCTTGCGCGATCAGGCTTATGCGATGCTCCGTCAGGCAATCGCCGACGCGGATATCTACCAGAATCGCGAAGAAATCCGTCTCGACGAGCGCGTGCTCAGCGAATCGCTCGGCGTGAGCCGCACGCCGGTGCGCGAAGCGATGACGCTGCTCGAGCAGGAAGGTTTCCTGCGCATGGTGCCGCGGCGTGGCATCTACATCGTGCGCAAGAGCAAACGCGAAATCGTCGAGATGATCCAGATGTGGGCCGCGCTCGAAAGCATGGCCGCGCGGCTCGCCACGCTGCACGCGACCGACGAGGAAATCGGCCGCTTGCGCCATATGTTCGACAATTTCCGCGACACGACGCCGGCCGAGCATATCGCCGAGTATTCGGACGCGAACATCGCGTTTCATCAAGCGATCGTCGAGCTGTCGAAGTCGCAGATCATTCTCGACACGATCAAGAACATCTTCATCCACGTGCGCGCGATCCGGCGCATGACCATCTCGCAGAGCGACCGGGCCGCGCGCTCCATCGTCGATCATCTGCGCATCATCGAGGCGCTCGAAAAGCGCGATACCGAACTCGCCGAGCGGCTCACGCGCCAGCATTCGCTCGATCTCGCGGCGTTCGTCGAAGCCAATTGCGATTTCCTCGATTGATGTCGGCGTAGACGCTGCCTGGCTGCTGATTGCGACAAGCCCGCGTGTGCATGCACCGCGGGCTTTTTTGCGTGCGCGCACTTCGAGCGATGCGCAGGTCGCGCGGCGGCGAACGGCAAACAAAACGAGGTCGCCGCCGCGCTGCGGGATAAACCTTGCTTGACGGTCCTGAAAATATGGTATGTGATATATCAACAGCGACCGGTGTAAGCACGACCTGGTGTTTTCCCTCGAGATGACTGCCGCAGAGCCTTGTAGATTCGGCGCAAAGCTGCGGCTGGCAAGCTCGAGCAGCACAAACTTCGCGCCGTCTATGTCTCGAAATTGGCCTTGAAGGAATGTGATATATCACATACGGTATCTTCGAAGCCGTGAGACGTCGGTGCAACCGGACGTATACCGAAGCGGACGCGTCCGTCGATAACCGTTGCACATCCGATTGATGAGGAGATGACCATGTCTGCAGTTGTTTCATCCCTGAGTCCGGCCACGGCCACCACGACCGCCGACGACACGCTCAAGCAGAAGACCCGCGAATCGGGCGTCGTGTCAGGCGGCCATCTGGTCGCAAAGGCGCTGAAAAACGAGGGGGTCGACACGATCTTCACGCTGTGCGGCGGCCACATCATCGATATCTACGACGGCTGCGTCGACGAAGGCATCCGCATCATCGACGTGCGCCACGAGCAGGTCGCCGCGCACGCGGCCGACGGCTACGCGCGCCAGACCGGCAAGCTCGGCTGCGTGGTGACGACCGCCGGCCCCGGCTGCACGAACGCGGTGACCGGCATCGCGACCGCGTTCCGCTCGGAAAGCCCGATCCTGCACATCGGCGGGCAGGGCGCGCTGACGCAGCACAAGATGGGCTCGCTGCAGGACCTGCCGCACGTCGACATCATGGCGCCGATCACGAAGTTCGCCGCGAGCGTGTCGAGTACCGAGCGCGTGGCGGACATGATCTCGATGGCCGCGCGCGAATGCTTCAACGGCGCGCCCGGTCCCGCCTACCTGGAAATTCCGCGCGACGTGCTCGACCGCGAAGTCGAGGCGACGCGCGCGGTCGTGCCACAGCCGGGCCGCTATCGCGCGTCGACGAAATCGATCGGTGACCCGCGCGACATCGAGAAACTGGCGGACGTTCTCGTCGATGCGGAACGCCCCGCGATCCTGTATGGCCAGCAGGTGTGGACCGCGCGCGGTCACGAGGAAGCGATCGCGCTGCTGCGCGGCATCGAGATTCCCGGCTATTTCAACGGAGCGAGCCGCGGGCTGCTGCCGCCGGGCGATCCGCATCATTTCGATCGTACGCGTTCGCAGGCGTTTGCGAATGCCGACGTGCTGATCGTGGTCGGCACGCCGTTCGATTTCCGCATGGGTTACGGCCGACGCATCAGCAAGGAATTGACGCTGGTGCAGATCGATATGGACTATCGAACCGTCGGCAAGAATCGCGATATCGATCTGGGCCTGGTCGGCGATCCGGGCGCGATCCTCGCCGCGGTGTTGCAGGCCGCGAGCGGTCGTATCAAGGACGACAAGCGTCAGGCGCGCCGCAAATGGATGGCGCAGTTGCGCGACGCCGAAGCGAGCGCGACCGAAAAACTGATGCCGCTGTTCCGCTCGAACAGCACGCCGATTCATCCGTATCGCGTGGCGTACGAACTCAACGAGTTCCTGTCCGACGACACCGTCTATATCGGCGACGGCGGCGACGTCGTGACGATCTCCGCGCAAGCGGTGCGCCCACGCCGCCCCGGCCAGTGGATGGACCCCGGCGCGCTCGGCTCGCTCGGTGTCGGCACCGGCTTCGCGCTGGCGGCGAAGCTCGCCCATCCGCACAAGGAAGTGCTCTGCTATTACGGCGACGGCTCGTTCGGCATGACCGCGTTCGACATGGAAACCGCGAACCGCTTCGGCGCACCGTATCTCGCGGTGATCGGCAACAACTCGGCGATGAACCAGATCCGCTACGGCCAGCTTGCCAAATACGGCGAAGAACGCGGCAACGTCGGCAATCTGCTCGGCGACGTGCCGTTCAGCAAATTCGCCGAAATGCTCGGCGGCTATGGCGAAGAAGTGCGCGATCCCGCGCAGATCGCGAGCGCGCTACAGCGTGCGCGCGAAGCGATTCATCGCACCGGCCGCTCGGCGGTGGTCAACATCTGGGTCGACCCGCGCGAGTACGCACCGGGCACGAAGAACCAGACCATGTACAAATAACCCTCATCGTTCAGGAGATACGACATGGCCAAGGCACTCGACGGTGTGCGCATCCTCGATTTCACGCATGTGCAATCGGGGCCGACCTGCACGCAATTGCTCGCATGGTTCGGCGCAGACGTGATCAAGGTGGAACGGGCAGGCGCGGGCGACATCACGCGCGAGCAGCTGCGCGATATTCCCGACGTGGATAGCCTGTACTTCACGATGCTCAATCACAACAAGCGCTCGGTCACGATCGACACCAAGCATCCGGAAGGCAAGCAGGTGCTCGAATCGCTGATCCAGAAATGCGACGTACTGGTCGAAAACTTCGCACCGGGCGCGCTCGACCGGATGGGCTTTACGTGGGAGCGGATTCAGGAATTGAATCCGCGCATGATCGTCGCATCGGTGAAGGGTTTCGGCCCGGGACCTTACGAGGACTGCAAAGTCTATGAGAACGTCGCGCAATGCGCGGGCGGCGCGGCGTCGACCACCGGCTTCGACGACGGCCCGCCGGTCGTGACCGGCGCGCAGATCGGCGACAGCGGCACGGGGCTGCATCTCGCGCTCGGCATCGTCACTGCGCTCTATCAACGCACGCATACCGGACGCGGCCAGCGCGTGCTGGCGGCCATGCAGGACGGCGTGCTCAATCTGTGCCGCGTCAAACTGCGAGACCAGCAGCGGCTCGACCGTACCGGCGTGATGAAGGAGTATCCGCAATATCCGAACGGCACCTTCGGCGAAGCGGTGCCGCGCGCGGGCAATGCGTCGGGCGGCGGCCAGCCGGGCTGGATTCTGAAATGCAAAGGGTGGGAGACCGACCCCAACGCCTATATCTACTTCATCACGCAGGCGCCCGTGTGGGCGAAGATCTGCAACGTGATCGGCAAGGAGGAATGGGCCACGGACCCCGACTACGCGACGGCGCCCGCGCGCCTGCCGCGCTTGAAGGAGATCTTCGCCGAAATCGAACGCTGGACGATGACGAAGACCAAGTTCGAGGCGATGCAGATCCTGAACGAATACGACATTCCGTGCGGCCCGATCCTGTCGATGAAGGAAATTGCCGAGGAGCCGTCGCTGCGCAAAACCGGCACGATCGTCGAAGTCGATCATCCGAAGCGCGGCAAGTATTTGACAGTGGGCAATCCCATCAAGCTGTCCGACAGCCCGACCGACGTCAAACGCTCGCCGCTGCTTGGCGAACATACCGATGAAGTGATGGCCGAGCTCGGCTATTCGGCCGAGCAGATCACGGCACTGCGCACGGCGGGCGCAATCTAGGAGCGAGGCATGCAGACGTGGATGCGGTTCATGTCGGGCGACGGCGGCATCGTGTTCGGCCGTGTCGAAGGCGCCTATCTGCACGAGTACGAAAGTCTCGCGCAGCCGGTGCCGACCGGCGCAGTGCTGTCGCTGCGCGCATTGACGCCGTTGGCGCCGTGCTCGCCCGGCAAGATCGTCGCGCTCTGGAATAACTATCACGCGCTCGCCGCGAAGCTCGACAAACCCGTGCCCACGCATCCGCTGTTTCTGCTGAAGCCGGCGGCGTCGGTGATCGGCGCGGGCGAGCCGATCCGCCGGCCGCGTCACTACGCGGGCAAGATCGTCTACGAAGGCGAACTCGGCATCGTGATCGGCCAGCGTTGCCGCGACGTGGATGCGCAGCAGGCGGAGGCGGCGATCTTCGGCTACACGCTCGTCAACGACGTCACCGCCGCCGATCTGCTTAACGAGAATCCGCATTTTCCTCAGTGGTGTCGCGCGAAGAGCTTCGATACCTTCTGTTGCCTGGGTCCGGCCATCGTCTCCGGTTTCGACTGGCGGGCGGCGCGCCTCCTGACCACGCTCGACGGCGCCGAGCGTCAGAACTATCCGCTCGCCGACATGGTCTTTTCGCCGGCCGAGCAGGTGAGTCTGATATCGCAGGATCTGACGCTCGAACCCGGCGACGTGATTGCGTGCGGCACCTCGGTGGGCGTGGGGTCGATCAAGGACGGTGCAACGGTCTCGATCACGATCGATGGGATAGGCACGCTGACCAATACCTTGAGCGCGGCGCAGCGCGACGAGCCACGGCGATCGGGCGATACCGCGACCGTCGGTTGACGAGGGCCGGGCCTCGCGGCTCTTGCTTTTCATCGCATCACGGAGGATCACGCATGCTGCAAGCTTGTGGGAGTGCCGTGTGGATGGACCTGTTGTTGCTGCTCGCCGTGGCTGTCACCGCTGCGTTGGTTGCGGTGCTGCTGGTGGCGTTGGCCGCGCTCTCGCGACGACAGTTCGGCCGACGGTCGGCGCATCGGTATTCATGCGTGCGCGAACGCGATCTGACACGCAGGCCCCGGATGCTTGCATTGCTTGGCAGCGGCATCGGTTTGGCGGTCGCGTCGATAGGCTTTACGCGCTACCTGTTGGCAGCGGCGCGCGAGAACACCGAACGCATCGAACTGTTTGCAGCCGTGTTGATCGGCGCGCTGCTCTTTGCGATCTCGGCGATTGCGTTCTGCAAGCTGCGCGGCGCATTGCAACTCAAGGCGGTCGCGCGGCCGGGACATCACGTCGTCAATCTGTTTGCGCTGTTTTTATGCGGATGGCTCGGTTACGGTTTCGTCACTGAACAGGCACAGCCATTCGGACTCGCCGCATTGCTCGCGACGGGCGCGCTGGCGTTGGCAATGGGCGTGCATCTGATGCTGAGCCGCGAGTACTCGGCCAATCCAGCTCACGCGGCGAATCGCGTCAGTTGCGCAGCGCGCATGTATGCCTTCGCCGCGCGTAGCGATGGCCTGGCGATCGGCAAGCCGGGCCTGCTCGCGAACATCGAGTGGCATGGCGGGGAAGAGCAGACGTGGGCGCTTCGCGATGTCACGCCGGCGGTGATGCGCGTGCGTGCCTCTGCAGATAGTCGAGATGGACGTGACGGTAGACGCGGAAACGGCCGCCAGCGCGACTGTGCACGCCAATGCGCGCACAAGCGGCCGGTTCATTTCACTACACGTCGCTCTGATCAATGATGCATGCGCCGCCAGGAGACCAGATTGCCAATAGCAAAGACGGCGGGACGATGATCCCGCCGCCCGAGTCTTTTTCAATGCTTCTATTCGCCCACGGTCGCGGCGAATTCGCTGTAGTACTGCGTCTTCCTATGCAGAATCAGTTGCGCGAGAAAGTCGGCATCGTACGCCCGATGCAGGTGGCTGTGATAGCGCTCGATATAAGCGGTGATTCGCGCCAACTCGCCATTGAACTCTTTCAGCATGTCGAACGTCGCACGGTCCCAGCGAAACCGCAGCCCAAGTTCGCTGAACGCGGCATTGTAGGCGCTCAGATGCGCATCGTCGGATTGGTCTTCGTGATCCGCCGCCGCTGTGCGAGCGTTGCGTGTACTGATACGGGATTCAACCGGAGCGTGGTTCATGATCGGCCTCCTCGGCTCGCAAGTGAAAGAACTCGCTTGCAGCATAGAAGTCGCGATCGATTTGCAATAGTTAAAGTTTTATTGGCTTTCCATAGCCTACGGCTTATGCACGCTCAGTTCCTTCACGCGGGTGATCTTTTCGATCAGATTGGCGCCTTCCTCCATCAGGAAGCGTTTGAAGGCGACGGCAACCGGCGGCAGACGCTTGTTCTTCCGATGCACGACATACCAATTGAGCATGACCGGAAAGGTTTCGACGTCGAGCACGACCAGATGACGCAGTTGCAATTCGAGGCTGATCGTATGGGCGGACAGAAACGCGATGCCCATGCCGGCGATGACCGCCTGCTTGATCGTCTCGGTACTCTTGATCTCCATCGCAATCTTCAGATTGGACAGCCGGCCGGCAAAACCTTCTTCCATCGAATTCCACGTGTCCGAGCCGCGTTCGCGCACGATGAACGCTTCGTTCGCGAGTTGACTGAAGCGGATATTGCGCTTGTGCGCAAGCGGATGAGTGGGCGCCGCGACGATCACGTACGGGTGCGGAGCGAACGGTTCATTGGTCGCGTCGGTTTCGTGCGGCGGACGCACCATGACCGCGAGGTCGGTCTGATTGGTCGCCAGTTGATGAAGCAGTTCTTCGCGGTTGTGTACCGCGAGATTGAGATCCACACCCGAATAGCGACGCGTGAATTCGGCGAGAAGGCGCGGAAAGAAATAGTCGCCCGCGCTAATCACCGCAACATTCAGTTTGCCGCCGGAGACGCCCTTCAACTGGCTCATCGCTTCGTCGACTTCATGGAACTGCTGCATGATCGCGCGGCTGTAGTGGAGCATTTCCGTGCCGGCCGGCGTCAGATAGATCTTCTTGCCGAGTTGCTCGAACAGAGGCAGCCCCGCATGTTCCTCGAGTTGCCGGACCTGGGTGGAAACGGCCGGCTGAGTCAGATGCAATTCTTCCGCGGCGCGCGAAAAACTCAGGTGGCGCGCTACCGTTTCAAAGACCTTCAGTTGCCGCAGAGTTGCATTGCGCATCGTCATGGTCGATGTATAAGGAAACGTGAATCAACATAATAACAAACTTTAATTATGAGTAATTCAGCAATGACCCTAGCATGAAACCTATAAGAAGCCGAATAGCCGCTGTAATACGCGGGTTAACGCATAGAGATGTGGTGTGGCGGACTCAATAGCGGGGAATAACCCGTAATGCTTACCGGCTGAAGCGTGGTTCTGGTCGGAATAAAGCAAGAATTTTATAGAAGACGAGTTCGGGGATCTGCGGAAACGCAAAAGCGTCGATTGAGATTTATCCCGAATAGCGAAAGTTCTCGGGCCATAACGATAAGGCGGGACACATCCAGCGCGGCGCGTAAGCCGGCTGCACTAAATAAATAGTGGAGACAAGGCTCATGAACGATATCACCCAGCAATCGACGACCCGTATGTCCTGGCGTAACCGATGGTGGCAACTCGTCATCGGCATGGTATGCATGGCGCTGGTGGCGAATCTGCAATATGCGTGGACGTTATTCGTGGCTCCTATGCATGCGCGGCATCACTGGAGCGAGGCGTCGATCCAGCTCGCGTTCTCGATCTTCATTCTGACCGAGACGTGGCTCGTGCCGTTCGAGGGCTGGCTCGTCGATCGATTCGGGCCGCGCCCGGTGGTGGCAGCCGGCGCGGTATGCGCGGGTTTGTCGTGGATTCTCAATTCGCATGCGACCACGCTCGGCATGTTGTATTTCGCCGCGGTGATTGGCGGGATAGGCGCGGGCGGTGTGTATGGAACATGCGTCGGCAACGCGCTCAAATGGTTTCCCGACCGGCGCGGTCTCGCCGCGGGTTTGACGGCCGCGGGCTTTGGCGCAGGCGCGGCGCTGACGGTGATTCCGATTGCGAACATGATTACGCGCCGCGGCTATGAAGAGACGTTCCTGTTCTTCGGCATCGTGCAAGGCGTCAGCATTCTGCTGCTCGCGCTGCTCCTGACGCGGCCGATCCTGCGTCAGCCGGGGGTACGCAAGAGCCGCTTCGCGGTGTCGAAGGTCGATTTCACCTCGCGCCAGATGATCAGAACGCCAGTGTTCTGGGTGATCTACGCGTCGTTCGTCGCGGTCGCGGCGGGCGGCTTGATGGCGACCGCGCAAATCGGCCCGATCGCGAAAGACTGGGGCATAGCGCGCATTCCGATGACGGTCTTCGGCGCGACGTTGCCGCTGCTGACCCTCACGCTGTCGATCGACAATATCTTCAACGGCTTGACGCGTCCGCTGTGCGGCTTCATCTCCGACAAGATCGGCCGTGAAAACACGATGTTCGTGATCTTCATCGGCGAGGGGCTCGCGTTGCTCGGCATGATGCAGTTCGGCAGCAATCCGTATGCGTTCATGGTCTTTGCCGCGCTGATCTTCCTGTTCTGGGGCGAGATCTTCTCGATCTTCCCGGCGACTTGCGCCGATACGTTCGGCAGCAAGTACGCGGCCGCCAATGCCGGCACGTTGTACACCGCGAAGGGCACGGCCTCGTTGCTGGTGCCGATCGCGTCCGTACTCGCGGCGACGGGCGGCTGGAGCCTTGTCTTCGTCTTTGCCGCCGTCATCACGATCGCAGCCGGCATTTCGGCGAAGTTCATCCTCGAGCCGATGCGCGCGCGTTGGATCGAATCGCACAACGAACCTCAGGGCGCGCTGGCCGTCGCGGGTCATGGCAATGGCAATGGCAATGCGTCGCGAATGAGTCACTGGCCCGGACAGTCTGGCGAATAACGTGAGCGTCGCGCGCCCGGAACCGACGCCATGAATGTTTCGCTGCAGCAGCTCAAGGTATTCGTCGCGGTCGCGCGCGAGCGGAGTTTCACGCGCGCGGCGCGCGAGTTCGATCTGACGCAGTCGGCCGTGAGCCGTTGCGTGCGTGAACTGGAAGACGCGGTCGAATTGAAGCTGTTCGATCGCACGACACGCCAGGTCGAACTGACGAATGCGGGTGCGAGTCTCGAGAGAAGAATTGGCCGGCTGCTCGACGAAATCGAATTGACGCTGCTCGAAGAGCGCGCTGCTTTCGACGGACACACGGGCGTCGTCTTATTCGCGAGTAATCCGGTGTTGTCATCGGGCTGGGTGCCGCGGGCTTTGGCGCAGTGCGCGTCGGTTTTTCCCGAGCTGGTCGTGTCGGTCAAGGATCAGCCTCAAAGCAGCGTACTGGCCAGTGTCGAGCAGGGCGAGGTGGATTTCGGCGTGGTCTGTGTGACTGCACCTGTCGATAGTCCTCTACTGCACGCTCAGGTACTTTTCACTACGCCACTGCATGCAGTGTTTCCGTCCGCGCATCCGCTGGCGCGGCAAGACAGCATCGGATGGCACGCGTTGCGAGAATGTCCGCTGATAACGCTGAATGCCGATACTGGCGTGCGCGCCGCGCTTGCACCGGTACTCGCCGCGAACGGATCGAAGCGCCTGCCGTTGCAGGAACTCGGACACGTCGCGGCCGTAGCGCGCATGGTCGAATTGGGACTGGGTGTCGGCGTATTGCCTGTCGATGCGCATTGGCCTTCGCCGGGCGCTTCGTTGGTGAGTCGTCCGCTGGTCCCCGAAACGGCATTGACGACGGTACTCGTGCACCGCAGAAATCGCTCGCTGCGTCCCAATGCGGCTGTTGCGTGGGGGCAGTTTGTCGCGTCGACGACTGATCATTCGCCGATCGCGAACGAAGCGCCTGCCGCAGCCGCGACGCCAAGCTTCAACTGGCGGTCCGTGCGGCAAAGCCTGTTGCCGGAACCTTAGGCAGGGGCCGACCGAAAAGCTTGCGCGACGCGCGGCATTCGATCGATGCGCCGTCAGTCAACCACATAATGTCCTACTCAAGGAGCTTCATGATGGAAATCCAGACCGATCTCAGGCACCATGATCTGCTGATCGACGGCAAGCGCATGCCGCCAGGCACCGGGGAATATTCCGTCGACATCAACCCCGCGACCGAGGAGCCGATCGCACTGGTGGCGCAAGGCAGCGCCGCCGACGTCGATGCCGCGGTGCGCGCCGCGCGCGGCGCATTGAAAGTATGGAATTCGATTCGGGCCGCCGAACGCGGGCGCATCCTGCAACGTCTCGCGGGCCTGATGCGCGAGAACATGGAAGAACTCGCCGCGCTCGAAAGTCTCGACGGCGGCAAGCCGATTGCCGCGGTGATGCGTCAGGACGTGCCCGCCGCGATCGATACCGTCGAATACTACGCAGGCTGGTGCGACAAGATCAACGGCCAGGTGGTGCCGACGCGTCCCGATGCATTGACCTATACGTTGCGCGAACCTGTCGGCGTGGTCGCCGCAATCGTGCCGTGGAATTTTCCGCTGATGATCGGCATGTGGAAGATCGCGCCCGCGCTCGCATGCGGTTGCACGCTGATCGTCAAGCCCGCCGAGATCACGCCGCTCACCGCGTTGCGCATCGGCGAGCTGGCGCTCGAAGCGGGCGTGCCGCCGGGTGTGCTCAACATCGTCACCGGCAAAGGCAGCGTGGTGGGCGACGCGATGGTCTCGCATCCCGGTATCGACAAGGTCACGTTCACCGGTTCGCCTTCGGTGGGACGAGGCATCCTGCAGGGCGCGGCGGGCAACTTCAAACGCGTGACGCTGGAACTCGGCGGCAAGTCGGCCAACGTGATTTTTGCCGACGCGAATCTCGACAATGCGGTGCGAGCCGCGGCGTCGGGCGTGTTCTTCAATACGGGGCAAGTGTGCTCCGCCGGGTCGCGGATACTCGCGCATCGCGACGTGTATGACGAAGTGGTCGAGCGTCTGGCCACGCGCGCGAAGTCGATCAAGGTCGGCGATCCCGCGCTGCGCGAAACGTCGATGGGACCGCTGATTTCGGCCGCGCAGATGAAGACCGTATTGAGCTATGTCGACACGGGACGCTCGGAAGGCGCATCGCTCGTGACGGGTGGCGCGCGCGTCGGCAATCGCGGCTTTTTCGTCGAGCCAACCGTGTTCGCGAATGTCGAGCACGAAATGCGCATTTCGCAGGAAGAAATCTTCGGGCCCGTGGCGAGCGTGATCCGTTTCAACGACGAAGCGGACGCGATCCGAATCGCCAATGGCACTTCGTACAGTCTCGCGGCAGGCGTGTGGAGCGCTGACTTGAGCCGCGTGCATCGCGTGGCGCGCGACCTGAGGGCGGGCACGGTGTGGATCAACACCTACGGCTATACGGACGTGCGTTTGCCGTGGGGCGGTGCTGGCGATTCGGGCTTCGGTCGCGAGCATGGCGATGTCGCGATCGAGAACTTCACGGAGCCGAAGGCGGTGTGGGTGGCGATAGATCAATAACGTCCAATGTGAAAAAAGGATCGGATGCATCGCATCCGATCCTTCAGGTCGTGTTGCAAGACGAAAAGGAATTGACGAGTACTCGGTCAATTGCCCTGTAAAGCCATCTTCTCGCGCAATTTGATCAGTGCGAGCACGACGTCGATAGTGGGTGTCGGTTCGGCAACGAGTCGCCCCATTTCCTGCACGACGGTCAATAAAGGATCGATTTCCATCGGCCTGCGGTGCTCGAGATCGACGAGCGTTGATGTCTTGTGCGCACCGACCGCACCCGCGCCATCAATACGCCTTTCCACATCGACGCGAAAGTGCACACCGAACTGATCCGCGATTCGCTTCGCTTCGAGCATCATCGTGCGTGAAACCGCGCGCGTGCCCGGGTCACTCGTGAGCACATCGAGCGTTGCATGCGTCAATGCGCTAATCGGGTTGAAGCACAGATTACCCCATAGCTTGAGCCAGATCTCGTCGCGAATGTTGTCGCGAATCGGCGCTTCGAAGCCGGCCGCCTGCATGATCTCGTGCAATTGCTGAATGCGCGGGGTGCGCTCGCCACTGGGTTCGCCGATGGGAAACTTCTTGCCGTACACGTGCTTGATCACCCCCGGTTCGACGATCTCCGCCGCCGGATAGAGTACGCAGCCAATCGCGCGCTCGGGTCCGAGCTTGGTCCATTGCGAACCGTCGGGGTCGACGCTCGTCAGCCGAGTGCCGGCAAAGCGCCCGCCGTGCTGATAGAAGTACCAATATGGAATGCCGTTGACGCCGGTAACGATCGCCGTGTGCTTGCCGAGTAGCGGTTGCATGGAATCGACCACGCCAGGCAGCGAATGCGCCTTCAGCGTCACGATGACGAAGTCCTGGACGCCGAGTTCGCGTGGATCGGACGTGCAGCGCACCGGCGCGCTGAACGTTTCGCCGTCCATGATGAGGCGCGCGCCGTGTTCACGCATCGCGGCCAGATGCGGGCCGCGCGCAATGAAGCTGACGTCCGCGCCGGCGCGTGCCAATTGCACGCCCATTAAACCGCCAATCGCTCCCGCTCCGAAGATGCAGATCTTCATGATGTCGCTCCGTGACGATGAAAAAGCCGTTCGCCCAATGCCGCATTGCAGTAATCCGCGGCCCGGTCACGGTTCGAGCATAAGGTGGCGCGACGAATGCTGATAGTTAAAGTTTCTCCGTCGATGTATTAGTTATTCGTTATGACAAGACCGCGACGTGAATGCTGCTTCGACTGTCGGAGAGCCTAGGGCCTGTTCACGCTAATAACGGGCTTGCGAACGTGCCTTTCCGCGCGCGTGAACAGGCCCTAGATACCTCAGCCGCGCCGAACCAGCAGAAAACTCACGCCGATTGCCGCGAGAAATCCGCCGCAGCAGCGATTGAACCAGCGGCGGATCTGCGCGCGCATCAGCCATTTGCCGAGATACATGCCGGCCCACGAATACAATGCAATCGCCACCCATTCGAGTACCAGAAAGCTCGCGCCGAGCGCGGCGAATTGCGGCAGTATCGGCTGCGCGACGTCGACGAATTGCGGCAGGAACGCGGTAAAGACCAGAATCGCCTTCGGATTGCCCGCCGCCACGAAAAACTCGTGTCGTGCGATGCGCGAGAGCGCGGCCTCCTGGGGTTGCGACGTATCGATTGCGGGTGCGTCGCTGCGCCACAACTGGATCGCGAGCCAGATCAGATAAGTGGCGCCCGCGAGTTTGATCGCCAGAAAGATCCACTCGGACGCATGCAGCACGACCGCGAGACCGGTCGCGGCGAGTGCGAGCATCATCGCGAAGGCGAGCAGCCGGCCGCTGCCGCCGACGAACGCTTTCATGAAGCCATGACGGGCGGCCACATTGATCGAAAGCAGGTTATTGGGCCCGGGTGCGAGGTTGATGGCAAAGCAGGCGGGTAAAAAGAATAGCCAGGCGGTAAGGGACATGACGGCTTGCATTCCGAACGGGAGATCACGATGCACTGCGCGGAGAATCGCGCGCGATGCGTTGCCGGGATTGTAGCGAAACCGCGCCGCGCCTCGGCCAGCCGCGTGCTCAGTTCACCGCCTTGATAAAGCCTGGATCGCCAATCAATGTATCGACGCTGAGGTTGACCGTGTCTTCGATCGCGATCGTGTTGCTGGTGAATTTTGGCGACTTCTGCTTCACGGTGCGCGTGGTCGTGTACATGACTTTTTGGGTCGCCGCATCGATAACCACGTAATGCATCTTCAGCGTCCACAGCGCTGGCGAGCGCCTATCGTCCACCGTGAAGGTTTCGATGCTGCCGCTGAGCACGCGTTTGTCGTCGTCGATACGAAAACCGGCCACTCGCAGACTATTCGCGACGCCATTGCGCACCACGAGGCTGACGTCGTCCTTCAGCACGAGCCCGGTCATCCCGGTATTTTCGATGCGGTTCGGCGAGATATGACCGTCGCGCGCGGGCAGATACGCGAAGTCGCGTGCAGGGGCGACGCTGAGCGAGCCAGTGCCGTGGGTCTTCGCGTGCGTCGCGCTGGCGCTGCTGTTCAGGCCGAACCATGACCATGAGCACGCGGACAGCAGCGTGGGCAGCAGTATGGCGCCGCAGCCCTTGAGCACGACGGATCTCAACGGCGAACGCGCAGCAGCCATGCGGGAGAAAGCGGCGGTCGAAGTCAGAGGAGTTGCCCTTTTCAGTGGAGTCATCCCGGTGAAGAACAGCATGGTATCAGCGAACTGGACCGTCGAAGTTTCAAACGGATGTTTTCGGAATTGCCCGCGCCAGGCCCGGACCTGAGCCGTTCAAAAAAAGCCTGCCTTTCCTTGCGTGATATCGATCAGCGTCGCCTTGGCGTCGTCGAGTGCGTTGGCGGGCACGCGCATCGTCATCTTCACCAGCATGCCGTAGGCGCTGTCCACGAGCGCATAGCCTTCGGCGTCCATCCATCGACGGACTTTGGCTTCGTCGGCATAACTCACTTCGACGCCCAGCAACACCTGGGCAATCCTCTCGACGCGCGGCGCGTCGAGCAGCGCGGACGCTATCGCATCGGTGTACGCGCGCACCAGACCGCCCGCGCCGAGCTTCACTCCGCCGTAATAGCGCACGACGGCCGCAAGCACGCCATCCAGATCGTGATGCCGCAGCACTTCGAGAATCGGCCGACCGGCGGTGCCGGACGGTTCGCCGTCGTCGGACATGCCGGACTGGCCGCCCGCGAGCAGCGCCCAGCACACATGCGTCGCGGCAGGATGTTCGTCGCGCAGACGCTGCAATTCGGCCATCGCGGCATCGCGATCGGCGACCGGAATCGCATGCGCGATGAAGCGGCTCTTGCGAATCTCGAGTTCCGCGCTTAGTGGCGCGGGCAGGGTATAGGTGGGCAAGGCGGAAACGTCGGTGGATGAAAAGAAGCACGAGGTAGGCGGGGCGATGTCCGTCATGGTAACGGATCGTCGGTGCCAGCGAGGCGCAAGGGCCGCTTCGCGGGTTCGTCTACAATGGTCCGCTGAACGCGCGCCCATCAATTCGACCCCGCGCGTCGCTAGGAGTCGACATGCTTGACCTATCCACGTTGGGGACGTTCGTTGCCGTCGTGCTCGGGCTCTTTCTGATTCCAGGCCCGGCCGTGCTGCTAGTTTTGACACGCACCATGCACGGCGGACGTAAAGCCGGCATTCTGACCGGTCTCGGTATCGCAGCTGGCGATTTCGTGCATACGCTGGGCGCCGCGGTTGGCCTCTCCGCGCTGCTGATGACGTCCGCGCTGGCCTTCAATGCGGTGAAATTCGTCGGTGCCGCGTATCTCGTCTATCTGGGCATTCGTGCATTGCGCGAAAAGCAGGCGAGTGCGCACCTGCCGGTCGTCGCGCCGGTGTCGGGTTCGAAGGCGTTCTTGCAGGCGATTCCTGCCGAAGTGCTGAACCCGAAGACCGCGCTGTTTTTCCTTGCGTTTCTGCCGCAATTCGTGCGCCCCGAACATGGCTCGACGTTTCTGCAGTTCGCGACACTCGGGCTTATTTTCGTTGCCATGAGCGCGCTTTATACGACGCTGATCGTCCTGACGATGCGGCCGCTGGGCAAACTCGTGAAGCGTTTGACGTGGTTGACGCGTTGGCAGAACAAGCTCATCGGTGTGCTGTTCATTTCGCTCGGCCTGCGTGTGGCAGTGCAAACACGCTGAGTCCCGAAGCGCGAGTTCAGGACGACGCCAGCAGGATCAGCGACCCAACCACGCGCCTGTTAAGCATTGCAAGACCACGATGCCATGGCACGCGCGATTCAGGAGACAGCGATGAATGAAGACGCAACTTCGACGGCGCGCGCAATCGAGTTCTGGTTCGACTTCGGCAGCAACTACAGCTATCTGAGCATGATGCGGATCGAAGCGTTGGCGGCCGCGCGCAACGTGACCATCGTCTGGCGGCCGTTTCTGCTCGGTCCGGTATTTCGCCAGCTCGGTTTCGACAACTCGCCCTTCGTACTGCAGAAAGAAAAAGGCGCGTACGTGTGGAAAGACATGGAGCGTCAATGCCGCAAATACGGCATTGCGCTCACGCGCCCCAGCACGTTTCCGCGCGCGGCGCTTCTCGCGATGCGTGTCGCGCTGCTGGGTGCGAATGAGCCGTGGATCGGTGCCTGGTGCCGCAAGATCATGCAGTTGAATTTCGTCGACGACCGCGACATCGGTTCAATCGATGTCGTCGGTCACGCGCTCGACTCGCTTGGCTTACCGGCGCAGAGCGTGATCGACGCCGCGCAAAGCGACGCGAACAAGCTCCGCTTGCGCGAGCAGACCGAACGGGCCATCAGCAAGGGGATTTTCGGTGCGCCGACGTTTTTTGTCGGCGGGGAGATGTTCTGGGGCAATGACAGGCTGGAGGACGCGTTGGACCACTGCGACGCGATCGCGGCGCGTCATTGAACGTCAGCGGGAGCGCTTAGTCAGCCTGCTGACAGAAGCGCCGACCCGGCACGTGAGAGACCACGGCCTGGGCGATTTCGAGCGGAGTACTTTCGGCGGGAACGACGCGACGGCTCGATTCGGGCGCGTGCTTCATCGTCCATTCGACGAGTCGGTATGAACGGCCCCAGGGCGGTTGCAGCGGATCGGAGACCTTGCAGGAATGAATCTGGCGAGTCCATTCATGGCCGGGCATCGCACGCAGGTGTTCGACTACCATCTCTTCAACCATGATTTACCTCCTTCTTCTTGCGCGTAACCGTTTTCGGTCGCGCTTCTGGCACCCCTCAAGAAAAAGTGCCGCCGATGTTCTGGCGGCTCAACAGGGGATGAACTACATACTTGCAGGGAACAATTAAGCGAAACTTAAGAACCGCAATCATTACGCAAGCGGATCTCACTGCGTGTAAGCGAGGGTAAGTGAATGCAAGCGAGAGCTGACAACAGTGGGCATGAACGCTCGCAGGCCGGCCGACAGGTCGCGAGCCTGCCCTCAAGACCCCGGCGGATCGGCCGTTATCAGTAGGGTTGGGGCGTCGACCCCGCTTCGCCTTCAGGGCCGCCTTGCTGATACCGTGACGAATCTCGCCCAAACGCCGCTTTCCGAGCGCCTTCGCGCGCTCGTCGACACCGTGCAGCACAACGAGCGCACGTTGCGCCGCTTCCAGAACGTCGAGTTGCGGTTGATCGGCGCGCAGGATTTCGCATCGTTTCTCGATACGTTGTTCAGCCATCTGCCGCGGGAGTTCTCGCTCGCGAACGTGATGCTGTGGCTCGACGAGCGCGCGCCAATGCTGCTCGAACTGCTCGAGCCGGGCAACCTGCGCGCGCTCGATAATGCGCAGCTGAAGACGTCGCGCGAGGGCGGTCTCGTCGCGCAATCCTTGTGCGAAGACGATCGGCCGTGGCTCGGCCGCCCTGGCGAACTCGACGACGACACGCGCCACGCGTTCTTCGGTGCCGCGCCAGCTCACCTGCCGGCCAGCGCGATCCTGCTGCCGCTCGTCGCGGGCACGCGCGTCAGCGGCTACCTATGCCTCGGCAGCGACGACCCCGCGCGCTTCGGCGCCGGCATGGCCACCGACATTCTCGAGCGCTTCGCGAGCGTCGTCACCGCGAGTCTCGACAACGTCGCGCATCGCGAGCGGCTCAAGCAGCTCGGCATGACCGACTCGCTGACCGGCCTCGCGAATCGCCGCTATTTCGACGAACGGCTGCGCGAGGAGTTGATGCGCGCGGCCCGTTATCGCGCGCCGGTCGCATGTCTTTTCATCGATATCGACCGTTTCAAGCGCATCAACGATAGCCACGGCCATCAGACCGGCGACCGCGCGCTCGCGGCGGTGGCCGCCTGCGTGCGACAGCAGGTGCGGCTTGGCGACACCGTCGCGCGCTATGGCGGCGAGGAGTTCGCCGCGCTGCTGCAAGGCGATCGCAGCGACGCGTTGACCGTCGCGGAACGCGTGCGGCGTGCGGTCGAGAATCTCGACGTGCGCGACGAGCACGGCGAGCTCATTGCATTGACCGTGTCGATCGGCGTGGCCGGGCGCGTGGTCGCCGGCAGCCCGGCCGAGGCGATGTCGCTCGGTCAGGCGATGATGGATGAGGCCGATCGCGCGATGTATCAGGCCAAGCGCAACGGCCGCAATCGTATCGAGGCGCAGGTCGATGCGCTCGATGGGCAGGGCTGAACGACTGTAACTAACACTAACTACGCGTCACACTCCTGCCGCATCCGGCGGCACCCCGAGCAGCTGCAACGCGCCGCCCATCACGCCGCTGAACACCGGTCCAGCGACCGTGCCGCCATAGAACGCCTTGCCAGCCGGATCGTCGATCATCACGGCGACGATCAGGCGCGGATCGCTCATCGGCGCCATGCCGACGAACAGCGCGCGGTAGCGGTTCTTCGCGTAGCCCGCGCCGATCTGCTTGCGCGCGGTGCCGGTCTTGCCGCCGACGCGATAACCCGCCACGGTCGCGGCGCGTCCGGTGCCGCCGTTGCCCGTGGCCATTTCGAGCATGTTGCGGATCGCGCGCGCGGTGCCGGGCGTCGTGACCGATTCGCCGCGGTCGGCGAACGACGCGGGACCGTCCGCGTCGAGCGGCTCGCGCAGCAGGCTCACGCGCCTCAGCGCGCCGTCGCCCGCATAGGCGGTGTAGACCTGCGCGATTTGCAGCAGCGATACCGACAGCCCGTAGCCATACGCCATCGTGGCCTGTTCGATCGGGCGCCAGCGTTGATACGGCCGCAGCTTGCCGGCGGCTACGCCAGGGAAGGGCAGCTCGGGCTTCAGACCGAGCCCGTATTGCCGATACTTGGTCCAGATCGTCTCGGCCGGCAGATTCAGCGCGAGCTTTGCCAGCGCGATATTGCTCGACTTCTGCACCGCCTCGGCGACCGTCATCGCGCCGTGATTCGACGTGTCGTGAATTACGGCCGGGCCGATCCGATACCAGCCGGGCGCGGTATCGATGATGCTCTGCGGCCGCACCTTGCCTTCGTCGATCGACAGTGCGACGACCACCGGCTTGATCGTCGAACCCGGTTCGAACGTGTCGATCACCGCGCGGTTGCGCAGCTGCCGGCCGGACAGGTGCGTGCGGTCGTTCGGATCGAAGCTCGGGTAGTTGGCGAGCGCGAGGATCTCGCCGTTGCGCGCATCGAGCACGACCACGCTGCCCGCTTCGGCGCGGTGCTGCGCGATCGCCGCTTTGAGTTGTGTGTATGCGAGTTGCTGGATGCGCCGGTCGATCGTCAGCTGGATCGTGGCGCCGTTGCGCGCGGGCACGAGCGGCCGCGTCTCCGAGATCACGCGGCCGAGCCGGTCGCGGATCACCTCGCGGTGGCCGGGCGCGCCTTGCAACTGTGCGTTGGCGGCGAGTTCAACGCCTTCCTGGCCGTTGTCCTCGATGTCGGTGAAGCCGACCACGTGCGCGGCCGACTCGCCCTCGGGATAAAAGCGTTTGGTGTCTGCGATCTGCGTGATCCCGGCGAGCCCGAGGCGCGACAGATGCCCGGCAGTGTCGGCATCGACCTGGCGCTTGAGCAGCACGAAGCTGCGCTCGCCGTTCAGACGCCGACGCAGTTCCGCGAGCGGCAGATCGAGCAGCTTTGCCAGCGGCGCGAACGCGCTTTCGTCGACGAGCTTCGGCGTGGCCCAGATTTCGTAGGTCGCGAGACTGACCGCGAGCATCGAACCATTGCGATCGACGATCCGGCCGCGCGTCGCGTCGAGTTCGAGCAGGCGCTGATAGCGCTTCTGCCCCTGGTCGACGTAGAAGTGCTGATTCACGACCTGCACCCAGAACGCGCGGAGCGCGAGCGTCGCGAACGCGCCGAACACGAGCAGCACGACGAACTTCGAGCGCCACGCGGGTAGTCGCGCATCGAGCAGCGGGTTCTTCGCGGCTAAGGCATAGGGATCGGACGATGGCGGTTTTTTCTGGCGGATCATGGCGGCGGGCAGCGGACGTGACGTACCTTCGATTGAACGAGGCCGCCAAAGCCACGAGGCCTGGCGGCAAGGACTGTCGCCGGGCCGATTGTAAATAAAACGTAATTTAAATGCGAGGAGTGTGAAAGGAGGCGCGTTCGAGCTGGAGCAAAGGCGAGCCGAGCCGAAGCTTGATAACGAAAAGCCGCGCGGACTTGCAAAATCCGCGCGGCTGATTCGTTCGATTGATGCGTCGACTCCGACGCGGCGTGTTGAATAGGCGCTCCCTGCCTGTGGGGCGCCTTCTTTTTTCGCGCCCGTTGCGGGCGCGGCAGGGCAAGCTCAGGCCGGCAACGCGAAACTCGCAATCGCGTCGCGCAACACGCCGACCTGGTCCTTCAGCGAATGCGCGGCGGCCGCGGCCTGTTCGACCAGTGCCGCATTCTGCTGCGTGACCTGATCCATCTCGCCGACCGCGCGGTTGACCTGTTCGATGCCCGCGCTCTGCTCGCGCGACGCGTGGCTGATTTCTTCGAGGATCTCGTTGACCCGCCGCACCGACTGCACGATCTCGCCCATCGTCGCGCCCGCGTTGGCGACCAGTGACGCGCCGGTCTCGACGGTATCGGTCGAGGTCTCGATCAGCGCCTTGATCTCCTTGGCGGCCGTCGCCGAGCGCTGCGCGAGGCTGCGCACTTCGGCCGCGACCACCGCGAAGCCACGACCCTGTTCGCCGGCGCGAGCCGCCTCGACGGCGGCATTCAGCGCGAGGATATTGGTTTGGAACGCGATGCCGTCGATCACGCCGATGATGTCGCCGATCTGCCGCGAGCTCGCGGTGATCTCGCCCATCGTGCGCACCACGTCGTCGACCACGCGGCTGCCGCGCGTCGCGACGTTCGCTGCGTCGCTCGCGAGTTGCGCGGCCTGGGTCGCGCTGTCCGCGTTCTGCTTCACGTTCACCGTCATCTGATCCATGCTCGACGCGGTTTGCACGAGCGCCGCCGCCTGCTCCTCGGTACGCTGCGACAGGTCGGTGTTGCCCGCTGCGATTTCGGTCGCGCCGACGTTGATGTTCTCGGTGCCCTGGCGCACTCGCGAGACCGTGTCGACGAGTCCCGCCTGCATCGTGCGCAGGGCATGCAGCAGGCTGCCGCTGTCGTGCGGCTCGATCGGCACCGGCGTCGCGAGGTTGCCTTGCGCCATCAACCGCGCGTGCTCGACGGCCACTTCGAGTTCGCCGCCGAGCGAGCGGCGGATGCTGCGCAGCACGATCAGCATCACGACCGTAGAGAGCGTACCGAGCGTGACGGTGATCGCCAGCCAGCGCAGCAGGTTGCGGTAGAACGCGCTTTGCACGTCGTCCATGTACATGCCGGTCACGAGGTACCAGTCCCACGGCGCGAAGTGCATCGAGTAGCTGGTCTTCGCGACGGGATGCTCGCTGCCGGGCTTCGCCCACAAATAATCGACGAAGCCGCCGCCGTCGTGATTGCCCGAGTTGACGATATCGACGAACAGATGATTGCCGGCCGGATCGGTGAACTGCGCGAGGTTCTTGCCGATCAGTTCGGGCTTGATCGGATGCATCAGCATGACCGGCTGCGAGTCGTTGATCGACAAGTAGCCGTCCTTGCCGTAGCGCATCGCGCCGAGCGTCGCGAGCGCCTGCTTTTTCGCCTCGTCCTCGGACAGCGCATGCTGCTGGGAGAGCGAGTAGTAGTGGCCGACGACGTGGTTTGCCTCTTCGATCAACGAGCGCAATTGCTCGCGTCGGTCCGAGATCATCGATGCGCGGTTCTGCCACGCGCCGAACGCGCCGATCAGGATCAGGCCGACCCACAGAACGGCGATCATGGACGCCAGTTTTCGGTTCAGAGTCATAGCGATGGGAATAGGCGTTTTGGCCAGTAGGGTCCGTTGAATTGCGGTGGGATGCCGCTCGCTGTGTTTACGGCGCGAAATGGCGTTGATCGAGGCAGGGAAAACCCGCTGTTTTGACATCGCTATTCATCTGATTAATAGGCGGATTTATCGAGCGTTTTAAGCGGATTTCAGGCGCGCGATTCGAAAAAGACTTGTGTGCATGATTAACGGATCTGAATTAACTGGCGATTTTCAGTAAATCGCAGCGATTGAAAAATGCGCGAGAAAATCGACATGAAAAATGCCGGTTCTGGTCTGCGTAAAACCTGCTTAGCCCAATCCAGAAAGGCTCGCACCAACATCCCACAAAACGCCAATCAAATCCAAAAATCCCGTTAAATGGTCACGGATGCAAAAAACAACACATTTTTCCACTTGAGCGCAACCCCGAAAGATCGCTGAGACCTTCAAAGACTCGTCATAAAAAATTCCGCTATAGTCGCCCTTTTCCGATTGCCAGCCTGGCATAGAAGAACGCCAATAAGCCCGCCACCAGGAGTCCCGAAGAATGAATGCACGCGAACCCGCTTTCGTTTCCCAGTCCCGCAGCGCGCGCCTGCGCCAGATGCTCGTCAGCAGCGAACTCGAATTCATGATGGAGGCGCATAACGGCCTGTCCGCGCGCATCGTTCGCGAAGCTGGGTTCAAGGCGATCTGGGGCTCGGGCCTCGCGATCTCTGCGCAGTTCGGCGTGCGCGACAACAACGAGGCGAGCTGGACGCAGGTGGTCGATACGCTCGAATTCATGGCCGACGCGAGCGATCTGCCGATCCTGCTCGACGGCGACACCGGCTACGGCAACTTCAACAACGTGCGCCGCCTCGTGCGCAAGCTCGAACAGCGCGGCATCGCCGGCGTGTGCATCGAGGACAAGCAGTTTCCGAAGACCAACAGCTTCATCAACGGCGAGGCGCAGCCGCTTGCCGATATCGACGAATTCTGCGGCAAGATCAAGGCCGGCAAGGACTCGCAGAACGACGAGCATTTCTCGATCGTCGCGCGCGTCGAGGCGCTGATCGCGGGCTGGGGCATGGACGAGGCGCTGCGCCGCGCGCAAGCGTACGCCCAAGCTGGTGCCGATGCGATCCTGATTCACAGCAAGCTGTCGCGCCCCGACGAGATTCTCGAATTCGCGCGCGAATGGGCCGGGCGCGCGCCGCTCGTGATCGTGCCGACCAAGTACTACAGCACGCCGACCGAGGTGTTCCGCGAAGCGGGCATCAGCACCGTGATCTGGGCGAACCATTTGATCCGCGCGGCGACCTCGGCGATGCAGGCCGTCGTTAAGGAAATCCATTCGAGCGAGACGCTCGTCAACGTCGAGGACAGCATCGCGGCCGTCAACGAAATCTTCCGTTTGCAGGACGCCGACGAATATTCGGAAGCCGAAGACCGCTATCTGTCGAGCGGCCGCGCGGCCGGCTCGGCCGTCGTGCTCGCCGCGAGCCGCGGCAAAGGCCTTGAAGCGGTGACCGGGGACCGTCCGAAGGTGATGCTGCCGATCGCCGGCAAACCGCTGCTGCGCTGGCTCGTCGACGCGTTCAAGAAGCAGGGCGTCAACGACATCACCGTGGTCGGCGGCTATCGCGCCGACGCGATCGACACCGCGGGCATCCGCCTCGTGGTCAACCAGCGGCACGCGCAGACCGGCGAGCTTGCCTCGCTCGCGTGCGCACTCGACCACCTGACCGGCGACACGGTCATTTCGTACGGCGACCTGCTGTTTCGCAGCTACATCCTGCGCGATCTGGTGGAAAGCGAGGCCGCGTTCAGCGTGGTCGTCGATTCGTCGCTGACCGATGCGGAGAACGCGAGCGTGCGCGATTTCGCGTGGTGCTCGGCCGCCGACGACCGCGGTCTGTTCGGCCATAAGATCGTGCTGCGGCATGTCGCGAGCGGGCGGGAGCAGTCGTCGGCGGCGGGCATCGTCCCAGTGCCGCATGGCCGCTGGGTGGGTCTGCTGAACGTGCGCGGCGCGGGTCGCGAGCGCCTGCGGGCGGTCATGCACGAGTTGCGGACGCGCGACGATTTCGCGTCGCTCGACATGCCCGCGCTGCTGAACGCGTTGATCGAAGCGGGCGAGTCGATCGAGGTGCAATACGTGCACGGCCACTGGCGCGGCGTCAACGATCTCGACGATTTCCGCCGCGCGGGCGACTTCGCGCACGCGCAGGCGCCGTTCGCGACGGCCGTCGGCGGCGGGGCGACGACGAGCGATGCACACGGAGGCGCGCGATGATCGAAGCAGCACAGTTCGTCGAGGCGGCGCGCGAGCGCGGTTTCGACTGGTACGCGGGCGTGCCGTGTTCCTATCTGACGCCGTTCATCAACTACGTGCTGCAGGACGAATCGCTGCACTACGTGTCGGCGGCCAACGAGGGCGACGCGGTCGCGCTGATCGCCGGCGTTACGCTCGGCGCGAAAAACGGCCGGCGCGGCATCACGATGATGCAGAACTCCGGGCTCGGCAACGCGGTCAGCCCGCTGACGTCGCTGACGTGGACCTTCCGCTTGCCGCAACTGCTGATCGTCACGTGGCGCGGCCAGCCCGGCGTTGCCGACGAGCCGCAGCACGCGCTGATGGGCCCGATCACGCCGGCGATGCTCGACATGATGGAAATTCCGTGGGAGACGTTCCCGACCGAGGCCGACGCGATCGGTCCGGCGCTTGATCGCTCGATCGCGCACATGGACGCAACCGGCCGTCCGTACGCGCTCGTGATGCAGAAGGGCAGCGTTGCGCCATATGAACTGAGGGACGGCGGCGCGCCCAGGCGGCGCACGCCGGTCGAGCCTCGCGCGCGGTTTCGCGACAGCGCCGCGAACCAACTCGCGACGCGCCACGACGCGCTGCAAAAGGTGATCGCGCATACGCCGCTCGACTCGACGGTGGTGCTCGCGTCGACCGGCTTTTGCGGCCGCGAACTCTATGCGATCGACGATCGCGCGAACCAGCTATACATGGTCGGCTCGATGGGCTGCGTGACGCCGTTCGCGCTCGGCCTCGCGCTCGCGCGCCCCGATCTGCGCGTGGTCGCGCTCGACGGCGACGGCGCCGCACTGATGCGCATGGGCGTGTTCGCGACGCTCGGCGCGTACGGCCCGTCGAACCTCGCGCACGTGCTGCTCGATAACGGCGCGCACGACTCGACCGGCGGTCAGGCGACGGTATCGTCGCAGGTGTCGTTCGCGGGCGTGGCGGCCGCGTGCGGTTACGCGTCGGCGCTCGAGAGCGACGATCCTGCGATCATAGACGAGCTGTTCGCGGCGCCGCCGCTCGACGGGCCGCGCTTCGCGCGCCTGACGATCCGCCGCGGCACGCCCGGCGGCCTGCCGCGCCCGACCATTACGCCGCCCGATGTGAAGACGCGCCTGATGCGCCACATCGGCGCGATCTGAACCCAACGCCAACAGGAGCGCCCATGCTGCTGCTCAACCCCGGCCCGGTGACGCTCACCGAACGTGTCCGCAACAGCCTGTTGCAGACGGATCTCTGCCATCGCGAGAGCGAGTTTTTCGATCTCCAGGAAGAGGCGCGCACGCGTCTCGTCGACGTGTACGGGCTCGACCCGAACGAATGGCAGGCAGTGCTGATGACCGGTTCCGGCACGGCCGCCGTCGAAAGCATGACGGCCGCGCTGGTGCCGCGCAACGGCAAACTGCTGGTCGTCGAAAACGGTGTGTACGGCGAGCGTATCGCGCAAATCGCCGCGCAATACGGCATCGCGCACGAAGCGCTGAAGCACGACTGGATGGACGCACCCGATCTGGCGAAGATCGCCGACCGTCTCGACGCCGACAAGTCGTTCACGCACGTCGCGGTGATTCATCATGAAACGACCACGGGCCGTCTGAACGACATCGCGGCGCTCGGCGCCTTGTGTCGCGAGCGCGGCCTGCGTCTGCTGGTGGACGGTGTCAGCAGCTTCGGCGCCGAAACGATCGATTTCGCGGACGCGAGCCTCGACGCGCTCGCCGCGACCGCCAACAAGTGCCTGCATGGCGTGCCGGGCGCGTCGTTCGTGCTGGTGCGGCGCGCGGCGCTCGCGCGCGCGGCGAGCCGCACGTACTACCTCGATCTCGCGCGGCTCGCGCGTTTGCAGGATCAGCGCAACACGCCGTTTACGCCGTCGGTGCACGCGTATTACGCGCTGGTCGAGGCGCTGCGTGAGCTCGCCGACGAAGGCGGCTGGCGCGCGCGTCACGCGCGCTATGCGGCGCTTGCCGAGCAGGTACGCGCGGGGCTGGCGGCGCGCGGCATCGACAGTGTGTTGCCGGCCGGGCAGTCGTCGGTGGTGTTGCGCGCGTACCGCTTGCCCAACGGTATCGCGTATCCGCAACTGCACGACGCGCTGAAGGCGCGCGGCTTCGTGATCTATGCGGGGCAGGGCGGGCTGTCGGCGGAGCTGTTCCGCATCTCGACGATGGGCAACATTCACGCGGCCGATATCGACCGCCTGCTGCAGGGCTTCAGCGACTTGACGTGCTGACGCTGCGCCGAGCGGCGCGCCGCGACCGCGCCGCTCGCGGCTCCCCTTACACCGGATCCTTGTCCGGCGGCCCGTCAGGCCGCTGCGGCTCCTCGACATGATGCCCCGGCGACGGCGGCACGAGCGGGTCGGCTTCCGGGTCGCGGTTCGGATCGGCGTTCGGGTCGGGAATCGGGCTGGTGTGCATTTCGTAGCTCATTGCGTCACCCTGCGGTTGAAATGCGCGGGTCCGGCGTAAGCGGCTTGATACCGCCGATGTATGCCGCCACATCGTCTATCTGTCTTCAAGCGTAGGCGCTCGCCGCGCTTCCTGCTCGCTCCTTTTTGCTATTTCTTGGCGCGTTTGCGGCCGGCGCTGAGCTGCCAGTAGCGCTCGATCGCGAACACGTCGTCGTAATTGCCGGCGCCGAACGCTCGCAACTGGCTCGCGTACGCGTTGACCGCTTCGCGTTTCAGATGCGCGCGGCGCTGTACGTCGATCGTGTGGCCCGCGCTCGGCGTTGCCGGCGTCGCGACGATGCCGCGCTGCGCGAGATCGGCGAGCCGCGCCTGCACCGCGCCCGGCGTGAGCCGGTGAATCGCTTCCTCGTAACCGAACCAGTCCAGATGCGTGAGCCGCGGCAGGATCTCGCAGCACGCTTCGAATACCCGCGCGTGATCGTCGTGATGCAGGCCAAGCGGCATCAGCAGCGTGTTCGCGGTCGTGCGGTAAATCGTTTCCTCCAGCGCCGCGGCCATCTGGCTGATCGACGGCGAGTCGGCGTACTGGCTGTCGCGAAACGGCATGCGCAGCGGGATCGCGTCGAGCACTTCGAGCGCGCGGTTGTCTTCGATCGTGCGTTCTCGGACCGCTTCATGGGCGTTCGCGAAGCCCGCTTTTTCGTCCCACTCCGTGTGCATGTCGTGTTCGGGCGGAGCGGCGAACACGGTGCAGACGGCGGCGTCGGGATGGGCGGCGAGCAAGGCGCCGCAACTGAAGACGGCGTCGTCGAAATGGGGCGAGACGATGAAAAGGCGTGGGGTGGTTTCGCTCATGGGCTTACGTATGGGGATTCGAGGCGGGACGGATGAGGCATCGAGGCTGCCGGTCGTCAAGGCGCCGCATGCGCAAAAAACGTGGCGTCACCTCAGCTTAGGCGCAATTGGCGCGGCTTGCGCGCGAAACTTGCGGCGCGCAAAGCGCGTGCCTGGAAGGCCGCGGATCGAACTCCCGATCCGTCCATCCAGTGACGGCCGTGACTTTCCGGCTCGTCGCGCGCCGCCGTCAGGGGCCCTTGAAGCGCACGTTTTTGGTGTGAGTCGCCATCTCGACGGCTCAAGTACAACCAGAAGGTTGAGATCGAAACGCGTCAGATCCAGGGGCTTCATGCCGTATCAATGTTCCTTTCCTTGTCCGGCAAGATTATCGATTTCGACCGGCTGCGGGCAGCCAGTCTCGGCGAGGCTGATGTTGGCGGCTAGAGCGTGCGCAAATCGTCCGGCGTGTCCACGTCGCGCAGAATGCCGGGATCGTCGACGTCGATGCGCGTCAGCGCGTGTGACGTGAGCAGCGCTTTCGCGCCGGTGTCGCCGTCCAGCGCGAGTAGCGCGTCGCGATGCTCGCTGCCGAAGCCGACCGGATGGCCGCGCTGGCCGTCGTAAAACGGCGCGACGAGCGGCGCGCCGTTGTCGAGCGCGCGGGCTACCGCTTCGATCGTCGGAACCGCAATGCGCGGCATATCGGCGAGCGCGACGATCCAGCCCTCGGCGTCACCGCTCGCCTCGATACCGGCGGCGAGGCTCGCGCCCATGCCGCGCTCGGCGCTCGCCGCAAACACGACATCACAGCCGGCATCGTTCAGCGCGCGGGCGAGCGCGTCGGAGCCCGGCCGCACGACAGCGAGCACCCGCGTCACGACCCGCAGCAGCCGATGCGCGGCTTCATGCGCAACCGGCGTGCCGTCGGGCATACGTGCGAGCAGTTTGTCGTGCAGCCCGTGCGGATCGAAGCGCGAGCCGAAACCGGCGGCGAGCAACACACCAGTGGCGAGCGAGGCGTAGGCCATCGGCGGATACCGGTAGACAGGAATGCCCCAGATTGTGCGATGCAACGGGGCGCGAAGCAAGCGACAAGGCACGCCCGATGCAAGCCGCCCGCCGCTTTCGCTTTCACTCCAATTCCGGCACTGCCGCCGGTTCAGGTCCGCACCACCTTGTCCAGCGTGATCGGCAGATCGCGCACCCGCACGCCGGTCGCGTTGTACACCGCGTTCGCGATCGCGGCCACCACGGCCGTGATGCCGATCTCGCCGATACCGCGCACGCCGAGCGAGTTGATATAAGGATCGGGCCGGTCGATGAAGGTGATGTCGAGCGTGCCGATATCGGCATTCACCGGCACGTGATACTCGGCGAGGTTCGCGTTCGTGAAGCGTCCAAAGCGCGCATCGAGCGTGCTTTCCGCCTGCAGCGCCGCGCCGATGCCCCATACGATGCCGCCCATCATCTGGCTGCGCGCGGTCTTCTGGTTCAGCACGCGGCCGACGTCGTACACCGCGACCACGCGCGGCACGCGGATCGTGCCGAGCTCGGCATCGACGTGAACCTCGACGAACACCGCGCCGAACGAGTGGAACGAGTACTTCTGCTTCTCGTCGCCGGGCTTCACGGTCGCGCTCGCCTCGATCGGCTTGCCGCCCGCGCGCGCGATGATCGCCGCGGCCGGATCGCGCTTGCCCGGTTGCGAGCGGCTCACGACCCAGCCGCTTGCGACGGTGACGTCATCGAGCGGCAGGCCATGCACGGGCGACGCCGCATCGGCAAGCGCCAGCGCGATCAACTGGCTGCGCGCCTGGCTCGCCGCGTCGCGCACCGCGGGCGACACGCTGGCCGCCGACTGCGAGCCGCCCGAGACCGGCGCACGCGGCAGCGACGAATCGCCGAGCGCGAAGTGGATCTGCTCGGGCGTGAAGCCGAGCGCATCGGCGGCGACCTGGGTCATCACCGTGTAGGTGCCGGTGCCGATGTCCTGCGTGCCCGATGCGACCATCGCGGTGCCGTCCGGCAGAATCTGCGCAAGCGCCGACGCCTCGCTGCGGTTGGCCGGATAGGTTGCGGTCGCCATGCCCATGCCGATCAGCGTGTTGCCGTCGCGCCTCGAACGTGGCGCGTGCGGGCGGCGCGACCAGCCGAACTTCTCGGCGCCGATCTGATAGCACTCGCGCAGCGACTTGCCCGACCACGGCTTGTGCTCCTGCGGATCGCTGTCCGCGTAGTTCTTCAGGCGCAGCGCGAGCGGGTCCATCTTCAGCGCGACGGCGAGTTCGTCCATCGCCGATTCGAGCGCGAACGAGCCGGTGGTTTCTCCGGGTGCGCGCATGAAGGTCGGCGTGCCGACATTGAGTTGCACGAGCCGGTGCGTCGTTATCTGGTTGGGCACCGCGTACAGCATGCGCGTGACCATGCAGCAGGTCTCGGTCCAGTCTTCGATCATCGACGTGTTCGAGATGCTGTCGTGACGCATCGCGGTCAGCGTGCCGTCATGCCGCGCGGCGATCACGAAGTGCTGCTCGGTGCGCGGCCGCGCGCCGACCGGGCCGAACATCTGCGGGCGTTCGAGCGCGAGCCGCACGGGCCGCCCGGTTTGCCGCGCGGCCATCGCGCACAGCGACACGTGCGACCACGACGAGCCCTTGCAACCGAAGCCGCCGCCGATCAGCGGCGAGATCACGCGCACGTCGGACACAGGGATGGCGAACGTCTTCGCGAGCACCTGCGCGGCGCCGCTCACGCCCTGCGTCGAGTCGTAGACCGTCAACTGCGGGCCGTCCCATTGCGCCATCGTCGCGTGGGGCTCCATCGGGTTGTGGTGCTCGATCGGCGTCGTATAGGTCGCTTCGATATGCACGTCGCCGCTTTGCATGCCGTCCTCGAAGCTGCCGCGCTGCGTGTCGGTCTGGCGGCCCTGCGGCTTGTCCGGCGCATGCGCGTGCGCCTTCGCCTGCTCGAAGTCGAGCGCCGCGGCGCCCGGTTGATAGGCGATGCGCAGCTGGCGAGCGGCATCGGCCGCATGTTCGAGCGTATCGGCGACGACCACCGCGATCGGCTCGTTGCTGTAGTGCACTTCGTTATCCTGCAGAAGCGACAGACGCCGGGCGGCCGGCGGCGCGAGCGCGGGCCGGCCGCCATTCGGCAGGCGCGGCGCGTTCCGGTAGCTCATCACGAGCAGCACGCCGGGCACGGCCTCGGCGCGGCTCGCGTCGATCGACGCGATCGTGCCGGCCGCGATCGTGCTCGTCACGAGCACCGCATGCGCGAGGCGCGCCCCGGGGAATTCGGCTGCATAACGCGCGTCGCCGGTCACCTTCAGCAGACCGTCGACGCGATCGAGCGGTTGTCCGATCAGATTCATGCGACACCTCCCGCGTTACCGGCGGCCTGGTTGACCGCGCGCACGATCGCGCGTTGCGCGAGCTGCACCTTGAACGCGTTGTCGTGGCGCGGCTGCGCGCCACTCAACGCGGCCGCGGCGGCGTTCTTCAGCGTGGCCTGGCTGAGCGGCTGGCCGCTCAGCATCTGCTCGGCCACGTTCGCGCGCCATGGTTTGTGCGCGACACCGCCGAGCGCGATGCGCGCGCTCTGAACACGCTCGCCGTCCATCTGCAACGCGGCCGCGACCGATACGAGCGCGAACGCGTAGCTCGCGCGGTCACGCACCTTCAGATAGTGCGAATGCGCGCTGAAGAGCGGTGGCGGCAGATCGACCGCGGTGATCAGCTCGCCGGGCTGCAAGGTGGTATCGACATCGGGCCGGTCGCCCGGCAGCCGATGGAAATCGGCGAACGCGATCGTGCGCTCGCCCTTGGGACCGCTCACGCGCACCAGCGCATCGAGTGCGGCCAGCGCGACGCTCATATCCGACGGGTTGACCGCAATGCATTGCGGGCTCGCGCCGAGGATCGCATGCGCGCGGTTATGGCCGTCGAGCGCCGCGCAGCCGCTGCCGGGCAGGCGCTTATTGCACTGCGTGAACGCGGTGTCGTAGAAGTAGCCGCAGCGGGTGCGTTGCAGCAGATTGCCGCCGACCGTCGCCATGTTGCGCAACTGCGCCGACGCGCCCGCGAGCAGCGCTTGCGACAGCAGCGGGTACTGCTCGCGCACCAGCGCGTGATTGGCCGCGTCGCTGTTGCGCACCAGCGCGCCGATGCGGATGCCGCCGCCGGGCAGCGTCGTCACCGAGTCGAGGCCGCCGATGTGCGTGATATCGATGAGCCGCACCGGCCGCGCGACGCCGCCCTTCATCAGATCGAGCAGATTCGTGCCGCCGCCGATGAATACCGCGCCCGGCTGTTGCGCGGCGCGCACCGCGCTGGCGACGTCGCCGGCGCGTTCGTAGGAGATCGCATCCATGTCGGTCTCCGTCAGGCGATGTCGTGCGCGGCGCGGACCGCGGCGACGATGTTCACGTACGCGCCGCAGCGGCAGATGTTGCCGCTCATGCGTTCGCGGATTTCGTCGTCGGTGAGCGCGGCGGGACGCGCGCGCACGTCGGCGGTCACGGTGCTCGCCGTGCCGTTGCGGAATTCGCTGAGCAGGGCGGTCGCCGAGCACAACTGCCCGGGCGTACAGTAGCCGCACTGGAACGCATCGTGTTCGATGAACGCGGCCTGCACCGGACTCAACGCGCCGTTGCTCGCGAGTCCTTCGACGGTCGTGATGTTCTCGCCTTCATGCATGACCGCGAGCGTCAGACACGAGTTGATGCGGCGGCCGTCGACGAGCACCGTGCAGGCGCCGCATTGACCGCGGTCGCAGCCTTTCTTCGTGCCCATCAGTCCCGCGTATTCGCGCAACGCGTCGAGCAGCGTTACGCGCGGTTCGAGCTGCAGCGTGTACGCGCGGCCGTTGACGGTCAACGTGACGGGGCGCGGCGGCACCACGGGGTTGCTTTGCGGCGCGGGTGAGGCGGGCGCCGGCGCTTGCGTTTGCGCGCGCAGATGCGGCGCCGCACCGATCGTCGCGGCGGCCGCCGCGGATTGCAGGAAGCGGCGTCGTGACAGTTGGGAAGGCGTGGTGGTGGGCTCGGCGGTGGACTCCGATGCGGGGGTGTCCCCGCAATGCTGACATTCTGTAGGCGTAGTCATGGCGATCTGTTGACTCCACTGAAAGGTCAATGCAGGCTGACGACGCGTCGATGTCCAACGCATCGCGCTGAAGCAAAACTATTGCGCAGCAATTTCAATGCCGTTGCAGCTACCACGGTATTAAAAACTCGCTGCAAGCGCAAAGCCGATCTGTGCAATAAACGCAGGCCAATACGCGCAATGATAGGGATGGAGCCCGGCTGGAGCCGCGCAAACACGGGCAAAAGTTGCACATTGCAACGGGGAAATGCGAGATCGAGCTCCGGGCTCAACGCGCCCGGCAGGCGGCCAGGATGCCTCGCAGCAAATCGATCGGCGGCGGCGGACATCCGGGGATCGTCACGTCGACCGGCAAGATCGACGAAACAGGGCCGCACACCGCGTAACTGTCGGCAAAAATGCCGCCCGTGCACGCGCATTCGCCTGCGGCAACGACGAGTTTCGGGGCGGGTGTCGCGTCGTACGCGGCGAGCATGGCCGCTCGCATATTCAGCGTCACCGGCCCGGTCACGAGCAGCAGGTCGGCATGCCGCGGACTCGCGACGAATTTGATTCCAAGTCCTTCGATGTTGTAGTACGGGTTGTTCAGCGCGTGAATCTCCAGTTCGCAACCGTTGCATGAACCCGCGTCGATCTGCCGGATGCACAGCGCCCGCCCGAGCAGATCGAGAATATCCTCGCGAATGCGTCGCTCCTCGTGATGCCACGCGTGTTCTGCCGCCGGTGCGGGTTCGCCGGGAAAATCGGTGCGCGCGAATTGCCGGATCAGTTGCCACATCAGAGATCGTGCCCCGCGTAGTTCAGGTTGAACGACTTGTTGATCAGCGGGAAATCGGGAACGATGTTGCCGATGATCGCGTGCTCGAGCGCCGGCCAGTTCTGCCACGACGGATCGTGGCAATGGCATCGGGTGATGACGTTGCCGGGGGCGAGATCGAGGGCGACGAATACGTCCCCCCGCCAACCTTCCACCCAGCCTATGCCTTGCGCGGGCGCCGTTGCAGGCGTCGTGGCGACGACCACCGGACCATCCGGAAGATTGGACAGCAGCGTGCGGATCAGGCGCAGGGATTCATCGATTTCGGCGAAGCGCACCGCGACGCGCGCGGCAACGTCGCCGCGCGCGTCACTGACCGCATTGACCGCTATGTCGTCATACGGAGCGGGCCGCAAGTTGGCGCGAACGTCGAAGGTTCGACCGCTGGCGCGGGCGGCCATGCCACGCACGCCAAAATGCTCGACGACAGCGGGGGTCAATCGGCCTGTGCCGAGGAATCGATCCTGCAGCCCGGACTGGTCATCGTAGACTTTGCGCATGACGTGGACCTCGCGTTCGATGCGTTCGCATTGCTCCGCCAGCACCGCCGCGTCGTCGGGGCGAACGTCGATCGATACGCCACCCGGCACGATCCGATCCATCAGGTACCGATGTCCGAATGTACGGGCGTTCATCCGTATCCAGTCCTCCTTGAGCCGCGAGAACTGCGCGAGTCCGAAGCCGAACCCGGCGTCGTTGCCCAGCGCGCCGAGGTCGCCGAGGTGGTTGGCCACGCGCTCGCGTTCCAGCAGAAGCGCACGCAGATACAGTGCGCGCTTCGACAGTATCGTGCCGCTGGCTTGCTCGAGCGCCATGCAAAAGGCCCATGAGAACGCGACGGTCGAGTCGCCCGCAATCCTGGCGGCCACCCGATGACCGCGCGATGCAGGAGTACGCTCGAACAGACGCTCGACGCCGCGGTGGGCATAGCCGAGACGTTCTTCAAGGCGCAACACCTTCTCGCCGACGACCGAGAAGCGGAAATGCCCCGGTTCGATGATGCCGGCATGAATCGGCCCGACAGCGATCTCGTGTACGCCATCGCCCGCAACCTGCACGAATGGGTAGTCCGCCTCGCTCGAATCAAAGTCTTCGACACCCGTCGCCTGCCGTTGCAGCGGGAAATAATCTTCGGGCCAGTTGCCGTGATTGAGCCACGGCCGCGTGTCCTGGGCGCCACGCGCCCGCAGGCCGAGCAGATCGAAGATCGCCCGTTGCATGCGAGTCGCGCACGCGAAAACGGTGGCGAGATCGGGATAGTCTCCACCGGCATCCTGCTTCCGCCCGATCGCGAGGCGTACCCACAATATGCCGTCATCGCATTCGTACGCGGCATTCACCGAGAAACCGTCTTCGCCTGCTTCGCTGCCCCACATTGCAACGAGGCGCCGCTGCTCGGATCTCGCGGTTCGCGCCAGCTCGAGCCACACTGATTCATCGGCGCTCACCACATGCGCTGGAATCTGGCCCGCACGGTGCGTGAGGCGGGTGGCGGCAATTTGCATCGATTCGAGTCGCATCCGTCACCCCGACAACATCGTTGCGGCCTGGCGATACCACGTCGCCAGGTAGGGTGGCACATAAAGCCCAAGCATCAGCCCCAAACCCAGATGCACGAATACCGGCAGCGGCGCGGGGCGATGCTCGAGCGGTTTGGCCGTCGTCGTTTCACCGAACACCATTTGCTGCACGCGCGCGAAGATCGCCGCGAATGCGACGGCGAGGCCGAGCAGCAACAACGGCGCCGTCCACGGTATCGTGTTCATCGCGGTCGTCAGGATCAGGAATTCGCTTGCAAACACACCGAACGGCGGCAGGCCGAGAATCGCGAGCGCGCCGAGCAGCATGCCCCAGCCGACCGTCGGGCTGACCTGCAGCAGCCCGCGAATGCCTTCGATCGCCTGGGTACCGGCTTTCTGCGTCGCGTGGCCAACCGCAAAGAAGATTGCCGACTTGACGAGGGAATGGACGGTCATGTGCAGCAGACCGGCGAACGTCGCGACCGGGCCGCCGAGGCCGAACGCGAACGTCATCAATCCCATATGCTCGATCGACGAATACGAGAACAGCCGCTTGACGTCCTTCTGCCGAAACAGCGAGAACGAGGCGATCAGCACCGACACGAGCCCGAACCCGACCAGCAATCGCCCCGGCAGGCCGTTGCCAAGCGCACCGTCCGCCAGCACCTTGCAGCGCAGCACCGCGTACAGCGCGACGTTCAGCAGCAGCCCGGACAGCACCGCTGAAATCGGGGTCGGGCCTTCGGCGTGCGCGTCCGGCAGCCAGTTGTGCATTGGCACGAGTCCGACTTTCGTGCCGTAGCCGACCAGCAGGAACACGAAGGCGATCGACACGATGGACGGGTCGAGGTGCGTCTTGACGGCGGCAAGGCTCGTCCACAGCAGCGCATCGCCGTCGGTCAGTTGCCGGCTCGCGGCGAGGTACAGCAGGATCGTGCCGAACAATGCCTGCGCGATGCCGACACCGCACAGGATGAAGTACTTCCAGGCGGCTTCGAGGCTCGCGGCGGTCCGATAGACGCTGACGAGCAGCACGGTCGCGAGCGTGGCGCCTTCCATCGCGACCCACAGCACGCCAAGGTTATTGGTCAGCAGCGCGAGCAGCATCGCGAACATGAACAACTGGTACATGCTGTGATAGAGGCGCATGCGCGTCGCCGTCATCCGGCCGCGCGCCTCTTCGACCTGCATGTACGGCCGCGAGAACAGCGACGTCGTCCAGCCGACGAACGCAGTCAGCGCGACGAGGTACACGTTGAAGGGATCGACGAAGAATGCGCGTTCGAACGCGAACGACGGTCCATGTTCGACGGTACGCGCGGCGAGCACGAGCGTCGCCGCGAACGTCACGGCGCTGAAGCCGGCGTTCAGGTTGCGCGCGACATGAGCGGGTCGCACGGCCGCAAGAGAGGCGGCCGCCACGAGCGGAATGCCGAGCACGGCGAGCACGACGTGGGCGTCATTCATCTTTGAGTGTCTCGAGGTGACGGATGTCCAGGCTGTCGAACTGCTCGCGGATCTGGAACATGAACACGCCCAGAATCAGAATCCCGACCAGCACGTCGAGTCCGATACCGAGTTCCACGATCATCGGCATGCCATTGGTGGCGGCCGTTGCGGCGAAGAACAGCCCGTTCTCCATCGACAGGAAGCCGATCACCTGGGGAATCGCCTTCGCGCGCGTGATCATCGCCATGAACGACAGCAGCACGCACGCAAGCGCGATCCCGAGCGTGCCGCGCGCGGCCGACGTCGCGAGCTGGCTGATCGGCGACGCGACGTTGAACGCGACGATCACGAGCACGATGCCGATCAGCAGCGTCGTCGGAATGTTGATGAGCGGCTCGACGTCGGCCTGAATGTCGAGCTTGCGCACGAGGCGATACAGGAGCCACGGAATCACGCCGACCTTCAGCACGAGCGTCAGTCCGGCCGACACGTACAGATGCGCATCACCGGTCACGAAACCGAGGATCAGGTTGGCCAGAACGAGCGCGACACCCTGTAGCGTATAGAGGTGGATCAGCGACAGGATGCGACGCTGACTCAGCATCGCGAACGACAGCATCAGCAGCACCGCCGCGAGAAAATTGATCAGTTGCGTCGCGTAGGTGTGCATTCATGCTCCCAGTAGCAGGTGAACGAGCATGCCGATCACCGCGAGCAGGAAGGCGGTCGCGAGGAACTCCGGGACCCGGAAAATCCGCATCTTCGCGTTGGCGGTCTCGACCACGGCCAGCGCGGCGCCGCCCGCCATCAGCTTGACGAAGAGTGCCGGCACCGCGAGCAGCAGCGCGAGCGGATTACCCGCCGCGGCGATCCCCCACGGCATGAACAGCGCAATGCCGATGCACGAGTAGGCGAACAGTTTGAGGCTGGCCGCCCATTCCATCAGCGCGAGGTGCCGCCCCGAATATTCGAGGATCAGCGCCTCGTGGATCATCGTCAGCTCGAGGTGGGTGGTCGGGTTGTCGACGGGCAGCCGCGCATTCTCGGCGAGCGACACCAGCGTGAACGCTATGCCGGCGAACGCCAGGCTCGGATAGATCGTCAGCTCGCTGTGTCCGAGCGTCGCGACGATGCTCGTGAGCAGGGTCGACTGCGTGATCAGCGAGGCCGACAGCAGCACCATCAGCAAGGCCGGTTCTGCCAGGAAACCGACCAGCATCTCGCGGCGCGCGCCGAGCGTGCCGAACGCCGTGCCGATATCCATCGCCGCGAGCGACAGCGCGACGCGCGCGAACGCAAACAGGCCGACGAGCGCGATCGCATCCGCGGCGGGAGACAGCGGCAATTCGGTCGACAGCGTCGGCACGATTGCACAGGCGAGCGTCATCGCCGCCCACACCACATAGGGCGCGCCACGGAACACCGGACTCGCGCCATAAGCGACGACGGATTCCTTGTTGAACAGCTTGTGGAGCATCCGGTACGGCTGCCAGATGCTGGGCGCGCGCCGGTTCTGCAGCCACGCGCGGCACTGGTTGACCCAGCCCGTGAGCAGTGGCGCCGCGGCAAGCGCCAGGACGATCTCGAGGGTTTGCGATAGCACGCCGGATACGGTCACCATCGTCTCACCAGAAGCAGGAGCACGATCAGCACGGCGAAGCTGTAGGTCAGGTACACGGCAATCTTGCCCGTCTGCAGTCGCCTCGCCCATTCCGCCGCGCGTTGCGTGAGTGCCGCGATACGGTCGTAGAGAATCGACCACGTGCGGTCAGCGACCGAGACCCGGTAAGCCGGCTGTGCGTCGAACGGCGTCGGCAGTTGCCGCTCGATGCGCAGCAGCGGCGCGAAGATCTCCCGGATCGGTTGCCCGAAGCCTTCCGCCGTATCCTGCATCCGCGCGGTCGTAAACGGGAAGCCGCAACTCCACGGCGCGGCCCGTCGCAGCCGACCGTGGTAGAAGCGCCGTACCAGCACCCACGCAAGGCCGCAGCAAGCGACGAAAAACAGCATGAACACGACGGGCATGTAACTCGCCCGCGCGGTCGACACCGGCACGAAGATCAGCCAGCCATGATTTTCCGCGCCGATCCCGGCACCGACGAGCACGCGCGTGACCCGGTCCAGCACCTTGACGAACTGCGTAGGCATCAGTCCGAGCAGTACACCGGCCACCGCGAACCAGCAGAACGCGAGCCGTTCCCAGGTATTCGCGTCGTGTGCGCGACTCAGTTTCGCTTCTCTCGGCTGCCCGAGGAAGACGATGCCGTAGAACTTGACCATCGTGTAACCGGCGAGAGCTGCCGTCATCGCGACGAGCGCGGCCGCAATCGGCACCGTCATCGCCAGCACGGAATTCTGCAGACCCGGCGTGAACAGGAAGCTTTGCAGCAGGAGCCACTCCGCGACGAAACCACTCATCGGAGGCAAGCCGGCGCTGGCTGCGACGCCAGTGAGCACGGCCCAGGCGGTCCACGGCATGACACGGATCAGGCCGCCAAGCTTGCCGAGATTGCGCTCCCCGGTGGCGTGCAGCACGGCCCCGGTGCCGAGGAACAGCAGGCTCTTGAAGGCCGCATGCGCGACGATCTGGTAGAGCATCGCGCTCAGCGCAAGCGCGGACAGGGCCGTCATCCCGTACGCGCGAAACAGCACCGCGAGCCCGAGCGAGACGATCATCAGGCCGACGTTGTCGATCGACGAATACGCGAGCAGGCGCTTCATATCGACCTGGATCGTACTGAACACCACGCCGAGCAGCGCGGTGCCGATACCCAGCACGAGCAGCAGCACGCCCCACCAGGCGAGTTGCACGTGCAGCAGGTCGAACACGGTTCGGATCAGGCCATACAGGCCGACCTTCAGCACGAATCCACTGAGCAGCGCCGATACCGGGGACGGCGCCGCGGGATGGGCGTCCGGCAGCCACACGTGCAACGGGAACACGCCCGCCTTGGCACCGAATCCAACCAGCGCGAACAGGAACGCGAGCGATGCCCACAACGCGTCGGGCGACTGCGCGCGCAGATTGGCAAACGTGTAGTCACCGGTGCGCGCCTGCAGGATGCCGAAGCAAAGCAGCAGCGCGAGCGCGCCGACGTGGGAGATCAGGAAATACAGGTAACCTGCGCGACGGATCTCGGCGATCCGATGGTTGGTCATCACGAGGAACGTCGCGGACAGCGTCAGCGTTTCCCAGGCGACCATGAACACATACGCATCGTCGGCGATGAGCACGAGCGCGATGCTCGCGATGCAAACGTGGTATTCGAAGCAGATGAGTCCCGGCGCGGACCCTTCGCCCTTACGGAAATAACCGGCGGAGAAGGCGCCGATCCCCGCGCTGACGACACCAAGCACGAACAGGAAATAGCCGGATAGCCCATCGACGCGCAGATGGAACGGCAACCCGGGCAGTCCGATCGGCAGCACCGCGGTGGCCGGTTCGGAGAAGATGCCGGCGAGTCCCGCCGCGCCCAGCAGCAGCCCTCCCAGCGCGCCGAGCGGAAACAGCCCGTGTGCAACGAATCGCGTGCGATGCAGTACTCCGAGACCTATCGTGCCGGTCGCAAGCCAGGCGGCCGCGACCAGCAGGACGAAATGGACGACCGTGAAGGGTGCCATCCGGATTTTCTCCAGTACGCTCGGATTGGGACGAGGAGCATGGAATGAGCTCCGGCTTGCCGGGCTCACTCAAACCGCATTATGACATCAGAAAACCAATCCGGATAACAGGATATGATAATGGCGTTATCATGTGAAACACATGTTAGAGCGAATCGGGCGCCTCTGTGCGCAGCTCATTGAGTGAAGATCCTATGCCTGCGCAGTACTTTCGAAGCCTGACGGGAAGACACCGCAGCACGACCGCGAACCGTCAGCTCGGGTTGTCTCTTGCCTTCGTGGCCGGCGCCACCAATGCCGGCGGCTTCCTCGCGGTCAAGCAATACACGTCCCATATGAGCGGCATCGTGTCGGCGATCGCGGACCAGACGGCGCTCGGGGACATCCGGCTCGTGTTGGCTGGCATCGGTCCGCGCTGCTGCTCCTGTTCGGTCTGCTCGGCAGCCACCTCGCGCTACGCGAAGCGTTCTTCGTCCCCGTGACCGTGATCCTGCTGTGCTTCATCATGGGGCTGCAGAATGCGATGATCACCAAGCTGTCGGGCGCGGAGATCCGTACCACACACATGACCGGCATCGTCACGGACCTCGGAATTGAGTTGGGTAAGCTTTTTTACTGGAATCGATCGGCGCTCATTGACGACGCGCACGCGGTCATCGCAAACCGCGCGAAGCTGAAGATCCACGGCACGATGCTCGCGTCGTTTTTCGTGGGCGGCCTGATCGGCGCAATCGGTTTCAAGCATGTGGGCTACGTGTCGACCGTGCCGCTCGCCGGCGTGCTCGTCACACTCGCGATCGTGCCCGTCGCCGACGATGTGCTGGCCTATCTCTATCGGTTCGAGCGCAGGCACTGACCTCATAGGAGGCGGGGTGAATCCTCGTCGAAAGCAAATGCATTATAATTTGGTTAGCATATTCGCCGACCCGTCCTTGTAATGGAAACGAAAACCGCACGCCTGACCGTCCTGATCGACCCCGCCAAGAAAGAAGCATTTGAAATGCTCTGCTCGGCGCAAGATCTGACGCCGTCACAAGTCGTCCGCCAACTGATCCGCGAGTATCTCGAGAGTCACGGCGTGACCTACAAGACCAAGAGTCCACTCGCCAAGCGGGGAAAGTGACGCCCAGGTCGAGGCGTGGTGCCGGTCAACCGCCGATTTCCCAGTGCCCTTGCCCTTGCGCATGCCAGATCAGCCGCTTCGGATCGAGGCGCTCTCCCGCTTTCAGGTGGCGAGCAGTGACGGACAGCTTGAGTTCGCCTGCAAAGCCAAACGAGAGGGCGCGCTCGAACAGGACCTGTCTGGGGCGGCAAACGACGCCCGCTTTTCCAGGCAAACGCGACTAAGTTGCTGTCGTCGCCGCACCGAACGATCGCATAGGAAACGCCAAATACCGATTTCAGCCGCTCGAGGTGCCGCGGTATGGCCGGATCATCGTCCGTAAAGTTGATGACGAGGACGCCCGTCTCGGTTAAACGCTCGCGACAGGCGGCGAAGAACGCGATGTCCGCACACCGGCTCGCCATCCCTTCCGCACCAAACGCATCAAGCAGGATCACGTCCGTGCGGATGTGATCCTTCGTCAAGTAGTCCGCGCCATCGGCGCAAACCACCTTGAACCGCGCGTCGTCCGCCGGAATCCTGAACACGTCACGCAGCGCGATCACCTCGGGGCTGATCTCGACTGCGTCGATCGCGACCTCTGGCAGATGCCGATAGCAATACTTCGCCAGCGATCCCCCGCCTAGTCCGATCATGCAGATGTGCGTGGGAGCTGGCTGCAGCAGCAGAAATCCCATCATCGCGCGTGTATAGCCGAGGGTGAGCTTCTCCGGATTCCTGAGCGACATGAAGCTCTGAGTGGCGAAGTGATCGAAGTGTAGCGACACCGCGTGCTGCGTCTCCAGCACAAACGGTTGCTCATTATTGATCGGCGTGGACATGAATTTGACGAACGCGTCGTACGAGGTTCGATCCTCAGCCATTCTCGGTATGCTCGGGTAGCCAGACAGTCGATTGAATCATGCACTGCGGACCGCGCTTCCGGGCGGGGCCGCCAACGGGGAACGGCCCGTCAGACCTTCTTCAGAAAGCAGGCCTTGAGCATGAAGCTGCCGGCGTCCGTCTTGCAGTCGATTTCGTGATCGCCACCGACGATCCGGATGCTTTTCACCTTGGTGCCCATCTTCAGCGTGATCGACGAGCCCTTGACGCGCAAATCCTTGATCAGCACGACCGAATCACCGTCCGACAGCACGTTGCCGTTCGCATCCTTGACGACGCTGCCCGCCGGTTCATCGCTCGCGTCGGCGCCAGCGTTCGCCGACCATTCGTGACCGCAGTCCGCGCACACGTACAGCGTGCCGTCAGGGTAAGTGTTTTCCATTGTGCATTGCGGGCATGAAGGGGCAGCGTTCATTGCAGCTTCCATTGAAACGATTTTGAGTCAGTCAGTAAAAAACAGGCGAGCAACCCGCCAGGCCTGAGCCGGTCGTCGTGCCGGCGGCTCGTGGGTGCACAAAATTATAATGCAATACACATTCTCTTACCGTCCAATTATCATCTGACTTTCAGTCCCATTCATCAGACTTACGGGTAGCTTCGCCGCGGATGTCGACAGGTTTGAACTGGATGGAAAATGTCCGCTTTGCGGGTGATAAATTTGGAACTGGCCAACCGGGCCAAAATGGAGTCGGTGCTATGAGCAAAACCGATCGGGGATAACACCTGATTGCCGCGCGCGTTCGCGGGCGACCGAGTATCGCGACGTCGCGGCGCAATAGGCGAGGGAGGGATGATCATGGCGAAGCTGCGCATTGCGACGTTCAACATCAACGGTATCCGCTCGCGGCAGGCGGCGCTATTGCAATGGCTCGAGCGCGAGGCGCCGGACGTCGTCTGCCTGCAGGAACTGAAGGCGGTGGATAACGCATTTCCAGTCGACGCATTGCGCGACGCCGGTTATGGCGCCGTGTGGCAAGGCCAGAGCGCATGGAACGGTGTGGCGATTCTGGCCAAAGGCGACGCACCGCTCGAACGTCGGCGCGGTCTGCCCGGTTTCGAAGACGACACGCATAGCCGTTACATCGAGGCCGCGGTCGGCGGCGTGCTGATCGTGTGTCTGTACCTGCCGAACGGCAATCCGCAGCCCGGCCCCAAGTTCGACTACAAGCTCGCGTGGTTCGATCATCTGATCGCGCATGCGGCGCAGCTCTACCAGAGCGGCCACCCGGTCGTGATCGCTGGGGACTTCAACGTCGTGCCAACCGACGAAGACATCTACAACCCGCGCTCGTGGCTAAAGGACGCGCTGCTGCAGCCGGAGAGCCGCGAACGTTATCGCGGGCTGCTCGCGCAAGGCTGGACCGATGCGCTGCGCACGCATTTCGGCGACGAACGCGTGTACACGTTCTGGGACTATTTCCGCCGTCATTGGGATACGAATTCGGGGCTGCGCATCGACCATCTGCTGCTGAGCGCCGACCTCGCGCCGCGCCTGCGCGATGCGGGCGTCGACCGTTGGGTGCGCGGCGAACCGCATGCCAGCGACCACGCGCCGACGTGGATCGAACTGGAAATGGGCGCCGGCCGCAAGAAGAAGAGCGGCTAGTGAAGCGGCGGGCGATCCGCTTGCGGCGGATCGCCCGCTTTGGCGCGACTGCTTCGCGCTGTTGATCGGCGCCTATGATCCGGCGCCGTGCCTGCTTCAGTCGTAGTCGCGACCGCCGCGCGACCACAGCGCGCCCATCACGAACCCGGCGAGAGCAACCACGGCCAGCGTCGTGAACGGGTTTTCGGCCGTCGCATCGCGCACGAGGCTCGTCGTATTCGCGCATAACTGTTGCGCCTTGCCGCTCAATTCGCGCGCCTTGCCCGCCACCTGCGCGCTGGTGTCGCCGACTGCATCGCCGACCGCGCTTTGCACCTTGCCCGCGACTTCCTTTACCGCGCCTGCCGCTGAATTCGTATCCATATGCATCGCTCCTGTTGTCATATTTACGTGCGGGTCCGCTGCAATTGCAACGCGCTCGCACAAGGGCGCCGCGCAAGCCGTGCCAGTGCGGCGTGAGCCTGCGTCAGTGACGAAAGGGGTGCAAGAAGTGCGCCCGGCGACGGGACGCCATGCATCCGGCTAAACGGGACGTGCTGCAACATCATCGTCGGCGCCCGAAATTGATGCCGACGAACACGGCCAGCAGCATCAGAAAACCGCCGAACAGCAGCGCGGCATTGACGAGCACCTGGCGCAGCCCGAGCGTTTCGACGTCGATGAACGGATACGGATAAAAATCCGACAGGCTGCCGCGCCAGAACGTGATGCCGAGATAGGCGAGCGGATAAACGAGCCACAGCGGAGCGTGGCGCAACCGCAGATGAAAACGCGGCACGAACAGCACCCAGTAGAGCGCGGCGAGCATCGGCAGCACGCTGTGCAGCGACTCGTTGAGCAGGCGCCGGTAGGGCGACAGCGGCCACAGTCCGCGCAACAGCAGGTTGTACGCGATGCCGACGAACACGATGTACGCGACCACCGCGGTCACGACCGTGGGCTGCCGGAAAAAGCGCACGAGCGGCGAGCGGTGCTTCCACAGCACGATGCAGGTGAAGCAGAGCGCACTGGCGAGCACCGTCAGATTGGTCAGGTAGCTGCTCATGCGCGCGAGCGCGTCGAACACGGTGAGCCCGCGCGCGAGCGAACACGGTGAGCCCGCGCGCGAGCGAACGATCGATCGTCAGGTCGGCTTGCGCGAGGATCGCCATCCACGCGATCAGCGCAATGACCGCCGCCAACGTCAGCGACGACACACTGGGCGTATGCAGCGGCAGCTCGGGTTCGCGCTGCGGAACGAGGGTAGGGCGCATGCGCTCGATTCTACGCGCGGTGCGCGCGCGGCTGCATGGGCTTTCGCGTCCACGCGAGCCGGCGTTGGCAAAATACTACGGCGTACTACGCGAGCTACTGGCTGGCTGTAAAGCCGGTTGCAAGCTCGCCGCCACGGCTGCAAGCGCCGCACTCACTGGCGGCGATTCATCGTGTGTTTCAACCCGTTATGATCGCGACTGCAGCCCTCGATGTTAACGACGCCGTGCGCGGCAAGCAGTCTCTGTCAGCGCCGGTTCAAGACTCGCAAAACGGAGAGAAAGCATGAAAGCCAGCACCGTTGCCGAACGGGAAGCGCGCGGCCGCGCCGCGCGCGAGCATTCGAAACGCTCGAGTCACCGGGCGGTCGGCGAGTTGTACCGCGATCCGATCGAGCTGCTGAAACAGAGCAGCGCGGAGCGCGTCGAGAGTCTGGTGCCGCTGCGCTATGGGCGCATGGCTGTCTCGCCGTTCTCGTTCTTTCGAGGCAGCGCGATTCTGCAGGCGCACGATCTGAGCAAGGTGCACGACACCGGCCTCACCATGCCGATCTGCGGCGACGGCCATCTGATGAATTTCGGCGGCTTCGCGACGCCCGAGCGGCAACTGGTCTTCGACCTGAGCGACTTCGACGAAGTCTCGATCGGCCCGTTCGAATGGGACCTGAAACGCCTGTGCGCGAGCCTCGTCGTGGCCGCGCGCCAGATGCGCCTGAGCCGCGGCACCGCCGAGAGTCTGGTGATGACGGCGGTCGGCTCGTATCGCGATCGCGTCGCGCAATACGCGCAGTTCGGCGCGCTCGACCTGTGGTACGACCGCATCACATTCGACCGCATGGCCGAGATCGCACTGACGCCCGAGCGCCGGCGCGCGGTGCGGCGCGGCATGGAGAAGGCCGCGAGCCGCACGCATGAAAGCCTGCTCGAAAAAATGGCCTCGTTCGAAGGCAATCGTTGGACCATCCACGATGCGCCGCCCGCGCTGTTTCACGTGCACGGTGCGAACACGCTGTTGACGGCCGAGCAAACCGAAACCTACCGGACCGGCAACGTCGACAAGATGGTCGAGCAGGTGTGGGACGAGTACCGCAAGACGATGTCGCACGATCGGCGCGAACTGCTGGATCACTTCACGAGGCACGACGTCGTGTTCAAGGCGGTCGGCGTCGGCAGCGTCGGCACGCGTTGTCTGGTCGTGCTGCTCGTCGATCACATGGGCAAGCCGTTGTTCCTGCAATTGAAGGAGGCGCGGCCGTCGGTCATTGCGCAGTTCTACAAGTCGCCGGCGGTCAAGCATCAGGGCGAGCGCGTCGTGCAAGGACAGCGGCTGCTGCAGGCCGCGAGCGACGTCTTCCTCGGCTGGGGGACCGGGCCGCTCGGGCGGCATTTCTATTTCCGCCAGCTGCGCGACATGAAGCTGTCCGCGAATATCGAGCTGTTCGACAGCGATCTGCTCGACGGCTATGCGCGGCTATGCGGCTGGATCATGGCGCGCGCGCATGCGAAGGCGAGCGGCCAGGCGCTCGAGATCAGCGCGTACATCGGCCGCGGCGATCAGTTCGGCGAAGCGCTGAGCGGCTACGCGAGCGCCTACGCGGATCAGGTCGAGCGCGACTACGACGTGTTCATGAAAGCGTGCCGCGACGGCAAGCTCGAAGCGCGCACCGACGAGGACATGGCGGCGGATTTCCGTGTGTAGCGCTGCGTGCGCATGGCCTCACTTCACGCGCACCGTCAAGCATCGGCGCGCGCTTCGCGCAGCGTGACGAAACGCAGATGGCGCTCGCGCGCCGCTTCGATCACGCTCGGCAGCACCGCGAGAATCAGCGGCTGGTCATCGATCGTCAGCGCGGCGTTGCCATCGTGCAGCAACAGGATGTCGCGCGCGGCGAGACCATCGAGCAGCCGCCGCGCAACCATGTGAGGGTCACGCTCGCGCGTATCGTAGCCACGCCGCGTCCAGGCCGCGAGACGTAGGTCGAGCTTGCGCAGCACCGGCTCCAGGAAGAGGTTGCGCAGGCCGGCGGGCGCGCGGAAAAACATCGGCCGCGCGCCGCTGACGGTTTCGAGCGTGCGTTGCGCGGCGGCGATCTCGCGCGTCAACGCGCGCGGAAACGCGACCGAAAACGTATGCACGTGCATCTGCGAGTGATTTTCGAGCCCATGCCCACGCGCGACGATCTCGCGCGCGAGTTGCGGATAACGCTCGACCTTCGCGCCGATGCAGAAGAACGTCGCGCGCACGTCGAACGCGTCGAGCAGATCGAGTACTTGCGGCGTGACGACAGGATCGGGACCGTCGTCGATGGTCAGCGCGATTGCGTCCGCGTTGCGCGGGTTCGCGGGCAGGCGGGTCCAGTTGGGCCCGAGCAGGGTGGTGCGCGGCAATAGTCCGGCGATCGTGAACAGCGCGTGGTTCGCGACGATCGCGGCGAGCCACCATGGCCACGCGGCCGGTGCGACAGCCACGCCGATCAGCACGATCACGTGCCAGCCGATCGTGCCGTTCAGCAGTGCGGAGTTGCGGCTACGCGGCCAGCGGCGCGGCGGGTTCGGGCATTCATTCATCGAACGTGCTTCCAGTACGCCTTCCTTCCGTCCCGGGAAGGCCGTGAATCTTGCGCGATGCGCAACCGCGAACGATACCACTGTTGCGCTCGTCGACCTGCCGTTCGGCGGCCACGTATGCGGTGAAAGCGCGCTGAAAGACGTCGCGCGGTTTGCGATCGCCGATTCGCTGTTGTATGGTGCGGGGCGAAAAGAGTCGCGCGTGTCGATGGCGATCGGACTGATCGCCGCACATAACTCGCGTCGCTACCCAACACAACAGGAGATGCGTGATGTCGGAAACAGAAAATGGAAAAGTGGCGCTGGTGACGGGCGCGGGCAGCGGCATCGGTCGCGCGTGCGCACTGACGCTCGCGCAGCACGGCTATAGCGTGGTGCTCGCCGGCCGCCGCCAGGCCGCGCTCGATGCGGTCGCGCAAGAAGCGCGGGCGCTGCGCGGCGACGCGCTCGCGGTATCGTGCGACGTGACCGACGCCGATAGCGTCGCCGCGCTTTTCGACACGATCCGCGCGCGCTTCGGCCGGCTCGACGTGCTGTTCAACAACGCGGGACGCAACGGTTCGCCCGTCGATCTCGACGAAGTGAGCATCGACGAATGGCGTTCCATCGTCGATACCAATCTGAACGGCGTGTTCCTGTGCACGCGCGCGGCGTTCGGCCTGATGAAGACGCAGAACCCGCGCGGTGGCCGCATCATCAACAACGGCTCGATCTCCGCGCATGCGCCGCGTCCGAACAGCGCCGCGTACACGGCGACCAAACACGCGATTACCGGACTCACGAAGGCGGTGTCGCTCGACGGCCGCAAGTACGACATCGTGTGCGGTCAGATCGATATCGGCAACGCAGGGACCGAGATGGCCGCGCGAATGGCGCGCGGCGTGCCGCAAGCGAACGGCGAGATCGCGGTCGAGCCGCTGATGGACGTGCAGCACGTCGCCGACGCGGTGCTGCATATGGCGAGCCTGCCGCTGTCGGCGAACGTGCAGTTCATGACGATCATGGCGAGCAAGATGCCGTTCGTCGGGCGCGGCTGAGCGGCGCGCGGCACCGGCTCACAACGCCGGGGCGGGGAGCGGGGCGCGCGCGTTCAACTTATACTGGGCGCTCCGCCGTCTTTCCACGCAAAGCAAGCCGCCGTGCCCCGTGCCACATCCAGCGACGACCCGCCGCCGCAGCCGCCCGTGCGGCCCGATCTCGACGACTGCTGTCATAGCGGCTGCACGCAGTGTGTGTTCGATCTCTACGACGAAGCGCTAGAGCGCTACGAGCTCGCGCTGGCTGCGTGGCACAAGCGGCAGGCGCAGAAAGCGCGGCCAGCAGCGCGGCGATCGGACACGCAGGGCGCGAAGCCGAAACCGCAAGCCGACGCGCGTCGCTCGACACCCACGCGCGGCAAACCGAGCCCTCGCCGCTGATTCGCGCACGATCGTCCACCGTCCCCGTTATGACCGACCTTCAGCTCACGCCGACCGAATCTCTCACCGATCCGCACACGCTCGACGATCTGCATCGTTTCGTGCAGCGTCATCCGCGCCTGTTCGTGCTGACCGGCGCGGGCATCAGCACTGACTCCGGCATCCCCGGCTACCGGGACGACAACGGCGCATGGAAGCGCTCGCCGCCGATCACGCTGCAGGAGTTCCTTGGCACGCTGGCGATGCGCCAGCGCTACTGGGCGCGCAGCATGGTCGGCTGGCCGCTCGTCGCGCGCGCGCAGCCAAATGCCGCGCATGTCGCGCTCGCGCGGCTCGAAGCGGCCGGTCACGTGCCGACGCTGGTCACGCAGAACGTCGACGGCTTGCATCAGCGCGCGGGCAGCCGCGACGTGATCGAACTGCATGGCGGCATCGACGGCGTCAGTTGTCTCGACTGCGGCATGCAGCACTCGCGCGCGGCGATCCAGCAGACGCTCGAAGCCGACAACCCCGCTCTGCTCGACGTCACGGCCGAAGCCGCCGCCGATGGCGACGCGCATCTCGAGTGGCACGATCTCGGCGGTTTTCGCGTGCCGGCATGCGCGAACTGCGGCGGGTTGCTGAAGCCGTCGGTGGTGTTCTTCGGCGAGAACGTACCGAAGGCGCGCGTCGAAGCGGCGTCGCATGCGCTCGATGCGGCCGACGCGGTGCTCGTGGCCGGCTCGTCGCTGATGGTGTATTCGGGCTACCGCTTCTGCGTGTGGGCGCAGCGCCAGGGCAAGCCGATCGCGGCGATCAACCTCGGCCGCACGCGCGCCGATCCGCTGCTGTCGCTGAAGGTGGCCGCGCCGTGCGGCGATACCTTGAGCGCGCTCGCCGGTCTGCTGGCTGGCGATTGAGAATGAGTAGACTCCACGGATCACTGTCAAAACCTCAGGAACACCCAGAGCCGATCATGACCGACTCCCGGCAACATTCGCCATCCGCCGAACGCAATCGCGAACCGATCCTCGCCGTGCTGCGCGAGGCGCTGCCGGCGAGCGGCCGCGTGCTCGAAATCGCGAGCGGCACCGGTGAGCACGCGATCTGCTTCGCCGGCGCGCTGCCCGGTCTCGACTGGCAGCCGAGCGATGCCGACGAAGAAGCACGCGAGTCGATTGCCGCGTGGACCGCGCACGCGGGGCTCGCGAACGTGCGCGCGCCGCTCGCGCTCGACGTGCATCAGCCGGACTGGGGCGTCGATGCGCTCGACGCCGTCGTCTGCATCAACATGATCCACATTTCGCCGTGGAGCGCGGCGCAGGCACTTTTCGACGGCGCGGGGCGGCGCCTCGTCGACGGCGGCGTGCTGTATCTATACGGTCCTTACCGGCGCGGCGGAGCGCACACGGCACCGAGCAACGAAGCGTTCGATCAATGGTTGAAGAGCCGCGATCCCGAATGGGGCGTGCGCGATATGGAAGCGGTCGTCGCACTCGGCGACACGGCGGGGCTCACCTGCGAGCGGGTGGTCGCGATGCCCGCGAACAACTTCAGCCTGGTGTTCACGAAGCGGGCAGGGTAGCGGGTGCACCGACAGGCCGCGCATTCGTCCACGCCTTCCGCCTAACCTCAGTCCGAACCCAAACCGAACCCGCCGCGCAAACGCCGACGCGCGCACAATACCTGTCGTCACGCGCAATCAGGGGCACGGCAGGAGCACGGGCAACTGGCGTGCTTGCCCCCTCCCAAGCGGCAAGCGCGCATTTCTTTTATCCTTTCACCCTCGACGCCGCGCCGCCGTTTTCATGGCGCGGCGCCACGACATTTTTTGGACTCTGGAGAATTCAAATGGGCAAACAGGCAATCGGCGTGGTGGGGCTGGCGGTCATGGGCCGCAATCTGGCGCTCAACATCGAGAGCCGCGGCCACGCGGTGTCGGTCTACAACCGTAGCCGCGCGAAAACCGACGAACTCATCGCCGAATTTCCGGACCGCAAACTGGTGCCGGCTTTCACGCTGGAAGAGTTCGTCGACTCGCTCGAAAAGCCGCGCCGCATTCTGATGATGGTCAAGGCCGGCGAGCCGACCGACGCAACCATTGCCTCGCTCAAGCCGCTGCTCGAAAAAGGCGACATCCTGATCGACGGCGGCAACACGCCTTTCACCGACACGATCCGCCGCAATCAGGAACTCGCCAAGGCCGGTCTGCATTTCATCGGCACCGGCGTCTCGGGCGGCGAGGAAGGCGCGCTGAAAGGCCCGTCGATCATGCCGGGCGGCCCGCGCGACGCGTACGACCTCGTCGCGCCAATCCTCACCGAGATCGCCGCGAAGGCGCCGGACGGCGAGCCCTGCGTCGCGTACATGGGACCGGACGGCGCGGGCCACTTCGTGAAGATGGTGCACAACGGTATCGAGTACGGCGACATGCAGCTGATCGCCGAAAGCTACGCGGTGCTCAAGCAGGTAGTCGGTTTGTCGAACGAGGAACTCGGCAAGGTCTACACCGAGTGGAACCAGGGTGAGCTCGACAGCTATCTGATCGAAATCACGTCGAAGATCTTCGGCAAGAAGGACGACGAAACCGGCAAGGACCTCGTCGACGTGATTCTCGACCGTGCCGCGCAGAAGGGCACCGGCAAGTGGACCAGCCAGAACGCGCTCGACCTCGGCGCGCCGCTGCCGCTGATCACCGAGGCGGTGTTCGCGCGTGTGCTGTCGTCGCTGAAGACGCAGCGCGTGGCCGCGAGCAAGGTGCTGGAAGGTCCGCAGGCCAGGCCGCCCGAAGGCGCGAAGGACGCGTTCATCGAATCGGTGCGCCGCGCGTTGTACTTCAGCAAGGTGATCTCGTACGCGCAAGGCTTCGCGCAGTTGCGCGCCGCGTCGGAAGAGTACAAGTGGGATCTCGACTACGGAACGATCGCGAAGATTTTCCGCGCGGGCTGCATCATCCGCGCACGCTTCCTGCAGAAGATCACCGACGCCTATTCGAAGGACAAGGCGCTCGCGAACCTGCTGCTCGACCCGTACTTCCGCGACATCGCGAAGAACTACCAGGCGGCGCTGCGCGAAGTCGTGGTGGCCGCGGTCAAGGCGGGTGTGCCGGTGCCGGCATTCGCGTCGGCGATCGCGTATTTCGACGCCTACCGTTCGGAGCGTCTGCCCGCGAACCTCGTGCAAGCGCAGCGCGACTTCTTCGGCGCGCATACGTTCGAACGCATCGACAAGCCGGGCAGCTTCCACGCGCAGTGGAGCTGAGCGGTTGAAAAACGGCCCGGCGCGCAATGGTGATAGGGCGCGCCGGCCGTTGCTGCGTTTGGATCAGCAAGGAAACGCCGCATTATTACCAGATATCTCGCGGGCTAAACGCTGACTCAAATGATTATTGCGGTGGCAGCAATATAGTTTCACTGGTTTAAGGGTTTACCCTAGATCGAGACACCTCTAAACTTGTTTTCAATCGCTGAGGGATAAGCAGAAACCCCGAAGCGCACCACAACAAGTCCTTTGGAGGTTAATCTTGAAGACCCTGATTTCCGCAGTTGCTATCGCCGCCGCCCTCTTTGTTCCCGTCGCGTCGTTCGCTCAAGCGAATCAGCCGGTGACCCGTGCTCAGGTTCGCGCTGAACTGATTCAACTCGAAAAGGCCGGCTACAACCCGAGCGCCAACGACGTGAACTACCCGTCCGACATCCAGGCAGCGCAAGCACGCGTCGATGCGCAACGCGGCACGGCCATCGCGGCCAACCCCGCAGACACCAGCGGCTACGGCGCTCCGGCTGCCGGCACGTCGCAAGCTGGCCACGCTGTCCTCCCGGCGAAAGCCAACCGTGACTCGGTGTACTTCGGCAACTGATCGCAGTAGAAGTCCGCAGGTGTAGTGGGTAGTTGTAGTGCGCTGTAGACGCCGCTTCGTGGAATAGCGCGAACGCGGCGGGCAAGAAAAAACGCCATCCAGTTCGATCGGATGGCGTTTTGTCGTTTACGGCGCCGTGCTGCGACGGTTCCCGTCAATGCAGCGTTCGCTGTCGCCGGCCGATGTCATCGAACAGCGCGCGGCTCGGCTCCAGCGCCAGGAGCCACGATTCGTCGTAGTCGCTCAGGTTGTCGAGCGCCTCGCGCAGCCGTTCGAGCGCCACCGCCGGCAGCTCGACGCTCGCCTCGACCCCGCTCGATAGCCTCGCGATGCTCGCCAGTTGCACGAGCGCATCGGCGGCCTCGGCGACGTCGGCGGCGAAGATCAGATGCGTGTTCAGCAGTTCGACGAGGCCGGCAGACGCCGCCACATCGTCGACGTTGAGTTGCACGGCCAGAAAGGTGGCTTTGTTCATCCTCGATTCCTCCCAGAATCCCAACGTTGTCGTGAGCTGCTCCGCGCGGCTTGACTGAGTATAGGCGATGGTCGATCGCCTGCAATTATCGGACGGAACGGCCGTGGCGGCTTGCTCGTCCAGACGCGCGGGCCACGCGACCTATAATAGGGCCAGCCGCGCGAGCGTCGTCGCCGTGGGCGGACGGCGCCGCCCGCCGGGCTTGCGCGCTTGCCAATTGCTCATCGACCATGAAGATCATCCGCAGCAGAAGCTTCACCGCGTCGCGTGCCTGGGGCGCGCTCGACATCGCGAACATGAACGGCATCACCACGCGTCTGCATTGGACCGACCAGCCGTACAAGTGGCACGTGAACGACGGCGAGGAGGTATTCGCCGTGCTCGACGGCCGCGTCGAAATGCGCTATCGCGAAGACGGCGTCGAACGCACGACGGTTCTCGAAACCGGCGACGTGTTCCATGCGTCGGTCGGCACCGAGCACGTCGCGCATCCGCTCGGCGCGGTACGCGTGCTCGTCGTCGAAGCGCAGGGCAGCGTCTGAAGAACACGGCAGTTGGACGGCGCACGCTAGCGCGGCGCGCGTGTGGCAGTCGCGCATAATATCCAGGCGGCTGCGGACAGCCGCGACCTTCTGCAAGCGTGACGGCACGGCAATTGCTACGGCGTCGATTGAACCGGATTGAGACACACGTCGAGGAAAATCAGATGACACAAGAATGGCAACCGACGGCGATCCGCCTGCTGACGGCGGCAGCGTTCGGCGTGGCGATCGCCGGCTGCACGACGATGCCGTGGGAAAGCACGCCGTTCTACAGCAACGCGCCGTCGAGCACGACCAGCCTCGCGACCGTCCAGGTGCCCGCCGGCTACTATCGCGTCAATCCGGGCGATACGCTGTCCGGCATCGCTTCGGCCTATGGACGAAGGCCGCAGGAAATCGCGGCCTGGAACGGCTTGCCGGTCAACGCGGCGGTCGCGCCCGGCCAGGTGCTGCGCGTTTCGCCGCCGCTGGCCTCGGGCAGCGTGGTCACGCCGCCGGTCGCGGTGGCGCCGGGTGCGCCGGGCGCGACGGCGAACCTGCCGCCGGGCGCCGTACCCGGTGCGCCGGCGCTTGCCGCCGTGCCGCAGCAGGGCGTGCTGCAATGGCCGTTGCGCGGACCGATCCTGCGCGCGTTCGCGCCGGGCAAATCCAACGGCATCGTGATCGGCGGCCAAGCCGGTGATCCAGTCAAGGCCGCGGCGACCGGCCGCGTGGTGTACGCGGGCAGCGGCATCGAAGCCTACGGCCCACTCATCATCATCAAGCACAACGATTCGCTGATCACCGCGTACGGCCAGAACAGCCAGCTACTCGTCAAGGAAGGCGACGCGGTGGCGCAAGGGCAGACGATCGGCGAGGTCGGTGTCGATAGCCGCGGCGTCGCGTCGATCCAGTTCGAAGTGCGCGAGAACGGCCAGCCGGTCGATCCGCTCCAGTGGTTGCCGAAGCCTGGCGGCTGAGCGTCCCCGTCGCGTCTGTTGGATCATCGCAGCCGGATCGGCGCGCTTCTCCGGGATGCGCCGATTTTCAGCGTCGTCTGAATTGAATACACTGTATGGCTCGTTTGCCGGCGCGCGCGTTCCTCCCGGAATGCACGGGCGGCCGGTTGCCGTAGGCTGTCATTCATGGACACACAGGAACACACAATGATCGATTTGCGCAGCGATACCGTTACCCGTCCGACTCCGCCGATGCTCGCGGCGATGTCGACGGCCGAAGTCGGCGACGACGTCTGGGGCGACGACCCCACCGTGCTGCGGCTGCAGGCCACGCTGGCCGAACGCACCGGCAAGGAAGCGGGGCTGTTCTTCCCGAGCGGCACGCAAAGCAACCTCGCCGCGTTGATGGCGCACTGCGCGCGCGGCGACGAGTACATCGTCGGCCAGCTCGCGCACACCTACAAATACGAGGGCGGCGGCGCGGCCGTGCTCGGCAGCATCCAGCCCCAACCGCTCGAAAACGCCGCCGACGGTTCGATCCCGCTCGACAAGATCGCCGCCGCGATCAAGCCGATCGACGATCACTTCGCACGCACACGGTTGCTCGCGTTGGAAAACACGATCGGCGGCAAGGTGCTGCCGGCGCAGTACGTCGCCGACGCGACGCGGCTCGCGCGCGAGCGCGGCCTCGCCACTCACCTCGACGGCGCGCGCGTGTTCAACGCGGCGGTCGCGTCGGGCAAGCCGGTCGCGACGCTGGCCGAGCCGTTCGATTCGGTGTCGATCTGCTTTTCGAAGGGGCTGGGCGCGCCGGTCGGCTCGGTGCTGGTCGGCAGCCGCGCGCTGATCGACGTCGCGCATCGCTGGCGCAAGGTGCTCGGCGGCGGCATGCGCCAGGTTGGCGTGCTCGCGGCGGCGTGCCTGTACGCGCTCGATCACAACGTCGAGCGGCTCGCCGACGACCACGCGAACGCCGCGCATCTGGCGGCGGGACTGGAGACGATCGAGCAGGTGAAGGTGCAGTCGGTCGCGACGAACATGGTGTTCGCGCAGTTTCCGCAGCAGCATTGCGCGCCGCTCGAGGCGTGGCTCAAGGAGCGCGGCATCCTCACGCAGATGCTGTATGCGTCGCGCTTCGTCACGCACATGGATGTGTCGCGCGACGATATCGACACGTTCATTGCCGCGGTGAAGGGGTATTTCGCGGCGCGTTGATCGCGCCGCATGGGTCGTAAGCGAGACGGCTCCCGTGGTTGCTGCCTCGTCTTCCCGCACAGGCTTCAACTCGTGCGCGCTCGTTCGAGGCGCGCTTCATTCAGGCTTCATCCCTGCCTCACGCGCCGTCCGGCGCATATCTCACTTGACCGCTGCCTTCGCCTGCACGCCCGCGCGATGCGACGGCGCGAGCAGCCGCAAGCCGCTCGCCAGGCTCGCCGCGCCGGCGAAGAACGCGCCGAGGCCGAGCGCGAGCGTCGGCCCATGCTGGCGGCCGGCAATGCCGAAGCACAGCGCGACCAGCGCCGCGCCGGTCGCCTGTCCGAGCAGCCGTGCGGTCGCCACGATGCCGCTCGCGCCGCCGCTGCGCTCCGGCGGCGCGCTCGCCATCAGCGCCTTCAGGTTCGGCGACTGGAAAAAGCCGAAACCCGCGCCGCAGATCGCCATACGGATGCCGATGTCGAGCACGTGCGGATGGGCGGGCAGCATCGCCAGCGAGGCCATCCCCGCCGACAGCACCGCGAGCCCGATCGCGCCGAGCAGCCCCGGCGGGTAGCGGTCCGACAGGCCGCCCGCGAGCGGCGCGGCGAGCGCGACCACGACGGGCCACGGCGTCATCAGGAAGCCGGTTTCGACCTGGCTGCGCAGCAGCACGTCCTCGAAATAGAACGGCAGCGACACGAACGCGAGGCCCTGCGCGGCGAACGAGCACACGGCCGTCACCGCCGACAGCGCGAACACCGGCCGCTTGAACAGATCGACAGGCAGCATCGGCGCGGGGTGGCCCGCCTCGCGGCGGATCAGCAGCAGCCCGAACACGCCGGCGATCGCCGCGGCGCTGAGCACGATCTGCAGCGACGCGCGTTGCGCCGCCTCGCCGAGCGCGAAGATCAGCGCGGCGAACGTGACCACGTTGAGCAGCGCCGCCACCGGATCGAGCGGGTGCCGGCTCTGCGCGGTATGCGGCAGCGCCGGCATCGCGAAGCTCAGCGCGAGTACACCGAGCGGCACGTTGACCGCGAACAGCCAAGGCCACGTCGCGACCGACAGAATCAGCGACGCCACCGTCGGCCCGACCGCGAACGACACGCCGACGATCAGCGCATTGGTGCCAAGCCCGCGACCGAGCCGATGCGACGGGTACAGATAGCGGATCAGCGCGGTGTTGACGCTCATGATCGCGCTGGCGCCCAAGCCCTGCACGATGCGCGCGGCGGCGAGCAGCGGCAGCGTCGGCGCCATCGCGCAGCCGAGCGAGCTCAGCGTGAACAGCGCGATGCCGCCGATATAGATGCGCCGATGTCCGACGATATCGCCGAGCGCGGCGAGCGGCAGCAGCGTCGCGACCATCGCGAGCTGATATGCGTTGATGATCCAGACCGAGGCGGCCGGCGCCGCGTGCAGGTCGCCGGCGATCGCGGGCAGCGCGGTGTTGGCGATCGCGGTATCCAGCGTGGCGAGCGCGACGGCGAGCATGATCGCGGCCATCGCGCGGCGGTTGGCGGCCGACATCGGGCCGTCGGCGGGGAGAGTCGGCGTGGGGACGCCGACGGCGGGGCTGAGCTTATCGGACAAGGCGTGGCTCGTGGGGTTGGGCATGCCGGTGTCGGTCGCTTCCGGGGAGGCGACGCGCTCGGGCGGCGGTTTCGTCGTGGGTGAGGCGCGCGCGGTCGGTCCACGGCGGATCAGCGTGGCGGCTTGTGCGGCGCAACGTCGCGATTGTTGCAGAGACGGCACGATCGTGCAGGGAGGCGGGCAGGGACCGGGAGGCGGCTTGAAGATGAGGCGCTTTGATCTCAATGAAACGCAACTAACCGCCAGTCCCGCCCGCCATCTCCAAATCGGCGCGCGCGCTTTTCGCGTCAAAATCCAACACGCATACGACAGAATCGCCCGGCAGAACGGGCCGCCCGATTCGATCACAAGATCAGGCTATTCGGAGCTTCATCCGCCCGTCACGCATCGGAAAAATAATCGATGTGCGGCTCGCAGATGCTTCGGGCGTATGCCTAACCTGCTTTCGTCACCCGACTCACGCGCGCCGATGCCCACCCACAGTGCCGCTGCCACGCAGCTTTGCACCGTGTCCGGGCACCCGCCGCGGCCCGGTCGCGCGGCAGCGGGCGAGCTCGCCGGGCACGCCGTATGCGTCATCGTCCTCTCGCGCGCCAGTGTGCGCGATCCCCAAAATGTCCTACTCTGTTTTTTTAAACCGCTCCGACAGGCACGCACCTCCCGTCCGTCTCCCGTGCGGTTCGCGTTTGCCATGTCGACCTTCCCGGAGGCTTCGATGACAGCCGTCGATCTGGAATTCGACCAGCTCAACAGTACCGTCGACGCGCTACGGCGCTCAATTTCGAATCGCATGATGTACGGCGTCGGCAAGGACGCCGTCACCGCTCATCCGCACGACTGGCTGCACGCGGCCGCGCTGGCCGTGCGCGACCGGCTCGTCGCACGCTGGATGAAGACCACGCGCCTGCAATACGAGCAGGACGTGAAGCGGGTCTACTACCTGTCGATGGAGTTTCTGATCGGCAGGACCTTTACCAACGCGCTACTCGCGCTCGGCATTCACGATCAGATGAAGGAGGCGCTCGCGAGCCTCGGCGTCGACATGGACGCACTGATCGATCTCGAACCCGACGCAGCGCTCGGCAACGGCGGCCTCGGCCGGCTCGCGGCGTGCTTTCTCGACTCGATGGCGACGCTCGGCATTCCGGGCTTCGGCTACGGCATCCGTTACCAGTACGGCATGTTCCGTCAGGAAATCGTCAACGGCGAGCAGGTCGAGGCGCCCGACTATTGGCTGCGTGCCGGCAATCCATGGGAATTTCCGCGACCCGAAATCAAGTACATGGTGCACTTCGGCGGCCGCACCGTGCAGCGCGGCGACAAGACCGAATGGATCGACACCGAGCATGTGAACGCGACCGCGTACGACACCGTGATCCCCGGCTACGCGACCGACGCGACCAACACGCTGCGCCTGTGGTCCGCGCGCGCGACCGAGGAACTCGACCTCGGCGCTTTCAACCGCGGCGACTACCGCAACGCGGTCGACACCAAGAACATGTCGGAGAACGTGTCGCGGCTGCTCTATCCGGACGACTCGACGCCGGCTGGCCGCGAGTTGCGGTTGCGCCAGGAGTACTTCTTCGTGTCGGCGACGATGCAGGATCTGATCCGCCGTTATCAGCGCACGCACAGCACGTTCGGGCGCTTCTCGGAGAAGGTCGCGGTGCATCTGAACGACACGCACCCGGTGCTCGCGATTCCAGAGCTGATGCGCCTGCTCGTCGACGAGCATCATGTGCCGTGGGACAAGGCGTGGAAACACGTGACGCAGATCTTCTCGTACACGAATCACACGCTGATGCCCGAGGCGCTCGAAACCTGGGATGTCGAAATGTTGTCACGCCTGCTGCCGCGGCATCTCGAGATCATCTTCGAAATCAACGCGCAGTTTCTGAAACACGTCAGCGAGCACTCGGGCCACGACGCCGAGATGATCCGCCGCATTTCGCTCGTCGATGAATATGGGCAGCGGCGCGTGCGCATGGCGTATCTGGCGATCGTCGCGAGTCACAAGGTGAACGGCGTGTCGAAGCTGCATTCGCAGCTGATGACGCGCGACATCTTCGCCGACTTCGCGCGCATCTATCCGGATCGCTTCACCAACGTGACCAACGGCATCACGCCGCGCCGCTGGCTCGCGCAGGCGAGTCCGCCGCTGTCGTCGCTGATCGACGCGCGCATCGGCACACACTGGCGCAGCAATCTGTTCGAGCTCGAGCAGCTGCGTAATCTGCGCAAGGACGACGAGTTCGTCGAAGCGTTCCGCGAGGCCAAACGACAGAGCAAGCTGCGGCTCGTGCACCGGCTCGCACATCACACGAAGCAGCACTTCGATCCGGACGCGCTGTTCGATCTGCAGGTCAAGCGCATTCACGAATACAAGCGCCAGTTGCTGAACTTGCTGCACGTGATCGTACGCTACAACGAGATTCGCGCGAATCCGGAGCGCGACTGGGTGCCGCGCGTCGTGCTGTTCGCGGGCAAAGCCGCGTCCGCGTACCGGATGGCCAAGACGATCATCAAGCTGATCGGCGACGTCAGCGAGAAGGTCAATCATGATCCGCTGATCGGCGACAGGCTGAAGGTCGTGTTCGTGCCGAACTACGGCGTCAGCGTGGCCGAGCTGATCATTCCGGCGGCCGATCTGTCGGAGCAGATCTCGATGGCCGGCACCGAGGCGTCGGGCACCGGCAACATGAAGCTCGCGCTCAATGGCGCATTGACGATCGGCACGATGGACGGCGCGAACATCGAGATCTGCGACGCGGTGGGGCGCGAGAACATCTTCATCTTCGGTCACTCCGCCGACGAGGTGGACGACTTGCGCGCAAGCGGCTATCGGCCGCGGCGGATTTACGAGGAAAACGAAACACTGCGCACCGCGCTCGATCAGATTCGCACGGGCTTCTTTTCGCCGGACGATCCGCTGCGCTTCTCGGATATCTTTCACACGCTGGTCGACTGGGGCGATCACTATATGGTGCTCGCCGATTTCGACGCGTTCGCGAAGGCGCAGAACGAAGTGGATGCGCGTTTCGTCGACAAGCACGCGTGGGCCGAAAGCGCGATCGAGAACGTCGCGGGGATGGGGCAGTTCTCGTCGGATCGAACGATCGGCGAGTATGCGCGCAATATCTGGCGCGTGAGTCCGCTCAGTCTCGGCTGAGCGCGAGATGACGGCAACGTAGTCGTTGCTTGCGGGAAAGCAGATCGAAAGCCGTGCGAGGCTGGTGCTGATCAGTCGCGCACGGCTTCGTCATGTTCGATCGTCGCTCCGCGTCAAGCCTTCGGCGCGGCAGCCGCGGCCTTCGCCCGATGCACTGCCTCGCCGACGCGTTCGACGAACTCGCGATCCGTACTCATCAGCGCTTCGCGCTCGCCGTCGGCCGTCTTGACCATCAGCCGATGCGTGATGTCCTGGGTCACCCAGGTAAGCCAACCGACCACGATCAGCATCGCCCCGCATACGAGTCCCGACGCCGAGTGCAGCACGCCCCCGACGATTGCGCCGATCAGCCCGGCCACCGAGATCACGAGCGGCACGAACTTGTTCTTCTGCACGGTCACGACCCGCACGTCGACGATATCGCGCAGCGGGAAGACCTGACCTGCGGATGAGAGGGCGTTGCGCGTGACCGACACGCCGCGATCGTTGAAAGGCGTTTCCATCGTTTCAATGCGAGGGTGGTGAAGCGCGCAGCGTAGCAGACTTCCTTCAAATTCCTAAAGTTGCGGACTTTTCTATCCCCTCTCAGGCCCGTGTTGTGTGAAAAAAGCGCCCTCAAAAGATCTCCGGCCTCCTGCCCCGCGGGCGCCAAGGGCTTTTATGCGGGGCTGACAGGCAAGGGGCCCAGATCGCTCGATGCGTCATCATCGCTGTGGCGCAGCATGATTCAATTGACCGTCGCCAACGAAGCGGCATATCTTGAGCATTGCCGACGCTACGCTCTCGACCACTTGGGCCAACAGGTCAGATAGCGAGGTATCGGTTGCATGTCCGCGGCAGGTTCGATCTCATCGCTGCACGCGCGATAACCCGCGAGAAGTCAGGCGCCTGCATCGAACAACAGGACAGACCAGGCCCATCTTTTGCGGTCTGCGCGCGCACGTCGTTCTTGATTAGGGTGGAAGATCATCATGTCGAGACAGCCCGGTTGGTCAGTCGTCATCGGTGCAATCACACTTGTGTTTCTCGCGCTCACTTCGCTTTACCTCGTGATCGGCGGAGCATGGCTGATCGCCGTAGGCGGGTCGTGGTACTACCTGATCACGGGCCTGCTGCTCGCAGTAGTGACGTGGTTGCTTTACCGGCGCAAGCCCGCTGCGCTCGTTCTCTATGCGCTCGTGATGATTGCGACGGCGGTCTGGGCACTGTGGGAGTCCGGCACGGACTTCTGGGCATTGGCTCCGCGCTCCGGGGTGCTGGTCATTTTCGGCGTGTGGCTACTGCTGCTCGTGAGCTGGCGGATGGAGGGCGCACGCGGGCTCGGCATTGGTTCGCTCGTCGTTGCATTGGCTGTCTGGGCGGGCGTGCTCATCTACGCGAACTTCAACGACCCGCAAACGGTCAACGGGAGCTTCAGTGCGGCATCGGCGGCCCCCGCAGAGACCGGTGATAGCGCCGCCGACTGGCCGGCCTACGCGCGCACCCAGGCCGGTACCCGCTATTCCCCGCTGACTCAAATCACGCCTGCAAACGTCAAGGACTTACAGGTCGCGTGGACCTTCCGGACCGGGGATAGCAAAGGCCCCAACGACCCCGTCGAGATTACGGACGAAGTCACGCCGATCAAGATCGGCGAGACCTTGTTTCTATGCTCGCCGCATCAGATCCTATGGGCGTTGGATGCGCGGACCGGCAAGTTGAAATGGAAATTCGATCCGCAACTGAAGGCCGATCCGTCGTTCCAGCACGTGACCTGCCGTGGTGTGGCTTACGTCGATCTTTCCGCGGCCGGTCCCGCGCCGACGGCTGATCAGCCCTCGGGCGCATCGGCCGCGGCCTGCACGCGCCGCATCTATCTGCCCGTCAACGATGGCCACCTGTATGCGCTCGACGCGGAGACAGGGGCGCTGTGCAAAACCTTTGCCAACGGCGGCGATCTCGATCTCCAGCACAACCAGCCGGTGACGACCCCCGGCATGTATGAGCCGACCTCGCCGCCGGTCATCACGAACGACGTGATCGTCGTCGCGGGCGCGGTCGAGGACAACTATTCGACGCGCGAGCCGTCGGGCGTGATCCGCGGCTTTGATGTGCGTTCCGGCGAACTGCTGTGGGTGTTCGACCCGGGCGCGAAGGACCCGAATCAGAATCCTCCCGCCGGCGGTCACTACACGCTCACGTCCCCGAACTCGTGGGCGCCCGCTGCATACGATCCCAAGCTGGACATCGTCTATTTGCCGATGGGCGTGACCACGCCGGACATCTGGGGCGGCAACCGGACGGCGGAGCAGGAGCGTTTCGCGAGCGGCCTGCTCGCGCTGCACGCGTCGACGGGCAAGCTCGCGTGGTTCTATCAGACGGTCCACCACGACCTGTGGGACATGGACCTGCCATCGCAGCCCACGCTCGCGGACATTACCGACGTCAAGGGCAATACCGTGCCTGTCGTGTATGCGCCGGCCAAAACCGGCAACCTGTTCGTGCTCGACCGGCGCACGGGCGTGCTGGTGGTGCCGGCGCCGGAGCGTCCGGTGCCGCAGGGTGCGGCGCCCGGCGACCATGTTTCGCCTACCCAGCCGTTCTCCGGACTGACCTTCCGGCCATCGAAGGATCTCACCGATGCCGACATGTGGGGCGCCACGATGTACGACCAGCTGGTATGCCGGATCATGTTCCACAAGCTGCGCTATGAAGGCACCTTCACACCTCCATCAGAGCAAGGAACGCTGGTCTTTCCGGGCAATCTCGGCATGTTCGAGTGGGGCGGCATGGCGGTCGACACAGATCGCCAGATTGCGCTCGCCAATCCGATTGCGCTGCCGTTCGTTTCGCGGCTGATTCCGCGTGGCCCGGGCAATCCGATTCAGCCGGTACCGGGCGCGAAAGGTTCGGGGACGGAGACCGGAATTCAGCCGCAATACGGCGTTCCGTTCGGCGTGACACTGAATGCGTTCATGTCGCCGGTCGGTCTTCCTTGCAAGCAACCTGCCTGGGGCTTCATTTCGGCGATCGATCTGAAGACCAACCAGATCGTATGGAAGAAGCGGATCGGAACGGTGCGGGACAGCTCGCCGCTTCCGTTGCCGTTCAAGATGGGGATGCCGATGCTCGGCGGCCCGATCATCACGGCGGGCGGCGTGGCGTTCATCGGCGCGACGGCCGACAACTACATTCGCGGCTTCGACGTGAACAACGGCAGGCAGCTCTGGCAGGCGCGTCTGCCCGCCGGCGGGCAGGCAACGCCGATGAGCTATTCGGTCAACGGACGTCAGTTCGTGGTGATTGCGGCGGGCGGTCACGGCTCATTCGGTACGAAGCTCGGCGACTACGTGATTGCCTATGCGTTGCCGCAATAGCAAAGCGGTGAAGCAGGGTGGACGTGCGTGGACTGGACCGCCACGTCCACGCACGGCAATGCGGTCATCTGTTTGTCACTGACTTGCGGCGGACGGCGAACTGCTCGCCGCCGAATCCGCGTTGGCTGTTCCACCCGCCTTATCGGCGGGCTTGCAGCCCGCGCACATCGCGGCGATAGCGATCGTGATCGCGCTCGCGAGAAGCCGGCGGTAGAGGATTGGTTTCATGACATCTCCTGGTTGAGTGGCATCCGATCAATACTTGCGACGCAATCAGACAGCGCCCGTCGGGCTATCCTGCAGAGCTACGCATCTCCTATTCCCGCTACTTTGAATTCACGTCAGTGCGAGAATCTGTCGGTCACTCCGTGTACTGAGAAACCCAATCTGGGCTCCGACCTTGCCAGATAAAACCCAAGGAAAATCATACTTTGCCTGGACGGATTGGCTAAGATGTCGCAAGGTCGCGCGCGCTCCGGATGATTACAAAGCCTTGCCGCATCCCGATGCGCCGCGGCGTCGCGCCGGGAAAACAGAAAACGTTATCACGCTCCCGCTCGGAGGCCATTCATGACTATTGGCGTATATGCCACGCTGGTCGCGACGTCGCTCGTGCTGCTGCTCGGCGAAAAGCTCGTGCAGTGGATCGGCGTGCTAAGGGCCTATTCGATTCCGGCGCCGGTGGCAGGCGGGCTCATCGTCGCGATCTGCGTGCTGATCACGCGCCTCACCACCCACGTGCAGGTCAGGTTCGATTCGACGATGCAGGCGCCGCTGATGCTCGCGTTCTTCTCGACGATCGGTCTGAATGCGCATCTATCAAGTTTGAAGGCGGGCGGTCCGGTGTTGATCCGCTTTCTGGCGCTGGTCAGCGGGCTGCTGATCCTGCAGAACACGGTCGGCTTGCTGCTCGCCTTCGCCCTCGGCGTCGATCCGCTGCTTGGGATTCTCGGCGGCTCGGTCACGTTGTCGGGCGGCCACGGTACTGGCGCCGCGTGGAGCCAGGTCTTTACCGAGCGTCACGGACTGGAGTCGGCGACCGAGATCGCGATCGGCTGCGCGACGTTTGGACTCGTGATGGGCGGCGTGCTCGGCGGTCCGATCGCACGGCTGCTGATGCGGCGGATCAGCGCCGACGAGTTGCTGCGCGTCAAACAGCTAAAGGACGAAACGCTGGTCTTCGAAGAACCGAAGGCGCAGCAGGCCACCACGCCCGCCGCGATCATCACGACGCTCGCGCTGATCTCGATCTGCCTCGCGGGCGGCGAAATGTTTGCCGACTGGATCGCGGACACCGCGTTCGAATTGCCGACGTTCGTCTGCACGCTGTTCATCGGCGTGATCCTGAACAACGTGCTCCCGCTCGTGCGTGTGCGGATCGACCAGCACGCGGTCGCGCTTGTCGGCAACGTCGCGCTCGCGCTCTTTCTCGCGATGGCGCTGATGCGGCTCGACCTATGGGGGCTTGCCGCGCTCGCGGTGCCGATCATCTCGATCCTCGCGGCACAGACGCTGCTGATGGCGCTCTACGCGGTATTCGTCACGTTCCCCGCGATGGGCCGTAACTACGACGCGGTCGTGTTGTGCGCGGCGCAATGCGGGCTCGGACTTGGCGCCACGCCGACCGCGATCGCGAACATGCAGGCGATCACGAACCGCTTCGGCCATTCCCATCTCGCGTTCCTGATCGTGCCCATGACGGGCGCGTTTTTCATGGACATCGTCAACGCGATCGTCATCAAACTGTTTCTCGCGCTGCCGTTTCTCCATTGAGCCGCGGTGGCATTGGCACATCAACCCAAGCGGGCAAATACCATGAGCGATCAACGACACATCGCACCCGACAGTACCGCCGCGCGCGTCGCGTTATGGCGTGCGCTGCACGTGCAGGCCGACGCGCCGCCGCACGTGCTCGAAGACGAAGTCGGCTTGCAGTTGCTGGCACCCGCCGAAGACTGGCGCAGCCGTGGCGACATGGACCCGCGGTTCACGCGGCCGTTTCGCGCGTCGATCGTCGCGCGCGCACGCTTTATCGAGGATCTGGTCGTCGAGCAGACCGGGTGCGGTGTGGATCAATACGTGATTCTGGGCGCCGGTCTCGACAGCTTCGCGCAACGCCGGCCCGACATTGCGTCGCGGCTCACCGTGTTCGAGGTCGACCCGCCGGGTCCGCAAACGTGGAAGCGTCAGCGGCTCGGCGAGCTTGGTTTCGGCCTGCCGGACTGGCTGCGTTTCGTGCCGGTCGACTTCGAAGCGGGCGATAGCTGGCGGCAGCGTCTCGTCGCCGAAGGCTTCGACGAAAGCAGGCCGGCCGTCGTCGTGTCGACCGGCGTCAGCATGTATCTGACGAAAGAGGCGAATGCGGCGACGCTGCGCGAAGTGGCCGGGCTGGCGCGCGGCTCGACGTTCGCGATGACGTTCCTGTTGCCACTGGAGATGGCGGACCCGGACGTGCGCCCCGGACTCGAAATGGCAGAGAAGGGCGCGCGTGCGAGCGGTACACCGTTCATCAGCTTCTTCATGCCGCAGCAGATGATCGCCATGGCGCGCGAAGCCGGATTTGACGAGGCGCGGCACGTGTCCGCGGCCGATCTGACGCAGCGCTATTTCGCGGACCGGACGGATGGGCTGCGGCCGCCGGGCAATGCGGAGGAATTGCTGGTGGCGAATACCTAGGGGTCTCTGAACTGTGTTTTGCGGCGACGACGCCAATTGAAGTTACCAACCCAGCATGTGAGTGGTGAATACGCAATCTCTTTCCCCGCACCGCTATAATCGCGCTCGAACATGGCCTCCGAAGTCTTCTCATGAAAAAGATCGCTGCCCTCGCACTCGTCGCATGTGCGCTCGCCGCCTGCTCGTCCCCGGAAAAGCAGACGCAACGCGCCCAGCAGGAGATCCTTCATAGCGAGCCGAACCTCCGCGCCGCGCAACGCGACGCGGTGATCGACTGCACACCGGCGAATTGCGATGCCGCGTGGGCGGCGACGAAACGCTATATCGAGCAGCATTCCGACACGCACGTGATCCGCGCGGACGCGGTCGCGATCGATACCGACGTGCCCGACGATTCGGGCAAAGCCGCTTTCTCAGCGACCCGCGCGAACAAGAGCACGGGCGGCGCGACGCTGTCGCTGTTCGCGCAGTGCCGCGGCATGTATGGGCCCGACAGCGCGAAGGGCGACGACTATGACGCCTGCGCCGAGAAGATCCTGAAGATTCAGAACGGCTACGTGCCATATCTGCGCTCGCACGCATCGGCGCAATAGGCGGCAAGCTACCGGAACCACGGGGCCCCGAACGCGGCACTCGCGTAGCGATTCGCTGAACCCCCGCCACGATGCGGCTGGAGGCGCTATGCTGATGCGTCTTCGCCTCGCGGAACCTTCTCATGCAAGCTCCTGGCGCAACCGTACCGATCTCGCTCGTCAACGGGTTCCTCGGCAGCGTCGGGACGCGGCCGGATATCGTCGACCGGCATCTGTCGGGCGCGAACATTCCGCGCGCGCTTCTGGACCAGCCTGGAGCGCGCGTCACCGAGGAACAGTTCTCCACGCTCTACCGCTCGCTCGCGATCGAACTCGACGATGAGATGCCCGGCGTTTTCTCGCGCCCGCTGCGCAGCGGCGCGCTCAAGTTTCTCTGCCTGAGCCTGCTGGATGCGCCGAATCTCGAAACCGCGATGCGCCGGTTCGGCCAGTTCTTCCATCTCGTGCTGGACGACTTCCGCTTCGAGTCGCGCCGCGGCGACCTCGTCGCGAGCCTGGCGCTGCGTCCGGGAAGCACGGGAGCGCCACCCGGCATGCTGGGCCAGGAGCTGGTGCTGAAGCTCGCGCATGGGATCGCGTCCTGGCTGATCGGTCAGCGGATTGCGTTGTTGCAGGTGCAGTTTGCCTTTCCCCGTCCCGCTCACGCGCTCGAGTATCTTTATCTGTTTCCCGGACCGGCGAAGTTCGACTGCGCTCAGACCTCGATGCAGTTCAGCAGCAGCTATTTCGACCTGCCCGTGCGTCAGCGCAAGGCGAACCTGCGCAGGTTTCTCGCTCGCGCGCCGGAAGACTGGATCTTCGTTTCGTTCAACGAGCAGCTGTTCAGTCATCGCGTGCGGGAACATCTTGCGTCCCGGCTGCCCGACGTCCCGTCCATCGAAGAGGCGGCGGAAGGCCTGCACTGCTCGGTCAGAACGCTGTGCCGTCATCTCGCCGCCGAGGGCACGGCGTTCCAGGTGCTCAAGGACGAATTGCGTCGCGACATCGCGATCCAGCGCCTGACGGGCACGCGCGAGCCCATCGCCATCATCGCGGGCGACGTCGGCTTCGGCGACCCCACCGCATTCCACAGAGCGTTCCGTCACTGGACCGGCAGCACCCCGGCGGCCTATCGCCGGGGTGGCTGATCGCGTCATATCGATGCGTCGGCAACACCCGCCGACGCAGTTCCCACGGGGCGCTTACTCCCTCCGACGTGGCCAGAGATGTCAATAGATCGTCCGGTTTGGACAACCGGGCAGGGCCTGTCCGACGCTACGATTCAGCCATACGTTACCCCGGCCGCATCGGTGCCAGACGGGTGACTTTCCCTACGGACTATCTGATCGGAAGAATGGTAATGAGCTACGTCGCGCCTCTCAAAGAAATGTTGTTTGCACTCACGGAACTGGCTGGAATCGACCAACTGGCGGGCTTGCCCGGCTGCGAGGACGCAACCGCCGACACCGCTCGCGCGGTGCTCGAAGAGGCCGCGCGGCTGCACGAAGGCGTGCTCGCGCCGCTGAACGTCGACGGCGACCGCAGCCCGAGCACCTGGAAGGACGGCGTGGTGACCGCCACGGCCGGTTTCAAGGACGCGTTTCGCCAGTTCAGCGAAGGCGGCTGGCAGGGTTTGCAACATCCGTCTGAATACGGCGGTCAGGATCTGCCCAAGCTGCTGTCGACGCCCTGCATCGAAATGCTCAACGCCGCCAACCTGTCGCTGGGGCTGTGCCCGCTCCTGACCGACGGCGCGATCGAAGCGCTGCTGACGGCGGGTAGCGAGGAGCTGAAGCAGCGCTACGTGCCGAAGATGATATCCGGTGAATGGACCGGCACGATGAATCTGACCGAGCCGCAAGCCGGCTCCGACCTCTCGCTCGTGCGCACCCGCGCCGAGCCGCAGGGCGACGGCTCGTACCGGATCTTCGGCACGAAGATTTTCATCACCTGGGGCGAGCACGACATGACGGAAAACATCGTGCATCTGGTGCTCGCACGCACGCCGGGCGCTCCTGAAGGCGTGAAAGGCATTTCGCTGTTCGTCGTGCCGAAGTTCCTCGTCAACGAAGACGGTTCGCTCGGCGAGCGCAACGACGCGCACTGCGTATCGATCGAACACAAGCTCGGCATCAAGGCGAGCCCGACCGCCGTGCTGCAGTTCGGCGATCACGGCGGCGCGATCGGGCAGCTCGTCGGCGAGGAGAACCGCGGTCTGGAGTACATGTTCATCATGATGAACGCCGCGCGCTTTGCCGTGGGGGTACAGGGCGTGGCGATCTCGGATCGCGCGTACCAGCACGCCGTCGCGTATGCGAAGGAGCGCGTGCAGAGCCGTCCCGTGGATGGTTCCGCGAAGCAGTCGGTCGCGATCATCCAGCATCCCGACGTGCGGCGCATGCTCTCGACGATGCGCGCACTGACCGAAGGCGCACGCGCTCTGGCCTATGTGTCGGCGTCGCACTGCGATCTCGCGCATCGTCATCCGGACGGCGCGACGCGTGCGAATCATCAGGCGATCTACGAATACCTGGTGCCGATCGTGAAGGGCTGGAGCACGGAGATGTCGCTGGAGGTGACGAGTCTCGGCGTGCAGGTGCACGGCGGCATGGGCTTCATCGAGGAAACCGGCGCCGCGCAGTACTACCGCGATGCGCGCATTCTGCCGATCTACGAAGGCACGACGGCGATCCAGGCCAACGACCTCGTCGGCCGCAAGACCATGCGCGACAACGGCGAGGTGACCGGGATACTGCTCGCGCAGATCGACGCGACCCTGGCCGCGGTGCAAGCGCACCCCTCGTATGGTTCGAGCGCGGCTTTTCAGGCGATGCATCGTCATCTGTCCGCCGGCCGCGAGGCGTTGTACAGCGCGGTGCGCTACGTGGTCGAGAACGTCAAAAGCGATCCGAATGCGGTGTTCGCCGGCAGTGTGTCCTATCTGATGCTCGCGGGTATCGTGCTCGCGGGTTGGCAAGTCGCACGGTCGCTCGTGCTGGCGGCCGACAAGCGCGACGAAGATCCGTCCTTCCATGACGCGAAGATCGCGACCGCGCATAGCTACGCGACGCAGGTGCTGCCTCGTGCAATCGCGCTCGAAGCGGCGGTTCGCGGTGCTCGCGATGGCGAAGGCGCGCTGGCGCTGCGCGAAGACCAGTTCTGATCGATCAACGGACGTAATGTGTCATTCAAAGCGGTAGGGCTCGGCCCTATCGGTGTGGGAAGGAGAGTGTCGTGAGAGTTCTTGTAGCAGTCAAGCGAGTGGTCGACTACAACGTGAAGGTCCGCGTGAAATCGGACGGTACGGGCGTCGATATCGCGAACGTGAAAATGTCGATGAACCCGTTCGACGAAATCGCGGTTGAAGAAGCCGTGCGTCTGAAGGAAGCGGGCGTCGCGACCGAAGTGATCGCCGTGTCGGCCGGTGTTGCGCAGGCGCAGGAAACGCTGCGCACGGCGCTCGCCATCGGCGCGGATCGCGCGATCCTGATCGAATCGAACGAAGACCTGCAGCCGCTCGCCGTCGCGAAGCTGCTCAAGGCGCTCGTCGACAGGGAGCAGCCGCAACTGGTGATCCTCGGCAAGCAGGCGATCGACGACGACTCCAATCAGACCGGCCAGATGCTCGCCGCGCTCGCGAATCTGCCGCAGGCGACATTCGCGTCGAAGCTTGTCGTGGCGGACGGCAAGGCGACGGTGTCGCGTGAAGTGGACGGCGGCGCGGAAACGCTGTCGCTGACGTTGCCGGCCGTGGTCACGACCGATCTGCGCCTGAACGAGCCGCGCTACGTAACGCTGCC
>NZ_JACHDK010000020.1:0-104324 GCF_014201005.1 Paraburkholderia lebeckiae | reverse complement strand
CCGAACGTGACTCAGTCGTTGAGATGGCGTCGATCGGCGCAAATAAACAGCCTCTGGCTGCATGAGTGAGGCGACAACCTGCTTGACGCGCGCCGTTTCGTACTCCGTTGCAGGCGTGGAAACCCATCGTTAAACCACGATTCTCGCGCGCGTGCAGGCGCGGGTCTACGATGGATTCGAACCGCCGTATCTTGCAAGCACGCGGTCGCCAATTCAGGTATTGGGCAGGACTCGCCCTCGGTTATCGATTGGAGTTCAACCATGTTGCCACTTCTCTCGCCTCACGCGCTCGCGGCCCAACGCGGCGACGGACTACGCCATGAACAATAACGCCTGGTGCAATCGGCTATGTCGGATGCATCGCGGCCATGCTTCATGGACATGCCACAATCGTGAAGGTCGGTCGTGGGGGCGAAGTGGAAGCGTTCGAAGCGGCTAAGACGGATGTCGTTTGCCGCCCGCTTCAAGGAAGATGAGGACTTCAATCCGGCTTGCCATCGGCTCGGGCGAGGAAAAGCCACGCGGCGTATCGGACGTAGTAGAGACCCAGCGCGGCCGCCCAGCATAGACCGGACGCGTATCTCCAGGCCATCGTGAACTGTGGCGCGAGCCACGGGCCGAGTACCCGGATCAAGGTCGCCAGAATGAAGAGGCCGTAGCAAGCGATCTCGACCCTACCGGCCACGAGTTCGCGTCCGGTATATTCGATCCTGATGGTCCGCTTCATGACTGCTCCAAACGGCAACCGACTGTTGATTCATCGTATACGCAGGCCTTTTCGCCGCATGCGACGAATGTTCGCGATAGGGGAAACGACTGGATTCCGATAAAGTGCCTATTTCCGATCGAACGTTGATTCGCTCCGTCATTAGCGATACCTTTACGTCTATCCAGGTCGTCTGGTGCTGGTCAACGAAGGGAGAACCGTTTCGTGAAGAGAGCGTGGGCTGTCTCCTGCATCGTCGCATTGAGCGCGATCTTCGGCGGATGCGGCAAGCAGGGACCGCAAAACGCCACTGAGGCATCGGGCGCATCCGCGAGCTCGGCGCCGGTTCAGCCGGTACAGGGTGCGAGCGATGCAACCGCTGCATCAGGTGCCCATGGAACGGGCGCGCTGGTCACGGTCACCAAGGCGCAGTTGCCGGCGGAGGCGGCCGAAACTCTGCGACTGATCAAAGCGGGCGGCCCCTTCCCGTTTAGCGATGACGGCGTCTTGTTTCGTAACAGTGCGGCTTTGCTGCCGAAGCATCCGCGCGGTTACTACCACACCTATACGGTTCGCACACCAGGCGCGACGGATCGCGGGCAGCGTCGGATCGTATGTGGTGGGCCGCGCAAGCAAACCGGCGAGTGCTATTACACCGACGATTACTACGCCAGCTTCAAGCGCATTGGAGAATAAGGACGGAATGAACCGCATCAGCGATGCTATCTGCGAACAGGCGGCGGCGTCGCAAGGCATCTTTTCGCTAGCTGCGATGCCGCCTGTTTCAGCGAGTTCGGCGACGCAGTCATCGTGCCATTGAGGCCCACAACGATGAGATACCTGCCGACAGCATCAATCCATCGACCAAAAGTCTGAACGTTGATGGCTTCATCCTGATCACCACAGATCTGGCGAAGAACGACCCCCAGCCATCAGCGCGGCACCTACGATCACCCCTTTGACGACCACGCCGAGCGGAAAGGCGCCGAACTGCGTTCAGCAGTACGTTCGAGCGCCTGGCCATCGCGGCGAGCCGACTGCGCCGAAGTGAAGTCGCGCCTCGGGTCTCGGGGATCGTGCGTGTGAACCCGGAGGGGTTTCCAGACAGTGCGAGTACACCGTTGAGGGCGGGTCAGTAGGAGATCTCTCAATCAGAAAACCTGAGGGCAGCCATCAGAACTATGAGATTTTCCTGGCATCAGGCTTCTGCGATAGTTGTTCTCAACCGTTGTGTTGGATTTCCGTACCGCGCGTCGTCGTCCAGGGAGAATCTGCATGCATCGTTTTGTGATCGTGGGAGGAGGGGCGGGTGGCATCGAACTCGCAACGAGGCTAGGCGATCGTTATGGTGGTCGGCGAAGAAGCGGGGCGCAACGTGCCTCCATTACGTTGATCGACCGCAACCCGACGCATATCTGGAAGCCCCTGTTGCACGAGGTCGCAGCGGGAAGTCTGGACCCATTCGCACAGGAACTGGCGTACGCCGCGCAAGCCCAGTGGCACGGCTTCCAGTTCATCCAGGGCGAACTTGTCGGACTCGATCGTGGCTCGAGGCAGGTCCTGCTTTCGCCACTGCTCGATGACGACGGAGCCGAACTGGTACCGCCGCGCCGAATCGGGTACGACTCGTTGATTCTTGCCATCGGTAGTACAACGCACTACTTCGGCGTGCCGGGCGCGGCGGAAAATTCGCTCGCGCTTGACAACGTCGCTCAAGCGGAACGCTTCAGAAAGCGCCTGATTTCAGCTTGCATTCGCGCCGAACAACAACGAAACGCCGGTGAGCGGAGTGCATGTGGAATGCCCGTCGATCACGCGCCTCGTGTCCAGGTCGCGATCGTTGGCGGGGGCGCTACGGGCGTGGAATTGTCCGCCGAATTGCGCAATACGGCGAAGGTACTTTCAGCATACGGCTTGCATAGGCTCGACCCCACACACGACGTCGGGATCGTGCTCATTGAAGCTGGGCCGCGGATTCTGCCAGCGTTGAAAGAACGCGTGTCCACCGCAGCTACGGGACTGCTGGGCAAACTCAATGTCAAGTTGATGGTCGGCGAGCGGGTCGCGGAGGTCGCGCCCGGACTCATCCGCACGAAAAACGGCAAGACGATACGTGCGGATCTCACGGTGTGGGCCGCGGGCATCAAGGCACCCGCGGTGCTTTCAACGCTCGATGGGCTGACAGTCAATCATCTGGGGCAACTCAGTGTGCGTCGCACGCTTCAAACGGATCTTGACGACCATATATTCGCATTCGGCGATTGCGCGGCCTGTCCATGGTTGGGTTTCGAGCGCAATGTTCCACCGCGCGCCCAGGCGGCTCATCAGCAGGCATCGTTTTTAGTCAAGGCACTTGCGCGACGCATCGAGGGGCAAAAGCTTCCGGAGTTTGCCTATCGCGATCTCGGCTCGCTAGTGTCGCTCGGGCACGCGAATGCGGTAGGGAGTCTGATGGGAGGTCTTATCGGCGGCAGCATGCTCGTGGACGGACTGCTTGCTCGCTTCATGTATTTGTCGCTGTATCGGATGCACGTTGCAGCGCTGCATGGATATGCACGCATGATCGTCAATACCCTCGCGCATCGGCTCCGTCGAAGCACCGCGCCGCACGTCAAACTGCACTGAGCACCATTTTGCTTTGGATGGCAAAAGGGTCTGGCTGCCACAAGTCAATCAACCGGTTCTAAACCCAGGAAGACGGAGGGAACACTATGAACAGCTCCGATCTATCGCCTTTCAGCGTCGACTCGAGCAGATGTGCCACGCGCGCTCGAAACGGCAAGAATGGCTCTGAAAATCGATCGCGCTCGGTGGCTACAACTGACACGCGTCGTCTGGACACGGAAGCGGAGCAGACATCCCTTCCCGCTTCAGACCCACGCACTTTCGCGACCTTCACGTACTGATCGTTGACCTGTGCGACAACTTTCGGCGACCAATGATCCGACACATCGGCGAACGCGGCTTCAAGGTCGAACGATTCGGCGAACGGATGGGAAGACATGCTTATCTCCAGGTCGGGATGAGGGATGCGGCGAGCAGCACACCCATCGCGAGATTGAGAATGCGCCAGTGGCGCGGCGTCCGAAACAGCCGCGCGAGTAGCACGCCGAGCGCACACCACAGCGCGAGCGATGCGCACGCAGCCACCCCGAACGCTGCACCGAGCAGCATCGCGAGGTGGTTCGGATTGTTTGCGAGCAGCGCGAAAGACGCCGCCGCGCCAACTGTCATCGCCCAGCCTTTCGGGTTGAGCCAGAGCAGCAGGAAACCGTTGACGAGCGAAACCGGGCGCACGGGGCCATTGCTCGCGTTTGGCGGCCCGCTGCGCGCGATGCGCCACGCGAGCCACAGCAGATACGCGGAGCCGAGCGTCCTCACCGCCGTTTGCAGCGACGGCAGCGTGAGAAGCAGACCGCCAAGCCCGAGTGCGGCGACCGCAGCGAGCAAGGCGAGGCCCATAGCGATGCCGAGCATCAGCGGTATCGAGCGTACGAAGCCGAAGCGTGCGCCTGAGGCGGTGGCGAGCGTGGTCGCGCCGCCGGGCGTCACGGTTGCGACGGCGACGAAGAGCAGAAGCGGCAGAATCGAGGTCATCGGTGCACATTCGGATCAGTGAATTTGCACTGTACGGATCGTCAAAGCATCGTGAAAGCTAATAATATTGATGCGGTACATTACGCCGCATAATGCATAGATGAGCCGAAACCTCGACCTCGATCTGGTCCGCACCTTCGTTGCCGTCGCCGATAGCGGCAGCATGACGGTCGCCGCGAATCTGCTGCACATGACGCAAGGCGCCGTGAGCCAACAGGTGAAGCGCCTCGAAGATGTGCTGGATTGCCTTCTATTCGTTCGCAAGACGCGCCGGCTGGAACTGTCGCACCAGGGCGAGCAGTTTCTCGTGAAGGCGCGCAAGCTGCTGCGGCTGAACGATGAAATCTGGGCCGACATGACCGGCCAGCCGTTGCGCGGCGCCTTGCGTGTGGGCGTGCCTTACGATCTCGTGACGCGGCTCGCGCCCGCGATGAAGGCATTCGCCGAGGCGCATCCGCACGTCGAAATTTCGTTGGTGTGCGCGGCGTCCCCAGAGCTGAGCGAAGCGGTGAATAGCGGTCGCGTTGACGTGTCGTTGGTCGAATATGTCGCAAGCGAAGCCGAAGGTGAAGTGGTCTGCATCGAGCCGTTGGTGTGGGTCAAGGGGCGCGGCAGTGATGCATGGCAGAAGCGGCCGTTGCCGCTGTCGATGGTAGACGAGCGTTGTGCTTTCCGTCCGGTGGTGCTCGGCGCGCTCGCGGACGAGGGCATTGCGTGGCGCACGGTGTTCGAGAGCGGAAACATCGAGGCGACCGCCGCAACGGTGCGCGCGGGCCTCGCGATCACGGCCTGGCTCGCCTCCACGGTGCCGGCCGATCTGGAGACGCTCACGTTTCGAGTCAGCGGCTTGCCTGCACTGCCTCCGTTCGCGATCTGTCTGCGATTGCCCGCGACGGTTCAGCCCGCGGCACTGGAATTCGCGCGTCATGTGCGGGATTCGATGTCGAGCGACGCAGGCACTCGACGCGCGCCGCTCGCGAACATTGCGTGACGTACGGCGTTTGAAGTGCGCGCCGGAATCGACTGATTCAGATGCACGCAGTGCCGCCGGCCATCTTTTAGTTCACGGACGTCGCGATCCTACAAGCGCTGCGGAAGCGCAGCCGCAAAAAAGTCAGTCACCCTGCGCACGCGCGCAGGCACGAAACGACGCCTCGGCCAGATGATGCTGACATCACGGGCGTCGCGAATGAAGTCGTCCAGCACGGTCACAATGTCGGGGTGCTTGAGTTCGTCGGCGAGCGAGAGCTTCGCGAAGAGGCCGATTCCCACGCCTGCGAGCACGGCCGATCGTATTGTCTCGACGCTATTCGACGACAGGTTGCCTCGCACCGGTACGCTGAATCGGCCTCGTGGCCCATGAAACGGCCAGTTTGCCGACTCCATCAGACCGCCGTAGAGCAGGCAATTGTGATTGGCGAGTTCGGTAGGATCCTTCGGAACACCGTATTGCTCGAAATAGCGACGCGATCCGACGCAGACCAGCGGGGTGCTGGCAATCCGCTTCACGACCGAATCCGGGTCGTTGACGGAGCCCACTCGAATCGCGAGATCGATTCGATCCTCTACCATATCGCGTACGAAATCCGACAACACGAGATCGACCCGAAGACCAGGATAGCGCGACAGCAGCTCGGGAATGAGCGGAACGACGTGCAGGCGACCGAACGTAGAGGCAGAGGCGATCCGGACAAGCCCCGAGACATCCAGCGTGCTGCTGGTCAGTTCGCTGTCGGCCACCTCAATCTCGTCCAGCAACGGCTTGGTGCGTTCGTAGTATTTCTGCCCCTGATCCGTCAGGGTCACGCTGCGTGTGCTTCGATTGAATAGCAGCACGCCAAGGCGCTTTTCCAGCGCGCCGATCGACTTACTGATCGCGGACTGTGACTCGCCGGTTCTGCGCGCCGCGGCGGAAAAGCCACCCGCTTCAACCACGGCGAAGAAGGCGTTCAATTCGTGAAACCGATCCATTGTATTTCTCTCGTGCGATCTATTCTCTCGGTGAATGGATCTTATGATAAATCCGCCGATTATCATTCGCAGGGGCCGCAATTACGATGTCACTTCCATTCACCAACAGGCAGAAGCTTCAATGTCTACTCTCACAGGGAAGATCGCGGTTATTAGCGGCGGAACGACCGGTATCGGCCTGGCGATCGCCAGGCGATTCGTCACCGAAGGTGCTCACGTCTTTATCTTCGGTCGGCGCCAAGGCCAGCTCGACGAGGCCGTCAAACTGCTCGGACGCAACGTTACCGCGCTTCAGGCCGACGCCGCGAATCTCGATGACCTCGACCGTGTCGCTGCGGCAGTCAGGGACGAAAAAGGCGTCGTCGACATCATCGTGTCGAACGCGGGCTTTACCGAGCAGGCTTCGATCGACACCATCACGCCTGAGCATTTCGACAAGGCATTCAACCTCATGGCGCGCGGCCCGGTATTTCTGGTGCAGAAGCTGCTGCCGATGATGACAGGTGGCGGGTCGATCATCCTGGTTTCGTCGGCCATGCACGTCATGGGCATCCCTGGTCATACCGCCTACGCGGCGACCAAGGCCGCGTTGCGTTCTTATGCTCGCACGTGGGCCGCCGAATTCAAGGATCGCGGCATTCGCGTCAACATGCTTAGCCCTGGTGTGACCGACACCCCGATTCTCGACTCCCAGTCGGCGACACGCGAGGATCTGGTGAGCATGTACAAGAGCATGGTCCCGATCGGTCGACTCGCCCGCGCCGACGAGATGGCCAGCGCGGCACTCTTTCTCGCCTCCGAACAGAGTTCCTATATGACGGGCGCGGATTTGATGAATGACGGCGGCATCGGCCAGGTCTGAGGCCCGAGGCTTTCACCTCCGCGATTTTTACTCGTGCTATTTAGCGCCCGCGTTGTACCACTCGACAGCGTCCTCGCCGGCGGGGATGTTGAACGGGCTCGATGAATCGGTCGCTGCGAGCCAAACCGCTTCGGCGACATCCGATGCGTGCGTGACGGCCGTTTCTTTCTGCCAGTTTGCGAAAATCTGCTCCACGAGCGCGCCGTACGGCTCGGCGAATCCGTCTTTCATACGTGCCTGCGCGTTCTCGCCGAAGCGGGTGGAAGGCGCGCGTCCCGGCAGCACGACACGCACGCGCACATTGAACTGCTCCAGTTCGAGCGCGAGCGATTCGCTGAACGCGTTGACCGCGGACTTGCTCGCGGTGTAGACCGACAGCAAATGCAGCGGTCTGCAGGTGACGGTCGACGTCACATTGATGACCACACCTTCGCGGCGCTCGCGGAACTGCGGCAACACGGCCTGCGCCATCGCAATGGTACCGAGCGTATTGGTCTCGAAGATATCGCGCACGGTGTCCATCGGCGTTCCTTCGAGCGCGTTCAGAAAACCGATACCCGCATTGTTGACGAGCACGTCGATCCGACCGGCGGCATCGATGACGGCGCGAATGCTTTGCGGGTCCTTCACGTCGAGGGCGAGAATCGAAAGACGATCGGAGCGCGGCAAGAGGTCTTCGCGTGGCGCGCGCATCGTGGCGATAACGCGCCAGTCGCGATCCAGAAAATAACGCGTGATTTCGAGGCCAAAGCCGGACGAGCAACCGGTAATCAAGACGGTCTTCATATCGAATCCTGTGGTTGGTGACAGTCCCAACACAATAAGTCCTGACCACCCGGACTCGCTACAATTGAGCGTCCAGGTTTCATTCGAAATCGTCCGATCATGATCGACCCGCTCGCCGAAATCGTCACATTGCTGAAGCCGACGCCCACGTTCTCGAAAGTGCTGAGCGGCGCCGGGCGCTGGCGCGCGAGCCGCACGGAAGTCGGCCAGCCGTTCTATTGCGTGGTGCTCGAAGGTTCCTTCCGTCTATCCGTCAATGGTTGCGAGCCGCTCATTCTTCAGGCCGATGACTTCGTGCTCGTGCCCGAAGTTTTTAGCTTCACGATGACGAGCATCAACCCGCCCGACGATGACGACGTCTCCGATATCGCGCCCGCGGCACTGCCCGACGGCAGCTTTCGTTTCGGCGATGCATCGGTCGCGCCAGAAGCCCAATGGCTTGCGGGCCTCTGCGCGTTCGGTTCGCCGGATGCGGCCTTGCTTGTCTCGCTCTTGCCCAAGCTCGCGCACGTGCGCGGTGAACCCAGGCTGGCGACGCTCGTCAAGCTCGTGAGGGAAGAATCGCGCGCGCAGCGGCCCGCGCGCGAGGTCGTGCTGGCGCGACTGCTCGAGGTGCTCTTCATTGAAGCGTTGCGAGCCACGGGGACGGGGGCATCGCCCGGACTCGTCCGCGGCCTCGCCGACGCCCGTCTCGCGCTTGCCATCCGTCATATGCACGAGAGTCCGCACAAGCCCTGGACGATCGCACAACTCGCAAAAACCGCCGCGCTTTCACGGTCCTCTTTCTTCGATCGATTCAGCCGCGCAGTCGGCGTGGCACCGATGGAGTATCTGTTGTCGTGGCGCATGGCCGTCGCGAGGAGCCTGCTGCGCCGGAACGAAGTCAGCATCGCAGTGATCGCGGAACGTGTCGGTTACGGCTCGGCGAGCGCATTCAGCGTCGCGTTCACGCGTCATGTCGGTCTGCCGCCCACGCAGTATGCTCGAGACGCAGCGAATGTCGTCGCTCGATAGCGTCATGAAAAGGCTATCGGGCCTGGGGCCGCGAGCTTTCGCCGGATTGCAATCCGTTCGAGGCAGGCCTGGCGTTCGCCCGCAAGCTCGACCAGGACATCGCCTTCCGCGGTCGCGACGCCCTTCTGCGTCTGCGCGAGGCGCCGCTGCGCCGGCGTCTCGCGATCCTGACGGTCGACGGCGCCGAACATCTGATGCTGTGGGGTGGCGAAGCTATCTTGCGCGACGGCAAGCCGGTAGGGGCGGTAACCTCAGCCGCGTTTGGAGCATCGCCTTCGCCGAAGCGATGAAAATAACATCGAGCCTATCCGGCCGATGCCGCGAGACGTTGCCCAATGCTTGCTGCATCGCTCTCTCGCACTGTCAATCTGTTCGTCACCGACTTGACTCCCAGCACTGATCTTGCTGCATTGCCAGCGCGCGAGATCTGCCAGCTTTCCGGCACCGACCCGGTGAGCGTGACGATGCCGTGGCTCACCCTGATGTGAATCTCTGAATCATCCATATCCGGTACACGCCTGAGGGCACGGCGAACGTCGCGAACTATCGAAGTATCCGGCCTGGGTCGAGGCGGTGAGCCCGAGGCCGCCACCCGTTGTGCGACCGCGCCAGCCGTCGCGCTTACACCTGGTTGCGCTTTCGCATAGTCCGCGCCACTCGCGATGGCCGCAATTAACATTGCGCCGATTATTCTGCTCGCATTGCTTATGTTCATGCTGGCTCCTTTGGGCCCTGTGAACCTTGCAAAATCCGCTGTCCGTGTCGAACGATTTCTTTGACCAGCAGATCCAGGTCGTCCTTGCGGGTTCGGTGGTTGCATATCGCGACCCTGAGGCAATGCACGCCGTTCACCGTTGTGTCGGACAACGCCGCGATGCCTGCTTCCTGAAGCTGCAACATGATCTCGATGTTGAGCGCCTTCAATGCCGCCTCTTCCATCTGCTCCGGGCGATATCTGAAGCATACGATGTTGATGCTGGTTGGCACGACTAACTCGAGGTGTCGCGCGGAGTCGATGAGGTCACTGAGGTAGCGAGCCTGCGCGATGTTCTGGTCGATCAGACGGCCGAACTTCTCGACTCCATGCTCTTTTAGAGCCATCCAGACTTTTAGCGCACGGAAACCTCTGGACGTCTGTAATCCATACTCGTATAGCCAGGGGGCCGAAGCAATTCCGCGCGCTGTTGGTTGCAGATATTCCGGTGTCACCGAGAATGCGCCTCGATGCGCGGCAGCGTCGCGAACGAGGGCGCAGCCGACCTCGAACGGAGCGTGCAGCCACTTGTGAGGATCGAGGGCGATCGAATCAGCGCGTGCAATGCCCGCAACGCGATATGAATTGTCGGGTGCGATCGCAATCAGCGCGCCGATGCATCCGTCTACGTGTAACCACACGTCCTCTTCAGCGGCCAGATCCGCCAGCGCCATCAGATCGTCGATCGCACCTGTGTTGACTGTCCCCGCCGTTGCGATCACGCAAGCAGGCTGAAAGCCCGCTGACCGGTCCTCTGCGACCGCAATCCGCAGAGCGGCGACGTCGATTCTCAGCGCCGCGTCTGTCGGGATCCGCCGCAACGCCGTGTTTCCCAGCCCTAGCGACTCCATCGCCTTACGATGGCAGCTATGCATCTGATCCGAGCCATAAAATCGCAACGGTCGGTCGATGGCGGCTACACCATGCTCGCGCACGTCGATTCCAGCCTTCGCGTTGCGTGCCACTGTCAAGGCAATGATATTTGCCATTGAGCCGCCGCTGACCAATGTGCCGCTGGCCGAAACGGGAAAGCCAACCATCTCCTTGCACCAGTTGACGACCTGCTGATCCATCAAAGCCGCCGCGTGATTGCCGCCACCCAGATTAGAACCCTGAATTGCCGCCAGGAAGTCCCCGAGTGCCCCGGTGAAGTTGCTTGCACCCATATACCAGGACCAGAAGCGAGGATGTACGTTGCCCAGTGGATAGGGCATCAAATTCTCGCCAAGCTCGTGATAAATACTTTCCACTGGTGACGCGGAGCGTGGCAGCGCCTGCTCGAACAAGGCCCTGGCCTCCTCGGGCATGCTTCGCCACACTGGCCGGCTGCGCACGTCGCGCAGGTAGTCGACCGCATCGTCGACGATGCGGTGCGAGAGTGTCCGCAGCGCAGTCCAATCGTCCGGATCGAGCGTTTCCTCGGAACGCGGCTGAACGCCGTGCATAGGGAGCAAACCGGCTGCGTTGTTCTTCTCCATCACGGCACCTGTCGGGTTCAATGTTGAGCAAACAAGAATAGCCCCAGGAGGAGGCAAGATCGGCGCCGTAAGCCGTCACCACTCGGACACGATGCGATACACGCTTGCCCTGCCGTGGAGGCCGCGAAGCGGAGCCTCAAATTCGACGACCGTGCGGCCATCAAGGAGGTCGCGGACCCCAGGCGCACTATAGAGCGCTTCCGAAATGCAAATCTCCCCGGCGTCAGCGAGAGACTGCACGCGCGCGGCGACGTTGACGGCCTGACCGAAATAATCGAGATTGTCGTTCAGTGTCACCGCAATCGACGGCCCGCAATGTGCCCCGATCTTCAGGATGATCGCCGGTTCTCCACGTTCGCGATTGAAGCGCCCGATTTCCTCCACGATACTCAACGACGCGGAAACTGCGTCCGTTGGTCGACAAAAGACGGCCATCACAGCGTCGCCAATCGTCTTTACGATAGCGCCGGAGTACCGTTGCGCGATCATCTCAAGCAAGGCGAAATGCTGTCTGACGAGGCCGTACGCATTCAGATCACCGATGCGTTCATACATGGCCGTCGAACCCTTGAGATCCGTGAAAACGAATGTCACTTGCCGAATCCCAAGGCCTTCCTTCTCGTCAACGTTCTCCGAGCGGAACAGGCGCCGGAAGGTTTGTCGCGCCACCAGCGCCCCTCCGGAGAGATACGGTTCGAATTCGAGCGGTGGCTTGATGGCCTGAGCGACGACCTCTGGAGGCCAATTGATCAAGAGCAGCGACCCACGCGTGCTCCCGGTATTCCTTACTTGAATGACGACAGGACCAGGCGGCACAACGGAGAGCGCCGGGGCAAACCGGTGACCGTCATAACCGACCTGCAACAGTGTCGGCGAGGTGGCGGGCTCACCAGCGATCGGAACAATGAGAGCGGCTTGCGTCTCGACATTCACACCCGTCAAGGCACCGGGGCCAAGAACAGCCTGCAGGGTCGTCGTCGAACCTGGCGGCAGGAACGTGAGGCCGCGCACGAGCCCTCGCAAGAAGTCGAGAAACCGGACTTGCTGGCCGGCGAACCGACCGTCACCGTTAAATCGCAGTTTCCAGTGGAAATCTTCAACGGAAAGCGACTCGGGATCGTGGAACGTCAGCCTCCGAAGTTCGGGCGATATCGAAAACGTGACCTGGATGAAATCGTCGAGGTCGGTTTCGCCCGTAACGTCGCATAGCCCACAGACGTAATGGGTCTTGAGAGTGCGCAATGATCCGAAGCTGTGGAGGACCATTCCCGACTGCGGACAAAGAACGTCCCAGTTCATCTCGAACAATCCGTATCGCGCCGCATGAAGAAAGAGGTCAATGCATTCAGCCTCGCTTATGCCGCGATCTCGCGCAAACGCCAGCGGATTGACCCGGTAGACGGAAAGCTCGTCGTCGCTCCTGATCAGAGTCTCGAGCTTGGAAATGACGCGTGGACTCCATGATCTCGCCTGTTCGATCGCGATCATTTTGCTCTCGAGAAGCCGATCGTCAATGTTCATCGTCGTGGCCAGGTCAACGGAAAACAGTCAGACACAACCGCCGTGTCATGTCGCTTTACCTTGGATTGCAAGATACGGTGACGGTTGGACGGTGTCAACAGGAGTGAGCGCGGCGACCTGATCCTCCTCTATCGGGCTTCGCCCGAAAGCGCGGCCTCGATCGCCTGGAGCGCATAAATGAAACCCAGGCTGCTGCCCTCCTGCCGTAGCCGCTGGAGTTCCTTCAGCGATGCCGGATCGCGATTGCCGGTTCCATACGAGACAAGCGCCCGTGCGCGCGCCACGAAAAATCCGGAAAAGGGCGATGGCTCGCGGCGTGCATAGTCTTCAAGGGCCGCAGCATGATGCGCGGCCGCATCCCAGCGTTTGCGGTCGATGCATGCATCTATCGCATCACGTCGAAACAGAAAGTGGTTGTGGCTCACCGCTCCGGCCGCGAGCAAAGCTTCGCCTTCCGCGAGCGCCTGTGCGAAGACAACGGGATCGTCCGTCGTGCGCGCGAGCACGCCGAGATAAGCGGGGCCCAGGTAGTTCATGCCGGTTTCCCGGCTGATCGACAGCGCCGCTTCGATATCGGCGCGCGCTTCGCGCGAACGGCCGGCGACCCGATGCAATTCCGCGCGAAACGCGAGCGCTTCACCTTCGAAGCGCCTTGATTTCAGCTCGCGCGCGCACTGCAGCGCAGGAGCGACGTGCTCCCACGCACGATCCCACTCCGCGCGATCGTGCAGGCAGTGCCAGGCAGCGTGATGGGCGACGGCGAGTGCGCGGGGGTGCCCCACCTTCTGCGCTGCGGCGACGCTGGCAAGCGCGGCGTCGAGTGCGCTCGCGGCTTCGCCGGTAAACCACGTCGTGATCGCCCGCATCGGAAGGTTGGCCACCTCGATCCGTCCGAAGCCATGGCATTGACAGAGTTCGATGCAGCGGCTGAAGGCCGCGTGGGCGCTGATCATCCGGCCGCGCATGTACTCGCCGTCGCCCAGGCCGCCGAGTGCGGCCGCCTCCTGTTCGGGATCACACGCGTCGCGCGCGAGGGCAAGGCTGCGTCCGTGCTCACGCACGCAGCCGTCGATATCGCCGCGGGGAAAACACAGATTGCCGCGCAGGAAGTGAATGCGCGCCTCTTCGCGCAACAGGCCTTGGGAGGCTGCAGCGGCGTAGTCGAGGTCGGCCCATGCACCGTCGAGATCGTCGATGATCCGCTTCACAGTGGCCCGCCCGATCCATGCGCGGCAACGCTCCGCGTCCGTCGTCGCATATTCGAGGGCGCTTTCGAATGCATGAAGTGCCGACTTCATGTCGCCGAGGTCATGCAGGACGCTGCCCCGTAGACACTCGAGTGCGGCGCGGTCGCTACGTTGATCCGCGAGATCGAGCCCTCGTTCGACAAGCCGGAGCGCGGCTTCATGGCGGTGCCCCGACGCCTGCGAGCGCGCTGCTTCGCAATAGGCGAGCGCTGCCCCGGGTTCTCCCGCGCGATCGAGATGTTCGGCTCGCAGGACGAGGTCGCGCTCGCCGTACCACTGTGCAGCGCGACGATGCAAATCGCGGCGCCGGCTTTTCAGCAGCCCGTCATAAATGGCGTCGCGAATCAGTGCGTGATGGAAGATGAATCCGGTGCCCTGACGTCGTAACAGCAGACCGATCACAAGCGGTTCCAGCGCAACGCCGGCATCAGCATCGGCGCCACCGCCATCGACGAGAAAATCGACCGCCTCCTTCTCGAACAACTGGCCGAGCACCGAGGCAGCCTGCAGCACTGTCTTATCGGCGGGATCAAGCCGATCCAGCCGCGCCTGTACGAGGCTTCGCACCGACCCCGGCACACCGGTCCCTTCACCGTCCTGCGCATCGTTCAGCAACTGCTCGAGAAACAGCGGATTGCCCGCCGCCCGTTCGATGCAGCGTCCCGCCAGACCTGCCTGCGCCCCGGGAAACGATCTGGCCATCGCATGCGCGTCGCCGGCGCTCAGCGGACCCAGATCGATCAGCGAATACGGTTCGCCGGTCGCCACGCGCCACGGCTCCTCACTCGAATCGCCGTGCGTCCGCACTGTCAGCACGAGTACGGCCGGACATCCCGCCGTGGTTTCCGATAGTCCGGCGAGGTCGCGAAGCGTCGATTCGTCCGACCAGTGAATATCCTCGACGACCAGTACCCGAGGTTGCTGGCGGCTCGCGCGTTGGACTAGCCGGGTCAGGGCGTTGCGTCGGCCGCGAACGCGCATTTCATTGTCCATGGCCTCGTAGACTGCCCGGTCCTCGAACCCCATCGGCAAATCGACCAGATCTTCGAGAAAGAGTGTGTCGCCAGCGTCGATCAAACCGCTGGCGAGCGCGTGCTCGACGTCAGTGGCACTCGCGGCTTCGTCGGTTGAGCCGTCGGCTGCCAACAGGCCGCGCACGAGAGACTGGATTGCGCCACGTCCGGTTGACGCACCGAAGTCGAGCACGAGGCCAGTATGAGAAAGGAATCCTGACTCCCGTGCCTCGCGTACGAATTCCTCGACCAGGCGTGTTTTGCCGATTCCGGCCTCACCGCGCAGCAGAACGGTGCGTCCGCCTCCGGTGTCGCGGCACGACTGGAGCACGGATCGAAACTGCCGCATCTCATGATGCCGGCCGACGAACGGCCGGCCCGGGCGTGAGCGCCGAAGGCCGGCAACACACCACGCCGTCACCGCTTCCGCGAAGCCTTTGACCGACAGCGCGCCGCCTTCGACACAGTCCAGGCGGTCAGCCAGCGGGCGTCGCACGCTTTCCGAGATCAGGATCTTCCCCGGCTCAGCCGCATCGGTGAGACGCGAGGCGAGGTTGACCGTGTCGCCGGTGACGGTGTATTCCCTGTGAGTCGCGCCACCGGTGCCGCTTGCGACGACTTCGCCGCCGGCTATGCCGATATGCACGCAGACCGGGCGGCCGAGCGCACGCGACAGGTCGGGCATCCCGTCCCTGATGGCGAGTGCCGACCGCACGGCGCGTTCGACATCATTTCCATGCGAGACCGGCGCGCCGAATACTGCCATGACGCAGTCGCCGACGTGCTTGTCGACGTGCCCGCCATGCTGCTCGACGGTGCGGTCAACCTGCTCGAAGTAGCGATCGAGCACGGCGAGTACTTCCTCCGCGTCGACTTCACGGCTCATCCGCGTGAAGCCACACAGATCGGCGAACAGGACGGCGACTTGCCGTCGTTCCCCTTTCGCCTCGCCAGGGCTCGCGGCGCTATGTCGGGGCCCGGTTTGCGCCCGCAATTCGGTCAAGGCATCGAGCAGTTTGCGGCGATGACCGACCGACGCAATACCCAGTTCTTTCAGATCGTCCGCGGTGAGATCGCGAAGCACGTCGGCGTCGATGGCGTTCTCGCGAAACACCGGTTCATACCGCTCCATTCCGAGGCTGTGCAGCCACACGGCGACGTCCACGAGCCCTCCTGAGAGGAAGGTGTCGAATTCGTCAAAGATAGCACGGGGCTGGTTTCGTGGAGCTCGGCGCCCCGGGCGGCGGCCGACGCATTGCCGCCGCCCATCGGCGCGGTTGTCGACCGGTGGGAAACAGCGGAGAAGGGGGTGTCTCGCGCGTTGCCGATTGGACGCCTGGGACTTCAGCGAGGCAGATATCGACGAGCCAGCGCCTCATATAGCGGCGGGGCGAACAGCTTCGGCACTGGCTCGAAACCAGCGCGGTGGTCGTCAAGGAAATCACCAGCCGCGCGAAACGGCAGTGAGGCTACACCGCGCCTGTCCTGGGCTTTGAGCGTGCCAACGCTAGCGCCAGCCTTGCTCCGACCTCGGCGTTGTGTTTCACGAGCGCGATGTTTGTGGCCAGGCTGCGCCCGCCTGTCAACGCCTTGATGCGCGCCAGCAGGAAGGGGGTGACGGCCTTGCCGGTGATTCCTTGTGCAGCGGCTTCGTCGAGCGCCTGCCCAGTCAGCGCGTCGATCTCTTCGAACGACATCGCTGCCGCTTCCGGCACCGGAGAGCTCAACACCACACCGCCGGCGAGGCCCAGGTCCCACTTGGTGCGAATGAACCGTGCCTGTTCCTCCGCGTCGTCCAGCCTGAAGTCCGCGCGAAAGCCGCTGTCACGCGTGTAGAACGCCGCAAAATTGTCCTGTTCGCAACTGAGCACCGGCACGCCGTGGGTTTCCAGGTATTCCAATGTGAGCCCAATGTCCAGGATCGACTTCGCACCGGCACAGATCACCGCCACCGAGGTCTTCGCCAGTTCCTGCAGGTCGGCCGAGATGTCAAAGGTTTCCTGCGCGCCTCGATGCACGCCGCCAATGCCTCCGGTGACGAAGACCTCGATGCCGGCCAACGCCGCGCATATCATCGTGCCAGCCACGGTCGTGGCGCCCAGCCCGCCGCCGGCCAGCACGGCCGGCAGGTCGCGGCGGCTGACCTTGTGTACGTGGTCGGATCGGCCGATCGTTTCCAGTTCGTCATCCGAAAGGCCGATGTGGATTCGCTTATCGATCAGCGCGATAGTCGCCGGCTCGGCACCCGCGTCACGGATCAAGGCTTCCACTTCGCGCGCAGTGCGAACGTTCTCCGGGTAGGGCATGCCGTGGGCGATGATCGTCGATTCCAGCGCTACGAGCGGGCGACCGGAGGCCTGCGCAGCGGCTGCAGGCGCGCTCCAGGTCAACCAGGAGCGTGCAAGGTCAGCAACCATGTCGATCCTTTCGGTGGTGTGATTCACTGAAGTTTGCGGTGCAAGAGGCCCTCAGCGAGTGCTTAGGCGTCCGTGTGCCCTTGGCGCCTTAGGACGACATGCGTGGCCTTCTCCGACGCTACGAATTCAACGCATTCGTACCTCAGAGCCCGCAAGTCGACCCCTTCGAACAGCGATTCTCCCCGACCGAGCAGGACCGGCGCGACGGCAATGTGCAGATCATCGATGAGGCCCTCGCGAAGATACTGCTGAATTGTGTCCGGCCCACCGCCGATCCGCACGTCCATTCCGGCAGCGGCCTCGCGTGCACGGTCGAGCGCCTCGCGGATGCCTCCTGTTATGAAGTGGAACGTCGTGCCGCCTGCCATCTCGATGGGGGGACGAGCGTGATGGGTCAAGATGAAGACTGGAACGTGATACGGTGGATTGTCTCCCCACCAGCCTTTCCAGTTTGTGTCCGGCCAGTCCCCACGAATGGGTCCGAACATGTTGCGCCCAAGAATCCAGGCCCCGACATTCTGAAAACCACGGGCGGCGAAATCATCGTCAACCCCGGTCGTACCGTCGTCCTTGCCGAACAAGGCTTGCTGGAACGTGTGTGTTGGGACTAGCCACTGATGCAGTTCCGTCCCGCCAACGCCGAGCGGATTGTTGATGTCTTGATTCGGGCCTGCACCATATCCGTCGAGCGAGATGGTGAAGCCCGCAACGCGAACGCGTGTCATCGTTTGCCTCCGTTTAGACGCCTAACGTAATGTGGACCGCAAAGCTGCATGGTTTACCGGAACTACGCGAAATAGTCTGGCAGCAGATTTTTGCTCAACCATATGTCTCCAGGAGAAGTTTTCCGAATTTGTAAGCTGGCATACAGCGGCGACCCTCGATCCAAACACGGCACGCACCTGCCCAGAGCCAACTTTTGCCTGCCACAGGCGTACGATGAACGTCATCGTCCCGTTTGAGGACGGCTTGATTGATGGAGGGTCGAGATGAGACGTCTTTATTTCCTCGCATCTGACACGTCGACGGCGAAGGCGATCGTAGACGACTTGCTGCGGACGCGGATCACATGGCGACATCTCCATGTTCTCGCGAATCACAGCGTCGCACTCGAACCGTTACCCGAGGCAACTTTGCTGCAGAGCAGCGACGTCGTGCACTCGCTCGAACGAGGCGTGGCGCTCGGCGGTGCGACCGGAGCGCTTGTCGGCCTCGTGGCGCTGGCGTTTCCTCCCGCGGAGCTCGCGATTGCGGGCGGAGCCGTCATCGCATTGACGTTGGCGGGTGCCGGCTTCGGGGCCTGGACGGCCGCGATGATCGGCGTCTCCGAACCGAATGCACGACTCGAGCGCTTTCGGGACGCCATCCGTGACGGCCAGCTCCTGATCATGGCCGACGTGCCTGGATCGCGCGAGCAGGAGATCGAGCAGATGGTCGCGCAGCATTTTCCGAAGGCCGATATCGAGGGCGCGGAGCCCACGACGCCGATCTTCCCCTGAGAAGCAGTCGGGAGGAGGCGAGCGGCGCCATCTTTGGGGCGACAGCGATCGAAGAAGGGCGGGGACGTCTCGGCCGATACCGTTGCAGGCGGCTTTCGTTAGAATCTGTTTTCGATTCTTTTACCCGTCAATTACCGGAGGCGAACGTGCCAGGTTTACTTCCCGATGTCGACCGCGAGGGACTCCTCGAATATTCGGTCGTCTACACCGACCGATCGATCAATCACATGTCGCAGCTCTTTCAAGGAGTCGTACGCGATATTTCCGGCGCCCTGAAAAAAGTCTACAACGCGAAGTCGGCCGTGATCGTCCCGGGCAGCGGGACTTTCGGCATGGAAGCCGTCGCCCGGCAGTTCGCGACGAACAGGAAGTGTCTGGTCATCCGCAATGGCTGGTTCAGTTTCCGCTGGTCGCAGATTTTCGACATGGGCGACATTCCGTCTGAATCGATGGTGCTGAAGGCGCGTCCGGTCGAACGAGGTAGGCAGGCCGCATATGCACCGGCTCCGATCGAAGAAGTCGTCGCTGCGATCAAGGAAAACAAGCCGGATCTGGTCTTTGCGCCGCATGTCGAAACCGCATCCGGGATGATGTTGCCTGATGCCTACTTGCGCGCGGTGTCCGACGCGGTGCATGCCGTCGGCGGCATGTTTGTACTCGATTGCATCGCCTCCGGTACGGTCTGGGTGGACATGCAGGCCAGTGGCATCGATGTCCTGATCAGCGCACCGCAAAAAGGATGGAGCGCGTCACCCTGCTGCGCAATGATCATGCTCAGCCCTCTCGCCCGCGAAAGAATCGACGCAACGACCAGCACCAGTTTCGCTTGTGATCTTGGGAAATGGCTGCAGATCATGGAAGCCTACGAGAACGGCGGATTCGCGTATCACGCCACGATGCCCACGGACAGTCTCGCGACGCTGCGCGACGTCATGAAGGAAACCGAGGCATATGGCTTCGAGAAAGTCAGAGCTGAGCAGCTTGAACTCGGCAAGCGCATTCGCTCACTCCTGACTGACAAAGGTTTCAAAAGCGTGGCGGCTGAAGGTTTTCAGGCTCCTGGCGTCGTGGTCTGCTATACGGACGATGACGGCATACGATCCGGCAAGAAATTCGCCGATGCCGGCTTGCAGATCGCGGCCGGTGTTCCCCTTCAATGCGACGAGCCAGAAGACTTCAAAACCTTCCGCGTCGGTTTATTTGGCCTGGACAAACTGCATGACGTCGAAGGCGTGGTCGCCAGGCTCGCCAAGGCGTTGGACAGTATTCTTTAGAGCGTTTTTCCAAAGCACGTGCGCGTGGCTCGCTCTCGCGACCGTATCGGCGGGAGCATTCCGGAAGCTGCTGGAATAGTTACGCCGCAGGATCGTGACAACAAACGCAAATCTTGTTTCCCTCCGGGTCGCGGAAGTACGCCCCGTAATAGTCCGGGTGATAGTGTGCTCGCAAGCCGGGAGGACCTTCGCAAGAACCTGAGTTTGCCAGCGCGCTAGCGTATGCGTTGTCCACTGAACGACGATCAGGCGCAAGCAATGCCACCATTTGGCCGTTTCCGTGTTCTGCTGCGTTGCCGTCATATGGCCTGCCGATAAGGAAAAGCGGACGCGGCATACCCTCAGCCATCCAACCAGCCCACGGTTTATCTGGCTCGCAAAACTTCAGTCGATGTCCCAACTCGCTCATGACGACCGAATAGAACTTCAACGCACGGTCAAAGTCATTAACCCCAACGAAAACATGCGAAATCATCCTGATCTGTTCCTGTTCGAGTCGCGATGTCTTTGCACGTTATCACGGCGGAGTCGCGCTCGACCTGTTAGACACTCGCGAGCGTCGGGCACGCGAGGGCACCCTGAAAGCCTGGTTTAATGAATGTGTAATCGCAAGCGACAGAACCGTGCACATATGCCCCCGATTGGGCGGACGACGGGAAACCGCGCTCGCACATGGTGCCTCGGTACATCCAGTCCGTACGCCGAATTCCGCCAAGAAGCCTTCTGACAGGTCAGCTGCCCAATCCCGCTCCGTTCCTCACAACATCCATCCGAGCGACATAGGACCCGAAGCGCGGCTCCGTCGATAACTCCCCGCTCCAGTACCTGCCGTGCGAATGGCATGACAGTTGCTTTGAACGTCTCCGCGCTGAGCCACGGTCATTCGCGGCCAACATCGGGATCGACGTTCAACGGAGAGGCAAATTGAAACTAATCAGTGCAGTCATCAAGCCATTCAAGCTTGATGAGGCTCGAGAAGCCTTGTCATCGCTTGGCGTCTCTGGAATCACGGTTACGGAGGTCAAGGGTTTTGGGCGTCAGAAAGGGCACACCGAACTGTATCGGGGCGCGGAGTACGTCGTCGATTTCCTGCCGAAAGTGAAGATCGAGGTCGCCGTCCCGGACGACATCGTCGATCAGGCTATCGAGGCGATCGAGCGTGCGGCGCGTACCGGAAAGATTGGTGACGGGAAGATCTTCGTGACGCCGATCGAACAGGTGATCCGGATCCGCACCGGCGAGACCGGCGCCGACGCCCTATAAAAAACACTGGGATAAGAGGAAAGAGAGATGCGCAAACTGTTGATGACGTTGTTGATGGCCGGCTCATTGCTCGCCGGCGGGCTGGGCTCCGCATTCGCGCAAGACGCCTCGGCGCCCGCGGCCGCCTCCGTGCCGGTCGCGCAAGCGTCCGCGGCTCCAGCAGCACCGGCCGCGGCGGATGCCGCTGCATCGGCACCGGCCACCCCAACCGCACCGTTCTCGGTCGATTCATCGAAGATCAACTCCGGCGACACCGCGTGGATGCTGACCTCCACCGCGCTGGTGCTGTTCATGACGATCCCGGGTCTCGCGCTGTTCTACGGCGGCATGGTCCGCAAGAAGAACGTGCTCGCGACGCTGATGCAAAGCTTCGCGATCACCTGTGTCGTGACGATCGTCTGGACCGTGGTGGGCTACAGCCTCGCGTTCACGCCTGGCGGCTCGTTCATCGGCGGCTTCTCGCGTGTATTCATGACGGGCATGAACTACATCAAGGGCGACAAGGCCACGACGCTGACCGTCAGCCACCTCGCGCCGACGATCCCCGAGACGGTCTACTTCGTCTATCAGATGACCTTCGCGATCATCACGCCGGCGCTGATCACCGGTGCGTTCGCGGACCGCATGAAGTTCTCGGCGATGCTGGTGTTCATGACGCTGTGGTCGATCATCGTCTACTCGCCAATCGCGCACATGGTGTGGGAGCCGAGCGGCTGGCTGGCTAGCGCGGGCATCCTCGACTTCGCGGGCGGCACGGTGGTGCACATCAACGCCGGTATCGCGGGCCTGGTCTGCTGTCTGGTGCTCGGCAAGCGCGTCGGCTACGGCAAGGAAGCGATGGCGCCGCACAACCTGACGCTCACGCTGATCGGTGGCGCGATGCTGTGGGTCGGCTGGTTCGGCTTCAACGCGGGTTCGGCTGTGGCAGCGGACGGCCGTGCCGGCTTCGCGATGTTCGCGACGCAGGTGGCGACCGCCGCGGCGGCGCTCGCGTGGATGTTCGCCGAATGGGCGGCCAAGGGCAAGCCGTCGGTGCTCGGTATCGTGTCGGGCGCGGTCGCGGGTCTGGTGGCGATTACGCCGGCGTCGGGCTTCGTCGGTACGCTCGGGGCGCTCGTGATCGGTATCGTCGCGGGTGTGGTCTGCTTCTGGGCGGCCACGTGGCTCAAGCACAAGCTCGGTTATGACGATTCGCTCGACGCATTCGGCGTGCACTGCGTGGGCGGGATCGTCGGCGCGCTGTTGACCGGCGTGTTCGCGGTCAAGGACATCGGCGGCGCGGACGGTGACGTGATGCTGCAACTCAAGGGTGTCGCGACGACGCTGATCTACAGCGGGGTGGTCTCGTTTGTTCTGCTCAAGGCAATCGACGCAGTGATGGGGTTGCGTGTCGCCGAGGAAGAAGAGCGCGAAGGACTGGACCTGGTCCTGCATGGCGAGGCGGTCGAATAACGGTTGCGCCGCGGATGGAGCGGGGACGACGGTCACTTTCCGTTCGCTGGGGTGGCCGCCGGTACTGCCGAAGCACGCCCGGACGAGCGAGGAGGTCGTGCCGGGTCCGAGCAACCGGATTTCCGCCAGCCGATGAAAAAGAATAATCAGCAGCATGTTGTCGTACTGGTTGTTCTCATGTCGCAAATCGCCTTTTTGGCAATGTTCGCATTCGCCGAACATGTCGTCAGGCATAACAGATGGCTTGCCGCAGGATTCGGGTTCGACTTTTTATTCGGGCTGATTCTGTCGGTCGGCTTTGTCGGGATGTGGCGCACGCGCTCCGCCGATTCAGATTTTCTCGGATTTCTTCTGGCCAATCCGGTTGATCTGGCGATCGTGATTGCGACCGCCGGTCAGCTAGTGGCTATTCTGCTTGTTTGATGCGATTGGAAAGCGCATTTCGATTTAGAAGCAGATCGGTGCGAGTTGACCATCCCACGTGGAATGTGCCGGATGGAACTCCAATCAAAAAGAGCTGTTCTATTTTTCTGCAATCGCAAATGGGACATAAAGGCATGAAAAAAACCTTGGTGGCAATCGGGGTCTTGGGCGCATTTTCGGTTTCCGCGTATGCGCAAAACAGCGTGACCCTGTACGGTCTTATCGACACGGGACTCATCTATACCAACAACCAGGTCGGTCATAGCAATTGGCAAATGGCGACCAGCTCCACGCAGAATACGGTGTTCGGCCTCAAGGGTACTGAAGATCTGGGAGGTGGTGTTCGTACGATCTTCAAACTCGAGCAGGGCTTCAATCTAAACAACGGTAGCCAGGCTTTTCCGGGTGACGCCTTCGGTTCTCAGGCCTGGGTTGGGCTGCAAAGCGACAATCTCGGCACCGTGACGTTGGGCCGCCAGTTCGACGTGCTGAACGACCAGCTCGGACCGATCTCCGCGGGCAGCAACACGTGGGGCGGCAACCTCGCCGCACACCCGTTCGAGAACGACAACCTGGCGGCTGATTCGGTAGTCGTCAACAACTCGGTCAAGTATGTGAGCCCGACCTATGCCGGCGTGACGTTCGAAGGCATGTATTCGTTCAGCAACAAGGCGGGAGGATTCGCTGACAATCGCGCGTACGGCTTTAGCGTAGGTTATGCGCAGGGCCCAGTGAATCTTGCTGGCGGATACCTGCAGTTCAATAACGCAGGCGGCGGCTTATCGGGCACGAATCCGAATGGGGCAATCGCGCAGGGCGACGGCAGCGCGAACTTCATCGCGGAGCGCCAGCGTATCTGGGGCGCCGGCGGCAATTACACGTTCGGCCCCGCAACTGTCGGATTCGTGTGGAGCCATACTCAGATCGACAACATGGCGGGCGTCATCTCGCTGGGCCTCGGCAGCTATCTGCCGCTTGGCGGCAATCTGCGATTGGACAATTACGAGGTGAACGCACACTACTCGGTGACGTCTGCGTGGAGCGTATCCGGTGCCTATACGTTCACTGACGGTGCTTACAACCAGGGGGCCACGAAAGCCTCTCCAAAATGGAATTCGGTCATGCTGCAGACCGACTATTCGTTGAGCAAGCGTACCGACGTGTACCTGGAAGGCGTCTATCAGCATGTTCATGGCGCGCCGGCGGATTCCGTGCTCGCAGATGCGATGATCAATACCCTCTCGCCATCGTCGACGGGCACGCAGGTCGCGGTCACCGTGGGACTGCGACACCAGTTCTGATCTTCTGATTGCACGAATCGTGCGCTGTAGCGATGCGGCTGTGGGCGTAACGTGATGCACGGACACAGCCGCGTCGCAACAGAGGTCGCCTGACTCGCAACTCGTCGCCCCGGGCTACGAGACCTATCGTGGCTTCGGCCGGGACGGGTTATCCGTCAACGTCTTACGCAGGTCGGATCGACCGTAGGCAGCGCGCGGACTCAGCGAGTGCGGACGCTCAGCTATCGGGATGGCCCGCGACAAAACTGGCGAACGCATTGTACGGAAGCGCAAGCGCCGTGCCGTTGATCATCAGACCGTAGGTTGCGTCCCCGCTATCGAGCTCGTAATACATCGCCGATTGAATGTTCTTCGTCTTTCTCGCCTGATAGTAAGTGAGCAGGCGCGACGTGATGTAGTTGGCCCGGTACGCCTCGGTCTTCTCCGGTCCTGTGTTCCATTCCGAGATCACGAAGGGGACGCCATATCGGGCCTTGCAATAGGTGGGCAAATCGAAGCCCGGGCCGGACCCGTCGGAGCCGATATCGAAGATGTCGCCGTATACCTCGTAGTTGTGCCATGTAGTCAAGTCCCACCTGACGGTCGAATGGCCGCTCGTGCCATCGGGCTGCTTGCCATCCCACAGAGCGTCGGATGCGCCGGTGTCCGCGACGCAAAAGTTGACGCCGCATTTAGCATCCGCCTGCACCGACTTGACCCCGTCGATCATGCCGCGCATCGCGCCGCGCATCAGCGGCCAGTTCGCATTGTTGAAGTCGACGACGCTCGTTCCTGCGTTGGTGGAGTCGAGAATGATCCCGTTCGCGCGCGTCAGTTCGTTGCCGCATTCATACAGGGTCACGCCGTGGGGTTGCAATGCCGTCGCGACAGTTACCGCGCAATTGAAGCCGCGCGTGTAGGCGGCCGATTCGCTCGTGAACAGGTTGCCGTTACCGTCGTAGATGCCGACATCGATCAGCACGAAAAGGGTCAAGCCCGCTGGCTGGAACGCTTGTGCCAACGCCACGACCGCGGCGAGTTGCGGTGCGTAGTCGGTACAACTGAGCCGGTACGTCGAGCAGCCCAGGGCTTGCATGATCGACACGAGCTGCGACGTCGAATACAAATAGTCGTAATGCCCGTTGATACCGTGAAACGAGCCGGCCGGCGCCGCGGTCACGATGCGCGGATCGTTGCACGGCAACCATTCATCCGCATCGGCGCACACGTAGAACTGGCCGCCGGTCGATTGTGCCCAGAACTTGCCGCCGTACCACAGCAGAAGCGCCGCATTCGACATCGTGCCGACGGCACTCCGATCGCGGTACACGACACCGTTCACGACGGTCCATATCGTGCCGACCTTGTCGATCAGATACGACGCCGGCGGGATCATGGTGCCGTCGGCGGAGGTGCCGCCCAAACGTGGGTCATTGCACGACTGCCATCCCGAACCATTCCATCCGTAAAATTGGCCGCCGGTTCCCTCGTGATAGATCGTACCCCCGTACCAGAGTATCAACGAGACGTTGTAGGTGTTGCCCTCCGCGACACCGTTCCTGTAGACAGATCCGCCGACCAGGGTCCACGACGCGTTCTGACTGTCGATAATCACTGTCGCCGGCGGGATGGTCGTGTTCTGTGGCGAAGCGTTCGAAGCGTTGCCGGGTGACCCCGAGTTCGGGTCCGACGGAGAGCCAGAACTGTCGCCCGAGGTCGAGCCGGACGTACCGGTGGACGCTGTTCCAGTCGAGGCGGTCGGCGACGAGCCGTTCGCCACCGTCGTCGTGCCGCCAGTCGAAGTCGTAATACCGGAACTGGTCGTGCCCGTCGAGGTCGCGAGACCGGAGGTTGCCGTGCCCGTCGAGGGTGCCGCCGTCGTGCTCGACGGGTTCGTGGAATTGCCCGTGGAAGAGCCGCCGGCATCCGCAGTACCGCTATCACCACCACCACCACCACCGCCGCACGCGCTCAATACGACGCCTCCGCCGAGCGCAGTGAGACAACCAAGAAATTGACGTCGCGCAATCATGACAATAGCGCGAGCTGCCGCGAGGCGGCCCGCAAGGAATCCGGAGGGAAGTTGGGGAGTCCTTCGGGTCGCGAGTGCGTCGCGTGAGCCGTTCAGGACATTCGATGCGCGGTCGTGGGTGGTCTCTCGTTGCGACCGATCACTGAGTGCGGCAAGTCATGCCTGTCTGTCGGCACAATCTGCGCATGGGAGCAGGGTTGTGCCGAAATAAAATCTTTTCGCTCGCAATGGACGAACTGCGAAAAGATTTCACTCTGCGGGTGAAGGCGTGGGAATCGGACGCTGGCTGCACAGCGGCAGACTCAGACGGGCGATCGCAATGCCGCTTATGTGTGATGCGGCCCGACGATGCCCAGCCGCGCGATGCTGTACCGGCGCATCGTCAGGCTCGGGATCGTGGGGCCTCATCGGGTTTAACGGGAGCCGTTGGTTTGCTTCGGTTCTGAAGGGCAGTTTTCAGGACAGTAAGTGGTTCACATGATTGCATTCCGGCGCAGATTGCGAGACACCCAGCCTTTGGCTGCGGCAGTCACCCCCAGAAGCCTGCTGCAGTCTGGATAAGACCTCGCGCATCTTGAGCAGGTCGAGAAATCCGACGATGCGCACCGTCCTCTTTCTCATCGCCGGAAAGCTGGATTGCTCCAGCTTCAACCCGCACCCCCCGTGAGCCCCGTTACCCACAGCATTTTTGAAGAAGATGCCAAGTTTCCGAGGATGGCATCGAGGTTCCGCGGGTCGATGAGCAACCTCCGCCCGGGATAAGTGCTTGCGAAAATCGAGCCAAGGGCGGCCTGCTGATCGTCTTCGGACCGTAGCGATAGAGCGAGCTGCCGGGACAATTGATCGCGTCGTACTGACCACTGAGCTGCAACGTCAGCAATCTTCGAACGGCGACGTAGCGAAAAGTGTTTCGTCGACTGACGGCGACAGACCAGTCCTGGTCAGTAACAAACCATCGCACCACACACGTTCGACGCGTCCCCACACACAGGCTGAAGCAGCGTCCGGGAAGAAACCTCGTCCGTGATAGTTGGCGCTCGTGTTGCAGAGCAACGGAATTCCCGTCAGCTTTTCGTATTCGACCAGAAGTTGCGCCACCGGATGCTCGGAAGTCCTTGAGATGGTCTGCAATCGGGCAGATCCGTCAAGATGCACGACGGCAGGGATTTTTTCTCGCCATTCCGCGCGCGTCTGATGATCGAACAACATATAGGGATCAGGGCTGCCCGGGCTAAAAATGGTCGGCGCACGATCCTCAAGGCAAATTGGCGCCACGGGACGGAAGTGCTCTCGAAACTTGATGTCGTTGAGATGATCCTTCATTGTGGGCAAAGTCGCGGCGGCCAGAATGCTTCTGCCCCCCAATGCTCGTGGTCCGAGCTCGGCCCGGCCGGCAAGGAAAATGACGGGCTCGCTACTGGCGAGTATGCCGGCGAGTTCTGCAATGGAGCAAGTAGACGCCGTCCATCCGGGCGGTACTTGGCAACCTTTTAAGGCCGGTCCGCTATATACCGACCACTCTAGCGGCACGAACCCCTTCTCAGCTGCCAGCGCGCAACAAGCGGCGCCAATCGCAGACCCGCTATCGTTGGGAAACGGCGGCACCCAGATTGCGTCGAACAAACCGCTCGCGCGCAGGGCGCTGTTCCATTTGATATTGAGTCCGCATCCGCCGGCGATGCACAGATTTTTCGGCCCCGCAATCGAATGGCGCTGCAGCGCGATACCCATTTCATGAACGAGAAGACGCTCGAGGAATACATGGAACGAGGCGAGTACGTCTTCGGGCGGCTTGGCTTCCAGTCGCAGCGCGCTTGCTTCGAAGAACTCTCCTACAGCCGCTAGTGACGCGTCCGCGCTGTGGATGTTCTCGCGATAAGCTTGCGCACACTCCGTGTCGCCAGCAAAGCGTGCCTGATAAAGCTCGCGAAATACCTCAACGATATCTTCGTCAACGGAGCCCAGCGCGATGTAAGCCATCAGCTTGCCGGCCACACCCAGATCCCACCGGGCGCCGCCCGGCTTCTTATAAGGACCAAAGTGATGACCCGCCGCAGCGTAGATGTGACCTATCACGGGGAACAGGCAGTCAACATGGCGGGCGTGGTGGCGTTCTACATGATAGAGGCGTGGGACGATGCCACCATCCCACACCAAACAGAATGCGGGTTGCTCGCTTTGGGCAAAGGGACTGGTGCAGTACGCGGAGGCCACATGGCCTGACACGTGAGGATAGCTTTTATAAGGAAAGGACTGGCCGCCGACAAGCAGTCCGGAGCCGTCGAGCGAAGCGAGAAGATCATCGGCTCGGCGTTCGGCATAAGGGGCCCCTTTCAGGCTGACGGGAATCGACCCACTGAGGACGCGAAACTGCGACTCGACTACTCCGTCCCAGCCGTCGATGACAAACTGGTCGATATCGTGCGCATCGAAACCATGCTCGGCCAATGCGATCGCGATCGCGTCGAGGTCGTCGATCGCCTGATACCGCGGATTGTTGTCTCGCTTTTCCTGCTCCACGCAAAAAACCAGTTTTCCATCCTCGACAAGGGCGATTGCTCCGTCGTGCGTCAGTTTGATCCCACAGATGCGCATAATATCTCCCGGCCTAACGCTGGTAAGTTGATCCACACGAAGGCGAAGCCGCGTTCCGAAAACAGGCGAGCAGACAGTCTTCATTCAACGACTGACCGACGCACCTCAAACGATCGATTTCAACCAGCTCTTCTTCCAGGATGGCTATGACCGTCTCGGCTCCGGCAATGTGGCCCCATCGCCGGCAATTGGCGTCATGTGCCGATCCGAAAACCAGCTGTCCACCGGGCGCAAGCATCCGTGCTAAATTGCGGACAGCCGCACGCACCTCGGCGCTGCCGTCGAGGTAATAGAGAACCTCCGCGACCACGACCAGATCGAACTTTTGCTCAGTCGAAAAATGCTGGACATCGGAGACGATCCAATTGATGTGTGGTGGGTCCATCATCCGTTCGCGTGTCTTGGCAATTGCGTGTGGCACGATATCGATCACGGTGAGCCGTTGGCAGTGCGGTGCCAATTTTTCCGTGAAGGCTCCGCCTGCGCATCCGACTTCGAGCGCATGTGTGACGGATCCCTGCGAAAGTGCCATCCGAAGCATTTGCCTGTGGCGCTCGTGCTCAAAGGGATTGCTGTCGAGCTGCCATGGATCGTCTGCGTCCAATTCCCGACGCAGCAATTCGAAGTTCGTTTGATGTGTCAATTCCGCCTACCTTTATGGTGCGCCGCTGCAAGTGTCCGGACCTTGGGCCGGGACTGGTGCTCCGTTGGACACCGGCGTGTTGGTACAAGAACTACACGGCGGCCAAACGCTATTGTTTAAAGTTCTAGAAAAATAGCTCGCGAGCGCTGTTACCTAGCTTCAGATCTTCAGCCACTCATTGGAAGGGTGTCGTTACCGTGATAACGTCCGTGAGGGATGTAGCCGAACCCGACGCTGTTCCCACAATCCGCGCAGCTCATTGACGAGGGCTTCACGTCGAGTCTGCTCTGGCGTAATCGTATCGAGAAGATGTCCGAGCACGGCTTCGCCTTCGATCCGCATCAGCAGATCGAACAACTCATGTGAAATACGCACACTGTCACAGTTCGAGCCGCCGGTGCGAATTTCGCACACCGTCTCCTGACGATCCCGCGCTGTGTGAGCGCGGACTCGATAGAGCGATGCATAGGGCGGCAGTGAAACCGCGAGCGCAGTCCAATGTTCCTGCGTTGCGGGCCGCTTTTTGACGAGGAACGGCCCGACCACAAGTCCATCCAGCTCTGTCGTCAGAAACGTGGCAATCGCGTCTGCAACCGAATCTACGATCGGCTCAGCATTGTTATTAAAGGAAGTATTGAGCAGAATTGGGATTCCTGTGTGCTTCTTGAACGCATTAATAACGTCCCAGTAGGCGGGATTGGTCTTGCGCGAAACTGTTTGCAACCGCGCTGTACCGTCAATGTGCGTGATTGCGCCGAGCAAGGCACGCTTGGAGTCGCGCACGCGAACTACAAAATTCATAAAAGGGAATTCGCGGGTGCCCTCAGGGAGGTCAAAAAATTCGTGCGCATCGTCCTCGAGCACTGATGGCGCGAACGGTCGGTAACCCTCGCGCTTCTTGACCATGGCGTTGATCCGGTCCTTGTTGGCGGCCGGCCTGGGATCGGCAAGAATGCTGCGGTTGCCAAGCGCGCGTGGCCCGAACTCCGAACGACCCTGCACCCAGCCGATCACGGCGCCATTGGCCATCCAGTCGGCTGCTCTGCCTGCCACGTCATCACTGCGTTCAACGTCGAGGTGTCCGGCCCACGCATTCAATTCTTGCTCCACGACTAGATCGCGCCCAATATCGGGCCCCCAATAAACGTCCTGCAATCGCTCACGCGGCGGGGGCCGACCGAAGTCGTTTGACATCATAAGGGCAGCGCCTAATGCGCAACCGGCGTCATGCGCTGCGGGCTGCACGAAGATGTCTTCGAAAAGTCCCGAATACAGCAGCTTACCGTTCATGCTGCAGTTATGAGCTACTCCTCCGGCTATACACAGCCGCTTCATACCGGTGACCTCGCGATGATGGCGGAGAATGTGAAACACGATCCGCTCCAGCGCTTCCTGCAATGAAGCACCCACATCTCGATGCTGCTGTGTGAATGGCATTCCCTTTCGCCGGACCTGGATGCTGCGGAGCAACGTCGGACCGATGCGGTCCAGGTAGACGCGGTACTCACCGTTGGCGGACAGTTGATAGAATTGCTCGAAGAGCCCGCGATAGGGAGCGGGATCCCCAAAAGGTGCAAGCCCCATGACCTTGTATTCGTCGAACAAGCCGTAACCGAGATACCGGATGGTTTCGAGATAAAACAGCCCTAGAGAATCATGCTCTGCGAAAGTCGCGAGTTGCGTAATTTCGGTTCCAGATCCGAGCGCCAAGAGCCCCGAGAGGAAATCACCGCCGCCATCGACCGCGAGGATCAGACTTTGCTCGAATCCAGACATCGCAAACGCGCTCACGGCATGCGCCAGATGGTGACTCACGAATGAGACTCGCGAAGGATCGACCTCGGTACCGAATTCCCGCATTAGTAAGTTACGCAGAAACAGCTTGGCATCCACCGGAATGGAGATGTTCGGCTGGGACAGGAACAGGCGTTCGAGCATGACGTTGCAATAGGCCTCGGTAGCGTAAAACGCGATGTGGTCGATATCGCTGAGCTGAATCCCTGCGGATGCGAGGCAGTATTGAATTGAACTGCTCGGGAACTTGTTAGAGTGCTTGATCCGGTTGAGGCGCTCCTCTTCGACGGCCGCTATTACGCGTCCGTCCCGGACAAGCACCGCAGCGCCGTCGTGCAGAAATGTGTTCGGCAGTTCGAGTGAATTTTCATGAACTTTGTCTAGCCCGCCGCTCACTCCTAAGCACAGCATGTCTCTCTCCTTCATCGTGGTGGGAAGGCCCTATTGGCAAGACTCGAATCCCTACCACCTAAGTAAGGCAGGGTATCGCTCACCGCTGGGAACACCGGTCAGACGTCACCAGCCCCAAAGAATCTCGCCGCAATTCATGAAAATTCTGTACCGTTTGGTCCAGGGGTTGCGTTTCTTGGCGCTGAAGGATGGCGCCAAGAAAGCTGAAGCGCTGGAACCCCGAGGAAATCTCCAATCTCTGCCAAACATGCGGCGGGTTCGCGAGGAGGCTCCCGATGCATGTGATTGGTCGACAACTGCGGCAACGTGATTTCCTCGGCTTCGCTCAGTTCTACGACACACTTCATCCACTACCTCGGCACCACGATGGCGCCAGCAGGTTTGTGAAATTGAAATGGATCTACCAGGAACACTATCCTCCATGTCGTACAATTCGTAAAATCGATTGTTTTGATGGAACACATCTACATTATGGATAACTTGGGATCATGCGTTTCAAGGGCCTCGATCTAAATCTCCTCGTCGCGCTCGATGCTCTGATGACCGAGCGTAATCTCACCGCGGCGGCACGCAGCATCAACCTGAGCCAGCCGGCCATGAGCGCGGCCGTCGCCCGGCTACGCACCTATTTTTGCGACGAACTATTTACGATGAGGGGCCGGGAATTTGTCCCAACACCGCGTGCAGAAGGGCTCGCTGCGCCAATCCGCGAGGCTCTGGTGCACATCCAGCTCTCCGTTATTTCCCGGGACGTCTTCAACCCAGCCAAATCGGATCGCCGCTTCAGGATCATCCTTTCCGATTTCATGGCAGTCGTATTTTTTCGAAAGATCGTGGAGCGTATTGCACGGGAAGCTCCCGCCGTCAGCTTCGAATTGCTGCCACTTGCCGATGATCCCGATGAGGTTCTCCGGCGCGGCGAAGCCGATTTTCTTATCTTGCCGGAAATGTTCATGTCGAGCACGCACCCTAAAGCGAAGCTGTTCGAGGAGACGCTCGTGTGCGTAGGCTGCCGCACGAACAAGCAGCTATCAGGGCAGCTCACATTCGAGAGATATATGTCGATGGGGCACGTTATGGTCAAGTTCGGACGTACGCGGCAGCCCTCCATCGAGGAATGGTTTTTGCTTGAGCACGGTCTCAAGAGACGGGACGAGGTCATCGTGCCGAGCTTTAGCATGATCCCGCCTATGCTATTAAACACTGACCGTATAGCGACGATGCCCTTAAGGCTGGTCAAGTATTTCGAAAAAATGATGCCTCTGCGGATCGTCGAACTTCCGCTGCCACTTCCCGCATTTACCGAGGCCGTCCAATGGTCTGCCCTTCACAACAGTGATCCGGCAAGCAATTGGATGCGGGAGATAATATTGCAGGAGGCGTCACGCATGATTGCTCCGCGTAAGACCACGCGAAGACCAATCCAGCCAAGTTAGGAAATGGGATCTTTCAGCAAGGTTTTTGCGGCATGAATTCGTGGGGTTTCGAGGGTTTTGTGGCGATATAACGTGTATCGCCACACCAGGCCTCATTCGGCGCGGTGACGGCAAACGCCTGATCGAGCAGGTTCGACGCGACCGGCAAGCCGTGTGTCAATTTGGTTGTTGCCTTGATTTGCGTTTCTGGTTGCAACGCAATCCCTGCTTGCGACGCAGTCTCTTGATCGGATGTACGCCGAATTGTCGGCACCGCTGGGCTACCGGTTTCCACGGCTCGCTGAAAAAAACGTCCACGGCATGGCGCGCGCGCCCGCCCGAATTTGCGGTGAGCGTCGGCTTTGACTACTGAAACGATCGCCATGAACTGCAATGGAGTTCTGCCATAGCCGTGCCGGGGACATATTGTCAATCTGTCAGTTGATCTTCCGGCGGCGATTATCGGGACCCGGACTGTTCGAGCAAGGCTTCCACGACGTCCAAGCCTATGCAATCGATGGGGTCTAGCCTGCGCAGCTTGGCGATCAGCTTCAGTGCAACGGCGCGCTCACCGCGCCGCACGCTAATGAACGCGAGCGCCTTCAGTGTGAAGAGCCAGAAGCGGCCCGGACCAGGAATGGTGAAGTCGGTGTCGCCCGGCTGTACCGCACACCAGTCGCTGTCGAGCGACGCTTGCCGGGCGGCGACCGCCAAAGCCTTGGTCGCGACCTCCTGCGCCTCGCCAAGTTCACCCCGGTTCGCATGGAACTTATACAGCAGAAAGTAGGGTGGCAGGCAGCGCGGGTACGACAGGACCGCAGTCCACAACGCGGCGGCCACATCGTCATTGCTGCCGCCGCGGGTTCTCTCGATCAGCTGTAGCACAGGGGAGGGAACGTTGCCGCCGAAGAGATCGGTCGATTCGATACCAGTAGTGAGATTCATCAATTTGCTCCGATATGGTGAGTGGTGAGGCGCCCGGCCGCTTTTGCGGCGCTCGGAAGCCGATGTGACGATGGATGTGTTTGTCTACGCGAACCAGAACTGGATGCGATGCCCGCCGCGCGGACACGCCCATTCGAGGTTGTGATGGTCCGCGCACAGAATGCGGCAACTACGGGTCAATGTTCAGCTCAGTGCAGTGGGCGGTGAGGCCGGTCAAGAGCGTCGTTGCGACAGATCCGGCGAGATCCCGGCCCATCGAGGTTGCACCGAGCAGCAGAATCTCGGGGCGGTGCACGAGTTTCAGCGAGACGTCGCGCAGGCTGGACGCTTTGAAGACCTTTTGCTCCGCGGGCGTGGATACAACGAAGTCGTTGTAGGCCTTCTGCAGTAAGCATCGATAGACGGCGAGCACGGCCGTCGCGTTGTTACGCGGCAGTTCTTTCTGTTGCTCGATGTACTGAAAGAAGCGCTTGAGGATGTGCAGGCGGCTCACTTTCACTACCTTCTCGTCGAATGCGATGTCGAAGAATCGCAGGAAATTTTCGGCCGACGACAGGTGACGCAGTTGTTCGATAACTTCTTGCATGTCGTTACTTCTATTGGACAAGTTTGGCCGCCGTAACCACACTCACGACACCCTCACCCGCGTGCCGTGGGCTTGGGTCAGGAAGCGGCGCAGATCGCTTGCATTCGGCGCCTGCTTGTACTGCGTGACGAAAGAGCGGATGTGCGCAAGCAGGAGCGGGATGAGCCGCTCCGACACGCTCACGCCTAGAGCGTCGTAGGCCTCACGCACACTTTGAGATCCAGAATGTTTCCCGAGTATCGTCGACCGTTGCCGGCCGAGCTCTGCTGGATCGAATCCCTCGTAGGTCGTGGGGTGCTTCGCGAGGCCGTCCGTGTGAATGCCCGACTCGTGAGTAAAGATGCTCCTACCGATGATGCTCTTGTTGAAGGAAACTGCGCGGCCTGAGGCTTGTTCGACCAGCGACGAAATGTCGGGCAGCGCTCTGGTGTCGACGCCAGTGTCTCGTCGCAGCAGGTGCCGCGCGCCCATCACGACTTCTTCCAGCGCTGCATTGCCGGCGCGCTCACCCAACCCGTTGACGGTGGTGCTCGCATGGGTCGCGCCGGCCCCAAGGGCGGCCAGTGTGTTGGCTGTGGCGAGCCCGAGGTCGTCGTGCGCATGGATTTCGATCTCCAGATCGACGGCGACGCGCAGCGCTGCAATGGCGTAGAAGGTCTTAAAGGGGTCCAGGATACCGACAGTGTCGGCAAAGCGCACGCGCTGGGCCCCATGCTGCTGCGCGCATTGAGCCACTTCTATGAGAAATGAGGGATCCGCGCGCGAGGCGTCTTCCATGCCGAGGGAAATCTTGGGATGGTTTTTCGCTGCCTCGTCGACGACGCGCGCGATCTGCGCCAGGACCCAACTGCGCGACTGCCGCAGCTTGTGTTGCAAATGAATATCCGAAACGGGAACCGAGAGATGGACGATATCGGCATCGCAGCGCAATGCCGCGGTGAGATCCTCGTCGGTGAGGCGCCCCCAAACCATCAGGCGGGCGTCGAGGTTCAGGTCGACGATTGCAGCGATGCACGCGATTTCGTCTTCGCCCATGGCAGGAATTCCGATTTCGAGTTCGGCCACGCCGGCTTGCGACAGTGCGGCGGCGATTGCGCATTTTTCCTCGGTGCGAAAAGCGACGCCGGCGGTCTGCTCGCCGTCACGAAGCGTCGTGTCATTGATGATCGGAGTGAGCATGTCAGGTCTCTTGAGTTGTCGGCGATGGATCGCAAGCGTTGTGCCAAGCGAGCATCTACAGTCGGAGCACAATTTGCGGGATGTTGACCGGCACAATGTCGGGTTATGGCGGTGCATCGTCCGATTGTTCGTGTCGCGAATGTTACGTTCCGGACAATGCGGCAGTGCTGGAGGTGGCTCGATCGGTTCCGCAAGACCCGTCGCGATCAGGGCCGCAAAAGCGGGATACGGATTGAGATCCGCAGCGCCAATGCGGCACTCAACGCGGACGGCATCCGAGCCTTCGCCGTAAAGGCGGAAACCGACCGTCCGATTGTCTTGTCTCCATGCGACCTTGGTCGGCGCGAACGTACTGATCTGGAATCGCCTGTAGGAGTTGATGTGGGGCGCCAGAAAGAGGGTGATGCCCTTCGAATATTTCAGCAGGGCCCCAAGGTAATGGTGCATCAGATTGAGACGTTTATATGCGGATGCGGTACGAACGCTTTGCCGCGCGGCAACGTTTCACAGGGGAATCTTCCTGTCCGTGCAAAGTCTGGCGGTGGGCGAGTGCCGAGCTGCTTGCGGTAAGGCTCAGTAGCTCCCAGTTTTCACGGAGTCGACGGATGCACAATTCGTTAGTCGGTAAGGGATTTTAGAAACCAACTGCCAGGTTCTCAACGGAAAGCGCGATCGTCTCTAGATGCTTGCACGATCACTCGTCGCTACAAACGCTGTCATATGCCACCACCAACGTCGAAGAACCGCGCGTAAGATCGGCTCTGCGAAGCGCCATCGCGATACCGAACATTCTGTAGCGTTCGGTCCCGCCTTCGGGTTTCCGGTGGCGGCCTGTTTCCACCCCGGTATGGTACGTTGGCAGCAGCGCTCCGTGACAGCCAATCGCTATTGCTCATGTAAACAGCGCATAGGCTTTCAGGGGGAGCAAGAGCGCATAAAACGAGACAGCGACAGTGCTAGTTGCGCCAAGCATGTTCATAGGGTGTCTGGTTCGTCCGGTTAGGTTGAGGAAGCGATCGGATTGCAAACCCCCGGTCATGCAATGCTGGAATCATGAGGGAAAGCGCCATGAGGGTCTGCTCGCGCCGACCAGCGTGAGTGCATCGTCCCAACTCATCGGGAGGGCATCCGTCGTGCAAGAGCACAATTGCACCCGGCCGGACAGAGGCCAGCACTGCGCTGACAATCGCGTCCACGCCGGGACGAGACCAGTCTCGCGGGTCTACCGACCAGTGGAGGGGCGCCAGACCAGCGCTCGCTGACGTAGTGAACACTGCTTCGGTCCACATGCCATACGGGGCACGCATATACCGCAGCGAAGCATGGGGGCTCGCCATCCTGATGACCCTGCTTGCCGTTAGTATTTCCTGTTGTACTGCGGTGGGTTCGCATCTGGACAGGTCCGGATGAGTCATCGTGTGGTTTGCGACCTCGTGTCCTTCTGCGATCATGCGTCGGATCAGCTTCGGCTGGTCCGCTGCGTACGCGCCGATGACGCAGAAAGTCGCTGGCACCCGGTGTTCCGCCAGCACATCGAGGACGTCCGGTGTGCAGAGTGGATTAGGGCCGTCGTCAAACGTCAAATAGACGTCGCGACGTCCGTTGGTGTCAGCGCACTGGCTGCGCGCTTCGGATAAGCAGTACCTCACAGCTCTGGCCCGTTCCGATCAATTATCGTTCCGGTCGGCCAATCGCTCATTGACCGTCCAATCGGTAAGACGACAATGAGTACGTCCTCGATGCGTGTGGGCGGCGTGTCGAGATGCACTTCTCGAAGGGTCGACCTCACGCGAACTCCAGACACAATAGTCGCCAGACCGGGTCGGCCGAGCAGCCTTGCAATATGTTGCCGCAACGCGTGTCGAACCGTGCCGAAGCCAAATGGAACGCCAAGTTCCTGCAACACGGGATACATCACGCGCATTAATTGAGGGATTCCGAGTCCCTCAAGATCCGGACGTACCGCGTACAGTCCTAGTTCGGCCACTAGTAGATCGACTGCGCCAACCTTGATGAAACGACGCAGTGCGCCGATATGAGCCGCTACGCCGCGCGCGTCGTAGCCGATTGCACGGAACTCTGGCCTCGCACCAGCCCAACTGTGATTGCCTTCGAATGGTTTTGCATTAAACGCCCCGGTCGGTCCGTAGGTCTTTCGGAAGAACTCGGACAGTTCGATGTGGTCGGCGAGTCGCAATTCATTTTCCCAAACCAGCCTCCACCGCACCTGAGAGCGCATGGAGAGAGGTCCTCTATCTGTGGACACGGCCAAATTCACGACTGCCTCCTATGCGCCGTCCGGCCTTTGAGGGTGGACCTGACACACGCGAAGGACTTGCTGAGAAAGCGGTTCGATTTCAAGAAATCATCCGCACTCTGGAACAGTTCTGGGATGAAGCCCGAAGAAAAGAGTATTTCCGTCAATGCTTCACGGACCGATCGAACCTCATCCACGATGGAGATTACATCGAGTGCGCGTGCCTTTCGCATCAGATCTACCAAAGACTTCCCCCGCATCTTCCGCACGATCTGACCGCGATTGACACGAGATCCATTTGGCCGGGTCGCTGAAGCATTTGGCACCTGCAATCGGCTGCTCCCGATTCGTCGCGAAACCAAGGCGAAGTCGAGGGTTGCCTCAACTGTACGAAGGTAAGCGGTCGATATAGAAAGGGTTTGGAGAACTATGCGAAGTTTTGCCGGTAGTAAGCTGCCAGACGCTTGTCGCGTCGTGTCGGCGCGATCCAGCTTGCCCATGCCGCCGAAGACCGTGGCCGCATTGGACATGTGCCTCGGTTGATGCTCGGCGTACACCTGAGGATTTTTCTCGGAGTCAGGGCAAAGACTGACAACCATCTTGATATGCCCAAATTCTATTTCTCCGGCCCGACGTTTTGCTACAGTATTCATGAGAGCGTCCACGAGAAACTGACTTGAAATTTGGTGCCGTGTCCGCCGAGAAAGTTCAGCGAGTTCGGGATCTGCGATTTCCTTCATCCAGGTGATGAAGCGTCGCCAGTGGTGCTTCATGTGCCCACCGTTATGGCCGCCCATCGGGCCGGACACGCCGCTGTTGCGCCATGCGTGAGCCAGTCACAGATCGACTGCCCGCTCACGCCGAGTTGCTCGGCGGTGAGCTTGCGCTTGATCCTGTGTCCGAGCGGCGACAGGGCCGCCGCTCGCGTGCGCGAGTCCCGATGCATGTGATTGATCGACAACTGCTGCAACGTCATTTCCTCGGCTTCGCTCAGTTCTACGACACACTTCATCCGCTACCCCGGCACGACGAAGGCGCCAGCAGGTTTGCGAAATTGAAATGTATTTACCAGGAACACTATCCTCCATGCCGTACATTTCGTAAAATCGATTGTTTTGATGGAACGCATCCACACTATGGATAAGTTGGGATCATGCGTTTCACGGGCGTCGATCTAAATCTGCTCGTCGTGCTCGATGCTCTGATGACCGAGCGTAATCTCACCGCGGCGGCACGCAGCAAGGCCCAACTCAACGTCGTTCGCTACGCCGATGACTTTATTGTGACCGGTATGTCGAAAGAAGTGCTCGAATTCGAGGTGCTTCCGGCGGTCAGGCAGTTTATGGCCGCTCAAGGTCTGGAGCGCTCGGAAGAGAAGACCCGGATCACGAACATTGCAGACGGTTTCGATTTCCTTGGCCAGAACGTGCGCAAGTACGACGGCTACTGGCCCAGCGCCTGCCCGCGTTGCCCGCTCAAGGAACGATGTCACCCAGCGACTACCGGCGCATTCGACGATGGGAACATGAGCATATACTTGAGGCCATGCAGCGTCGGCTAGAGCGCAAGCCTGACGCAATGACCATGCGCAGAAGCACTGTCGAACCTTTCTTCGGCACGCTGAAGCACTGGATTCGGGGCCACACACTTCCTGACCCGAACGCTCGGACGGGGCAGCACCGAAATGAGTCTACAGGTGTTGGCCTACCAACCTGAAGCGCGTCGTGAAGATACTTTGGGCTGCCAAAACAATAGAGGTAGGGAGGATGGCTGGGACCTAGAGCCCGGAGGGGCTTTTTTTGCACTGGAAACGTTACGCTAACGCAGCCATGACTTACCAAACCAGATTAATCGGACCGATAGGCTCGGATCTGACGATCTGAAAACAGTTTCCATACGTCCTCGGCCAGTTCAAGACGGACATTTTGTCGCCCGACATGGAAGCGCTTCTTGTGCCAAATATCCCGCTGCGCCGGGCGGGCATGCCCGAAGAGGTCGCAAAGATAGATCGTCTTCGTCCTAGGCTCGGATGCGGCGAGTTATCTCACGGGCACCGAGGCAGCAATCAATGATGGACGACACCTGTAATCGGCTGCACCAGGAGTAGACAAATCGCAGTTGATTTGAGCGACATCAATGGAACTCGCTTTCCTAACGGAATTTACGCAGCGAGATCGCCAAAGCAAAAGATAAGTAAAAAGGCATTACAGTTTCACCGTCCTTCCATGAAAGGGCATTATCTTTTGAAGTCAGCCCGTGAAATTGGGCGCTAGATCGAGGATGATATGCAACACAATGCCCGCAAATCCGAACAAGGTGACGGGGAGCACGGTCCCAACAACGGGGACGTCGTCATGTTGCATATCGCTTCCGTACGCGAAAGGCCTAGCTCAAAGTCCGAGACGGACCACGCCGTCCCTATTGTGCAGTGGCACGAGAGCGTGCTTACCGGCATCTTCGAAATATCGAAGGTACTGACCGCCCCCTACCGGCTCGAAGTCACGTTGGCCAACGTCATCAATCTCCTGCAATCGTTTGTTCAGATGCGGCTCGGTATCGTCTCTCTCTTCGACGATGATGGCGTACCGGACATTACCGTTGGCGCGGACTGGAGCGAAGGCAGCGATGAGCACTACCGGACGCGCCTGCCGCAGAAGGCAATTGACCAGATCATGGCGACGGACAGGCCGCTCGTCGCCGAGAACATAGCGGTGCATTCGGGCTTCAATGCCGCCGACATGGGCGTGCTCGGTGCCTCCGACAACATGCGCGTATCGTTCATTGGCGTCCCTATTCGCATCGACGCGAAAGTCGTAGGCACGCTGACCATCGACCGCGTCCTGGACTATGGGTCGAACTTCCGGCTCGATTACGACGTGCGGCTGCTTACCATGGTCGCCAACCTGGTGGGGCAGACGGTGAAGCTGCATCGCTTTTTCAAGAGCGACTGCGAGCGACTGATGGCGGGGAAGGACGGGCTGCAAAAGCCATTGTCCGAGCTTAAGCGCCCTGCAGGAGAGCGTAAGAAGTCTCAGATCGAGGGGGTCATTGGCGACAGCCCGGCGCTGCGCGGTCTGCTCGCGAAGATCGCGGTGGTAGCCGAATCGAACAGCACGGTTCTGTTGCGCGGCGAATCCGGTACCGGGAAGGAGCTGGTCGCCAAGGCGGTTCACGAGCTGTCACCGCGCGCCAAGCGGCCCTTCATCAAGCTCAATTGCGCGGCGCTCCATGAGACGGTGCTGGAATCCGAATTGTTCGGTCATGAGAAGGGTGCCTTTACCAGCGCCTTCAATTCGCGCAAGGGGCGCTTCGAGCTCGCCGACAAGGGGACGCTGTTTCTGGACGAGATCGGCGAGATCTCGGCCTCGTTCCAGGCAAAGCTGCTGCGCGTCCTGCAGGAGCAAGAATTCGAGCGCGTCGGCAGCAACCAGACCATTAAGGTCGATGTTCGCGTGATTGCCGCCACGAATAAAAACCTGGAAGAGGCGGTGGCAAGGAACGAGTTCCGCGCCGACCTTTATTATCGCCTCTGCGTGGTTCCCTTGCTGTTGCCGCCGTTGCGTGAAAGGCGCAGCGATATTCCGCTCCTCGCCGTTGAGTTTCTCAAGAATTTCAACAGCGAGAACGGCCGTACGCTGACCTTCGATGCGAGTGCGATTGAAGTATTGATGAGCTGCGGTTTTCCCGGTAATGTCCGCGAGCTCGAGAATTGCGTGCAGCGGAGCGCGACCCTGGCGCCGGGACCAGCGATCGTGAGAAACGACTTTGCCTGCTGCCACGGCCAGTGCCTGTCCGCGATGCTGTGGAAGAGCGGATCGGACGAAACCGCGCTGCAGCCCGGGCGATTCGTACCCGTGCCCGTGAAGCCGGCTACGCCGCGGGCTGAGGTTGTTACGTCGGGCGCAGTTGCGGTCCAGCCTGTCGACAGCGAGCGGGCTCCGTTAGCGGCTTGCGGCGCAGTCCTCGGAAGTGATGCGAAGATGACCAACCGCGAGCGTCTCATCGCCGCCATGGAAAGATCCGGCTGGGTGCAGGCAAAAGCGGCGCGGCTGCTCGGACTGACGCCGCGCCAGATTGGCTACGCGCTGAGGAAATACGGTGTCGAGATCAAGCGTCTCTGAAAGGACTGTCGGACTTGCGGCGTGTCGGGGCCGCGACATCGCGACTGAGGCGAATGGCTCGGAGAAGTCAAATCTGGATTTGGCGCGGACCTTGGCACGATCACGATCGGAAGCGGTCCGTATCTCGACTAAGGTGGTGCGAACGCGGCGCTGTCATCGCCGGTTCGTTGACCATGTCGCGCTCAGCGCACGGTCGGCTGCTGCCACGCCGCCGGCTGCCAGATTGTCGTCGGCCAACGATGCGATGGCGGGCTGTTTGGACATCGTGTGTCTCCTCAGACGGACCGTTGCAGCAACGCTTCCACTACGAGCCGAGGCAGCCCGAATACGTGATCGCGACGGTATCGGGCGGCTGGCGTTTCTGCTGTTCCGCCCAGAAGGCCTTCAGCAGCGCGGTCGAGCCCTTGTCGCCCGGCGCCCCGCGGATGCGGCGGCGGCCGGTTCTCGGTGCAAGCAAACACATGTCGTTCTGGTCTGGCAATGACGATGTTCCTCAACCGAACTTGAACAGGATGCCGTGACCACCGCGCGGGTAGTCCCACTCGATATTCTGGTGGTCGGTACAGAGGATGCGGCAACTGCCGCATTCGAGGCAGCCGTCGGTGATCAGCGTCACCGCGCCGTTGCCTTCGGCCTTGTAGCACGAGGCCGGGCAGACGAAGGTGCAACTCTTCGCGCTGCATTCGCTCTGGCAGACGTCGGCATCCTTGATGTGGACATGCGGCCGTCCTGCATCGACGCGATAACGGTTCTGGAACAGCTTTTCCTCTACGTTGACGGGTAGGGTGCTCATCGGAAGGCCCTCAGGAGTTTGTAGGCGTCACCCACGATGCCGGAAAGCGAACGGGCTGTGCGGAAGCTCGAAAAAATCTCGCGCTCCTTGCTTTTCTTGTCCTTACCGTCGACCGTGATCATCGTGCGCGCGGCGCGTGCCATGAGGTCGGGGTAGGTCGTGAAGAACTGCGGATTCTGGTGCAGCACGGCCGGCATGTCGCGGTACTTGTGCAGGTCTTTCATCACGAAGCTCTGATCGAGCGCGGCCTTGTAGGCCTTGAGCGTGCCGGCGCGGTAGCCTTGGCCCGCGGCTTTCGCGTGGATCACCGTTTCGGCGGCGAGGCGTCCCGTGGTCATCGCAAGATTCGATCCTTCTCGGTGCGCGGCGTTCACGAAACCGCCTGAATCGCCAACGATCATCCAGCCGTTGCCGTAGACCTGCGGGATTGCGTGAAAACCGCCTTCGGGAATCAGATGCGCGCAATACTCCTTCATCTCGCCGCCCGCAATCAGCGGTGCGATCGACGGGTGCTGCTTCATCTTTTCGAGGAGCACGTAGGGGCTCGTGCGGTTGGGGTTTTTCTTGAAGTCGCTCAGCATGCAGCCCACGCCTATGGTGAGCGATTCCTTGTTGGTATAGAGGAAGCCAGTGCCCATCATGCCGTCGGTGATCCTGCCGACCATCTCGATCACGACGCCGTCGTCCTCGCCGACGTTGAAGCGCTGGCGGATCGTCTCCTCTGGCATGAAGAGAATCTCCTTGACGGCGAGCGCAACGTTGCCGGCCCCGATCTCTCCATGAAAGCCCGCCTTGCGCGCGAGCGTCGAATTCACGCCGTCGGCTAGCACCACCACGTCGGCATAGACATCGCCGTGCTCGCGGTCGCACTGCACGCCGACCACCCGGTCGCCGTCCATGATCAGTTCCTTCACCGTGGTCTCGCAGAGCAGCAGTGCGCCGGCTTCGCGCACTTTCGATGAAAACCACTTGTCGAACTGCGCGCGGATGATCGTGTAGCGGTTATAGGGCGGCTTGTTGTAATCCTCGCTGCGCACATGTGTACCGACAAACGACGTATCGTCGAGCATCCACATCCGCTGCTCGATGACGTGGCGCTCCAGCGGCGCATCGTCGCGGAAGTCCGGGATGATCTCTTCGAGCGCCTTCGCGTACAGGATCGCACCCTGAACGTTTTTGCTGCCCGGATATTCGCCCCGCTCGATCTGCAGCACTTCCAGACCTGCCTTGGCCATGGTGTAAGCAGCAGCGTTGCCGGACGGACCGGCGCCGACCACAATCACATCGAACTGTGAAGGTTTTCTCATCGTGATTCTCCTCAGGCAGCCTGCTCGCGGCGCCGGGTCAAATGCTCCACAAAAGCCTGCTTCAGCGCGGGCAACACTTGCAACGCATTGCCGACAATCCCGTAGTGTGCAAAATCGAAGATGGGTGCGTTCGGGTCGGTGTTGATCGCCACGATCACGTCTGCGCTTTCCATGCCCACGCGGTGCTGGATCGCGCCGGATATGCCGGCGGCGATGTAGAGCTTGGGCCGCACCGTCTTGCCGGTCTGTCCCACCTGGCGCTCCCCCTCGACCCAGCCGGCCTGCACGCATGGCCGGGTCGCACCCACTTCGCCGCCGAGCACGTTCGCCAGTTCGAACGCCAGCTGGAAGTTCTCCGGGCTCTTCAACCCCTTGCCGCCGCTCACGATCACATCGGCATAGGGCAGGTTGATCCGGTTGCTGCTCGCATCCGGGATAAAGTCGAGCAGCCTCGTGACGATGTCCGTCTCGATCATCCCCAGCGTTCCATGGACCATGTTGCCGGTGCGTTTGGCGTCGCGCAGCGGCATCGGCATCACGCGCGGGCGCACCGTCGCCATCTGCGGACGGTACGCGAGCGTCATGATCGTGCACAACAGCGAGCCGCCGAAGGTGGGGCGCGTCGCCGCCAGCGCCCGCGACGCGGGATCGATGTTGAGTTCGGTGCAATCGGCGGTCAGCCCGGTCAGCAAGGTCGTCGCTACGGAGCCGGCGAGGTCGCGGCCCATCGACGTCGCGCCCAGCAGCAGGATCTCGGGCTGATGCCGGTTGACGAGGTCGGTCAGCCCTTTCGTGAACGGCTCGTTGCGATAGCCTTGCAAGACCGGGTCGTGGACGATGTACGCATCGTCCGCGCCGTAAGTGAAGGCTTCTGCGGCGAACTGTTCGAGCGGTTCATTCGCGCCGCCGAGCACCGCGATGCCCACTCGGCTGCCGAGCGTGTCGGCCAATTTGCGCGCTTCACCGAGCAGTTCCCACGAGACGCTGTGCACGTGTCCACGGTCGTGCTCGATAAAGACCCAGACGCCTTTGTAGGCCTTCAGGTGTTCCGGCAGTTCGAGGTTGCGTCCTGCGCGGCCGGCGGGTTTCTTCGCGGGGGCGGCGGGTGCGTTCATGACCCCTCCTTCATCAGCAGGTCAGCTTCCAGGGTTGGATGGCGCGTGAAGATCTTTTGCAGCAGGTTCACCGACACGTCGCAAAGATTCGATGCGTCGAGGTCGAGCATCTCCGCTTTCTCGCTGCGCGGCGTCGGTCCAAAGACTTTGCTGACCACTGTCGGCGAGCCCTTCAGGCCGATCTTGCTGAGGTCTTCGATGCCGGCCTGTTCGCAGTTCCATTTGTGCACCGGATAGCCGGCCGCATGAATCATCGCGGGCAGCGTCGCAAAACGCAGTTCGTTGGTGTTCTCCAGCATTGTGATCAGGCACGGCAGCGCAGTCCTGAGCACCTGCACGCCGCCCTCGGCGCGGCGCTCGACGGTGATCGTGCGCGCATCGAGAGCGGTCTCGACGATGCGCGACACGTAGGTCAGCAGTTGCAGCCCGAGGCGTTTGGCGATACCGGGACCGACTTGCGCGGTGTCGCCGTCGATCGTCTGCTTGCCAGTGAACACGATGTCCACCGCCTGCTCCTTCGCGATCTGCTGGATACCCGCTGCCAGCGCGTACGACGTAGCGAGCGTATCCGCGCCAGCGAATGCACGGTCGGTGAGCAGCACGGCGTCGTCCGCGCCGAAGCTGATGCACTTGCGCAGCGCTTCCTCGGCCTGCGGCGGGCCCATGCAAAGCAACGTGACCTTGCCGCCGAAGCGGTCCTTCAGTCGCAGCGCCTCTTCGAGTGAAAACAGGTCATACGGGTTGACGATCGCCGGAACACCCTGGCGCATGATCGTGTTGGTGACCGGATGAACGCGGATCTGCGTCGAGTCCGGGACCTGCTTGATGCAGACGACAATGTGCATGGTCTTAACGATGTGCATGGTCTTGCTCCACCTGTCAGGCAAGGGTGCGCGCGGGCAGCGATGCGCGCAGACTGTCGAGTGAAACGTGCTGCCGCCCATTTGTGTCCCGGAACACCTTGAACACTTTTTCCTGCGCCGGCGTGGAGGTGACGAAGTCGTCGTAAGCCTTCAGCAGCAGCGCGTGATATGACGCGAACAGGGCGGGTTCGTCGCCTTCCGGCAACGCGTCCTGTTGCTGGATGTACTGAAAGAAGCGCTTGAGGATGTGCAGTCGACTCACGTTGACGACCTTCTGGTCGAACGGAATGCCGAAGAACTGCAGGAAGTCCTCGGCTGAGGACAGCGCCTTGAGTTGCTGGACAAAGCTTTCCATCGCGTTTACTCCTTGCAAGCGGATGAGGATAGGTATGGACAGAGCGTCGGCTCGGCGAAGTACTTGTCGCAGGCGCCGCTGGTGGCGCACGGCGTCGTCGTGCCCGACTGTTCGGGTCGCGCGACGCACTTCGTGAAGCCGACCACAACGCCGCTCATGACAATTCTCCGACGGTGTAGCGCAACTCGATCAGGAAGCGATACAGGTCGGCGGCGCTGGGCGTTTGCTTGTGTTGGGTGGCATGGTGGCGGATCCGGGTCAGCAGCAGCACGAGCAGCTTTTCACTGACGGCCAGGCCGAGCGCGTCATAAGCCCGGCGCACGCTTTGCGAACCCGAATGCTTGCCGAGCACGACCGAGCGTTCGCGACCGAGTTCGGCGGGATCGAAGCTCTCGTAGGTCGATGCATTCTTCGCGAGCCCGTCTGTGTGGATGCCGGACTCGTGCGTGAATACGCTGGCGCCGACAATGCTTTTGTTCAGCGCGACCGGGCGTCCTGAAGCCCGTTCGACAAGCCGCGAGATGCTCAATAGCGCGGTCGTGTCGACGCCGATGTTGCGACCCATGATATGGCGCACGCCCATCACGATCTCCTCTAGCGCGGCATTTCCGGCGCGTTCGCCGAGACCATTGACAGTGGTGTTGGCGTGGGTTGCGCCGGCGCGCAGTGCGGCAAGGGTGTTCGCGCTCGCGAGCCCGAGGTCGTTGTGCGCGTGGATTTCGATTTCCAGATCGACCGCGTCGTGCAATCGCGCAATCGCTTCATAGGTCGAAGAAGGATCGAGGACGCCGAGCGTGTCCGCAAAGCGGATGCGTTGCGCACCGCACTGTTGCGCGTACCGCGCCACGTCGGCAAGGAACGAGGGGTCCGCACGCGAGGCATCCTCCGCGCCCAACGAAACCTTGCTGCCGCTCTTGACGGCGGCGCTGATCACGCGATTCACCTGCGCGAGCACCCACGAGCGCGGCTGGCGCAATTTGTGTTGAAGTTGGATATCGGACACGGGAATCGACAGGTGAATGATGTCGGGATTGCAGCACAAGGCCGACGCCAGGTCCGCGTCGGTAAGACGGCCCCAGACCATCAGATCGGCGTCGAGATTCAGCGCGACGATGGTCTGGATGCAATCGATTTCCTCGGCACCCATCGCGGGAATACCGATTTCCAGTTCGGGTACGCCGGCGCTTGAGAGCGCCTCGGCAATCGCGCATTTTTCGGCAACCGTGAATGCGACGCCAGCGGTCTGTTCGCCGTCGCGAAGTGTGGTGTCGTTGATGATCGGATTCGACACGGGAAGTTGTCCTTTAGGCATTTGAACATACGGTTTGCAAGTACTGCGCCATGCACGGTTAGTGCGAATAGCCGCTTGCCGCGGGGCTTTCCGGTGTTCGCTGGCGCTGTGATGAAGCGGTTCCAACGAAGACCTGTCGCGAATGTCCTGTTTCGAACAGCCAGGTGTAGCGATGAACACAGCGCTGCAGAAAGCGATGCGCGATGCGATGGCGTCGTCAGCCAGGATGTACGGATGCGGTCGGCGCGATGCAAACGCTGTAGGGATTGGCTATCCATAGGAACGGCGATCCGGGAAGACAAACACAGGCGGCGGCTATCAGCGCGGATATGCGCTCGCGGCGATTGACCGCTATGGCGCTTGAAGAGGCCGCACAGCGCTAAGGACGCACGCCCTCAATGCTCACGCGCGAGCTCGCGCGTATGTGGCGGCAGTTCGATCGTCAGGTCGGCGTCGCAGCTTCACGCAGCACGCGAGACGCGATTGCACGTCAACGTCCCACGCATTGTCGAACTGGTTGTTCTCCTCGTCGTCGGGAGGCGCCAGTCAGTGAGATTTTCATGATTGCCTCACACGGAAAACGAACTGCCGCAGCCACAGGTGCTCTGCGCATTGGGGTTGTGAATGACGAAGCGCGAACCTTCCAGGCCGTCTTCGTAGTCGACGCGCGCGCCGGGCAGGTATTGCTGGCTCATCGAATCGACCAGCAGCGTGACGCCGTCCGTGACGGTCTGCATGTCGTCGTCCGCCACCTGGTCGTCGAACGCGAAGCCGTACTGCAAGCCCGAACAACCGCCGCCGGACACGTACAGCCGCAGCTTCAGGTTGGGATTGCCTTCTTCCTCGATCAGCGAGGCCACTTTCGCAGCGGCCTGAGGCGTGAATTCGAGTAGGCCGGGCATGACGCCGGGTGTGGCGGAAGCCGGTTGGGTGAGCGTTTCCATGGAGGTTCCTCTCAGGCTTGAATGGACTCACTTCGGGTTAGACGAGCAGGTTGGTTGCTCGGCGAGTTACAGGTCGTCGGCTGCTGCGCCTCGAATCGTCTGGCGCGAGCGAAAGTCAGACACGGCCGCCTTGACCGCGTCCTCGGCGAGAATCGAGCAGTGGATCTCGACCGGCGGCAATGGCAGTTCCTCGAGGATCTGATGCGTGCACAACGTCCCCGAGCGCATGCCGCGCTCGTGGACGCCGCCGTGCATTTGGCACGCGATCCGCATGCGCGGCCGGAGCTCCACGAGGTCCAGACAATCTCGTGCGGGTCCCCGTTGACGAGCGAGCTGACCTGCTCGCGGGCCAGTTCCACCGCTTCTTCGCCGACCCAGCCGTAGGCATGCGAACGGCTGGTGGGATTGCCGTACATCTCGGTCAGGTAAGGCGGCATGCGTCTGATCACGCGCGGATCGACCGGCGTGGTGGCGGCATGACCCAGATGCACCGGGTTGGCGCCGCGCGGATGGAGGCCGGTACTGACGCGTTGGAAATCCGACATCGCAGGCTCCTGAAAGCGGGGTAATGCGACCTTCAGGGCAACTTCCATGCCAGTGGATTTTCACGCTCTAGTGGCCTCTTTCAACTGGGCCGCTGTTGTTTCGCTGTTGTTTTTGTGTCGATGCGCCCGACGAGTGAGGATTGCCGCCGTTCTTTTTGTCGGATTTGTCGTTACGCGCGCGGGATTGCCATGCGCGATGGCTGAAAAGCGTTGGACGGCGTCTACGAGGTGAGCAAGACGCTGGTTTCGTCGCTCGATGTGGCGAAAGCCTTCCGCGAGTCCCTGAACTATCTTGTGCAGACGATGGAGTGGCGGCGCGCCGTTGTGGTGCTGGCCGAACCGGACGGGCAACTGCGCGGCCTGAGCGCTACGGGTCCTTCGCGGGACGAGCAGTAGCGTCTTCAGTTCCGGCCCGGCGAAGGCACCGTCGGCCGCGCGCGAAGGAGCGGCATTGGGGTGATCGTGCCCAACGTGAACGATGAACCGGCGCTCCTGTTCGCATGAGTGGCGCGGTCCAGATAGCAGCGAGTCGTTGGTCGCGGCAATTGCGCGGCGTTGATGGAGTGCCTGCGGGAAAGCGGGCTGTTCGGCCAAGAGAACGGTGCGTTCACCGGCGCGGAGGGGCCAAGTAAGCGCTGCTTCGAACTGGCGCACGGCGGTAGGCTGTTCCTTGACGAGATCGGCGATATCTCGCCGTCGTTTCAGGCCTCGCTGGTTCAGAACATGCTGTCCGGGTCGTGTGAGATTTGTCGCAACACCGACACGACGCAACGAAATTGTAGGGATACGTCGCGCGCCGAGATCAAACAGAACTGCGAAATATATCCTAACTCGTTGATTCCTGGCGTTCTTGTCGAGTGGCATGGATCTGGCTCTATGGCTTGCGCGCGGCCGCCGTCGGTTGCGAGGAGATATCCATGCAAGCGAGTTCCAATGCGAGCGACTTGCCCGCAGCGGCCTATATCAGCATCGGGCAGATTAAACCGCTCGGCGTAAAGATCGAAGACCCGTCCACCGGTGGCGGCTGCGGCACGCACGGTGGCGAGGGTAAGGCCAGCTGCGGTGCGTCGGGTAGTCTCGACGACATGCCGCCGGACATCTGGGAGAAGGTCAAGAATCACCCATGCTACTCGGAAGAAGCCCATCATCACTATGCGCGCATGCATGTGGCGGTGGCGCCGGCTTGCAACGTCCAGTGCAACTACTGCAACCGCAAATACGACTGCGCGAACGAGTCGCGTCCCGGCGTGGTCTCTCAGAAGCTAACGCCGCAACAGGCAGTGAAGAAGGTCGTGGCGGTCGCAAGCGAGATTCCACAGATGACGGTGCTTGGCATCGCCGGTCCCGGTGATTCGCTGGCGAGCCCGAAGAAGACCTTCGAGACGTTCCGGATGCTGCAGGAACAGGCGCCGGACATCAAGCTGTGCCTGTCGACCAATGGCTTGGCGTTGCCCGACCTCGTGGACGAAATCTGCAAGTACAACATCGACCACGTGACAATCACCATCAACATGGTCGACCCGGCGGTGGGCGAGAAAATCTATCCGTGGATTTTCTGGAAGCACAAGCGCGTGACCGGTTACGAAGCAGCCCGCATCCTTCATGACCGGCAGATGGAGGGTCTCGAGATGCTCACCGCACGCGGCGTGCTGACCAAGATCAACTCGGTGCTGATTCCCGGCATCAACGATGAGCATCTGATCGAGGTCAACCGCGACGTCAGGAAACGCGGCGCGTTCCTGCATAACATCATGCCGCTGATCTCGGAGACCGAGCACGGCACTCACTTTGGCCTGAGCGGCCAGCGCGGACCGACTGCGCAGGAACTCAAGGCCGTGCAGGACGCCTGCATGGGCGGCGCCAACCTGATGCGTCATTGCCGCCAGTGCCGCGCGGATGCGGTTGGCCTGCTGGGCGAGGACCGCAGCGAGGATTTCACGCTCGACAAGATCGAGCAGATGGAAGTGGTCTACGACCTCGACCGCCGCCGTGAATACCAGCAGCGCGTCGAAGCCGAGCGTCAGGCGCAGCACGACGCGAAGCAAGAAGCGCTGGCTGTCTCTCGCGAGATCGACGTCGCCGACGACATGAAGGTGCTGGTCGCGGTCGCAACGAAGGGCGGCGGCCGGGTCAACGAGCACTTCGGCCACGTCACGGAGTTTCAGATCTTCGAGGTCTCGGCAGCCGAAGCGCTGTTCGTCGGCCATCGCCGGGTGGACCTGTATTGCATGGGCGGTTACGGCGACGACGAGCAACTCCCGTCGGTCGTGCGCGCGCTTCGCGACTGCCACGCGGTGCTGGTCGCGAAGATCGGCGCCTGCCCGAAAGACGAACTGGCGCAAGCGGGCATCGAGCCGGTCGATCAGTACGTCGGCGAATTTATCGAAAAAGCGGTGCTTGCTTGGTTCAACGACTACCGCAGTCGCATCGCCAGCGGCGCCATCGTGCACCGGGACCGCGGCGATGCTTCGATTCGCCAGGGTGCTTATACCTCGTCAGCCTCAGCTGCGTGACACCCCACACCCTTCCAGACAGGACAACAGGAGAGCCTCCATGCCTCTGAAGATTATTGCGTCCACCTGTACGGGATGCTCGGCCTGCGAACCGGAATGCCCCAATGTCGCGATCAGCGAGAAAAGCGGCGTGTTCGCGATCGACCCCAAGAAATGCACCGAATGCGAAGGCCACTTCGACGACCCGCAGTGCGTCGCCGTGTGTCCCGTGGACGGCTGCATCGTTCAGGTTTGAGTCTGGCTCGTGGCCGGGCCGACCATTCATCCATCAGGAGACTACGCATCATGCTGTCCAACGTAACTGTGACGAGTGCCGCCGAGAAGTTCATGCGTCGTATCGTGCGCTTTTCGGGCCTGCCGGCTGGCGCCGGCTTTCGTCTGGTGGTGAGCGCCGGCGGCTGTTCCGGCTATACCGCGAAATTCACCGCCGAGCCGGCGCTGCAACCAGGCGAACAGGAACTCGACATCAACGGCCTGCGCGTATTCCTGCCGGCTGAGAGCCGGCTGATGCTCGAAGGCATAACGATCGATTTCGCCGACACGCCAACCCAGTCCGGCTTGATCTTCTTCAATCCGAACCAGGCCGCTTGTGGTTGCAGCAGCAGTGTGGAGTCGGCGCCGCCGGGCGTGGCGACCATCGATGTCAGCGCGATTGGCCGCGGGCGGCCGCCGCTGCCGCGTCAGATCTCCTGAAGAGGAGCGATGGCGATGGAGTCTAGCGACCGTGCCCTCGACGACGTAATGACCGCGTTTGCGCAGAGCGCGATCGGCGGCGGCTTGCCGTCAGGCGTCAACGCATTGATCGCCGAGGCGGGTCGGCTGCGCGAGCGCCCCGACGAGGCGCTCGCGCTGTTGCAACGCGCCCGAGCCGCCGCGCCGCGCCATCCGGTGCCGTTGATCGCGCTGTACCGCTTTTACTTCTACGGCCATCAATTGGCGCAGGCGCGTGCGATCGGCGAAGACGCGCTGGCGGTCGCCCGCACCGCGCTGGGCTCAGATCTCGGCGACGACCCGCTTGCGGCCGCGATCGTGACCACGCGTTATGACGCGGCCGCGCGTTTTTATCTGTTCACGCTGAAGGGCCTCGCGTACCTCAACATGCGTCTCGGCGACTTTGAAGAAGCGCGCATGCTACTGCGCGAATTGCGCCGGCTCGATCCCGAAGACCGGGTGGGCGGCGCGCTGCTTTCGCAGGTCTTGGATCGTCATGAGACCGGCGTCGGGTCCGACGATGCAATGGATGCGCTGAGTGAGTATCCGACGCGCGGCTGGACGGGGACGCAACCATGAGCGTACAGAACGCGCGCGTACCAGGCGGCGACATTGCACCGCGCCACTGGCAGGGCGGTCCGCTCGACTGCACTGGCTGCGGGTACGTGCAGTTCCGCGAGTTGCCGGCGGAGCACGGTTGCAGGCCAGCGAGTCACGCCGATGTGTTTTGTCTGCCGGCATTGCTCGGCGACCCGGACGAGATGGTCCGGCTGCAGCTCGCGTTGCGATTGCCGCAGGCGCAACTGGCGCGCCTGATCCACGATCCGCATCGCGAGGTGCGGATTCGCGTGGCGCAGCGCCTGTCGCCTGCTGCATTGGTCGGCATGCGGGGCGTTTCCGACTACGGCGTGCGCGAATGGGTGGCGCAGCGTCTGCCGCTCGCGCTGCTGCCGCAGATGATCGGCGACCCTGATCGCGTATTCCGGATGCGACTGGCCGAGCGTCTTGAGATGCCCGCGCTGCTGCGTATTGCCGACGACAGCGAGGCCGAACGATCAGCAGGAGTGAAGCATGGCTGACATCAACCGCGACGACGACCTGATCGAGGTCGCGTTTCCCCCGCGCTTCAACTACGGCGAGCGCGTGATCGCACGCGCGGTGATCCGAAACGACGGCACCTACAACGGCAAGGACATCGGCGAAGTGCTGGTGAACAAGGGCGAGTTCGGCTACGTCACCAGCATCGACACCTTCCTTCAGCGGTTCTATATCTACGCAGTGGATTTCGTCGAGAGCGGCCACCGTGTCGGCATGCGCGCGAAAGAGCTATGCACGCTCGACAATCTGCCGGACGACGTGCTGCAAGGCTTGGGCGAGCGGGCCGAAGCGCTGCACAAGATCGGCACACGGGTCCAGCCGGAGACGTCGCAACCGCAGGAGCCGTCAGCATGAGTATCGAACCGGTTCAGCCTGCTTATCAGTGGGGCATGCGCGTGATCGCGCTGGATGACCTGTGCAACGACGGCAGCTTTCCGGAGCGCGGCCAGGACGATTGTCTGGCCGAGGCGGGTACGGTCGGCGAAATCGTCAACGTCGGCCAGGTGGTTGAGAGCGGCGAGCCGGTCTATCTGGTGGAGTTCGGCAACTGTGTCGTCGGATGCACGGAGAATGAAATTGCGCCCGCACCCGCCGGCCTGCTACCCGAAGAAGGAGCCATTTCATGACGGTTCAGGCGAGCGCGCCAGAAGCGGCGCCGCCGCGCGACGGTTTGCGCGCGGGCCGCCCGTTCGACCTGACCCAGCGCCAGATCGAGCAAGCGTTGCGCGAGCGTACCCGCTACCGCTATGTGCAGCCGCGCGTGCTGCGCGATGGGCAGGGGTTCCGTGTCGAGAGCCCGTGCTGCTCTCGCAATGTCGACGCGAATGGCGGGCTGATCGACATAGCCTGGCTCACGCGCGATGAAGACGGTATGTGGCACCTGAGCGCGCGCGATCATGCGTCGCACCGATGGATGCCCCAGCATGAGAGCACCGACCTGGCCGAGCTGCTGGACATGCTGTGCATCGATCGCGAATGCGTGTTCTGGCCGTGAAGCAAACTAACGGAGCCGGGCGACGATCTATCTCGACCACAACGCGACCATGCCGCCAGCCTCCGCCGTGGCGGGCGATGCTGTCCATCCTGACGGATGTGTGGGGCAACGCGTCGTCGCAGCATGCCGTCAGGCAGCAGGCGAAGGGCACGCTCGCTGCGGCCCGCGCGACGATCGCGCGAGCGCTCGGTTGCAAGCCCGCAGAGTTGATCTTCGCCAGCGGCGCCACCGAAGCCAATCACCTGGCCGTGTGCGGGCTGCACGCGGCGGCGCCGGAAGGCCGGCACCGTGGCGTATTCAGCGCGATCGAACATGCAGCGCATCTGAAGCTGGCGCGTGCGCTGGCTGCACGCGGCGTTTGCTTCGTCCACTGCTGGAGGAAGCAGCGCATCCCGCTTGAACCTGGTTTGAACCTGTCATCAATCTCCGGAGTCCGCAACCATGAAAGTCATGATCCGCAAGGACAGCAAGGGCGCGCTGAGCGCCTACGTGCCAAAGAAGGACCTGGAAGAGCCCATTGTCGCGATGGCGCAGCCCGGGATGTGGGGCGGACTGGTCACGCTCGCGAACGGCTGGCAACTCGAATTGCCCGCGATGGCCGACGATACGCCGCTGCCGATCACGGTCGAAGCGCGGCGCATTGCTGGCGTGGAGGAGTGAGATGAGCCTGAACGCCGAGCAATTGGACTTCGCGGCGGACCTGCTCCGCACGGCACCGACGCTACGCGACGCCGCCGCGCAATGGCACGAACGTTATCCCGAGGTGCGCACAATGCATGTCAGCGCAACGGTGATGCGCGACGAGACAGCAGCGCTCCGGTTCGGTGTGCGCAGTATCTATTTCGCGATATCGGCCGGGTATTACAGGTCCATCACGCAGCGGCCTGAAGAGGCCGATGCGTTGATCCTGACCGAGGACAAGGCGCATGGAAATCGATGAGATCGCGTTGAGCGAACCGGCTTGCGCGGCGCGCGAGATCGATCTCGTCAACGCGGTGCTGCAATCCTCGCGTTGGAGCGACGGGCCGATGCTTGATTCGTTCGAGCGCGCGTTTGCGGGCTGGGTTGGCCGGGAATATGCGGTCGCGGTCGCGAGCGGCACGCTCGCCACCTGGATTGCGTTGCGCGCGACGGGGATCGGCGCGGGAGACGAGGTGGTCTGCGCGTCGCACACCTGGCATCAGGTGGCGCAGGCGATCACGCTGGCGGGAGCCGTGCCGGTGTTCGCCGACATCGACTACTGGAGCGGTTGTCTGAGCGCCGAAAAAGCCGCGCAGAAGATCGGCCCTCGCACACGCGCGATCCTCGCCGGCAATACCAACGGCCACCCGGCCGCGTGGGCGCTGCTGCGCGAACTGGCCGACGCGCAACGCTTGCGGCTGATCGAAGACAGTACTGAGGCGTTGGGCTCGCGCTACCGGGGCCGCAACGTCGGCTGTTTCGGCGACGTATCAGTGTTCGACTTCTCCAGCCCGTCCGCGCTGTGCACAGGAGCGGGCGGCATGCTCGTCACCGACGATGACGAACTCGTCCATGAACTGCGCTATCTGCGCGAGCGGCGCGTCACAGACCGCGCGTCCGTCTCGGTCGGCTCGCGGGTGCCGCTGCAGGCGGGCATCAGCGATCTGACCGCCGCGCTCGGTCTCGCGCAACTGGCCGAACTCGACACGCGCCTCGCGCAGCGAAAGCAGGTCGAGACCTGGTATCACGAAGAGATGCAAAGCTTCGAAGGGATCAAGCCGGCCTACGTGGCCCAGGACGTCGAAGAAGTGCACTGGATGCTCTATGTTGTGCATTTGGGCAAGCGTTTTACGCAGAGCGCGCGCGCCCAGATGATCGACGACATGAAATCTTGCGGCATTGAGACGGTGGCCTACAGCCATCCGCTGCATCGGCAGTTCCACTACATGAACACGGGCGATGCGATCGGCCGCAAGAGCGGCCTGTTGCCCGACACCGAGCGCATCGGCGATCGCGCGCTGGCGCTGCCGCTGCACACGCTGCTCGACACCGACCAGGTCAAGTACATCGTCAAGACGCTGAAAGACACCGCGACCAACGTGGGCGCTGGCGCCGCCATTTATCTGTGAGGCGCACTCCATGACCGTCTCAGTCCAGACCATCGCCGAACGCCTGTGTGCGGGCGGCGTCATTCCGTACCTGGGACCGGCGCTGCTCGCGCTGTGCCCCGATACGGCCGTCCCTGCCACGCCGCTCGCGCTCGCCGAAATCATCACGGCCAAGGTCAGCGTGCTGCACAAGATCCGCACCCGGCTGACCCAGGCGGCGCAGTTCATCGAAAACTTCAAGCATCGCAAGTCGCTGGTGAGCGTCATGAATGAGGCCTTCGCCATGACGCCGACGCCGTCGGCACTGCATTGCGCGCTGGCGCAGGCGCGGCCGCAGGGCGGCTGGGCGCAGTTGCAGGGGCTGTCGCAGGCCGAGCATTTCGGCCATTGGTTCGCGGCCTATAGCGCAGACGGCGCGTTGCTGGATGACGTGCCGGCCTCGGGCGCGCTGCTCTACAAGCCGATTGGCGGCCATGCGCCGGCCTCTAACTACCTGGGCTCTGACAGCGACTTCGTCGAAGTCATGACCGAGATCGATATCCAGACGCCCATTCCGCCCGCCGTGCAGGCGTGGCGCAGCGGTCGCAGTTTCTTGTTTCTGGGCTGCCGTTTCGATGACCAGCTCACACGCAGTTTCGCGCGCCAGATCATGAAGCGCTCCTCCGACACGCACTGGGCCGTGCTGCCCGACGAACCGACGCGTATGGAGGCGGGCTTTCTCGAAGAGCAGGGCATCACGTGTATCGCGATGCCGCTGGGCGGGTTCGCCGAAGCGTTGGTGGATGCCTTGCAACCCGCACTGGCCGCGTGAAGCGTGGCCGCTATCCATCGTTCTTGATCCGTAGCCTTTTATCAAGATCGCCATCATGACCACACTGAACGTACTGCCTTCGGGCAAGACCTACGACGTTGCCGCCGGCGCGACCCTGCTGCAGGCAACTCGGCCTCGCGCTGGCGCGCGTACTGCATGCGCAGGACGTTTCCGTCGTGGTCATCGAAGCGCGCGAGCGCGAGGGCGGCCGTGCTGACGCAATGTTGCGAAGCCACGCGTCGAGATACGGGCAGATGCCCTTCGCGCGTTCCAGCAGGCTGTCGGCGGTGGCCTGATCCAGCGTGCCGGCCATGAAGACGGTGAGACGGAGTGCCATCCCGTAGGCGCCCTCGGGGTTCATATACATCGACCTCGCGATTCCCCGTTGAGCTCAGCGCAGCAGCTTGCGGCGCTCGGCCGGCGAATAGTTGCTGAGGTGCCCTTCGCGCGCCGCCTGACGCCGCGCGCGGGAGATGATCGCGCGGCTCTTGCCGGGCGAGGCCGGCGCGCTGACCTGCTTGTCCAGCGCGGTGCCGCCGCATTGCGGGCAGACGGGCGTGTGGCCGGCGCGCACCAGCGTTTCGAATGCGTGGCCGCAGGCCGCGCAGCGGTAGTCATACAGAGGCATAGTGACCAGATCTCCGTTTCAGGTGGATGGGGCGGAGCGGATCGCCCGTTGGTGCGAGCTGTGGTCTGTCATTGCGCGCTCGCTAGAACTTCATTCCGACGCCTATTCCCAGTACCAGTGGGTCGATGTCCAGCCGGCCCAACGAACTATCGCCGACCGAGGCGTCCGTGTGCATCCAGATCTTCTTGATATCCGCGTTGAGAAAGACGGTCTTCGTGATCTGCACGTCGACGCCAGCCTGCACCGCCGGACCGAAGCTGCTGCGTGACACCTGGATGCCTTCGGAGCCCGCGCTGAGGCCGTCGTTGTAGAAGTACGTGTAGTTGACCCCCGCGCCGACATACGGTCGGATCATGCCAGCATGGTTGAAGTGATATTGCAGCAGCAGCGTCGGTGGCAGCACGTTCACGCCACCGAGATCGCCGAGGCCAGACGTCACGTGATGCCGCGAGGTGGCGAGAATCAGCTCGATGCCGATCGCGTCGCGGATCATATAGGTCAGGTCCAACTCCGGCACGAGTGCGTTATTGACACCCACGCCGAGCGACGACAACGTGCCGCTGGTGTGTACTTCGGGCTCGATCGAGATGGCACGCAGACGCACGAGCACGTCACCGGCGTGGATCCCTTCCGCCGTCACCTCGCCTGCCATCGTGCTTCCGTTCGCGCTTACGTCATCCGCGTATGCCAGCACTTCGAACAAACCCGTAGCGCACAGGCTTGCCACGATCATGACGGCCTTAATCATGTGCTTCATCGCTTTCCCCTTGTTGATGTATGCGGGGAATTGTCGACGCGCAAATCAGGGCTGCCCTTGCGCAGGGTCAACCGGTCCCGATCCCGAAGTCAAGATGCGACATCGGGTCACGCGTGGGAATGTCGAGATAGCGGGAGCCTTGAGGCCGGACTATTGGCCTTCAACCGCATTGACTGGTACCCAAGATGTTTCTCGCACCCGGAGACACCGATTTCGCAGCCATTGCCGGACTGGCTGCAGCCGCCGAACGGCACGCAGATCACTCTGCTACTTCTGCGCATGCAACAAGGTCATTACGCACGACCATGGCTGCAGCGCTAGATATCTGAGCTACCTCGTTCGTGAGATGGACCTGGTCGCGTCACATCTCGGACCTGACCGGCGAACCGTGCAGCTGCATCTGGGAGGTGGAACGCCGACCTTCTTCCCTGTTGCCGAACTCGAAGAGCTTGTCCAGCAACTGCAGAACCGCTTCGCGTTCTCGATCGCCGCAGAACTTGCCATCGAAATTGATCCGCGAACCGTCAGCACCAAAACGCTTTCACCACTCGCGCGCCTCGGCTTCAACCGAGCGAGCTTCGGCGTACAGGAATTTGCTACCGACGTTCAGCAGGCTGTCAATCGCATCCAGCCACTCGATGTGGTGAAACGCGCAGTCAGCGGCGCACGCGATGCGGGATTTCTCTCAATTAACGTCGACCTGATCTACGGTTTGCCGCAGCAGACTGTCGCCTGATTTAGCCCGCGCACTGCGTCAGTGCACCGCACCCCGCCGCTTTGTTCGTCCTTGATCGGCATCAATCACAAAGCTGGCCGGTTGTCGGACCATGATGCTGCGAGTGTGACGCCGCATGCGTCAAGCCAGCTTCAGGTCAAAAGTGCCACAACCCGGACTTAACCACTATGACAGACAGAAAAACCTTAAGGAAACGGTCGATAGCCATCGTCACGACATTGAGCGCCTGTCTATCGGGATGTGATCTGACTGTGCTTGATCCAAAAGGGAGCGTCGGCGCGGCCGAGAAGTCGCTGATCGCCACCGCCACGTGGGCGATGCTGATCGTCGTGATCCCGGTGATCCTGCTGACGCTGTTCTTCGCGTGGCGCTACCGTGCGTCGAACCGTTACGCGGTCTATGCACCCAAATGGGCGCACTCGACGGCGATCGAGATCGTCGTCTGGACGATCCCCGCCCTGATCATCCTGTACCTCGGTATCCTGACGTGGCGCACCACGCATGAGCTCGACCCGTACCGGCCGCTGCAGTCGAGCGTGAAGCCGATCGACGTCGAGGTGGTCGCGCTCGACTGGAAGTGGCTCTTCATCTACCCGGACCTCGGCATTGCGTCGGTGAACCAGCTCGCCGTGCCAGTCGATACGCCGGTGAATTTCCGGATCACGTCGGACTCGGTGATGAACTCATTCTTCATCCCGCAACTCGGCACCCAGGTGTATGCAATGGTCGGCATGCAGACCCGTCTGCACCTGATCGCGGATGCCCCGGGAAATCTCGAAGGCATGTCCGCCAACTTCAGCGGCAAGGGATTCGCCGACATGAAGTTCCGCACGCTCGCGACGAGCGTCACCGACTTCGACGCATGGGTACGGAAGGTCAAGGCTTCGCCGGACCGCCTGAGCATGGACGAATACGCCGAAGTCGCGAAGCCGAGCGAGAAGCAGTCGGTACGCTACTTCTCATCGATCGACCAGCACCTGTTCCGCAACATCGTTGCCCGATACAACAACGGCAATGTCACGGCCTTCCGCGACGCCGCCTGTCGCACGCAGACCACGGAGTAAGCCATGTTTGGAAAACTCACGCCCGGCGCGATTCCGTTCGATCAGCCGATCATCATGGGCGCGGCCGCGTTCATGGCGCTCATCGTGCTGGCGGTCATCGCCACGCTCACGAAGCTCGGCCGCTGGAAGTGGCTCTGGACCGAGTGGCTGACAAGCGTCGATCACAAGAAGATCGGCATCATGTACATCATCGTCGCGGTGCTGATGCTCATGCGCGGTTTTGTCGACGCCGTAATGATGCGGCTTCAGCTCGCGATCGCGTTTCACGGCCCCGGCTACCTGCCGCCGCACCACTACGACCAGATATTCACCGCGCACGGTGTCATCATGATTTTCTTCATGGCGATGGCGCTGATGGTCGGCCTCTTCAATCTTGTCGTGCCGCTGCAGATCGGCGCGCGCGACGTCGCCTTCCCGTTCCTGAATTCGCTGAGCTTCTGGATGACGGCGATCAGCGCGATTCTGATCAATCTGTCGCTCGTGATCGGCGAGTTCGCGCAGGTCGGGTGGCTCGCGTATCCACCGCTGTCGGAGCTGCAGTTCAGTCCCGGCGTCGGGGTCGACTACTACATCTGGAGTCTGCAGCTCTCCGGCGTCGGTACGCTGATTACCGCGATCAACTTCTTCGTGACGATAGTCAAGCTGCGCGCGCCCGGCATGACGCTGATGAAGATGCCGGTGTTCACGTGGACCGCGCTGTGCTCGAACGTGCTGATCATGGCAACGTTCCCGATCCTAACCGTGACGCTCGCACTGCTCGGCCTCGACCGCTACGCAGGCATGCACTTTTTCACAAATGAGCTCGGCGGCAACGCGATGCTGTACCTGAACCTGATCTGGGCGTGGGGCCACCCGGAGGTGTACATCCTCGTGCTGCCCGCGTTCGGCATCTACTCGGAAGTGATCGCGACCTTCGCGAAGAAACCGCTGTTTGGCTACAGAACGATGGTCTACGCGTCGTGCGCGATCACGGTGCTCGCATTCCTCGTGTGGGCGCACCACTTCTTCACGATGGGTTCCGGCGCAGACGTCAACGCGTTCTTCGGCATTATGACGATGGTCATCGCGATCCCCACGGGCGTGAAAATCTTCAACTGGCTGTTCACGATGTACCGCGGTCGCATCGAGTTCACCGCACCCGTGCTGTGGACGATCGGCTTCATGGTCACGTTCACGATCGGCGGCATGACGGGCGTGATGATGGCGATCCCGGGCGTGGACTTCGTGCTGCACAACAGCCTGTTCCTGATCGCGCACTTTCACAACGCGATCATAGGCGGCGTCGTGTTCGGCTATCTCGCAGGCTTCCATTACTGGTTCCCGAAGGCGTTCGGCTTCAGGCTTAACGAGAAGCTCGGCAAGCGGGCGTTCTGGTGCTGGTTCGTCGGCTTCTACGTGTCGTTCGTGCCGCTCTACGTGCTCGGCTTCATGGGCATGACCCGGCGCCTGAATCACTACGACAACCCGACCTGGCATCCCTGGCTGTTCGTCGCCGCATGCGGCGTGGTGCTGATCGCACTCGGTGTCGTGCACCAGATCGCCCAGCTCGTCGTGAGCGTGATCCATCGCAACGAGCCGGAATACGGCGACCTGACGGGCGACCCGTGGAACGGCCGTACGCTCGAATGGGCCACCGCGTCGCCGCCCGCTGTCTACAACTTCGCGCGCATACCGGTCGTCCACCAGCTCGACGCGTTCGCGCACATGAAGGAAAGCGGCGCAGCAAATGCCGCACTGGCGCATTACGAGGACATCCACCTACCGTCGAACACCGCGGACGGGTTCCTGATCGGCGCATTCAGCCTCGTGCTCGGCTTCGCCGGCGTCTGGCACATCACGTGGCTCGCCGTGCTGGCCTTCGTCGCAATCGTCGCCGCGCTGATCGCGCGTAGCTTCCGCGACGACCATGGCTACGTGATTCCGGCCTCGCGCGTGCGCGAAATCGAAGCACGTCGCGGCAGCGCACCCACCCCGGCCGCCCTTGAACTATCCGAATCCGCGGAGACCTGATCCATGTCGCAATCTGCATTACTCGTCCATCACGCCAGGTCGAGCGCTGACCACGGCCCAACGCCCACCGTGTTCGGCTTCTGGCTGTACCTGATGACCGACTGCATGCTGTTCGCGTCGTTGTTCGCCGTGTTCGCCGTAATGGCGCACCAGTTCGCGGGTGGCGCGTCCGGACGGGACCTGTTCGACATCCCGGGTGTCGCACTTGAAACCGGCGCGCTGCTGCTGAGCAGCACCACCTACGGCTTCGCGATGCTCGGCGCGCAGCGCCAGGGGCGTGGTGCCGTGATCAGCTGGCTCCTCGTGACGTTCGTGCTTGGCGCGCTGTTCCTCGCGTTAGAGCTGCGCGAGTTCTCGCACCTGGTCGCCGACGGTGCTGGCCCCAGTCGCAGCGCCTTCCTGTCGTCGTTCTTCACGCTGGTTGGCACCCACGGCCTGCACGTGACAGCCGGCCTCGTCTGGATGGCCGTGCTCGTCGTGCATGTCGTCCGCTCGCCTGAACTGTCCGGTCGCGACCTCACGAGTCTGACATGCCTGAGCCTCTTCTGGCACTTCCTCGACATCGTGTGGATCTGCGTGTTTTCGTTTGTCTATCTCGGGAGCGTGCTCTAAATGGTCCATTCACACTCGACGTCCACGACCGCCTCGCGTGGTGACGTCGCCGGTTATATCACCGGTTTCGTGCTCGCCGTGGCGCTGACGGCTGGCTCATTCTCGATCGTCACGCAACGGTTGCTGCCGTCCGGCTCCGCGATTATGGCGCTCGCGTTGCTGGCGTTCGTGCAGATCGTCGTGCAACTGGTGACGTTCCTGCATCTGGACCTGTCGCGCGGCCAGCGCTGGAACGTGCTGGCGTTATGCTACACCGCGCTCGCCGCGCTGTTCCTGATCTTCGGCACGATCTGGGTGATGCACAATGTCAGCATGAACATGATGTCGCGCTGACTCGCCACCAGCGCGAAACGGTCTGATCACATCATCGCGGACACGGCATGCAGCCGTCGGCCGCGTGCGTAGTGTTGTGCTGCACCGCTCTACCGGTCACTCTTCATGAACAGTCCGAATCACCCCGTTCCCGCCAATGAGCCATTGCCCCATCGCAAGGTCATCCGCTCGTGGCTGACACCGTTCGCCGAACGCCGCACCGCCTACGCGCTTCTGCTGCTCGTGTTCGACTACGTTTTGCTATTGTGTGCGCTCGCCGCGAGCGTGTTCGCGCACGGGTTCGTGCTGAAGACCGTATTCGGATGCATGGCGGGCTTCGTCATCGGACGGCTCTTCGTCATCGGTCACGACGCATGTCATGAGAGCCTGACCCGGCACCGCACGCTCAACCGCTGGCTGGGCCGGATCGCCTTCCTGCCGTCGCTCACGCCGTACAGCCTGTGGCAAGTGGGTCACAACGTGGTGCATCACGGCTACACGAACCTGAAAGGCGTCGATTTTGTGTGGGCACCGCTGACGATCCAGGAATATCGCGCCTTGAGTGGGCCACGGCGCGCACTGGAACGTATCTATCGCAGCGGCTGGGCGCCTGGTCTCTACTACATGATCGAAATTTGGTGGACGAAGATGTTTTTCCCGTCGCGGGCCGCAATGCCGACGCGGCGCCCCGTGTTCTTCCGTGACTGCACGCTGGTATCGGTGTTCGCACTGCTGTGGATCGGCGCGCTCGCGTGGATCGCTCGCGCGACGCAGCGGGGGGTGGTCCCGTCAATCGCATGCGGGTTCGGGGTGCCGTTCCTGTTCTGGTGCGCGATGGTGGGTTTCGTCGTGTACGCGCACCACACGCATCCGCAAATCCGCTGGTACGACGATCGCGCGAAATGGGGGCGTTCGGATCCGTTCGTATCCACGACGGTGCACTTGACCTTTCGCTGGCGTTTTGGCGCGCTGTTTCATCACATCATGGAGCACACCGCGCATCACGTCGACATGAGTCTCCCTCTATACGGGCTCGTCGGTGCTCAGCGAACCCTCGAAGCGATGCTTCCGGAACGGATCGTCGTGCAGCGGTTTTCGTGGCGTTGGTACTTCGACACCGCACGAGGCTGCAAACTATATGATTTTTCGACTGATCAGTGGACCGATTTCGCTGGTCGCGCGACGCACGTCCTTCTTAAGACTCGCTAACAAAGCCTGTCATCCGAAAGCAAGCAGCAGTTGCAGCCCGAGGTCGGCTGCCATGTCGAGCGCGCTGCGGCCATCCGGTGCGCACAGTTCTGCGTTCGCCCCATGCGCAAGCAGCATCTGCAGGACGTCGAGGCGACCGCTCGCGGCTGCCTGCATCGGGCATGTGATGTCGTCGTCGTTCACATGGTCGATCGGCGCGCCGGCGTCGATCAGCCGCAGGATGGTCGCGGGGCCGCCGTGCAGGCACGCGAACCAGAGCGCATGGTTGCCGTCGTCATCGAGCGCGTCGGCGCGTGCGCCGAGTGCGAGCAACGCTTCGACGACCGCGTCCTCGCCATGCTGCGCGGCGCGCATCAACGGGGTTTCGCCGTTCACGCAGCGCGAATGCGGATCAGGGAAGCCGTGGTACGCCAGCCACGTGGAAAGTGCGGCGGGCACGATCGTTTCGAGTTGTGCATCGGCGTTCCGGACAACGCGCGAGGCCAGGCGTTCGCGGAGGACGAAAGCAGTGTTGGTGTGCATGATCATGGTCGCGTTCGGGTGCAAGGGAACATCGGTTGGCGCAGCCGTGCGGGCGGCAGCAGTCGGGACCCGCGCCTCAGACGGGCCGGTTCTCGTTGGGGTTGCGCACTGGCCCCATCAATTCAAGTCCTTCGCTGTAGGTGATCGTGTCGAAGGTCACGTCGAACTTGATGGCCGCGTCCGCTACCGCATCCAGCTTGCCGCCTGAGTCCTTTTTCTTCAATTCGTTCTTTTCGAGGTACAGCAGTTCGAGCATCTCGTTGTAGACGGTGGACTCGAGAATCGGCAGCACATAGAACATCGCGCCCTTGTACGGCACCTGATATCGCTTGCTCAGGTCGATGTTGTCGCAAAACAGAAAGTACTTGCCATCCGCCGAGAGCGTGTCGCTGAGCACCTCGGCCACGTCCTTCAGATGCTCGAAGCTCAACAGATACCCGGCAAAGAACGGCAAGTGCTTATGGCCGATCGTCGCGCATGCCATCACCTGATCGCAGGTCAGCTCCGGCGGCCGCGCTTCGTCGGCGAGCTTTGGGGCAAACCGCAGCGCAAGTTCGCCGCGGAAGCCGACCCGGCCGAATTTGTTCGTCAGCCCCTTGAAAACCGGGTTGAGCAGACGGCCTTCATGTTCGAGACGGGCGAACGCGGTGTCGTCGATCTCCTTGTGCGCGAGCGTTTCGGTCATCACAGATCCTTGGGTTAAACAGCGTTGAAGAGGGATTCACGTCTGCGTATTGCGCATCCGGTCGGCGATTTTGAAAAAGGCCTGCATCAGTTCATCGCGTAGCACCGGCTCGACACCCGTCTCGTCGAGCGCGGCGCGCATGCAAGCTAGCCACGCATCCCGTTCGGCGGTGCCGATCGCGAATGCGGCATGACGCGTGCGCAGCCGTGGTTGGCCGCGCTGTGCCGAGTACCGCTTGTCGGCGCCGAGCCATTCGCACAGATACAGCACCAGCACGGCCTTCGTCGAAGACAGGTCCGGGTGATGCATCGCGCGAATGCGCTGCGCGTCGGCCCGCGTATCCATGTGCCGATAGAACGCATCGACCAGGCGGATGACGGCGGTCTCGCCGCCTAGACGGTCGAAGTGCGTCTCGCGCGGCACGGGTCGCGAAGCTTGGGTGGCTGGTGTGTCCATGGCGCGATCGACGCAATAACCGAACCAGGCCACAACCCGGCGATTGTCCGGCTGCACGCAGGCCAATGCGACAGAAATCGCACGACAAACGCGCCCGAATGGTTTCATTGGCGACGAAGTTCGCGTGGTTTGTCGCGAAATCGACACGACAGACGAGGAGTCCGCAAAAGTCCCGAACCAGCCGCCGCAGCGCGGCGGGGCGGACGCGTCGCAGTACCGCTGGTGACGTGGCACAGAAGCTGCGTTTGGAGTCCAGCGCGGACACAGGTCCGGCCGATGCGTGACTCGATATAAGAAGACCCATACAGGCACGACAGGCTGACATGGTCGCGGTTACGCAACCCTGATTTCAACCCTTCTTCCTGAATGGAGAAATGCAATGTCTAAACTTCGGCAAATCGCGTTCTACGGTAAAGGCGGTATCGGCAAGTCGACCACCTCGCAGAACACCCTGGCAGCCCTGACTGAACTCGGGCAGAAAATCCTGATCGTCGGCTGCGATCCCAAGGCGGACTCTACCCGCCTGATCCTGCATGCAAAGGCGCAGGACACCATCCTGTCGCTAGCGGCCGAAGCCGGCTCGGTGGAGGACCTCGAACTCGAGGACGTGATGAAGATCGGTTACCGCAACATCCGTTGCGTGGAGTCCGGCGGTCCGGAACCGGGCGTCGGCTGCGCGGGCCGTGGCGTCATCACGTCGATCAACTTCCTCGAAGAAAACGGCGCCTATGACGGCGTGGACTACGTGTCGTACGACGTGCTCGGCGACGTGGTGTGCGGCGGTTTCGCAATGCCGATTCGTGAGAACAAGGCGCAGGAAATCTACATTGTGATGTCCGGTGAAATGATGGCCATGTATGCGGCCAACAACATTTCAAAGGGCATTCTGAAGTACGCGAACAGCGGCGGTGTGCGGATCGGCGGGCTCGTGTGCAACGAGCGTCAGACCGACAAGGAACTCGAACTCGCCGAAGCGCTGGCGAAGATGCTCGGTTCGAAGCTGATCCACTTCGTGCCGCGCGATAACATCGTGCAGCACGCCGAGCTGCGCCGCATGACGGTGATCGAGTTCGCGCCCGAATCCAAACAGGCCGAAGAGTATCGCCAGCTCGCCACCAAGGTGCACAACAACGCGGGCAACGGCACGATCCCGACGCCGATCACGATGGATCAACTGGAAGACCTGTTAATGGAGCACGGAATCATGACGTCCATCGACGAATCGCAAGTCGGCAAGCCAGCAGCGGAACTGACCGCCTAAGCGAGCGCCGCTGCGCGCGGCCCGGTGTTCTTCTTCACGCGATGAACCGGGCCATGCCGGCTACCCGCTGCCAGGCTTGATACTCACCCTATGGAGCATTCCCCCATGAGCGTCACTGTTGAAGAGCGCAAGGCCGCGAACAAGGCCCTGATCGATGAAGTGCTGAAGGCCTATCCGGAGAAGATGGCCAAACGGCGCGCCAAGCATTTGGGCACCTTCGAGGACGGCAAGCCCGACTGTGGCGTGAAATCAAACATCAAGTCATTGCCGGGCGTGATGACGATTCGCGGTTGCGCGTACGCCGGCTCGAAGGGCGTGGTCTGGGGACCCATCAAGGACATGATCCACATCAGTCATGGTCCGGTCGGTTGCGGCCAGTACTCGTGGGCCGCGCGTCGTAACTACTACATCGGCACTACCGGTATCGACACCTTCGTGACGATGCAGTTCACGTCGGACTTCCAGGAAAAGGACATCGTCTTCGGCGGCGACAAGAAGCTCGACAAGATCATCGACGAGATTCAGGAACTGTTTCCGCTGAACAAGGGCATCTCGATCCAGAGTGAATGCCCGATCGGCCTGATCGGCGACGACATCGAGGCCGTCTCGAAGAAGAAGAGTGCGCAGTATGAAGGGCACACCATTTTGCCGGTGCGCTGCGAAGGTTTTCGCGGCGTCAGCCAGTCGCTGGGCCACCATCTGGCTAACGATGCGATTCGAGACTGGATATTCGACAAGGCCGATCCGGACAAGCGGCCCGAATTTGTTTCGACGCCTTATGATGTTGCGATCATCGGCGATTACAACATCGGCGGCGATGCCTGGTCGAGCCGGATTCTGCTCGAAGAGATCGGCCTGCGCGTGATCGCGCAATGGTCGGGCGACGGCTCGATCGCCGAGCTCGAGAATACGCCAAAGGCCAAGCTCAATTTGCTGCACTGCTACCGCTCGATGAACTATATCAGCCGGCACATGGAAGAGAAGTACTGCATTCCGTGGGCGGAATACAACTTCTTCGGCCCGTCGATGATCGAGAAGAGCCTGCGCGAGATCGCCAGCCACTTCGACGACACCATCAAAGCCAACGCGGAGAGGGTGATCGCCAAGTATCGTCCCCTGGTCGATGCGGTGAACGCGAAGTTCAGAGCGCGCCTGCAGGACAAGACCGTGATGCTGTTCGTTGGCGGCCTGCGTCCGCGCCACGTGATCGGCGCCTACGAAGACCTCGGCATGAACGTGGTCGGCACCGGCTACGAATTCGGCCACAACGACGACTATCAGCGCACCACGCACTACGTGAAGGACGGCACGCTGATTTACGACGACGTGACCGGCTACGAGTTCGAGAGGTTCGTCGAACAGGTCCAGCCCGATCTGGTCGGCTCCGGCATCAAGGAAAAGTACGTGTTCCAGAAGATGGGCGTGCCGTTTCGCCAGATGCACAGCTGGGACTATTCCGGTCCATATCACGGCTACGACGGCTACGCCATTTTCGCGCGCGACATGGACATGGCCATTTCCAGCCCGGTGTGGGGGCTCGCCAAGGCGCCCTGGAAGAAAAACCCCTAAACGCCGGCCACCGCACCGATCACCGCACTGATCACCGGCCGGCAGGCCATTGAATTGAATATCAGGAGCATCCCGTGCCCCAATCCGCAGACCAGATTCTCGACCAGGAACTCCTGTTCCGTGAGCCCGAGTACCAGAAAATTTTCCGGGCGAAAAAGGAAAATTTCGAGTTCAACCATTCAGACGAGCAGGTCAAGCAGATCGTCGAGTGGACCAAGAGCGAAGACTACCGGCAAAAGAACTTTGCACGCGACTCGCTCACCATCAACCCGGCCAAGGCCTGCCAGCCGCTCGGCGCAGTGTACGTGGCCAACGGCTTTCACAAGACGCTCAGTTTTGTGCATGGCTCGCAGGGCTGTGTAGCGTTTTACCGCTCGCACTTCTCGCGTCACTTCAAGGAGCCGACCTCGTGCGTCAGCTCGTCGATGACCGAGGACGCGGCGGTGTTCGGTGGCATGAACAACATGATCGACGGCCTCGCAAATGCGTACAACCTGTACAAGCCCGACATGATCGCGGTCTCCACGACCTGCATGGCGGAAGTGATCGGCGATGACCTCGACGCGCTCATCAAGAGCAGCAAGCAGAAGGGCAGCGTGCCGGAAGACTATGACGTGCCGTTCGCGCACACGCCGGCCTTCGTCGGCAGCCATGTGACCGGCTACGACAACGCGCTCCTCGGCATCCTCAAGCACTTCTGGGACGGCAAGGCCGGTACAGCGACGCCGCTTGAGCGCGTGCCCGACGACAGCGTCAACTTCATCGGCGGCTTCGACGGCTACGTGGTCGGCAACATGAAGGAAATTCGCCGCATCTTCGATCTGTTCGGCGTGACGGTGAACATCATCTGCGACCCATCAGAAACGTGGAATACGCCGACCGACGGCGAGTTCCGGATGTACGAAGGTGGCACGACCAAGGAGGAAGTCGAGCGCGCGTTGAACGCGAAGGCGACCTTCGTGTTCCAGGAATACTGCTGCGAGAAGACCAGCAAGTTTATTGGCGAGCATGGCCAGGAAGTGGTGGTGCTGAACTCGCCGGTTGGCGTCGCGGGCACCGATCAGTTCCTGATGGAAATCTCGCGCGTGACCGGCAAGCCGATTCCGGCGCAACTGGAGAAGGAGCGAGGTCAGCTCGTCGATGCGATGGCCGACAGCCAGGCTCACCTGCACGGCAAGCGCTTTGCACTCTACGGCGACCCGGACCAGATGCTGGGCTACACGCAGTTCCTTCTGGAACTCGGCGCCGAGCCGGCTCACGTGCTGGCTACCAACGGCAACGACACCTGGGCTGCGAAGGTGCAGGCGCTGTTCGACGCGTCGCCCTACGGTGCCGGCTGCAAGGTGTATCCGAAACGCGATCTGTGGCACATGCGCTCACTGCTGTTTACCGAGCCGGTGGATTTCCTGATTGGCAACACCTACGGCAAGTATCTCGAGCGGGATACCAAAACGCCGCTGATACGCATGGTGTTCCCGATCTTCGATCGCCACCATTACCATCGCTTCCCGACCTGGGGCTATGAAGGTGCGTTGCGGGTGCTGGTCACGCTGCTGGACGAGTTCTTCGAAGCGCTCGACGCCAACACGATCGACGTGGCGAAGACCGACTACAGCTACGACATCATTCGCTGACGAGGAGAGCGCGGCCATGGCAGACACAGCGGATGCATCGGGCGCGGCAGACGCAGCTCTGGTCAAGATGACGCAGGACGGCCGTAACGTCGAGGTCATCAACGACTAGGTTTGCCTGGCCGGTGTGGGCGAGGCCGACCACCTCGTCCCGCTGCCCGAACACCGGAACCCGCAGATGATCGCCCACGTGCTGCCCGGGGGCCCGCGCATGTGGCCGGCCGGTTGCCATTGACGCACGAGGAGATTGCGATTGCACAGGGTGCGATGTCGGCGGCTCGACGGCAGTTCGACGCGAGCCCGGCGGGCATCGCGCCGCGGTTACCTCGTGCGGTGTGGGCGAAGATTGCGGCGGAGGGTGTCGAGTAGCGGGGCACCGCTGAAAACGAAATTGCTGCGCTGTATGTAGCTAGCTGTAGCGACTCGTTGTTGCGCGTTCGCATCGGTACTTGGCGCCGCCATCTAATATCAAAGAGTCCGTTCATGAACCAGTTCACCAATATTGATCACAAGAACCTTGACCCGGTAAGGCAGCAATTTGCATGGGAAGCGCTAGCTGCGCATTTTGATGATCGGTCCCCGGAAGAGCTCACCTCCTCGCAGCGGCAGTTTCCCCATCACACGCGCCCCGAGCTTCAACAGACGCTCTCCCGCCTGCTGACGCCGTTCGCTCCGCGCCTTCTCGGCCTCAATCAGGTTCATGAGCGGTTTCCGTTGACAATTTCCTCGCTGTTTGTGCAGAGTACCGGCCCGATGTCTACCTCGGTGTCCCTTGCTCCTGTGAAATACCGGGATGTCGATGTCGGAGAAGAAACACCGGTCGCGGTACTCGACAACGGCTTGTGGCTGATCACCGATGGCGAGCTGAGAGCCGCTGTGCTGTTCGAGCAGCACATGGAAGGAATGAACACGTCTATCGCGAGCGTGGAGATTGTCAGTCTGCCCAACGCGCGCGGGCTGGCCTTCGGCAGCGAGGTGTATGCGGGGCTGGAGCAGGCAATTCGCGAGTCCCGTCTGTACCGGGGCAAGGTTCTTTCCCTCGAGGTAACCGAGGATTATTCAGGCCAGCCCCGCAGCATTGTCGTGCACCGTCTGCCTGCCGTGGAGCGTCAGGACGTCATCCTGTCACCGCAAACCATGGAGCTGCTGGATCGCAATATTTTTGAATTCGCACGCACCAGCGAAGGATTAAAGACATTACGCCAGTCGTTGCAAAAGGGTGTCCTGCTGTACGGGCCGCCCGGAACGGGCAAAACCCATACGATCAAGTACCTCGCCAGCAATCTGCCAGCGCATACCACCCTTCTGATCAGCGCCAATCAAGTGGGGCAACTCGACAACTATATGCTGCTGGCCCGGTTGCTACAGCCAAGCATGGTGGTCATCGAGGACGTCGATCTGATCGGGAGACATCGCACCGAGATGCGCGGCCCGAAGGAAGAGAGTCTGCTCAACCGCTTGCTCAACGAAATGGACGGACTTCACCAGGACGCCGAGATCCTGTTCGTGCTTACCACCAACCGGCCGGAGGAAATCGAGGAGGCGCTCGCGGCCCGTCCAGGCCGGGTTGATCAGGCCATTGAAATACCGGCACCTGATGCGGATTGCCGGGCGCGCCTGCTCCGCCTCTACGGTTCGAGGATGAGCATCCCGGCAGACGTCGCAGCGTTTGCAGTGGAGCGGACTGAAGGCGTCAGCGCTGCATTCATCAAGGAACTGGTGCGCCGGTTGGCCCAGCAAAGTATTGCGCGTAAGGCGCAGGGCGAAGTGAGCATGGAGGATGCTGAAAACGCGTTGCAGGACATGCTGGTGCGCAGCGGATACCTGAGTCAGGCGCTCCTTGGCGGCGCACCCGCACGGGAAAAACCGCAAGTACGAATCGTGGGTGACCAGTGCTTCTGAGCGTTGCAGGGAGCGAGGGGTCAGCGAGGGAGCGGGGCATGATTTATGTAGTCGAGCAGTCTGACTCAGTGCCGCTGCGTGCGTGGTTCGCCTACGACGACTTTGAGCGCGAGGTGGCGGCGTCCGACCCGTTGAGCCTCGCGGAGATCAATGACGAGGTAACGCCGCGCGAACTGCTCGCGCTGGTCGACGACGACTGAGCCGCCCAGCGGGGCAGGCGGCGCGAATGGCGCATACACACTGGAAGAGCGTTCGGGATATGCGCGCAGGCGCGCTCGGTGCATTGCTCGAACGCGTACCGGCCGAGATCAGGCCTGAGCGCTTCGAGCGCTTGCTGGAAGTCTGTCTCTGCGACGTTGCGGCGTATCCCGGTCATGGTAGACGGACTACGCGAAAGCTCCACGGATGCGCCGCGCGCTGACTGCTTACCTGGCGGTTCGCGAACCCTTGAGGCCGGATGCGTTGCTGGAGGCGCGCGCGAATGCGATCGCACGGGTCCTGCTCAATACGGAACGGCAAGGCAGGCAGTGAACGTGTGTTGTCGTTTTCTGTGTCGCGAACCGTCTGTCGCAAACCGTTCAAACTCGCCATGACGATGCGCGCGAGCGACTGCTTCAGCGCCAATTGGCACGTTTTCAAGGCGTTTCCCGGTGGTATGGAACTTGCCACTAGAGAAACGTCCATCCATCAGGAGCACGTCATGTCTGCTTCGCTCAATGCCCAAATCGCCGAAGTATTCGACGAGCCGGGTTGCGACAAGAATCAAGGCAAGAGCGAGAAGGAACGCAAAAGGGGCTGCACGAAGCAGCTTTCGCCGGGTTCGGCCGCAGGCGGGTGCGCGTTCGACGGCGCGAAGATCGCTTTGCAGCCGGTGGTGGACGTCGCACACCTCGTGCACGGGCCGATTGCTTGTGAAGGTAACTCGTGGGACAACCGGCACGCCGCTTCGTCCGGTTCGCAACTCTATCGCACCGGCTTCACCACCGATATCAACGAACTCGACGTGGTGTACGGCGGCGAGAAGCGCCTGCTCAGGAGCGTGCGCGAAATCATCGAGAAATACGATCCGCCCGCAGTGTTCGTCTACCAGACCTGCGTCACTGCGCTGATCGGCGACGACATCGAGGCAGTCTGCAAGCGCGCCACCGAACAATTTGGCAAGCCGGTGATTCCGGTCATTTCCCCCGGTTTCGCCGGGCCGAAGAATCTGGGCAACAAGCTTGGCGGCGAGGCGATCCTCAATTATGTGATCGGCACGCGCGAGCCCGAGTACACGACGCCGTATGACATCAACGTCATTGGCGAATACAACCTGTCGGGCGAACTCTGGCAGACCAAGCCGCTGCTCGACGCGCTAGGCATCCGTATCCTCTCGTGCATCTCCGGCGACGGGCGTTACAACGAGATCGCAAGTTCGCATCGCGCCAAGGTCAACATGATGGTCTGCTCGAAGTCGATGATCAACATCGCGACAAAGATGCAGCGGCGCTACGGCATCCCTTACTTCGAGGGCTCGTTCTATGGGATCGGCGACATGAGCGACACGCTGCGCCATATCGCCAGCCTGCTCGTGCAGCAGGGCGCGCCGGACGATCTGCTCGATCGGACCGAGCGCCTGATCGCCGCCGAGGAAGCGCGTGCGTGGGAGCGCATCGCGCACTACAAAGCGCGCCTTACCGGCAAGCGGGTGTTGCTCATCACAGGTGGCGTGAAGTCTTGGTCGGTGGTTTCCGCGCTGCAGGAAGCAGGGCTCGAAATCGTCGGCACCAGCGTCAAGAAGAGCACTAAGGAAGACAAGGACAAGATCAAGGAGATCATGGGCGACGACGCCCACATGATCGACGGTATGACGCCGCGGGAGATGTACGCGATGCTCAGGGACGCGCGGGCCGACATCATGCTGTCGGGTGGCCGCTCACAGTTCGTCGCACTGAAGGCCCGCATACCGTGGCTCGACATCAATCAGGAACGCCGCCACCCTTATGGCGGCTACGAGGGGATCGTCGAGCTGGTCCATGAGATCGACCGCGCGATCTACAACCCGGTGTGGCAACAGGTGCGGATCCCTGCTCCGTGGGGCGACGACGGGGAAGCGCTCGGTGTGGTCCAAGCGCAAGCCGCGCGCCCGCTGTCGAGCGCCCCGGGGTGGGGGCGATGAGCCTCGAACCCGGTATACCGACCTGACGCCCCCGAACTCGAGAAAATGCCATGGCCGATGTCGTCGAATCTATGAAAGCCTGTGCGGTCAATCCGCTCAAGATGAGCCAGCCGCTGGGCGCGAGCCTCGCGTTCCTTGGGCTCGATGCCTGCATGCCCGTGATGCACGGCTCGCAGGGCTGCACGTCGTTCGGCCTCGTGCTGCTGGTGCGCCACTTCAGGGAGGCGATCCCGCTGCAGACGACAGCCATGGACGAAGTCACCGCGGTGCTCGGCGGATACGAGAACATCGAGGCCGCGCTGCTCAACATCCGCAAGCGCGCTGCGCCGAAGGTCATCGCGATCTGTTCAACAGGTCTCACCGAGACCGAGGGCGACGACGTGGACGGCTATCTCGTCACCGTGCGCAAGCGCAAGCCCGAACTCAACGACACTGAGATTGTCTATGTGTCGACCCCCGACTATGTCGGCGCATTCGAAGACGGCTACCGGCATGCGATTACCGGCATCGTCAACGCGCTGGTCAAGGCGTTGCCAACGGTGGCCAATCAGGTGACGCTGCTGCCCGGCAGCCATCTGTCGCCTGGCGACATCGACGAACTGCGCGAGATCATCGAAGCGTTCGGCTTCGATGTCATTGTGCTGCCCGACATTTCCGGCTCGCTCGACGGCCATATCGCGCCGGACTGGCGCGGCACCACGCTGGGCGGTACCACGCTCGCGGAGATCCGGGCCGCGGGTGCATCGGCATTTACGATCGGCGTGGGCGAGCAGACGCGCGACGGCGCGGAGGCATTGCATGCTATCGCCGGCACACCGTTCGAAGTGTTCGGGCGGCTCACCGGACTGGAATCCAACGATCGTCTGCTGCAATTGCTCGCGCAGCGCTCCGGACGACCCGTTCCCGCGAAATACCGGCGTCAGCGCAGCCAATTGCTCGATGCGATGCTAGACGGCCATTTCTACACTGGAGGCATCAAGGTCGCGATTGGCGCAGAGCCCGATCTGCTGTTCGCGGTCGGCAGCATGCTGCACGAGATGGGCGCGCAGTTGCGCTGCTGCGTCAGCACGACGCGATCGCCCGCGCACGCGTTGCTGCCCGCTGATCAGGTCGTGATCGGCGATCTCGAAGACATGGAGCGCGCCGCGGCGGACTGCGACCTGCTGATCACCCATTCGCAAGGCAGACAGATGGCCGAGCACCTGCAAAAGCCGCTCTTCCGGATCGGTTTTCCGGTCTTCGACCGGGTTGGAAACGCACATCGGCGCTACGTCGGCTACCGCGGCACGATGAACCTGATCTTTGAGATCGCCAACCTGATGATTGAGCAGATTCCGCATCACGATCCGGGCGACTGGCCGCTGCCGCAGGCCGCTATCGATCTGGCCGCGCGCGATCCGGCGCGCGAAGCGAACATTCCTGTCGTCGCGGCCGGTGCTTGACCCACCTAAAGGAGCACACAGCATGAAGATCGCGTTCGCCACCCAGGACAGGCAGTTCGTCGATGCGCATTTTGGCTGGGCGAGGAGCATCGTCACCTACAACGTCACACCGGACGGCTACCAGTTCGTCGAGGCGTTCGACTTTGGTGGCAAGCTCGAAGAGGACGGCGACGAGGACAAGGTCGCGCCCAAGCTCGAAGCCGTCAAGGATTGCGCGATCCTGTACGTCGCCGCAATCGGCGGCTCGGCCGCGGCTCGCGTGGTCGCGCTGAAGATTCACCCGATCAAGGTGCCGCGGCCCGAATCCATCGAGGAGATTCTCGGCAAGTTGCAACAGGTGCTGAAGGGCACGCCGCCGCCGTGGCTGCGCAAGGCACTGGCGAAGGGTGGCGAACGTGTATACGACTTTGAAGACGATGAGGTATCCCATGGCTGAATCATCCGCAATTCCGTCCAAGGCCAGCGACGAAATGCTACTGGTCGCACCGTTTGTGCAACAACTCGTCAGGCAGTTGCGCGCGCAGGACACCCACGGCGTGTGGGACGGAAAGACCGACCTGCAACTGCTCAAGCCGTACATCCACACGCCGGAGGAACGCCGCGCGATTCCGATCATGGGCGACCCCGACCCCGAAACGCTGTGGCGGCTCGAGCTTTTCTATAGCGCGATTGCGGTGGCGATCGAGCATGAGACCGGCCAAATGGTTTCGCCGATGATGAAGATGAGCCACGAGGGCTTCGGCCGCATGGTGTTGCTCGCGGGGCGGCTCGTTGTCGTCAACAAGCAGTTGCGCGACGTACACCGGTTCGGCTTCGCTTCGCTGGAGAAGCTCGCCGAGGCGGGCGCAAAGCTTCTCGACGAAGCGGTCGAGGTGATCCGGACGTACCCCGCCGTCGCACAGTACGGAGCCTGAAGGAATCGTGAGGGGACCGAGACGATGAGCACCGATGCCGATGAACTCAAGGCGCACCTGAAGAAACTCAACGCGCAAGCGACCCAGGCGAAGTTGGACCTGCACGACCTCTCAGAGGAACTCCCGACCAACTGGGAGAACATTCTCGCTGTCGCCCAGCGCTGCCATGACGCCCACGCCGCGCTGATGGCAGCCCGCAAGGCTGCCGCTGCGGCAGCTGCCTGAACCAGCGAAGCCATGGAGCCACATCATGAGCGATATCTTCAGCGTTACGCTGCCGAGCGGCGCCACCTGGACGCCGACCTTCGTCAACAGGCTCGACGAAGAAAAATGCATTGGTTGCGGACGTTGTTTCCGTGTCTGTCCGCGTGGCGTGCTGCAACTCGTCGGGCTTAACGAGGACGGCGCGCACATCGCACTGGACGGCGACGACGAAGACGACGAGTACGAGAAGAAGGTGATGACTATCGTGCATCGGGAACTGTGCGTCGGCTGCACCGCGTGCGCGAAGATCTGCCCGAAAAAGTGCTACACGCACGCGGCGGCCGTTCTCTGAGCGATGCCGCGATGAACGCCTATGCAACCCTGATGGCGTGCGCGGTGGATACGGGCGATCCCACCGTGCTGGCACTGGCCGGCGTGCTGTCGAGCGGGTTCGAGCACCACGGCGTCGATGTGCTGCCGATGCCCGGACTGGACGCCAACCAGACGCGCCGAATGCTCGCGCGCTGGTTTCCGGGTGCCGGGCCGGCGCTCGGTCTTACGTGCGTCTTGTCGCCCGCCTCGATGCCGCGTGACGACGAACTGGAAGACCTGGTGGCATTGCTCAATCACCATGCCGATCCTCGCGCCGGCCCGGCAGAAGAGGCGAACTGCGTGGCCCATGCATTGGCCTGCGCGAGCCTCGGGCAAAACCACCTTTGGCAAGACCTGCTTCTGCCGTCGCGGCGCGAGTTGTCCGCATTGATCAGCCACTGGTTTCCGCGGCTGGCCGCGAAGAATACGCATGACATGAAGTGGAAGAAGTTCTTCTACAAGCAACTGTGCGAGCGCGAGGGCCTGTTCATCTGCAAGGCGCCGAGTTGTGGCGTCTGTTCGGACCACGCGCTTTGCTTTGGAGCGGAGTAGGCAGCACGCGTCGGTCACCGCTTCGATTGTGTCGCGTCGCGGGTGGCCGACTTCGTGGTCGAGTCCCGCGGCGGTCTGCTGTATTACGGCGAGCGGCATGCGCATCTGCAGGCGGGCTCCGGGCCGCCGTTGCTGCTTTACGAAGGATACCGTCGGCGGATGAGGCGCGTGCGCGGATGCACGAAGCGTTCGCGTTGATACGACATGGTGCTTTTCCTGGTCACTCGTACTGGCCATAGCTGGCATTAAGACATGAGGCGTCGACGTAACAGCGCCACCGACAGGAAGAACGGCAACACCGTGCAAATGCAGAGAGCGCCAATATGCAGGGCAACACTGCCCACCGGGCGTCCGAGCATCGCGGGACGGATAAGGTCGACGGAATGTGCGAGCGGCAAGAAGCGCGCTACGTCGCAAAAAACGGCAGGTAGCTTACTGATCGGGAAGATCACGCCGCTCAGGAGCACCATGGGCGTGAGAACGAGCGTTTGATAGAACACGAAGTAATCGTGACTGGGTGCAAGCGCCGTGAGGATCATCGCCAGACTCGCGAAGGCGAGGCCAGTCAGGGCGATGGCAGGCAATGCATAGAGAATGGATGACCACGCTGCATAACCCAGCACGGTGGCTACCACCATGACGGCGATGCCGGCAAAAAAGGCCCTAGTGGCGGCCCATGCCAGTTCACCGAGAACGATATCGCCGAGCGTGAGCCGTGTACACAGGATCGCTTCCCACATGCGCTGAACATGCATGCGAGAGAAAGCTGCGTAAATCGTTTCGAAGGTCGCGGAGGTCATCGCGCTCGTCGCGACCATACCCGCCGCGAGAAACGCGATATAAGATGCGCCATCGACGCGACCTACCATTATCCCGAAACCAAAGCCGAGGCCGAACAGATAAATCATAGGATCGGCAAGGTTACCGAGAATCGAGGCAAACGCGACTTTTTTCCATGCCAGATAGTTGTGGCGCCACACTGCAACCCAGTTCCACACGTTCGCGGGCAGGGCCGCTGCATAAAACTCTCTCATCGTTCACTCCTTCATCCCGCGCCCGGTTAACTGCAAAAAGACATCCTCGAGATTTGCTGGACGCTGTAAAAGCCGCAGCGCCGCGCGCCCGCGCAACTGTAGACACACCCGTTCCGGATCGGACACATAGCAGAAGAGGGTCCCACCACTGACCTCGATACGCTGCGCGTGCGGCGCGATCAACGTGCGCAGCTCATGCGGATTGCCGCCGTGGATCTCGACCACGTGGCTCCCGATCTGTTCTTCGATCAGCACGCGAGGCCCGCCTTCGGCGATCTTTCGCCCCTCCTCCAGCACACACAGTCGGTCGCACAACCGCTCGGCCTCTTCCATGAAATGGGTGGTCAAGAGGATCGTCTTGCCGCGCGCCAACAATGAACGCAGGCTTTCCCAGATCAGGTGGCGCGCATGCGGGTCGAGACCCGTTGTAGGCTCGTCCATGACCAACAACTGTGGATCGTTGATCAGCGCGCGTGCCAGCATCAGCCGCCGCTTCATGCCACCGGATAGTTCGGTGACGCGCGCATCGACCTTGCTTTCGAGGCAAGCGAATTCGAGCAGAGACGGCACGACCGCTTCAATTTCACGTGTGCTCATGCCGAAGTAGCGCCCAAACACCAGAAGGTTCTCGCGCACGGTGAACCCGGGCTCGAGGTTGTCGAATTGCGGCACCACGCCAATGCTCATACGTGCCGAGCGAGCGCGCGCCGGCACTGGCTCCCCGAGCACGATGATCTTGCCTGCGTCGGGCGGCGCCATGCCGAGAACCATACGCACCGTCGTGCTCTTGCCCGCGCCATTTGGCCCTAGCAGACCGAAGCACTCTCCAGGCGCGACGCTGAACGACAATCCGTCGACTACGATCTTGTCGCCATATGACTTACTTACGCCGGTGAAGCTGATTGCTGCTTTGGACATGGGGATAAGAAGGAAAATTACGCACTCGTCTTAGAGAAAAAGAAGCCGTTCTGCTGCCGCGGCCCGATTGAAAACGCCCTGGTCGATAGAAGATCCTTGCCTGCCAAGCGCGAGAGTTACTGACAATGGAGTACCAGGATTTCGGTGAATGCACTGGCGTTGGGAAGACGACAATCGAGCCTTTGCGTGAGACGATCGCACTCAAGCGGACCAGTGCCGATGGTGGGCGGTTCTGGGTTGGCGCAATACTCGAGATCTATATGTACGATTAACTAATCGCCATCGAATGCTTCGTCAGACGTCGCTAATGTTGAAGACTCGCACGCGTGATCCTGCCGACGGTGTGGAGTCGCAGATCTTGACGCTGAAGGCGCGTTCGGCTTTGTAACCGGATTCGGAGTATCGACCTGTTTTTCACGAACGTTCGATACGTTCCCTGCAGAGCCACGGGACAGCCAATCGCTATTGCTCAATGTACACAGCGCATAGACTTTCAGGGGGAGCAAGAGAAAGAGGTTAATGGGTGTGTGAAGAGAAAAGCCAAGAAATCGAAGCTGGCGAGCGCGAACCGATGCCACGCTACAGCGGATCATGGTCGATGATGCGATTATCAGGGCAGTCCACCACGGCACTGTCGCTGTCAATGCGAGCTGCGCGAGCCCCGCTAGAAGCGATAAGGCGAGAAATAGCGAGCCCAGATTCAGTCCGATCACGTCCAGCGTAAGGTAACGATCGAGACAGGGCAGCAGGCGCAGCGAAAGCAACGTGTCCCGATAAGTACTGCGCGCCCAGCGCAGTTGTTGGCGCAGATACGCCCCCAGTCTGTCCGGAACGACTGTCGCCGCAATGGCGTCCGGAACGTACTCGGTCCGATAACCTGCCGTCAGCATGAGAATCGTTAGATGACGGTCCTCGCCGAAGTCGCTCGGCTTCCCGCGAAAAAGTTGCGTCTCGTACTGATCTAGCAGCAAAAGGAGCGCGGACCGGCGGTACATGGCACAGGGACCGCAGCAACACATAACAGCGCCGAAGCGAGCCTGTGCGGCGCGTTCTTCATTGCAAGCCAGCCAGTACTCCATATCGATCAGACGGGTCAACCAGGTGTCGCTGCGGTTGCTGGCCGTCAACTGCCCCATGGCGGCGCCTATCGTCGCGTCTCGCATTGTCAATACGAGCTTCTTGACGACATCGGGCGCCAGCGTTGTGTCCGAGTCGACGTTGAGTACCAGTTCCCCGGATGAAGAGCGTATCGCGGCGATCTGCGCCTTGCGCTTTCCCATATTTTGGGGAAGCGTAATGAAGTTGAATCTGGGGTCGCGCGTGTATGCATCGTATACCGACCGCACGGCGTCGAGATTCGCAGAACCATCATCAACCACATAGACGCGCAGTTTTCCGGCGTAGTCCTGGTTTGCGATGGACTCCAGGCATGCCGAGAGCGTGCGCGGGTCCTCATTGAAGCAGGGAACGATGACATCCACGCCCGGCAGAGTGTCGGAGTCGATCAGGCCGTCCGACAGCGATGACACGTTTGTCGGCTGAGCATAAAGCGCCTGCGTGCTTTTATAGACAGTCGAGAGCAGCGCATAAAACGAGACAGCGACAGTGCTAGTTGCGGCAAGCATGTTCATAGGGTATCTGGTTCGTCCGGTGAGGTTGAGGAAGCGATCGGATTGCAAACCCCCGGTCATGCAATGCTGGAATCATGAGGGAAAGCGCCATGAGGGTCTGCTCGCGCCGACCAGCGTGAATGCATCGTCCCAACTCATCGGGAGGGCATCCGTCGTGCAAGAGCACAATTGCACCCGGCGGACAGAGGCCAGCACTGCGCTGACAATCGCGTCCATGCTGGAACGAGACCAGTCTCGCGGGTCTACCGACCAGTGGAGGGGCCCCAGACCAGCGCTCGCTGACGTAGTGAGCACTGCTTCGGTCCACATGCCATACGGGGCACGCATGTACCTGCCCGAGTAAATCGAGCAAATTCGGTATGAAAAAGGAATTGGTACTGTCGTCAAAGGTTAAGTAGACGTCGCGACGTCCGGCGCGATTGTGGCACTCGTCGCGCGCCTCGGATACGCAATTGAGGATCTTCACAGCTCCGGACCGTTTCGTTCAATTATCGAGCCAGTAGGCCGATCCACGGTCGATAGTCCCAACCGAAACGCTGCGACGGGCACGGTTCCGGTAAGCTTAGGTGGCGCGTCGAGAGATACATCTAAAAGTATGGTCATCATGGAGACATGTCTAAACATTGTCGTACTACTTATAAATTTTAAGTATTCGATCAATCAACTTCGATTCCGATTTCCGCAACGAGAGGCTTCACTGTGCAACACAAAAATTGATTTGTAAAATCGATTGCGTTGATGCCTTACATCTATAGCGTGGATACGTTGAGAAATGGGTTTTAAGGGTTTCGATCTAAATCTGCTCGTTGCGCTCGAGCGTATAGACCAATCCGCTGGCGTTAAGGTAGCTCCGTTTTTGGAGCGACCGACGATGCCGGCTGATCGGACAACCATGCGCAAAATCAAGGAAGTACTCCGCCTGAAGTGGGCATGCGATCTCACGCACCGCCAGCGTGCAGGGCGCCCTCAGCGTCGGTCTGGGGACGATCACGCAGTATCTTCAGCTTGCCACACCGGCAGGACTGGGCTGGGCGTCGGTCGAACATCTGGAAGAAGACGAGCTTGAGCGGCGCGTCCTGTCGCTCGCGTCGTCACCTTTGCGGTACTCGACTGCGAAAGTCATATCAGTATCTGGTCGTGGTCATGCGCAGATTGCTCTGTCACAAAGGATCATTTAGGCGCGACACGACAGGTAGAGCACACTTGCAATAATTATGACCGTTCCGAGTGCTACCTGTAGAGAAATGACCTCCCCCCAAATCAAATAGTCGAAAATGATTGCCCATACAATGCTGAGGTAACCAAATGAGGCGACGATTGGGGTGGTGACAATCGCGACTGCGATCGTTAGCATAAGTTGCGCTACACCTGCAGTCAGCCCAAATAGAACCATGTACCCGAAATCCCTTAGATCCGGCGTTACCCAAGCGACGGGAAGTGACACTCCGCTAACAATCGTCGCTATGATTGTGTAATAGAAGACGATTGTCGCTGCCTCGTCAGTTCGCGAGAGTCTCTTGACCTGGATGACTGAACCCGCGCTAAACATAGCACTCAGCAGAATTAGAATCATTGCGCGCAGCGACGCACCATTGGCAGTAAATGGTGAGGAAGCCACCGCGACTCCCACGAATCCGAACATCGACGCGATCGCCGTAGGCAGACGAAAACGCTCACCCAAGAACACGATGCCGAAAAAGCAGACAAAGATTGCTTCTGTCTCCTTCAGCGTTACGGCAGTTGATAAAGGCAGATATGGCACGCCGGCAATGAAAAATCCTACTGCGGCAAGCCCTGTGACGGCTCTGATGAAATGACCGCCTAAGCGATAAATCGTGAGTTCCTTCCATTGAATGCGACGAGTCCCGAACACGAACGCGGCGGGAATTAATCCGGATAGCATCCGAAAGAACATCATCTCGTTCGCCGGATATCTTGCCGGAATGAGCCTCGCAACCGCATTGCTTATTGCGAAGAGAAGAATTGCGTAGAACATGAAGGCAATCCCGCGCAGCTTTCTAAATCGTGTGCAAGAAAGCCTATTTTCGGTTGCCAACTTGTAGCCAGACTGCTCCGATGTCTCAAAAGAATCGTGACTTATATGAGGATTCCCTAACGTAAAACGATTCAAACCGACATACCGAAGAAGGCAGAATTTCGTTGTGCGCGTCATCACGAAAAGTTTTCCCATGTTGCGAAGGTCCCGCGAAAAAGGAGTGCCAGCGCGATCGCGTGTGGTAACGAAGCCCACTCGGCGCATACAGGCTAACTGTCGGGGCCATTTCAGCGTGGACGGAATTGAGCCGCGTTACGGGACGTCGCGGTTTGTCGAAATATCCCAGGTCGGATAGCTATCTGCATGCAGCTTTCGCACCATGTCGGCCTGAGAGCTTGAAATCCCCGGTGAACGAACTTTTGGCGCATTTCGCGAAATTGCCCTCGGCTGACATTGCCGACGTCGGATTCCCGACAAACGGCGCGCGGTTTGACGCAAGCGGTGCCTTCGTGTCCCGTCCTGGCGCGCGATTGGGTCTGTAACACTTCACAACGGATGACCCAGTCGCGCAGCGTCGGCTACTACGCGACGACAAATGGAATGAACGCCGCTACGTACAGAGTGGGAGGCTCTATTGGAGGTGTTCGCGGGCCTACGGCACTAGGGCGCCAAATTGAAGATCATTGAGATGTATCCGTCAGCGAAACTCGTGTTGTAAGAAGCTCGCACCAACATACCTACGCGATCCGGGTGCCAAAACACCGTTTTGGCCTTATAACCTTTCCGCACAGATGATTGTTCAGCGGTGGTTAATACGCATTGCCTTACAAACACGTCGAGATTCGGACAGATCTAACTCAAGATGCTGGATTTGTAACGTTCGCGACATGCTCTGCACTGGACGAGGAATCGCGTCTTGTTCTGCTCACCACATTAACCGGTATATGAGCCGTTTAAAGAGGTGGCCTCGTTCCGCGGTGGCACGTTCGTTGCTTGCCGTCGTCGTGCTAACGCACAACTACTGATCGGCGTTCAGCCTTGCACGACGTCGCAATATTGGGTGGCGTCACAGAAAACTTCTGTTTGTTTATGCGGAGAGGACATGCCATTAAGGTTTCCAGTTTCAATCATCGGTGCCGGAAATTGTGGATGCGCTTTCGCGGCCGATTTGGCTAGCCGTGGATTCGAGGTTCTCCTTTACGGGAATCCAGATCATCGTCGTAATATTGATGCGATCCGAGCGAACGGTCGCTTGTTGGCTAGCATGGCTATCACGGGTGAGTTTTATCCGACTGTAACTACTGATATGGCTGAGGCTGTAGACTTCTCGCGTTTTCTCGTGATTGCTGTTCCGGCATACGCGCATGACGACCTCATCGGGGATCTAAAAGGCTTCGATTTGAGTCGACATGTCATCATAGTCAATAATGCCAATTTTTTTTCCCCAATGGGTTCAAGAGAGCTAAACCCGCAGGCAGTTCTAGAGACAAATTCCTCGCCCTATGCGTCGTCGGTCAGGGACGGCGAAGTCCGGATCACCGGTATTAAGAATTGTTTGCCGATTGCTGCTTTTTCGAACGCCATGGATGAGAAACAGTTATCGCAAATCACCGCAATCTTTCCGGAAAGGCTCTTGTGGTGGGATAACATTTTCGCAATTGGAATGCAGTCGAATAATGGTGTCATCCATCCTGTCGGGGGTATTTTAAATACGGGATGGATAGAAAGCACAAAAGGAGATTTTTTCTTCTATCGTGACGGGATCTCACCCTCTGTCGGAAGGGTCGTAGAGGCGTTGGACAATGAGCGATTGAAAATCGGAGAGGCTTTCGGTTTTCGACTGCCGACAGTCCTCGAGGAAATGATCGGCTTTTACGGCGGAGATTGTGCCAACTTCTCCGATTTCGCTTTCCAATCCAAAACTCATAACTCCACGAAGGTCAAAACGCCTGATCGTATGCAACATAGATATATATGTGAGGATATTCCATATATCTTGGTCCCGTGGTACGAACTCGGCGCCAGAGTGGGCATAGAGTCTCGGGCAATCAAAGCCGTGATCGAAATCGCTTCCTCCATCAACGGCGTTAACTATTTTCAAACCGGCCGTAATCTGAAGCGCCTCGGTGTAGACCACATGTCGAAGGCGGAGCTTTTGCGATTCGTAGATAGCGCGACTTTCCGATTGCCGTTAGCTTCGGCTACTAAGAAGTGACCGAATCCATCGGGTAAATTGGATCGCCTTCGGAATCCTGGAGGCCGCTTGGTTTAAGTCGAAACCGGCTGCAACAGTATTGTTGAATTGCCGGCAGTAGTTTGCTTCAGCATCGTCAGGCGGGGCGGGATATGGTTGAGCCGTTCCATCACCCTATGGCAGTTGGGCGCCGAAGAAACGGCCGACGCAGGCACGCGCTGATGCGACGAACGCGCGTACATGTGCAAGCCCAAACATCACTCGCAGGAGATCACCGCGGAGGGCCGGCATGTGGGTGCGCTTGTGAGGACGCCCTCCGCTTCTGTAGGCACTGGGCTGGCGCAAGGCGCCGCCCAACAGGTTCGCTCGGAACGTGGACGAACGTCAATCGAGCGATATCTGGCCGCTTTAGAATTTATGACGCAGGCCGACGCGCGCAACCACCTGATTGCGATTCGACGATACGTCATCGGCCACCGGCACAAAGGCGAAGTCGAGGGCGCTTCCAGTACGGTCCCCACCGACGTGCTGATACGCACTCTGTACATAGACGTCCGTGCGCTTTGACAGTGAGTAATCAGCCATCAGCCCCGCAGTTTCGTAATTCGGCTTTAGCTTTCCAGTGGTGGCGTTGAAACCGCTCAGGGTGTACGTATACATCGCCCCGACGAAGAAGGCTGGCGTGAACTGGTACTTGCCGTTGATTTCGAAATTCTGGTAACGCAGGTTGGAAAGCGTGCCCGAGGCTGGCGTAATCTTTCCGACGTATCCCGAAGACACCGGATTGGCGACGAAGGTATTCGAATACGAGATGCCCACGTTGGCCGAACCAAACGTGTAGGTTGCCCCCGCGCCGAAGATGCGCAGCTTGTTCCCCAGAAAATTTTCATCCGCAGCGGGATTGTTCCCGATTGCACCACCGGCGGTGGATGACTGGTTGTTCGCCTGCAGATAGGCGGCTTCCAGCAGCAGTCCGCCTATGATGTATTGGGCGCCCATGCTGTACGCGCGATTGTTGGCGAAGTTGGTGTCGTTGCTAAAGCTGTACGTGCCGCCAAATTTTAAGCCAGCAATCTCGGGGCTTGTGTACTTGACAGTATTGTTGACACGGAAGGTGTTGTCCGTGTTGTCGTTGTCGTACGGATGGGAGAACATGCCCCCGCCCCATGTGCCATTCGCCGTCGTTTGAGCCAGATAGTTGACGACGGAGTCGTACTGTCGACCGAGAGTAACCGTCCCGTATTGGTTGGATGCGACGCCAACCCACGCCTGTCGCCCAAACATCAGGCCACCCTGACCGAGCTTGCCATTATTGACATTAAAGCCGCTCTCCAGCTGGAAAACTGCTTTGAGACCGCCGCCGAGATCCTCCGCTCCCTTCAAGCCCCAACGACTCCCTTGGACCGTACCGCTCTGGAGCTCGAACAGCTTGTTGCCACCGACGTTATTCGTATAGTTGATTCCTTCATCGATCAGACCGTAGAGCGTCACCGTACTTTGGGCCATTGCGGGAGCCGCGGCGGCTGACATCACGAAAGCTGCAAGAAGTTTGATTTTCATTAAGGTCTCCAAACCTTATATTGTGTGTGTCGATGTTTTTTTATGCGCAACCCCGGGTCGGGCACGCGGTCTGTTTTGCTGGGCAGTTTGGCGTCGGACTCGGACGCCCATCGAGCGGCGCGCCGGATGTAATGGCATCTAGGTTGGAACGGCATAACCGTCGACCACAAGCCTCTTGAGGGTGTCGATTTGAAGCGGTCCAATCTCGGGAAGAATGTCGTTGTCCGCCACAAAGTCCCGACCGTAACAAGCGCCGAGAATTGCCACGCCGCCCTCGTGCAAGGGTGCTCTCACCCCAGCCAGCTCGGCGAGTCGAAGCGTCGGTACCAACCCGAACGGCACGTCTTCGAGCACGTAGCGTGTGGCGATGTCTGTCGGGCCGAGCGGATCACTCCCTTGCCGGACCAGTTGCTCCGATATTGCCGAAAGTGAGTCACCAACCACGCCAAAAGACAGCCTGCAATGATCAAAGGTCGTTCTCACTGACTTTCCGAATGCTGCTGCGATGGTAAGTCTCTCTTGGTCTAGAGCCTCAAGGAGCCTCCCGACTGTTGGTGTCAGATTGGAGTTTTGGCTCCAGCTTTCGCCCTTCTCAATACGGGTCAAGTTGACTAGCGCAATACCCATGTGATCTTGCGGATTAATGTTGCTGAGCGTCAGCGTCAGCATGTCGTCTTTCAGTGCGAACCGGTCTCCGAAGAGTGAAACGCAAGTGGTATGAATCCGGTGGATGTGGCGGGTTGGAAATGCGGCCATGTCGACCTTGGCGCGGATCGTGCCTACCGTGATAGCTCTCGCGGACTGAGTCTGGCACGTTAGCACCGTGGTGCTCCAAGCTGCTATGGGGATGACGATCCCCCGCGCCGCAAGGCGCTGGGAAATGTAGAGAGCGGCAAATGAAAGATGAGCGCTGATGATTACGCTATGGTGTGCGCGGATATAAGGGATGATGCTGTCGAGGACGAATCGGTATCCGTAGGCCGGCAATGCCAAAATAATGACATCGGCGTCGCCAACATCTTCCGCTTTCCCGCAGACTTCTAAGTAGAACTGCCCCTCGACCGCTCCCCTCACGTGAAGGGGGAGTCCAGCAACGAAGTCTGCAGTCCGGGCTCCCGATGGAGACCAAACTTTCGGTTTATGTCCATTCTGTATGAGATATGCCGCATAACCCAAAGCGATTGCGCCGGCTCCCACGATTGTCACCTGCATGTACCTTCTACCTTGAAATAGTCCACTGGCCGTGCACGACCTGGGCGGTGATGTACTAAATTTCTCTGCCCAAGCCCGAACCCATCGTCTTTAGAAGAGGGCAAACGAAACGTCACGTAGACGTTCTTCGCATATGAGATAGCATCGATCTGCAAAACTACATTGAGTGTGGTGGGTTTTGGTGCTCAATGCGATGCTCTTACGTGCGAAAACACTATCGGTTGCGAGACAAGCGTTGGTCCTTGTAGAGGCTTTTATTGTCTGCATAAAACTGCGGAAGAAAAGGCACGTTCCGTCTTATCCAGTGAGAAGCAAAGCTAATGGGGCTCAGAATAGAGAGGCAAAAGTCTCGTGTCAAAGTCCGGTTTGATCGTGGATGTATTCTGAGAGGTTATGGCTGCGGAGTTTCATTTAGGGAAGCGAGCAACTCAGGGCAGTTCACCTCGCACCTTTGCTCCAAGCCAATCGTCTTCCTCGTTTCAGCACCGTCTGCAGCTTCGTGATCTCCCGCGCTGGACGTCGAGATCAGTGCATCATTCGGTACGCTGCGCGTGGATAGGGGTTTTGGTGCAGGACAAAAGCGGACTCCGTCCGTAGTGCGATGTTCTGCGTATGGTTCAGCTCTCTTCCCTTCGCACACGGACCGGGGTCATTGCGCAACGACATATCTCCGTTTGTTTCTGGCGTTTAGGCAGAGACGATGTACTCGCCAATAAACCTTGCATTTCGTTAAATGCTCGGGAGAAAGCAATGCAGCGCTATAACCTTCTGGAATGTTGACGTTTGAAAATCAGACTTTGATTTTTCGACGAGACGCGCCTAACATGTCTCACTCGCTCGAGTGAGGATCGGGAGGGTTGGCAGTAGCATCAGCGCACAATTGTTATTAAGGACGGTCGGGCGTCGCAGATCGGCGTAGATGTTGCCAGAGGTGGTCGGGTTCGGGGTTACTTGCGAAAAGCGGCATGCCGATTTTTCACGGCAAGTACTCGCATGCTCATTGACAAAGCTTCGAGTCCCCCTGGAGACGTTACGACTTGTCCGTCGTATCCGTGGCGACGACCAAGGGCTGCCATCGGATCCCTGGTCGGTCGCACGCGGTGCAATCATTTTGAACATAGATTTGTGCATTACGCACGTTTGGTCGGTCACATAATTCTGGAACGTCATGAACAATCCTCCGCCTGATGACGAGCTTTCTCTGCAGCAAAGCACGATTCATCGTATTGCATCTTATGTCGTCGAAGCTCGCGGTAGGCGGGTGTCCGGGGTTGTCAGGGAATCTGCGCTAAAACGCATCCTCGACCTCTTATGCGCGGTGGGGGCAGGGGCTAGCGAGCCAGGTGTTGTCGCGATTCGCGCGACAGCATGTAGATATCTGGGATCGGGCGATATACCGATGTGGTTCACGGGAACGGGCAGTTCGGTCGTCGGTGCTGCGTGGGCGAATAGCGCGGCTGCGTCGGTGCTAGATCTCGACGACGGGCATCGACGCGCGCGCGGGCACCCGGGCGCGGCGGTCATTCCGGTGGCCTTTGCAGTTGCGGCTGAAATGGGAGCCGGGCTGGAAGATTTGATTGCGTCAATCGTCATCGGTTATGAAGTCGGCGTATCGATCGCTGCGGCCCGTACAACATACGGTACGACAGGTACGTGGTCATCCTACGCAGTTGTCGCTACAGCCGCGGCCTTGAGGTGTGCCTCGTGTAGTGTCGTCGAGCATGCGTTGGCTATCGCAGGCGAAAGCGCGCCCAATTCGTCGTTCATGAGCGCGCCACCGCTCTCCTTCCCAACACCGGAGAGCAGCGACATTAAGGAGGGCATACCATGGTCCGTAGTGACCGGGATGCTCGCGCTCGATCTCGCAGAAGGCGGGTTCACCGGTCCCCGGAACATACTTGACAGCGGTCTGCTCTATAGGTTTGCCGACGTATCGCCCCTCGGGGAGTCTCTACATATCTGCAACGCCTACTACAAGCTCTATTGCTGCTGCCGGCACGTTCACCCGCCCTTGGAAGCCACCCTGAGGCTGATCGAGCAATATCAACTCGACGCGAAGGCGATTGAGGCGATCGACATCGAGACGTACGGCGGGGCGCTGCGCATCGCGAATCAGACCTGCCCAGCTACCCTTGTTGACGTTCAGTACAGCATCCCTTATTGCGTGGCCCTCGCCGCCCTCGCGGGACGAGAGTCGCTTTTGCCCCTCACGATAGACTGCTTAACTTACGAGGGAGTGAGCGCACTCGCCAACAAGGTCTCGCTAACGGTCGACGCCGAAATTGATAAACAATTCCCTGCCAGAACACTCGCGCGAGTCAAAATCGTGTGCGGGGGACGGCGGTATGTATCGGAGGTTACCGAGCCACGCGGCGAAGCCGGTGACTCCCTCTCTTGGGAAGAACTCAAGGCAAAGTACGTTGCGGCGACGCGGTTTCACGCCACTGGTGCGCAGCAAGAGCAACTGCTCGCCGCGGTTGAAGAACTGCGCTCAAAAGCTGACTTGGAGCCGTTAAAGGCCTGTATGAGTACTTCGTTCGAAAATAGTATTGCGCGTGCCGAATGTCTAAGAAGCTCTAATAATATGATTTTTGGGGGGGATAACTTCAAGGATTGAGGTTAGCCTCATCATCGTTTCGGTGATGAAATGCGTGCGAATCGGCGAGGACATCCGGGAGAAACTCGACTACGCACCGGGTGTATTTACGTTAGAGGGACATATCCGGGGCAAGTGGTATGCCGCTTCGGCTACAGCCGTGCGAGCTTCGTGCGCTTTACCGCCGGCGCAGACGCGCGTATCGGCCGGTGGCTTACTACGCTTCGCGCAACTCAATAGGCAAGACCCGCACGCAATCTCAAGGACATCCTCACGCGCCTGCCCACGAGGGCCAGCCCATCGCCGCATTTTTGCCGCATCGCTGGCAGCCCGAGGCAAGCCAGCGCCTACCTCGCCCGTCAAGAGATCATTGGTCGCTTATGACATTGGTAGTCAAATTGCGGGCGCCCTGCCGATCGGCTGGAGGCAAACGAAAACCTTGGAACAATTTCGACCCTCAAGCGATCGTTAAATTGGATCGAAGAGTAAAAGGGGCTCGATCACGGAAGGTTCTGTGATGTGTTGGCGCCTGGAGACGGCCATTTTCGGAGGCGTGCGGCGGTCTCCTTGACATCAGAATGCTTGCATTGCGTACGCGGTGCAAATTGTGCCAAATCCAGAACGAGCACGCGGCCGAAGTCTTGGGGCGCAACCTCAAGATGCGCTCGTGCGACCCGCAAACGTGCCCGATGCAACGCAAGGTAGGTATAACCCGGAGGAATACCAACGTGTCTCAACTCGACTTTGACACCCAATTTGGGCATACGTATTCTGAGCTTATCCGCAATCGCTGGGCGCAGAGACGGGCGTAAATCGAGCGAACGACCGGCCGGCCGCCTTTTTTCGTCCGTCGAGTGTGCTTGGCGCTTCCATTGCGTTCATTGCAGGTCCGACAGCGCAAGGCAGTACAACGTTTAATGAATATCTATAACGATAATCCTTCTCAGGTTGACGTAAATGTCAAACCTGAGATGTTAAGTCATGAGGAGATGAGATGAAGGTGGTTAATGCACTTCGATCGGCGTACCAATCTGCGAGTTACGCCTTGTCAATGACCCCAGAGGTGGGCGGGACCACGATCGGCATGGTGGGCCATAAAACACCGGCTCTCGTAGCCGATGGCATATACAAAAGTTACGGCGTTCACGAAGTGCTAAAAGGGGTCTCGCTTCAGGCTGAGCGGGGCGACGTGATCTCGTTAATTGGCAGTTCTGGGTCGGGGAAAAGTACGTTTTTGCGATGCATGAATCTCCTTGAGGTCCCTACCAAAGGCCGCATCGCGGTGGGGCAGCGCGAGATCAGCGTGGAAACCGACGCAACCGGTCGCGTCGTCGGGATGGATCGCAAGAAAGTTGACCAGATGCGCACGCAACTCGGCATGGTCTTCCAGGGCTTCAATTTGTGGTCCCATATGACCGTGCTGCAAAATGTGATGGAAGGGCCGGTTCATGTGCTGAAGCTGCCAAAGAACGAAGCGCGCGATAGGGCAATGGATTTCCTTGGGAAAGTTGGCGTTGCGGACAAGCACGCGTGTTACCCATCCGAGTTGTCTGGTGGGCAGCAGCAACGAGTAAGTATTGCGCGTGCGCTCGCGATGCAACCGGCTGCGCTCCTTTTCGACGAGCCGACCTCCGCACTCGATCCCGAATTAGTGGGAGAAGTGCTGAAAGTCATCAGGAAGTTGGCGGAAGAGGGACGCACGATGATAGTCGTAACTCATGAAATGGGTTTCGCTCGTGATGTCTCCAACAAGATGATCTTTCTTGAAAGGGGACGCATTGAGGAAGAAGGAACGCCAGAAAAGGTTTTCAAAAATCCAGCATCGCCGAGATGTCGTGAATTTCTCTCGCGTGTACTTTGACTGACTTAAAACGCGATATTGAAATTCCGAGAATCGTAAAACGAAGAAGATAGGACATAGTCCAGGAGATGCTCATGAAGTTCCTGAAAATCGGCGCGCTTATTGGAATGCTGTCTGCTGCATTGATGCTCTGCGACCCTGTTATGGCCAAGGAGTACAAGAGAATCACGATTGGTACCGAAGCTTCGTATGCTCCGTATGCCTTCAAGGACAAGAGCGGCAAGATGGTTGGCTTTGAGATCGATGTAGCTAGCGACTTGTGCCGACGGATGGGATTGCAGTGCGAAATCGTCGATCAGGCCTATGACAGCCTAATTCCCTCTCTTTTGTCCGGTCGGTTCGATTCAATTATGGCTGCAATTGGGATTACACCCGCCCGAGAAAAAGTTATCTCATTTTCCAGGCCGTACGTAACCACTCCGATGGTTTTCGTCACCACATCGGCGAGCGATCTGACCGCTCTCAAAATATCGCCATCAAATCTGAATTTGGACAAATTTGATGCTGATGAGGAGTCAGCGATAAAAAAAATCACCTCCGCTCTGAAGGGAAAAACCGTTGGAGTACAGGTGGGCAGCAACTTCGAGACATTCATGAAGAAGTTCATGCCGACCGTGAGAGTTTCGACATATGACACCACGGATAACATGATGCTCGACTTGACGGCGGGGAGAATTGATGCGGGAATGGTTTCCTTCAATTTCCTCAAGCCGTTGATGGACAAGCCCGACGGCAAGAACCTGCGGACATTTGGCCCTAGTATGACGAACGGGCCGTTCGGCAGCCGAGTGGCCGCTGGATTTCGCAAAAATGACGATCAACTACGTGCGATGTTCGACAAGGCGATCGGGGAAGCAATTTCGGATGGCAGCCTGCGCAGACTTGCCATCAAGTGGTTCGGCTTCGACAATTCGCCGAAGGAATAGGTAAATGAATACGGTCGTTTATGCATAGCCGAACTCAATTTGATGGGGAATGATAGTGGATATTTCAGTGCTCGCATGGGGAAGCACAGCGTGGGTTGATGAATTTGCGCGTGGCACCCTTATGACCGTTGCCGTCGCGGTGTGTTCATTTCCCGTCGGCATTTTGCTCGGCTCGGTTTTTGCCGCGGCAAAACTCTCTCGCTTCAGTTTGCTGCGTTTTCTAGCTGACGTCTATACGACGGTCGTACGCGGAATTCCCGAGCTGCTGATAATTTTTCTGGTGTTCTTTGGTGGGGATACGTTGCTCCGCTATGTCGCGAACGCTGTTTTCGGCTTCGAAGGTTATATAGAACTGCCCGTGTTCGCAGTCGGTGTGCTCTGCATCGGCATCAGTGCCGGCGCCTATGCGACAGAGGTCATACGGGCGGCGGTCATAGCCATTCCAACAGGACAAATTGAAGCGGCAGTGGCAATGGGATTGGAGCGGGCAGTGCTACTTCGTCGGATTCTTATCCCACAGGCCGCGAGATTCGCCTTGCCTGGTCTGGGGAATGTCTGGCAACTGGCGTTAAAGGATACCTCGCTCATTTCCGTCGTTGGGTTGGTTGAAATCATGCGCACGGCTGCCATCGGAGCTGGATCTTTCAAAGAACCGTTCACGTTTTATCTGGTCGCCTTCGTGATTTTCCTTTTGCTTTCTTCGATTTCTAACCAGGGATTTCTGAGAGCAGAGAAGTGGGCTAACCGCGGCGTAAGGAGTCGGTGATGGATTTTCAGCTGATATATGAGTCGTTTCCCAAGCTTCTTGCGGCGGTTCCTGCGACCGTCGCATTGGCTTCCGTGTCCCTTTTTGTTGGTTTCCTGCTTGCGGTCCCAGTTGCATTGGCTCGGCTTTCACACAGTAGACTTTTGGCTTCTCTCGGTTATGGTTACGTATATGTAGTGCGGTCCACGCCGCTTCTGGTGCAAATGTTCCTGATTTATTACGGATCGGGGCAGTTTAGAATTGTCTTGGAACACCTCGGCCTGTGGGCGCTATTTCGCGATGCGTGGTTTTGTGCGATTTTAGCTCTGTCGCTGAACACTGCGGCATACACCAGCGAAATCATTCGTGGTGGTATTCAGTCAGTACCATGGGGACAAATTGAAGCGGCGCGGTCAATTGGCATGTCGAGCGTCCTTTTATTCCGCAGAATTGTCTTCCCGATTGCAATGCGGCAAGCACTCCCAGCTTATGGAAGCGAACTTATGATTATGATCAAGTCAACGTCACTTGCGTCGACAATCACCATAGTCGAAGTGACAGGAGTGGCTAAGCAAATCATCTCTGACAGCTACCGCCCCCTAGAGGTATTTCTGATAGCTGGCTGCATATATCTCAGCATGAACTTTCTTATCAGCAGAGTTATATTCATGATCGAAAGGCGGATTAGTCCGAAGAGACGCGATCGCGGCACGTTCGGATCTTCTGCTGCAGCGGCCATGCATTAAGCACTTCGGTACGGTGTCCGTCGCCCATGAACGCATCAACAGTTCGACGACATAGAAGTGGCCTGACGGCACGAACCGACATTGTCCCGTTACGGGCAGCTCCGTCCGGGTATACGAGGGTAGTTGGCCCTTGTGTACAGCTTTTTTCTCATGGCCGACGGCTTTATGTTTGAAGAGTGCCCGGCTGCGTCGATTATGGCAGGCCGACAGCAAAACGGGATCGTGGGTGGACATCGCGGTGTGGCGCATTAAAGTGTCACTTGCAGCCAACTATCAAGTTAGAAATGTTCAATTGATGTTATCGAGGCACCATGACGACTAATGTTATCGAGGATGACCGTTATCCCCAAGGCGGGATCGTCCAAAAATTTTCCGCTTATATCGTGGAGGCGCGGGAAAATCGAGCTCCAGAAGAGTCGCTGGAATTTGCGCTCAAATGTATCCTGGATCTGCTCAGTGCTGTTGGCGCTGGAGTTGGGCAGGCGGCGGCCCTTGCGATCCGAAAGACGGCTCATGAAACGCGACCTCCTGGCGACATTCCTATTTGGTTCACGGGAGAGACCAGTTCCGTCATTGGAGCTGCTTGGGCAAACAGTGCGGCCGGTTCTGCGCTAGACCTCGACGATGACACGCCGGCATCTCGGGGCCATCCTGGAGCCGCCGTCATTCCAACAGCCATTGCCGTTGCCAAAGAGACGAAAGCCACCTTGGGAGAGCTATTAAATGCGATTGTCATCGGTTATGAAGTGGGTACAGCGATTAGCGCTGCGCGCGCCTACGGAAGTAGTGGTACGTGGGCGCCTTATGCGGTCGTCGCAACGGCTGCGGCGCTTCGCCGGTCCTCCCGCGAGGTGATTGAACACGCTTTGGCGATTGCTGGGGAAAGTGCACCCAATCAGTCGTTGGCGAGCGCTCCCGCTCCCCGAAAACCGCATCCCGAGCCAAACCATGTCAAGGAAGGCATCACGTGGGCTGTCGTGACCGGCTTGGAGTCGCTTGCATCAGCGCAAAACGGATTTCACGGCGCCCGCAATATCTTGGACGCAACGCGTTACTACAATTTTCCGAACGATCTAGACCTCGGTTCTTACCAGTACATTCGCACGACGGGCTTTAAGCCGTATTGCTGTTGCAGGCATCTACACGGTGCGCTTGATGCATTAATCGAGCTGATCAATGAACATCGGTTAGTGGGTCGAAATATCGACAGGATTGAGGTCGAAACATACGGGCCGGCCTTACGCATTTCGAACTGGAAAGAACCTCGAGACATAATGGATGTTCAGTATAGTCATCCATACTGTCTCGCGTTGGTCGCGCACTACGGTCACGAGGCTCTGTTGCCACTGACTGGCGATGTCCTAAACAATCCCTCTGTCACTGCGCTTTCACACAAGGTGGAGCTTTCGCTAAGTCCGGAGCTGGACAAGATCTATGCGGAAAGCGGCATGCTGCCGGCCCGTGTCACGGTCACATGCGGGGATCGGCGCTTTGTTTCACCTGTAACCTTCCCGAAGGATAACGGTCTTCCGTGGGATAAACTCGAGGATAAGTTTCGACAGGCCACGCGTTTCGCTGCCACTCCCGAGCAGCAGAACATTGTGGTCGGGGCTATTTCGGACGCCAGACGGGGCGACAAGCGTGGTTTGACGGAAAGCTTGTCGGAGATCCAGTTCGTTTAAGAACGGTATTTGTGCAGCCCGCGTAGTTCGGAAACTCATCGGTCATCGATGTAAGAAATGACAAAAATGTCTCCGCTTGTTGAGGATCGTCCGCAAGCTGTGGCTACCGTTGCATACAGCGAACGAGTTGCATTGTCTACCCGGCATCCAAGGAGCTGAAAATGGGTTGCATATGGAAGTGACTGCTAGCAGGGACGCTCAGCGGTGCCGGGTAAACGCTGCGACCGTCAGAACAAGTGTTCTTCACAGCTTCAAAAGGACAGATCGGCGACGCGGGCTACATCGGCGTGTACAAGCGCGAGGAAACCAAGAGGCTCGTTTACGAGCCAAATTCACCGAAATGAGCGCCGATTCGATTCGTTATCCGGAAATTTCGATGCCTGTTCTTCTCCATGCCGAACGGGCCGCACATTAATCAGCATTTTCCTAGTCTTAGGAATGACATTAGAAAAAGCAGCCGGCATATGAAAAGACAACTTCAACTACGGCAGATAGAGGCATTTAAAGCTCTCATCGAGCAAGGCACGGTGAGTCGAGCGGCCGAGGTTCTTCACGTGACCCAACCTGCCGTGAGCAAACTGCTAGTCCACCTTGAGGAGGAGACAGGTCTTCTACTGTTCGAACGAGTTAAAGGCCGACTAACTGCGACGGCACAAGGCATGCGCTTGTACGGTGAAGTCGATCGAGTATTTGCGGGTCTAAGACAAATTGAAGAGGCGATCGCAATCATCCGGCGGAAGGACATGAGTCACTTTGCTATCGGAGTGCTTCCGGAATTATCCGGATCATTCATCAGGCGGGCAACGATGAAGTTCCTCTCTCGGTGTCCAGACGTTCGTCCGACAATCCATATGCGAGCATCCAACATTGTGTCGGATCGCGTCGCCACGCGTCAGATGGACGTTGGATTCACAACGAGCTTGATGAGCAGCCCAAATTCGGTGGTGACGCCTATCATGGAGAGCCCGTTAGTTTGCATCATGCCAAAAGGACACCCGCTGAGCCGACTTGAATTTATCACCCCCGAGCATATTGAGGGAATCCCTTTTATCGGATATGCGGCAGATAACCGGACGACCAGTGCTTTCAATGACGCTATCCGTTCCTACGGCGTCGACCTCAACGTCGTGTTAGAAAGCGAAACTACGCCCACCCTGTGTGAATTCGTCTCGGCGGGACTGGGGATTTCCTTGGTACATCCCCTATCTGTCATCGACATGAACTGTCGCTTAGATATCAGGCGGTTCAAGCCCGATATTCCCGAGTATTTTCATTTCTGTCATGCGAGATTGGCGAAAAACATTGAGCGCGTTCAGGAATATGAACGATGCGCTAAACAGGTTGCGGAAGAGGCGTGGACGGAGATATTCGGTGAGTCGGCGACAAAGCAAACCTAGCAGAACGCTGAGATTGATCATCGTACTGATGAGTGCACCAAATAGTGCGGGATGCGTTATGCGGGCATGAAGACGAAGCGTTCGCGAGAAGACGGATTGAAAGCGCTCAGACCTGGCAAACATGACCGCCGGCCGGGCAGTGGCTGATTGAATCATGACCTTGCCCCTGTTTGGCGAATCCCATAGCTGAGAGATTTATGCGGCTCGCCCCTGTTGAGCGGCGAACCAGTTTTTCTCGAACGTCATGGGGCTGGCTGACGTAGTCGAGCGTCGAGTATAGTCGGCGCGAATTATACAACGCTGTACGCTTGCATTCGATTTTCGGGTATCTGTCGCCCGTTGCCTACGAGGCGAAACCGACAATGAAAAAAGAACCTATCTGCCTGTCCGAAATAACTTGACCACTACAGAACGGCCTTGATTCCGCGTCGGCTTCAGTTGTCATTTGCCACTACTACATGCTGACCTGTGTTTGGGATAGCACGAACACGAGATCGTAGGGGCTTACGTTGAGCGCGCGAACATCCCGTCACCTTCTTCAGCGTGCGCACCGTTGCTTGCCGAATGCTCCCGCGAGGCTCGCCAACCAAACCCTTGCTCGATTGAGTTGCCTTTTTTTCAGCGAGATGGCGTAACCCAACTGGGGCGTTTGTCTCGACCACAGCCGAACGCCGCCACAGAAGTTTCGTTCGCTGACTAAATTCGCGGTCAGCTACGGCCGCGTAACACAGTCCATTGATCGTATCGCCTTGGCAATGAAGTTATGCGTTGGGACCAATCATGGAGTGTGGCGTCTCGTTGCTGGGTTTGGGGCTTTTGTGAGCGCCCGTGCTGCCGAGATTGTTGTCGTGATGGAAGCGGTCGTCGCACTCTATTTTCGTATTCCATGGGCACGCGTGGTTTAGCGTGTCGTCCGCGCTGGTTTGTTTGCCTGAGAGTCGGCCCGTGCGCTCAGCGATGGCTACCGCCTCGTTGAAGAATCTGGTGAGCGAGCGTTGCTCGAGAAATCGCTCGCGGTTTTTTCGTGGAGCTCTATCCCCTACCGGGGGCGCCCGCGTTTTAGACCATAACCGCTGAGAATACCTCGTACCTGAAATTCGACTTTGACGCCTTGCTGCGACGATCATAGAGTTAACCAAAATCATTCAGGAAAAGAGGCGGGCTTGATACGCGAAAACCATGACGTCATCATAGTTGGCGGCGGTGTTGTCGGCTGCGCATTGGCGCACGGGATGCTGGGGCGAGGGAAGCGTGCGCTTGTGCTCGACGGGGGTGATTGCGACCCGCGCGCGTCGAAAGCGAATTTCGGTCTTGTCGGCGCATACGGGAAGGGATATGGCGCGCCCCGCTACCAGCAGCTGTCACGCGAGAGCGTCGCACTTTGGTCCGTTTTCGCAACAGCGCTGCACGATGAAACTGGCATTGATGTCGAGTATGAAAACGATGGCTGCTTGCGCTTTTGCCTAAGCGAAGCGGATTTTGAAGAGGAAGCCGAATTCCTCGCGAGCTGGAATGCGCAAAGCCCGAAAATCGATCCGTGTTCGCGCATGATCGATCGATCGGCATTAGAAAGGCTGCTGCCTGGTACACGGCTCGGGCGGGAAGTGGTGGGAGCTGGAATTGGCGTTGCCGATGGCCATTGCAATCCGCTTAAGCTGTTGCGGGCGCTGCAGCAAGCCATTGAGTTACGTGGCGGCACTCTAGCTGGCAATCACACGGTGTCGAAGATTGAGCCATGTCCTGACGGTAGTTTTCGTGTTCATGTGCAAACCTCGACAGGTCCGCGTTGTTTCGAAACAGGACAGTTGATCATTGCGGCCGGGCTTGGTTCCACAGCCCTAGGGGCAATGGTGGCGCTCGACGTCCCGTTGCGTCCCCAGCGTGGCCAGTTGCTGGTCACTGAACGGCTCGACCCAATTCTGCGCCTCCCCGCTAGCGGCATTCGCCAGACTCGCGACGGTACAGTAATGATAGGTGTAAGTCATGAGGAAGTCGGTATGGATCTCGGTACTACTACCTTCACCGCTGCCAAGATGACAAAGCGAGCCCTACGAATTTTGCCGGACCTTGCCATGGCTCGCCTTGTTAGGCATTGGGCATGTCTGCGCATCATCACCCCGGACGGGCATCCGGTGTACGCACAATCTTCAACGTATCCTGGTGCTTGGATCGCGCTCTGTCATTCCGGTATCACCCTCGCGGCGGTTCATGCTGGACCAGTAGCGGATGCTCTCGCGCGCAACGTACTGCCAGAAAACTTCGAGTTCTTCCATCATAGGCGCTTTGATGTTTCGCAAGTTATCTAGTCCCGCCGAGGACGCTTTAGTCACGGTATCGATAGACGGCAGGCGTGTGAACGCCGAGCGAGGCGAATCCGTGGCGGCAGTCCTCGTGCGCGAGGACAACCCCGTCGCTCGCACCACGCCGCGAAGCGGCAGTCCACGCGGACCTTTTTGCATGATGGGTGTGTGCTTCGAATGTCTTGCTGTCGTCGATGGTGTAGCGTCCACGCAGACCTGTCTGACGATCGTGCGCGACGGGATGCGCATCCAACGCCAACACGGTCGCCGCAATCTCAGTGAGGCGATCGCTGAGTCAGAAGACGGTAGTGGCGATCTTCGTAGTGGTGAGGTGCATTCGTGATGCGAACGTTCGATATTCTGATTGTAGGTGCAGGACCTGCCGGCATGAGTGCCGCAATACGTTCTGCTCGTCTTGGAATGACCACGATCCTCGTAGACGAACAGCAGGCACCGGGCGGTCAGATATGGCGCGCCATCGAAGAAAACGTCCGACGCGGTGTTCATCAAGGGTTAGGCGCTGCGTACAGCGCAGGCGCGGCAGTGGTACAGAACTTTCGCGAATGCGGTGCGCACTACTTGCCGGAGACCCGTGTATGGCAGATCGAGCGAGCGCCTAGCCCAGGGAAACCGGCCGGTTCCGGGGAGTGGATTGTCTTTTTGAGCCGTGCGGATGGCGCCGAAAGTATTCGCGCGCGCCATGTGTTACTAGCGACGGGCGCACAGGAACGGCCCATGCCTTTCCCAGGTTGGACGCTTCCGGGTGTAATGACAGTCGGCGCCGCGCAGATTCTGCATAAAAGCGCTCACCAGATACCCGATCAACCCGTCTGGATAGCGGGTAGTGGTCCATTGCCACTGCTCTACATGACCCAGCTGCTCGACGCCGGCGGTAGGATTGCAGGTTGGCTTGACACGACTCCCCGCGGCGCCCTCCGTCGGGGCCTTCCGACTCTACGTGGTGCAGTTGACGGCTGGCATGATCTCCTTAAGGGGCTACTGTGGTCGGCAAGATTGCGCGGGAGGGGGTTCCCCATTGTTCGAAACGTCAGTAGCCTTCGCGCTTTCGGTATCGGCCGTCTTGAACAGATTGTCTACCGCACCGAGAACGGGCTGTCGGGCGATGTGGCTGCCGACATTCTTCTGGTTCATGAAGGCGTCGTGCCGTCTATCCACTTCACTCAGGCGATGGGATGCAGCCATCGATGGAACGAAGCACAACTTTGCTTTGAGCCCGAAGTTGATACGTGGGGTGAAACCAGCATGACTGGTCTCTATGTCGCAGGCGACGGCGCCGGCATCGGCGGCGCGAAAGCTGCGTGCACACGCGGTGAACTTGCTGCTACCGGCGTCGCGCTTTCCTCGGGCGCACTCTCGGTCGAGCGGGCAAGCGAGCTTGCAGCGCCGCTGCATCGGCGGCTCGGACATGAGCTGGCGATGCGGCCTCTGCTTGATTCGATCTATCGGCCGCGTACGGAGATTTTCACGCCGCCCGATGAGACGATTGTCTGTCGCTGCGAAGAGGTAACCGCTGGCGATGTACGGCTGGCCGCGCAGCTCGGCCAGCCGGGGCCGAACCAGCTAAAAGCGTTCACGCGCGCGGGCATGGGCCCGTGTCAGGGTCGTCAATGCGGCTACACCGTTGCTAATTTGCTTGCATCTGCGCAATGTCGCTCCGTTGGTGCGGTTGGTTTGCAACGCGTGCGGCCCCCACTAAAGCCGATAACGCTCGCGGAGCTTAGTGCACTTGAAGAGTCGTCATGAGGGCGCGTGGGCATGCCTCGGAGCTCACGCCATGGCAATAAGAGAGTGTGGTTGCGGATGTTTCAGGTCGCGGAAAGGTGGAGCGTGTCGCGAGGGTAATCGGATTTCCCCCTTTCTGAGAAGCGTGCGCCGCTGCACACGGCGCTCGTCATCGAAGTTGCCGTAATGTCGCACATTGGACGTGAGCCGCAAGCAATCATTCCATCAAGCTTTCGCGTTTCTGATCTGATGGGGAGGGCTTGCTGTTATTCCCCGACGGGCACTAATAGCGGCCCAATAGTTCTCCGGGATCATTCATAACGAGTCTCCTGAAAGATTGATGTGAGCATGATGGTTCTTCGTCCAGTTGTACAGGCCAGATGCGCTTTGCCGATCGCTGTTGTCCGGCGTGGATTTCTGGCTGGTTGTACGACTCCGGATCAAGGAGAAAGTGTCTCATTAACGGACATCCAGATCGGCGGTGCCGCCTGCTTGTACTACCAGGTGTCTGACATGATCGGCACAGCCCCGTTGCCTTTGCAGCACGGCGCGCGCACCCTCGACTTACAAGAGAACTGCCTGCTGCAAAAGTTCCAGCGCCTTCAATTCGTCCAGTCGACCCGTCCGTGCCTTACCTGCCAGCGTCTTGATCAATGCTTCGGCGATTGGCGCGATGCCGTGAAGATTGTTCAGGCTTGTCGCGGAAGCGGGTTGCGTCGCCGGATCTCGCTGCGACGTCGCTGCGACTCCCCCCGCGTCACAATGGTTGTCGCCTGGATAAAATTGGAATCTGGGGGCGATAAAGAGAGAACAAGTTGGCGCGTTACGGAAATACATTCAAGG
>NZ_JACHDK010000019.1:0-114837 GCF_014201005.1 Paraburkholderia lebeckiae | reverse complement strand
GCCCTCGCCATCAAAGGCTTCCCGCTTCTACGCACCCCGGCGTCCGGAGCACGAAAGAGCGGAATTCTAGTCGCCGACATCGGGACTTGCAAGCGCAATCCTGGGGTTTTCCTTAGGGGGTCTTTCCCATACGGCCCGGATCGTCTATCGCTGGTGTTTTCACTTCGGGCGCCAGCGTCTGGGCGGCGGATGCGCCGATCGTCCAATCATGCAGCACGGTATAAGCGACCGCCAGCAACGTTGGGCCGATGAAAACACCAAGAAAACCAAACGCAAACGCGCCGCCGAGGATGCCGAGCATCACCAGAATCAACGGCATGTCACTGTTCTTGCCAATCAGGATCGGCTTGATGACGTTGTCGGCCATGCCGACTACCAGCAGGCCCCATATGACCACAAAAATCGCCCATCCAGTCGACCCGCCCTGATACAGCCAGATCGCTGCCGGCAACCAGACAATGACCGGACCGCCCGGCACCACCGACAGAAAAAACGTCACGAGCCCGAGCAGCGCCGGCGCCGGTACGCCCGCCATCCAGAAACCGAATCCCGCGAGAACCGCCTGTACGAGGGCCGTACCAAGGATCCCGTAGACCACCCCCTTCACCGTGCTGCCCGCCAGCGCCAGCAGATACTCGGCGCGCTCACCGGCTACCCGACGCATGCCGGCGTTCAGCCAGGCGGCCGCCCCCTCGCCACCGGTATAAAAGAAGAACGCGAGCACGATGCTCAACGCCAGCAGCCCCAGCCCATGCGTCACCGCAAGCGCCGCCGCCAGAATCCACTTCCCAGCCGGCGCGGCGAGCGTGCGCAATTGCGCGATCAACTCGGAATTGCTGCTGGTCAAGCGCTCCCAAAAGGCCTCGATGCTCGAACCAACCAGCGGGATCCGCTGCACCCACGGCGGCAGATCGGGCAACCCTGACTCGAAAAGTCTTTGCACCAGCGCAACGATTTCGTGAACATGCGTGCCGAACGCGAAACCCGCATAGACGAACGGCCCGAGCACCACGACCAGAATAATCAGCACGATCAAGGTCGCGGCCAGTTTGCGCCGCCCGCCGACCACGCCAGTGAGTCGCCGGTAGAGTCCCCAGGAACTGTAGCTGAGGATGGCGCCCCACAGCAGCGCGGTCGTAAATGGCGCCAGTACCAGCAACGACCCACCCACGAGCACAATCAATGCGAATACCGCGGCAAGTCGCTCGATCAGTTGGTCAGATTTCACGATGGATCTCCTGTTGCGCCAGACCGTGGCAATGACATGACACACGCCCGTCAGGCGCCCGCTGGACGCCGTCAGTATAGAAGCGAGTCGGGCGTCCGGGGTGTCTTATACCATCCGGCCAGGGTGTTGCGAGTCGTTTGCGACTGTGCCGGTGGTGACCAAATTTTTTGAGATGAAAGGGCCAAATTGCCCGGAGATTGCTGACCAATCCATATAGCTGCCTGGAAAAGACTACAATATAAGGTTCCGTGCCCCCATTTTTCTGGATTTATGCGCTCGCGAATCGCCAAACGTCTCCCTCCCGACGCCGACAAGCTCGTCGGTCTCTCGCTCGCGCTTTTCGCCTCGGGCAGCCGTACCGAAGATCGCTTCTGGGAAGCGAAGCTCGACGCGCTGCTGGCCAAGGTCGTGCGCAACGCCAACCAGACTACGCTGGACGCCGCGCTCGACCATCTGCAGCAAAACCATCCGGATGCCTACGGCGCGCTGGCCGACATGGCGGAAACGCACAGCGAATCGTTCGTGATCGAACATGAAGGCGTGTCTTATGAAGCGCTGCTGATCGCCGCGCCCGTGCTCGCCTGGACCCGCTACGTGATTCCGTCCGGTCCGCTCAAGTCCGACGCCGCCGACGCCCTGCGCGCACACTTGCAAGCGCACGTGCTCGCCGCCAACACGCGCGTGGCAATGGCTCCGTTCCTGTACAGCATCGACCAGTTGCCGCGCCATCACGTCGAAACGTGGCGCATCGCCCAGCAACTTGCGCAAGCCGCGGTCAGCGGCGGCAACGCGAAGCTCAATTTCGGTGAACTGCCGGAGACCTCGCCGATTCTGGCGGACCCGCGCTTTCTGCTCGCCGTAGTCGCCGCACCCGTCGGCGACGCGACGTTCCACTGGCAGGAAGAAGAGCACGGCACTCGCATCGAGCGCGGCCAATGTCTCGAGCAATGGGCCACGCAAGGCGGCGCGAATCTGTCGGTCGTGCTGCCGGGCTGCGAATTTGAATGTCTGCTGCCGGATGCGTACTACTCGGCGTGCCGCGACGCCGATGAAAGTGTGCGTCCGCACACCGTGCGTACCGCCGTGCGTTATCTTTTCGACACTATTGGCGCGGCGCCGCAGGATCTGCGCGCGGTGGTCGCCGGCTTCGGCGAACGGCGCATCGACGAGTACCGCGTCGGCTTCACGCGCAAGGGCAGCAACGATGTGATCTACGGTGTCGTGTGGCCACTCTACGGCCGCGAAAACGGCGAGGCGGGCATCGACGAGGAGCCGGAGGAAATCACCGGCTCGGACGAACCGATCGAGGAAATCGTCGCGCTGCTCAAGGAAACCGGCATCACGGATGTGCGCCGCCACGCGGGCCGCTTCGAGCCGGAATATTGCGACGACTGCGGCGTGCCGCTGTATGCGGACCCGCTCGGCGAAATCGTCCACGCGGAAATGCCCGAAGACGCCGAGCCCGCGCAACCCCATTTCCATTGACACCGAAGTCGAAATCCCGGCCTTATCGCAAAAAAGCCCCGTATGTACGGGGCTTTTTTGTTGATTGTCCGCATTTCTTATGCCTTTTGGACAGCCGTCAAAACGAACGGAATTTGTCATCATAGGCACGGTGACGCATCGCCGTGATCGAGTCAGCTCCACGAGTCCCACAGATGCGTCGCGCCATTTCGCCCGATACATCTGGAGACATGCATGCGCTTCGCGATTCTCAATTCAAACGCAGAACGACGTGATGGACTCAAAGCCTTGCTGCGGCAGATCGACCGGCTGGCGCGCTTCACAGAAGCCGATGAATGGCGTCTGCTCGAACGTCCGTTCAAGCGTTATCGGCCTGATCTCGTCGTGATCGACTGGGAGGACTGGATGTCGGTTGCGCAGGTGCGCGCGTTGCTCAGCCACTTTCCCGACCTGCGCATCAGCGTGCTCACCGACGGGACTTTGCCCGCGCTCGTGCGCGCGCTGATGGACGAAGGTGTGCTCGGCGTTGTTCCACGCGACACCGATCCCCGCCTGATCGTGCGCGCATTGGAAATGGTGCTGCTCGGCGGTCACTACGTGCCGCCCGGCGCGCTGGCGATCGATCCGCCGCTGCCGACCGACACCGCGATCCGTACGTTCGACGAAGAAAGTCCGCCGCCCCGCCGCAACAAACTCTCGGGCGGGCTGTCACCGCGGCAGGAGCAGATCATGCGCTGCGTGCACATGGGCAGCACCAACAAGATGATCGCGCGCACGCTCGGCATTAGCGAAGGTACGGTCAAGATCCACCTGACGAGCATATTCCAGCAACTGGGTGCGCCCAATCGCGCCGCCGCGGTCGCGCTTTACAACGGATGGCTCACGAATCATTTGCAAGTGCTGCGCAACAACGGCGAGCACAGCGCGCGGCCGGTCATACGCGGGCAGCCTGGCCCGGTTCCGCTCCGGCGCCGCACACGTGCGCACTTCCAGTATCCGTTGCCGGGCAGCGACATCAGCAGCGCGCTACCGATGGCCGCGGAGCCCGCCACGTCGTACGGTGAGGCCCCAGACGGCCGGCCCGCGCGGAAGTCGGTCGGGCCGGGTTCCACATGACGCGGGGCGCGGGGGCACGCCGCGCGCATGGGTTGGAACGTCCGCATCCGCGCAGCGTCGAGGGTGGGCTGGCATGGAATCCGCTCACACCTTTTGTCGTCCAACGAGTAATATGAGACACATGGGTTTCCTCTACACACCGCTTCCGTTTTGGGTCGCTGTCGGTGGCTGGATTGCCACTGCGATGGTGATCGCGCTCGCGCTGTGGAAAAAACCTTTCAAAAGACTTCAGGACGGCACGCTCCAGCATGTCTGGCTCGCGATAATCGTCGCGGTGTCGGTGCTGTGGGCGAGCAACGCCTGGCTCGACGACGGCACCGTGATGCACCTGCTCGGCGCCACGCTCGTGGTCACGCTGTTCGACTGGGGGCTCGCCCTGATCGCGATGGCGGTGGTCGCGGGGCTGGCCGCCGTCGTCTTCGATGCGCCGTGGCAGGGCATCGCGCTGACGTTCCTCGTGTACGGAGCCCTGCCCGTCGCCATCTCGACCTTGCTCCAGCGCATCTGCACCGCGTGGCTACCGCGCAATCTTTTCATGTTCATCTTCGGCCAGGGCTTCGTTTCGCCCGCCATTGCCGTGTCGTTGACGGCCGCGGCAGCGCTCGGCATCCATGTCATGGTGTCCGGCGGTTCGATGGCCGTGGTGCCGATCGGCTACCCGCTCAGCGTGCTGCTGCTCGCCACCGGCGAAGCATGGTTCACTGGCATGGCGACCGCGCTGATCGCGGTCTACCGTCCCGCATGGGTGACCACCTACGACGTGCGGCGCTATCGTCTGGGCGGCCCGCGCATCTGAGAATGCGCGCTTTGACGTCGCGTGCGGCGCATCTGTGATAATCAGCGCCTCGTCACCGGGGACTTTCCGGGCGCCCCCATCAGGACAGGGCAGAATATTTGCTGCAACATTGAACTCAACCCGTGCGCGGGGCATCTTATTTGCCTCATCTCCCATTTGCGTCTAAAGAACTAGATGGATCGCACCAATGTACCGAGCCGGTTGCTGCGGGTGATCGGCCGGTTGGCAGCCTGCGCAGCGAGTCTCTCGCTCATCTGCGCGGCTCCGGCATTCGCTGATCAGCTCGAACAGCACAACGACCTCGTCAAAAGATTTATCACCGAAATGCACGCGGATCCGCTCGTCGCGGACTGCGCCGCGCATGGCGACTTCGTCGCGAGCACCTCGACCGCTTTCGACCACGTCGAATTCCCGTCCAGTTCGTTCGACAGTGCGCACTCGTCGGTCACGCCATGGAACGACTCGTTCGACGAAGGCAAGCAGCGCGTCAAGGTGGACAGCATCGTCACCGTCGAGGGCGTCGGCGTGCGCCAGGACAATTCGGGCGAGCCGGCCGACCTGAAATTTCGCTGCGGCTACGTCGGCTCGCAGATGCTCGCGTTCAGCTGGAACGATCCAGTACCGCCAAACCGCGCGCATAGCGCGGGATCGGGCAAGCACAAAGGCGGCAAAGGCAAGCACGCAGTCGGCGGCAAGACGTCGAAGAAGTCGTCGAAGACAGGCTCCGGCCAATCGTCGCGCACGACGTCGAGCAAATCGGCGAACAAAGGCTCGAAGAAGAAGAGCCAATGACATCTGGCGCTGATCGAGCCGCGCCACCTTCCGATCAGTCGCCCCAATAAAAAACGAGGCGCGCACTTTTGCCGTGCGGGCCTCGTTTTTTATGCCCATCCGTCCGCTTCTTCAGGCGAACGTCTCCAAGTGTCGCAGGATCGCTTGCAACATCGCGGCGCCAAGCGATGCGCTGCGCTCGCCGTTCCAGCCGACCCGCTCGTCGGGCAGATTTGCGTTGTCCTTGAACGGCATTTCCAACGTCAACGACAGACAGCCGAATTCATTGCCGATGTACTTCGACGCGAGCTTCAACGCATCCTCGCGATACTTGCTCGCCGCATAGCCATACTTGTCCTGAAAATCCGGACTCGCGTGCGTGAACGCCTCGATGAACGCCTTCTGCTCGCGCCCCTGCCGCTCGGTGAAGCCCGGCAACATTTCGGAGCCCGCGACGAACACATACGGCAATGCCTCGTCGCCATGAATATCGAAGAACAGGTCGCAGCCAATCGCATGAATCGCGTCGCGCACCACCAGCACCTCGGGACTGCGCGCGGCGTCCGGCTCCATCCATTCGCGATTCAGGTTCGCGCCGGCCGCGTTGGTGCGCAGATTGCCGCGCACGCTGCCGTCCGGATTCATGTTCGGCACGATGTGAAACACCGCATGATCGTACAGCTTACGCGCGACCGGGTCGCCCGCCCAATCGCCCCAACCGACGAGGCGCTTCACGAACCCCTCGATGAACCATTCGGCCATCGTCTCGCCCGGATGCTGCCGGGCAATCAGCCAGATGTTCTTTTTGGGCGCAGCGTTGGCATCGTTGGCTGGCGGCGTGCCGAGCGTGAGCAGCGAAATCGGCCGGCCTTCGACTGTCTTGCCGAGCTCGGTTAGCGACGCGTGCGGCATCTGCTGCACGGCGCCGAGAAACTCGGCATGACGCTCCTCGCTGTACGGTTCGAAGTACGCGTAGTAGATGCTGTCGAAATCGGGCGTATGGTCGATCGTCAGCACGCGGCCGTCGTACGACGTCGGCACGCGAAACCAGTTCACGCGGTCGTAGCTCGCGACCGCCCGATAGTCGCGCCAGCCCTCCGCGAACGCGCACGCGGCGGCGTTCTCGAAGGTCATCACGCAGCGCTCGCCCGCCGCGCCCGACAGGCGGAAATAGAACCACTGCGCGAACTCGGCGTGGCTGTCGGGCCGTACGCGCAGGCGAATATTGCCGGCGTCCTCGCAGGACAACACATCAACTGCGCCTGCATCGAAATTGCTCGTAATCGATAACGTCATCGGAGTCTTCCCTGCCTGAATTCACGCTGCCTCTTTAGCGCAGCGGCACGCTTATTCCGCAACGCGGCGGCGAAATACGAAAGTGGAGTCGTTCGAGGCTTCGGCACTGAACGCGTAGCCTTCGGTCTCGAAGTCCTTCAACTGCTCGGGACGATCGAGGCGATTTTCCACCGCGAAGCGCGCCATCAAGCCGCGCGCGCGTTTTGCATGGAAGCTGATGATCTTGTAGCGGCCGCCCTTCCAGTCCTCGAACACCGGCGTGACGACCGGCGCGTCGAGCAGCTTCGGCTTGACCGACTTGAAGTATTCGCCCGATGCGCAATTGACCAGCACGCGCGAGGTGGCCGCATTCTTCTTCAACTGCGCGTTCAACGCGTGCGTGATCCGCTCGCCCCAGAACGCGTACAGGTCCTTGCCGCGCGGGTTGGCGAAACGCGTGCCCATTTCGAGCCGGTACGGCTGCAGCAGATCGAGCGGACGCAGCAGGCCGTAGAGGCCCGACAGCACCCGCACGTGATTCTGCGCATAGTCCAGATCGACCGACGACAACGTCTTCGCATCGAAACCTTCGTACACGTCGCCGTTGAAAGCGAGCACCGCCTGCTTGGCGTTGTGCGTGCCGAATTGCGGCGACCAATCCGCGTAACGCTGAAAATTGAGGTGCGCGAGCTGATCGGAAATGCTCATCAGCGAAGCGATCTGTTGCGGCGACAAACGGCGCAGGCCGCTGATCAGTTCGGCGGCGTCATCGACGAAATCGGGGATCGTGTGCTTTTTGACGTGCGGCGGGGTGTCGTAGTCGAGCGATTTCGCCGGCGACAGAACGATTATCATAGAGGCTTGCAGGCACGCCGTGCCTGGCGGTCATAGACGAAAGCCCGATTGTAACGAATGCCCGGTTCCCTCGCCTCAAGCGGCGCGTTGCGCGTCGTACTCGATTCCAATGTCTGGATCGACATACTCGTATTCGACGACCCGCACACGCGGCCGATCGCCGCCGCGCTCGAAAGCGGCGCGCTCGCCGCGCTGATCGACGCGCGCTGCCTCGCCGAGCTCACCTACGTGCTCGGCTATCCGCAGTTCGCGCACCGCAATGTCGACAAAGCCGCTGCGCTCGCGGTCGTCGCGCGGCTGGCGCAACTGGTCGAGCCGTGTGAGCCGACCGAGTCCGCCGCCGACGCGCGGCCGCTGCCCCAATGCAAGGACCGCGACGATCAGAAGTTTCTCGAGCTTGCGCATGCGGCGCGGGCCGACTGGCTCGTGTCGAAAGACCGTGCGGTGCTGAGGCTCGCGAAACGGATCGCGCGCGATTTCGGCTTCAGGATCGCGCAACCGGCGCCGTTCGTCGCGGAAATCGGCATCGCGCAGAATGCTGGGGGCGAGCCCGTCAACGCGTGAATCCGACCGTCCGCGCGGTGCGTTGAGCCGAGCGCACATTGACGGTTGATCGTCAGGCGGCTTCTGACGATCAACGTGAAACCCGCGGCGCGCACAGCGTGTCGCGATTCCCTACAATCAGGCTTCGCCCTTCGCAACGACAGTTCGAGAATCGGCCCACCTTATCGCCCTGCTACCCACGACGCCATGAACGCACCGCACGACACGCCCACGAGCCCCACGTTTCCGTCTCGCCTGCCGAACGTCGGCACGACGATTTTCACCGTGATGAGCGCACTCGCCGCGGAAAAAGGCGCGGTGAATCTGGGCCAGGGCTTTCCCGACTTCGCCTGCGATCCGCGCATCGTCGACGCGGTCGCGAACGCGATGCACGACGGTCACAACCAGTATCCGCCGATGGCCGGTGTGCTGCCGCTGCGTCAGGCAATTTCGGACAAGATCGCGAGTCTGTACGGCCGCCACTACGACGCCCATAGCGAAATCACCGTGACCGCGGGGGCCACACAGGCGTTGCTGACCGCGATTCTTTGCACCGTCCATCCCGGCGACGAAGTGATCGTGATCGAACCGACCTACGACAGCTATCTGCCGTCGATCGAACTCGCGGGCGGCAAGCCGGTCTTCGTCACGCTCGACGCACCCGACTACGCGATCCGATTCGACAAGCTCGCCGCCGCGATCACGCCGAAGACGCGGCTCATCATGATCAACACGCCGCACAATCCGACCGGCACCGTGTGGCGCGAACAGGACATGCGCAAGCTCGAGGAGATCGTGCGCGGCACCAACGTGCTGATCCTGTCCGACGAGGTGTACGAGCACATGGTCTACGACGGCGCGCCGCATGAGAGCGTCGCGCGTTATCCGGAACTCGCGCAGCGCAGCTTCGTCGTGTCGAGCTTCGGCAAGACCTACCACGTGACGGGCTGGAAAGTCGGCTATGTGGCCGCGCCCGCCGCGCTGACCGCCGAGTTTCGCAAGGTGCACCAGTTCAACGTGTTCACCGTCAACACACCGATGCAGATCGGCCTCGCCGATTACATGAAGGACCCGGCGCCGTACGTGGAGCTACCGGCGTTCTATCAGCGCAAGCGCGATTTCTTCCACGCGGGCCTCGCGAATTCGCGCTTCAGGCTGCTGCCGTGCACGGGCACGTATTTTCAGTGCGTCGACTATTCGGCGATCAGCGACCTGCCCGAAGCCGAATTCGCGCAATGGCTGACCGGCGAAATCGGCGTCGCGGCGATTCCGGTCTCGGCGTTCTATCACGAGGCGCACGAGTCGGGCGTGGTGCGCTTTTGCTTCGCCAAGCAGGAAGGCACGCTCGCTACCGCGCTCGAACGGCTCGCGCGGCTCTAGGATGCCTTGCGCGATGCCACGAACGAACCCACGTTCCTTGCCATCGCGCTGCGCGGCACGGGTGTGCGCTTCGCACCCATGCGCGCTTCATGGCACTGCGCTCATTCCCTCAGGACGCACGCGACGCCGCGACACAGGCCTTGCGATCCTCCGTCACGCGCCGCGCAGCCGGCCGCGGGTCGATCGTCTTCACGTAGCGCTTCCAGTCGATCCCTGCTTCGAGCAGAAAATCGCGGCCGTAAATGGTCTGTGTCGCCATACCGACGAGCGGCAGGCTCACGTAGCCGGCGGTATCCGCCACGCTGAATTGCTCGCCGCACAGATATGGCGAGAACTTCGCGATCCGTTTGAAACCGGCGATGTGATGCGTGAGCAGCTTCTCGACGCGCCCTTTCGTCGCGTCGCTGACCGTGCCGCCGAAAAACGCTTCCTTGTACAGATTGCGCACCGTCAGTTCGAGATGTACATCGACGAAAAAGATCATTTCGCGTTCCTTGGCGGCTTGCCACGGATCGGCGGAGAAGATCCGCTTGTCGGGAAAACGCGCAGCCAGATATTCGACGATGCACTGCGACTCGCAGAGGTCGCCGTGCTCGGTTTGCAGATATGGCACCTTGCCGAGCGGCGAATGCTCGAGCAGCGCCTCTTCCTGACCCGGCTTCACGAACTGCTCCTCGAACTCGATACCATGTTCGAGCAGCACAAACTTGACCTTGTTGTAGTAGTTGGACAGCGCAAAACCGCTCAGCTTGATCATCGGGTGTCTCCTTGTGTCATGGTGTGTGAGACCGCGCGTCGAGGTTGAAGCAGCGGCTTTCCATCGAATCATCCAAGAAATTGCACGATCGTGCTATTCTAAAATAACCATGGAGTCGGGCATCACAATGAACTCTCGCAATTTCAGCATCGAGACCATCGGCATCGTCGGCACCGGCGCGATGGGCCGCGGTATCGCGCAAATCGCGGCGCTCGCTGGCCTGCGCGTTCGGCTCTACGACACCAACGCGGCCGCAGTCGGCGCCGCGCGCGACTATCTCGCGGAGACTTTCGCCAAATTGACGGCCAAAGGCAAGCTGGAGCAGTCGCGCTCGCTCGCCGCGCTTGCCAACGTGAGCGGCGTACAGGCGATCAGCGAACTGGTCGGCTGCGATCTCGTCATCGAGGCGATCGTCGAAAAGCTCGAGGTGAAGCAGGCGCTGTTTCGCGAGCTCGAAACCGTGGTCAGCGGCCGCTGCATCCTCGCGTCGAATACGTCGTCGCTGTCGATCACCGCGATTGCCGCGGGCTGCACCGATCCGTCGCGCGTGGTCGGCTATCACTTCTTCAATCCGGTGCCACTGATGAAGGTCGTCGAAGTGATCGACGGCCTGCGCAGCGACCCCGAAGCCGGCGACGCGCTGATGGATCTCGCGCGCCGCATGGGCCACACGCCGGTGCGCGCGAAGGACATGCCGGGCTTCATCGTCAATCACGCGGGCCGCGGCATGAATACCGAGGGCTTGCGCGTGGCCGGCGAAGGCGTCGCGAGTTTTGCGGACATCGACCGAATCATGCGCGAGCAGGCCGGCTTTCGCCTCGGGCCGTTCGAGCTGCTGGACCTGACCGCGCTCGACGTGTCGCATCCTGTGATGGAGTCGATCTATCACCAGTTCTACGAAGAACCGCGTTACACACCGTCGCCGATCACGGCCACGCGGCTATCGGGCGGACTGCTCGGCCGCAAGAGCGGCGAAGGTTTTTATCGCTACGTGGATGGCAAACAGCAGGTGCCCGCCGAAGCGCCCGCGCCGACCACGCTGCCGCAAAGCGTGTGGGTCAGCCAACGCTACCGCGACGCGTATGAGGCCGTCGTGCAACTGGTCCGCAAAGCCGGCGCGAAGCTCGACGAAGGCGCGACGCCCGACACTGGTTCGCTGATCGTCGTCACGCCGTTCGGCCACGACGCGAGTACGGCTGCGGTAGACGAAGCGCTCGACGCGAGCCGCGTCGTCGCGGTCGATGCCCTGTTCCCGCTCCTCGGCGCGCAACGCCGCACGCTGATGACCACGCCGGCCACGAAACGCGCCGCGCGCGATAGCGCGCATGCGCTGTTCGCCGCCGACGGCATCCCCGTCACCGTGATCCGCGATTCGACCGGCTTCGTCGCGCAGCGGGTGGTCGCGACGATCGTCAACATCGGCTGCGACATCGCGCAAAAGCAGATCGCGACGCCGGAGGACATCGACCTCGCCGTCACGCTCGGCCTCGGCTATCCGCGCGGACCGCTCGCGCTCGGCGACGCGCTCGGCGCCAACACCATTCTCGCGATCCTGCGCAACATGCACAGCGTGCTCGGCGAGCCGCGCTACCGTCCGTCGCCGTGGCTCGCAAGACGCGCGCAACTCGGCCTCCCGCTCACGCAACGCGACGCCGCCGACATCCCAACGGAGACCCAATCATGAGCGCCGCCCTGCTCGCTTCACGCCCGGCCAGCAGCGAATCCACGCTTGTCCTCACGCTGTCGAACCCCGGTGCGCGCAACGCGCTGCATCCGGACATGTACGCCGCGGGCATCGAAGCATTCGATACCGTCGAGCGCGATCCGTCGATTCGCGCCGTCGTGATCACCGGTGCCGACAACTTCTTTTGCGCGGGCGGCAATCTGAACCGCCTGCTCGAAAATCGCGCGAAAGATCCCTCCGTGCAAGCCGATAGCATCGACATGCTCGCTCAATGGATTTCGGCACTGCGGCTATCGTCGAAGCCGGTCATTGCCGCGGTCGAAGGCGCGGCGGCCGGCGCCGGATTTTCGCTCGCGCTCGCCTGCGATCTGATCGTCGCCGCGGACAACGCCAAATTCGCGATGTCGTACGCACGCGTCGGCCTGACGCCCGACGGCGGCGGCTCGTGGTTTCTCGCCGAGGCGCTGCCGCGCCAGCTGGCCACCGAGGTACTGATCGAAGCCAAGCCGATCGGCGCCGCGCGTCTGCACGAACTCGGCGTCGTCAACCGGCTCGCCAAAGCCGGCACCGCGCTCGATAACGCGCTCGCGTGGGCCGACGAGCTCGGCGCGATTTCGCCCAATTCGGTCGCGCGCATCAAGGGGCTGATCGCCGCGGCCGGTACGCAGCCGCTCGCGGATCATCTGGTCGCCGAGCGAGATAACTTCGTCGCGTCGCTGCATCATCGCGACGGTCTCGAAGGCATCACCGCGTTCCTCGAAAAACGCGCACCCATCTACAAATAAACGACGGGAGAGCCGCCCGACATGCCCGACTACCAACTGCCAAAACGGCGCCGCATCTTCCTGATGCGTCACGGCGACGTCACCTATTTCGACGACTCCGGCCGCGCGATCGATCCTGAAACCGTGCCGCTGAACGCGAACGGCCGCGAGCAGGCGAGCGCGGCGGGCCGCGTGTTCGCGGGGCAGCAGGTGCGCTTTGACCGCGTGATCGTCAGCGGCTTGCCGCGCACGATAGAAACCGCGCGGTGCGTGCTTGCCGAAACGGGTCAGCAGATCGAGCCCGAAATCGAGCCCGCGTGGCGAGAAATTCGCGGCGGACGGCTCGGCGGCATTCCGCCGAGCGATATCGAGGCGGCGTTTCTCGGCGTGTTCGACGGCATCGTGCCGGAGAGCATGCGCTTTCTCGACGGCGAAACCATCGGCGAGCTGTTCGATCGCGTGCTGCCGGCCGTCACGGCGCTGCGCGAAGACACGTCGTGGGACACCGCGTTGCTGGTGCTGCACGGCGGCGTCAATCGCGCGATCCTGTCGCACGCGCTGACGGCCGGCGGCCGCACGTTCTTCGGTCATCTGTCGCAGGCGACCGGCTGCATCAACGCGCTCGATGTCGGCGCCGCGCCGCGCGACTGGGTGCTGCGCATGCTCAACTATTCACCGCCGTCGCCGTTGCATCGCGACGTCCGCAACACCACGATGGAAATACTCTACGCACAATTCATCCGATACCAGCGTAGCTGACACCGAACTGGAGGAGACACATGGCGCAAGCCACGCAGACCGGCGAACCCGCACGCAGACAGGACTACTCGGCTTTCGAGGGCACCCGCCCGGTCAACGAGCGGCAACGCTTCGACAACGACGCGCTCGCCGCGTGGCTGGCCGGACATGTCGACGGATTCGAGGGTCCGCTGACGCTCGAGCAATTCGCGGGCGGACAATCCAATCCCACGTTCAAGCTGATCACGCCGTCGCGCGCGTACGTGATGCGCGCGAAGCCCGGACCCGCGGCGAAGCTGCTGCCGTCCGCCCATGCGATCGAACGCGAATATCGCGTGATGCACGCGCTCGCCGAAACCGACGTGCCGGTCGCACACATGCTCGCGCTGTGCGAAGACGAAAGCGTGATCGGTCGCGCGTTCTACGTGATGGAGTTCGTGGAAGGTCGCGTGCTGTGGGATCAATCGCTGCCCGGCATGACGCCCACCGAGCGTGCGGCGATCTACGACGAAATGAATCGCGTGATCGCGGCGTTGCACAGTGTCGACGTCGCCGCCGCCGGCCTCGCCGACTACGGTAAGCCAGGCAATTACTTCGCGCGCCAGATCGGCCGCTGGAGCAAGCAGTATCTGGCGTCCGAGACCGAGCCGATCGACGCGATGCACCGGCTGATCGAATGGCTGCCACAGCATATGCCCGCCGAAACGAACGAGCGCGTGTCGGTCGTGCACGGCGACTACCGGCTCGACAACCTGATTTTCGATCGCAACGAGCCGCGCGTGCTTGCGGTGCTCGACTGGGAACTGTCGACGCTCGGCGATCCGCTCGCCGACTTTGCTTACCACTGCATGGCGTGGCATGTCGACCCCGCGCAGTTCCGCGGCATCGCGGGACTCGATTGGGCCGCGCTCGGCATTCCCGATGAAGCGCGGTACGTCGAGCGCTATTGCCAACGCACCGGTTTCGAGATTCGTGGCGACTGGAATTTCTATCTGGCCTACAACATGTTCCGCATCGCAGCGATCCTGCAAGGGATCATGAAGCGCGTCGTCGACGGTACCGCATCGAGCGCGCAGGCGCTCGACGCCGGCCGGCGCGCGAAGCCGATGGCCGAACTCGCCTGGCACTATGCGCAGAAGGTTCTCTAGACACAAGGGCGCGCCCTGCTCCCCATCATTCGCAGTCCGTTACCCGCGAGGTCCAAGATGAATTTCGATTACACCCCGAAGGTCCAGGCGTTGCGCGAAAAACTGCTCGCCTTTTTCAACGAGCACATTTACCCGAACGAACAGGCGTTCTATGCGGAGATCGCGCGCAACCGCCAGAACGGCAACGCATGGGTGCCGACCGAACTGGTCGAGCAACTCAAGCAGAAGGCGCGCGACGCCGGTCTGTGGAATCTGTTCCTGCCGCAATCGGAGCGCGGCGCGGGCCTGACGAATCTCGAATACGCGCCGCTGTGCGAGATCATGGGCCGCGTGCCGTGGGCGCCGGAAGTGTTCAACTGCAACGCGCCGGACACCGGCAACATGGAGACGATCGAGCGCTACGGCAGCGAAGAGAACAAGCGCGAGTGGCTCGAACCGCTGCTGCAAGGGCAGATCCGTTCGGCGTTTCTGATGACGGAGCCGGAGGTCGCGTCGTCGGATGCGACGAACATCCAGACCAGCATCGTGCGCGATGGCGACCATTACGTGATCAACGGCCACAAGTGGTGGTCGTCAGGCGCGGGCGATCCGCGCTGCAAGGTCTATATCGTGATGGGCAAGACCGATCCCGACGCACCGCGCCATCAGCAGCAGTCGATGATCCTCGTGCCCGCCGACGCCACCGGCATCACCGTGCATCGCCCGCTCACGGTATTCGGTTACGACGACGCGCCGCACGGTCACATGGAGATCACACTCGACAACGTGCGCGTACCCGCCACCAACATGCTGCTCGGCGAAGGCCGCGGGTTCGAGATCGCGCAAGGCCGTCTCGGCCCGGGACGCATCCACCACTGCATGCGCCTGATCGGTCTCGCCGAACGCGCGCTCGAATTGATGGCGAAGCGCTCGCTGCAACGTGTTGCGTTCGGCAAGCCAGTTGCGTCGCACGGGGTCACGCAGGAGCGTCTTGCCGAGGCGCGCTGCATGATCGAGCAGGCGCGTCTGCTCACGCTGAAGACCGCGTACATGATGGACACCGTCGGCAACAAGGGCGCGCGCGGCGAGATCGCGATGATCAAGGTGGTCGCGCCGAACATGGCGTGTCAGGTGATCGATTGGGCGATTCAGGCGCATGGCGGCGGCGGCGTCAGCGACGATTTTCCGCTCGCGTATGCCTATGCCTCGGCGCGCACGCTGCGTTTCGCCGACGGCCCCGACGAAGTGCATCGCAACGCGATCGCCAAGCTCGAACTTGCGCGTCATATGGATGCGGGCGCGACGGCTCGCGTTGAGATGCCGGTCACACGCGTTTGAGTGCTTCGGCTCGGTGTGTGATCGTGGAGCCTGAGCCGGCGGCAAGCAGCGTCGCGCGATCTATGCTCTAATTTTCGGCAACGGCGGCGCCCTCTTTGCGGCGCCGCTTCGACGAACAAAGGAGCCAGGATGATCGACGTCTATAGCTGGGCGACCCCGAACGGCCATAAGATTCATATCATGCTCGAGGAAACGGGCCTACCCTACAACGTGCATGCCGTGAACATTGGTGCCGGCGATCAGTTCAAGCCGGAATTTCTCGCCATCAGTCCCAACAACAAGATTCCCGCGATCGTCGATTCCGAAGGTCCGAAAGGCGCCGACGGCCGGCCTTTCGCGCTATTCGAATCGGGCGCGATCCTGATTTATCTCGCCGAGAAAACCGGCAAATTTCTACCGAGCGATCCGGCCGCGCGCTACGCGGCACTGCAATGGCTGATGTTCCAGATGGGCGGCCTCGGTCCGATGCTGGGGCAAACGCATCACTTCCGCGTGTATGCACCCGAGCAGATCGAATACGCGGTCAATCGCTACACCAATGAGGCGCGACGTCTGTACGGCGTGATGGAGACGCAACTCGGCAAGACGCGTTACCTGGCCGGCAACGACTATACGATCGCGGACATCGCCGCGTTTCCGTGGACACGTTCGTGGAAAAATCAGGGGATCGAGCTCGATACGTTGCCGAACGTGAAGCGCTGGCATGAAGAGATCGCTGCGCGGCCGGCGGTGGTGCGCGGCGTCGACGTGCTGGCGTCGGCGCGCGCGCCGCTGATGGACGACATGGCGAAAGAGATCCTGTTTGGCGCGACGCAGTACGCGAAACACTAGTTTCGGTCGTCTCGCTGACGCGGCTCGACACAAACAGAAAGCGCGAGCGGCATGCCTGCCGGCTCGCGCTTTTTCATTTCGTCTGCGAAGGGAAAACGCTAGAAATAATGCCGTGTGATGAACTCCGCGACGCACACCGGTCGTTCGCTGCCCTGACGCTCCAGCGTCACGTTCCACGCGAGTTGCACGCCGCTGTTGTCGACGTCGGTCACCGCCTCGACGGCGAACTTCCCGCGCAGCGACGACCCCACGAGTACCGGCGACATGAAACGCACGCGGTTCAAGCCATAGTTGATACCCATGCGCTGCTCGATCTTCACCGTTTTGCCGAGCAAAGCCGGAATCAGCGACAGCGTCAAAAACCCATGCGCGACCGGGCCGCCAAACGGCGATTCGCGTTTGGCCCGCTCGGGATCGATGTGAATCCACTGACGATCGCCGGTTGCCTCGGCGAAACGGTCGACCCTCTCCTGGTCGACGCTCAGCCATTCGCTGACGAGCGGCTCGGCGCCGATGAGCGCGCGCAAAGCACCCGCATTGTCGAAAGCGACTAGCGTCGCCGCGCTCGCCGTCATGCCGCCGCTCCCGGATTGCGCAGGCCGAACATGCCGTTCGAGCGCACCGTGATCACCATTTCGCCGTGCTGATTGATGCCCTCCCAGCGTGTCGACACGATGCCGCGATCCGGCTTGCTCTGCGACACGCGCTTGTCGACGATGACGTTCATCATCGTGATCGTGTCGCCGACTCGTACCGGCTTGAGCCAGCGGATCTCGTCGATCCCGGGCGAACCCATCGATGTCGAATCCGCCAGTACCTTGCGCACGAGCATACCCATCATGACCGAGCAGGTGTGCCAGCCACTCGCGACGAGGCCGCGGAACGGCGATTCGGCCGCGGCGGTTTCGTCGAGATGAAACGGCTGCGGATCGAACTTCCGCGCGAACTCGACAATCTCCTCGCGCGTGAACACGTGCTTGCCGATTTCGCGGCTCGAGCCCACTTCCATGTCTTCGAAACTGATTTTCATCGTGCATCTCCTTTGTCCGGTGGAACGGCCCGATCAGTCTTCGGCGACGGCAAATCCGGGCAGCGTGGCAAACCGCGCGAGATGATGATCGACGTCGCCGAGCGTGGTCTCGATGATCGCGAGGCGCTTGAACAGATGTGCGGCCGCCACTTCGTTCGTGACACCCATGCCGCCGTGCAACTGCACCGCCTGTTGACCAACGAAACGCGCGGCCTGGCCGACCCGAGCTTTTGCCGCGGAGATCGCTTGACGGCGCTCGTTCGCGTCTTCACTCGCGTAGCGCATCGCGGCCAGATACGTGATCGAACGCGCCTGCTCCGCGTGGATCAGCATCTCGACCATGCGATGCTGCAACGCCTGGAAACGCGCGATCGGCTGGCCGAACTGCTGGCGTGTTTTGGTGTACTCGACGGTAGCGTGATTGAGCGCGTCGAGCGCGCCGATCGCTTCCGCGCACAGCAGCAGCGTGCCGTAGTCGGCGATCTGCTCGAGGGTTGCCGCCCCCGCGTGTTTGCCGGCGAGCCGGCGCGCGGGCGTGCCATTGAATTCGAGCGTCGCGGCGCGTTGACCGTCGATCGTGCGGTACTCGGTGAGCGTGACGCCGGCCGCGTCACGCGCGACGACAAAGAGCGCGATTTCGCCATCGAGGCGCGCCGGCACGATCCAGTGGTCCGCCTGCGCGCCGTGCAGCACGACCGATTTGGTGCCGCTCAGCGTGTGCTGCGCACCCTGCCCGCTCGCGGTCGTCGCGACGTCGAACAGATCGTAGCGCGCATGCGGCTCGTGAAACGCCACGGCCAGCCTGGCTTCGCCCTGGGCCGCCCGTTCGAGCAGCGCGGCATCTTCGCCGTCGCCGGTACCGGCAAGGCGCAACGCTTCGATGCCGACCGCGGTCGCCCAAAACGGCTCGACGACGAGCGCGCGGCCGAGTTCCTGCATGACCACGAGCATGTCGATCGGACCACCGTTGAAGCCGCCCTGAGTTTCGGGCACCGGCAACGCGGTCAGCCCCAGTTCGGTGAACGCGGCCCAGTGCACAGCCGATACGCCCGCCTCCGAGCGCACGATCTGCTGGCGCGCTTCGAAGCCGTAGCTCTTGTCGAGATAGCGGCGCAGCGCATCGGCAAATTGCTGTTGTTCGTCGTTGAAAGTGAAGTCCATGCGCCGCTCCTCAAAGTCCGAGAATCATCTGCGCGATGATGTTCTTTTGAATTTCGTTCGAGCCGCCGTAAATCGACGTCTTGCGGAAGTTGAAGTAGTACGCGGCAAGCGGCGCGGCATCGTCGTCGCCGGCAAGACTGTGCTCGCGTTCGCCTTCGAGGAACGGCACGTCGAACGGCGCGGCCAGCGGGCCGATTGCTTCGAGCATCAGCTCGGTGAGCCCCTGTTGCACTTCAGTGCCCTTGATCTTCAACATCGACGCTTCCGGGCCCGGGCCGCGACCGCCCGCCTCGTTGGCTACCACCCGTTGCACGGTGACTTCGAGGGCCATCAACTCGATTTCGAGACTCGCTACCTTCGCCGCAAACACCGGATCGTACAGCAGCGGCTTGCCGTTTTTTTTCTGATTCAGCGCGACACGCTTCAGAAACGCCAGCTCACGCTTCGACGCTCCGACTCGCGCAATGCCGGTACGCTCGTGGCCGAGCAGATATTTCGCATACGTCCAGCCGCGATTTTCTTCGCCGACGAGATTGTCGACCGGCACTTTGACGTCCTCGAAGAACACCTCGTTGACTTCGTGATCTTCGTCGAGCGTGATGATGGGCCGCACCGTGATGCCCGGGGTTTTCATATCGATCAGCAGGAACGAGATGCCCTCCTGCTTTTTGGCGCCGCTGTCGGTGCGCACGAGGCAGAACATCATGTCGGCGTGCTGGCCGAGCGTGGTCCAGGTCTTCTGGCCGTTGACCACGTAATGATCACCGACGCGCTCCGCGCGGGTGCGCAGCGACGCAAGGTCGGAACCCGATCCCGGTTCCGAGTAGCCCTGACACCACCAGTCCGTGCCGTCGAGAATACGCGGCAAATAGTGGCGCTTCTGCGCCTCGTTACCGTACTTCATCAGCACCGGCGCAACCATCGACACACCGAAAGGCAGCACGGAAGGTGCGCCGATACGCGCGCACTCTTCTTCCCAGATATGTCGTTGCGTCGCGTCCCAGCCGGGGCCGCCGTATTCGCGCGGCCACGCGACCGCCGACCAGCCTCGCGCGCCGAGCAGCCTGTGCCAGCTTGCGAAGTCTTCGCGGGAAAGCCGTTTGTGATTGAGAACCTTGTCGCTCAGCTCGCGAGGCAGATTCGCTTCGAGCCAGGCGCGGATGTCAGCGCGGAACGCGTCTTCAGCGGGGGAATAGTCCAGATTCATGCGTAGTGTCTCCTGGCCGCCACCACCCGGCCGCCTGGAGCCACCGCGCTATTGCAGTGGTTCCTTCAGCGCAGCTGGGACCGGCAGCGGCATCACTTCGATGCCTTCCTCGACCAAGGCACGCGCATCCTCCGGTGTCGTGACACCGCGAATACTGCGCACAGGCGCTTCGTTGTAGTGAATGCGCCGTGCTTCCTCGGCGAAGCGGTCGCCCACGTTCTCCGTCTTCTCCAGTACCTCGCGCAGCGCGCGCATCATGTGCGCCTGCATTTGGTCCACGCCCACCGGCGCCTTGGAGTCGGTCGCGCCCGACAGATTCAGACGCGGTGCCGAAGGCAAACGGCTCACCTCATTCGCACCGCAGATCGGACATTCGACGAGCTTGCGGGACTGCTGCGACTCGAAGTCATCAGCCGAAGCGAACCAGCCTTCAAACCGATGGCCATGCGGACACTGTAAATCGAGGACCTTCATGTGGAATCAGGGCTTGCGTGCCAGTTTAGCGCAAAATGGAAATTTGTGAACGGTCGTTCGCAAAACTTTATGGCCGACGCGCGACCGCCAGCAGCCGCAAGGGAATATGGCGCGGGTGGGCGATTTTACCGCTTTACGGCACGTGCTGCCGAAGCCGGCCCGGCTAGTAAGCGGTGCCACATTTGCTCCGTTCTACGGCCCGCTTGCGGCGCACTGCTACGCCACGAGATTGCTCAGTTGACGGCTCACACACGGTTCAATCTGACGAGCCTCCTTCGTCAGATTGATCTGCTTCGCCAGTCTTGCGACATCCGCCACACCGATCTTAATCTCGTACCCGCCGCGCGCGGTCAGCCATTCGAGCACGTCCGCCAGATGCCACACCGACGCACTGCCTTCGTGGACCGGCAACGGGAAGTCGATTGCGTTGTTCAGCATCAGCTTGCGCATGTTTTGCCGCGACACGCCGGCCACCTCGGCCACGTCGGTCAGCCCTACGAAGTCAGGTCCCGCCTCGACCAGCTGGGCGGACGGCACCGCACCTTTCACGTCCTTGAGCGCGCTGGTGACAGCCGCGAGTGCGCTCGCGCCTTCGCGGGTGAAAAGCAGCCCGAGGCGGCCGGGTTGCCCGACGCCAATCGTGGCGTCGTCGCACCCCACTTCGCCCAACCGCTCGACGATTGCGTCTGCATCGCAATCTTCCGCGGCGAGGCGGTATTTCAACGTGAACACATATTCCATACGTTACTCCTGTCTTCGTTGAGCCCAGGTTGTTGCGATTCCTGCTTGATACCTGTGTGATACCTACGAACCCACTAGCGCCGTGCCGCACAGTTGCCGACGATGCGCCGCAAGTGCCTGGAGTGATTGCCGGCATTCTTCGGCGTACTCCAGACGCTCGATATACAGAACTCCCCGCAACGACATTCGGCGTCTTTGTCCGGGCAATGGATTTTCCCCACGCATGACCTCTTCCGCCGTCCTGAACGCGTCAGCCGTGCTGCTCCGCGTATGCCAATGCGGCCTCGATCTCTTTCTTCATGTGCCTTGCTCGAACCATCGAGACCTCCAATTTAGTCGCTCCAGCACAGGTTGTCAATTGACAACCTGTGCTGGAGCTGAAATGAGATCACTCCGATCTTTAACGTCAGTCATCCAAAACAAGATCGACGACGAATTCGGTGATCGAGAGGTTCATATTAGCCGGCCGCCGGCGCCACAACGAGCCAGCCAGATGGCATAGGAGACGGCTTATTTTTCGAGCCAGAAAGAAACCGCGAAGCCAATGAAAAAGCCCCTGCCGGTCATCGACCAACAGGGGCTCCGTTCACCTGCAACGCGGATCAGCTATCGGGCAGACGCGAACTTATACCGTTTCGGGCGCCTCGGTCGGCCACGTGCCCGACAGCACTTTCTCGAGCCAGAAGGTACCGATGATCGTCTTCACATCGGTGATCTTGCCCGTGCGCACCCACTCTGATACCTGCTCCATGGTCGCGGTGAAAAGTTCAAGAAACTCGCCTTCGTCGAGCTTGCGCTCACCCGCGGTCAAGCCCCGCGCGAGATAGATATCAATGAATTCGGTCGAGTAAGAAATGATCGGGTGAATCCGGGTCAGGTACACGTACTCGCGCGCGGTATAGCCGGTTTCCTCGCGCAGTTCCCGAACCGCGCAGGCCAGCGCGCCCTCGTTCGGGTCGAGCTTGCCGGCCGGATATTCGACCATCACCTTGCCCATCGGATAGCGATACTGACTTTCGAGCAGCACGCGACCGTCGTCGAACAAGGGGATCACCATGACGGCGCCCGGATGCTGAACGTATTCGCGCGTCGCCTGTTTGCCGTCGGGCAGTCGAACCGTATCGTACTTGACCGTCATGAACGGTCCTTGATGGACCGTCTTGCTGTCGATACAAGTCTCGGTTAGCGCGGCGTCGTGATTGGGAAGTTCAGCCATGTGCGGACCTCGGAATAGCCAGGCGCGCGCGACGGCGGGACGCCGTCAGCGACGTTTGACGAGATATTGGAAGGTAAAGCCGGGGAAAGCGAACACGACGAACAGCGCGAACGTGATCGCGTAGAACTGCCAGCCCTGCTCGAAGCGATTTCCCGCCCGCGCTTCGAGCAAAAAGCCCAGCGCGCCGACCACGAAATACAGCACGATCAATTCGGCAATCCGGAGCCAGGCGCTTTTCTTCGCCGCTTTCAACGGCACCGCGGCGAAGAGGCGCTGATTCAGGAACGGCAGGTTGGCGCCGACCAGCGCCAACAGCACGATAAACCAGCCCGCAGCGGACATCAGAGCAGCAGCGTGTGCTGGATCGCCTGCAGGCAGGCGCGCAACAGCGGATCCGGCACGATACCGAGCACCAGCACGGCGACGCCGTTCAACGCGAGCAACGCGCGCGTGCTCGTGTCCGCCACGATCGGCGACTTGTCTTGCGGCTCGTCGAAGTACATCAGCTTGACGATACGCAGGTAGTAGAACGCGCCGAACAGCGACGTGATCACGGCGAGCACGGTGAGCCAGGTCAGGCCGGCGTTCATCGTCGCTTGCAGCACGGCGAGCTTCGCATAGAAGCCGACTGCCGGCGGAATACCCGCGAGCGAGAACATCATGATCATCATCACGAACGCGAATACCGCGCTGCGCTGATTGAGGCCCTTGAAGTCCTCCAGCGTGTCCGCTTCGAAGTCGCGGCGCGCGAGCAGCATGATGACGCCGAAGGTGCCGAGCGTCGTGATCAGGTAGACGATGCTGTAGAACATCGCCGAGCCGTACGCGCTCGCGGCGCCCGTGGTCTTCTGGTCGACCACGCCGGCGAGCAGGCCGAGCAGCACGAAGCCCATGTTCGAGATCGCCGAATACGCGAGCATCCGCTTGACGTTGCGCTGCACGATCCCGGTGATGTTGCCGACGATCAGCGACAGCGCCGCGAGAATCACCAGCATCTGCTGCCATTCGACCGCCAGCGGCAGCAGGCCCATCACGAGGAAACGCAGACCCCACGCGAACGCCGCGACCTTCGGGCCGCCGCCGACGATGAGCGTCATCGCCGTCGGTGCGCCCTGGTACACGTCAGGCACCCACATATGGAACGGCACCGCACCCATCTTGAACGCCACGCCCGCCACGATGAAGATGACGCCGAACAGCAGCACGGTCGGATCGTAGTGGCTCGTGCTGATTGCCTTGAACACTTCGTTCAGGTCGAGCGAGCCGGTCGCGCCATACAGCATTGAAACACCGTACAGCAGGAAGCCGGAAGCCAGCGCGCCGAGCACGTAGTACTTCATCGCCGCTTCGTTCGACGACGCCACTTCGCGACGCAGCGCGATCACCGCGTACAGCGACAGCGACATCAGTTCCAGACCGAGATACAGCGTCAGGAAGTTATTGCCCGAGATCATCACGATCTGGCCGAGCAGCGAGAACATGCCGAGCAGGAAGAAGTCGCCGCGGAACAGGCTACGGTCTTCGAGGTAGCGACGCGAATAAACGATCGTCACCGCATAGCCAAGCGACACCACTGCCTTCATCACATTGGCGAACGGATCGACCACGTACATGTGATCGAAGAAGTAATGCACTTGCGGGTCGAACGCATTGATCGCGAACCAGATCCCGGCGACGAGCGTCGAGAAGAACGCGATGAAATACGTGGTACGGCGACCCTCCTGGCCGACGAACGTGTCGTTGAGCCACGCGATGACAATGGCGAACATCACCAGTGCGTCGGGCAACAGAGCAGTCATAGGGGCGTTTTGCATGGTCTTAAATTCCTCCGCTCGTCGTTACTGAGGCAACGGCAGCTTCGATTGGGCAACGTGGGAGAGGAGGTTTTCCACGGATACGTGCATCACATCGGTAAAGGGCTTCGGGTAGAGGCCCATGAACAGCGTCAGCGCGGCGAGCACTGCCAGCATGAAAAATTCGCGACGGTCGATGTCGAGCAGGTTCTTCACGTGGTCGTTCGCGACCGCGCCGAAGTACACGCGCTTGTACATCCACAGCGTGTAGGCCGCGCCGAGAATCAGCGTGACTGCCGCGCCACTCGCGATCCAGAAGTTGTACTGGACGGAGGCCAGAATCACCATGAATTCGCCGACGAAACCGGAAGTGCCCGGCAAGCCGCAATTCGCCATCGCGAACAGCATGACGAACGCCGCGAACTTCGGCATCACGTTGACGACGCCGCCGTAATCGGCGATCTGACGCGAGTGCATGCGGTCGTACAGTACGCCGATACACAGGAACATCGCGCCCGACACGAAACCGTGCGAGATCATCTGCACGATCGCGCCTTCCGCGCCGAGCTGATTGAAGATAAAGAAGCCGAGCGTGACAAAACCCATGTGCGCGATCGACGAATACGCGACCAGTTTCTTCATGTCGGCCTGCACCATCGCGACGAGGCCGATGTAGATCACCGCGATCAGCGACAGCGTGATGACGACCGGTGCGAGCAAATGGCTCGCATCAGGCGTGATCGGCAGCGAGAAGCGCAGGAAACCGTACGCACCGAGCTTCAGCATGATCGCGGCCAGCACGACCGAGCCGCCGGTCGGCGCTTCCACGTGCGCGTCCGGCAACCACGTGTGCACCGGCCACATCGGCACCTTCACCGCGAAGGCCAGGAAGAACGCGATAAACAGTAGCACCTGCGGCGTCATCGCGATCTGCGCGTGCTGCCACGTGGCGATGTCGAACGAGCCGGTCTCGTTGTACAGATAGATCAGCGCAACCAGCATCAGCAGCGAGCCCGCCAGCGTGTACAGGAAGAACTTGAATGCCGCGTACACGCGGTTCGCCCCGCCCCACACGCCGATGATGATGTACATCGGGATCAGCGTCGCTTCGAAGAACACGTAGAACAACAGGCCGTCGGCCGCGCTGAACACGCCGACCATGATGCCCGACAGGATCAGGAAGGCCGCGAGGTACTGGCCGACGTTCTTCGTGATCACTTCCCACGCTGCGATCACGACGATCACCGTGATCAACGCGGTCAACGCGACGAACCACATCGAAATGCCGTCCACGCCGAGGTGATACGTGATGTGGAAGCGCTCGATCCAGTTCGCCTGCTCGACGAACTGCAGCTCGGCGGTGCTCGAATCGAAACTGGTGATCAGTGGCAGCGTGACGAGGAAGCTCAGAACCGAGCCGATCAGCGAAATCCAGCGCGCGGGGGCGGGGTTCTCGTCGTTGCCGATCGCGAGGACCAGCAGACCGAAGAAGATCGGCAACCAGATCGCGATGCTCAGAATCGGATAAGCGTGCATGAGTGTCCCTCGCCTTATTTGCCGCCGAGCGTTACGAACAGGGTCAGGAGCCCCAGCATGCCGATGATCATGGCGAACGCGTAATGGTAGATGTAGCCGGATTGGAGGAAGCGGATCACGCTCGCGAACCAGCCGATAAAGCGTGCGCTGCCGTTGACGATGCCGTCGATCACGACCACGTCGCCTTCCTTCCACAGACCCCGGCCAATGGCCACCGCGCCCCGCGCAAACACGACTTCGTTGATCTTGTCCATGTAGTACTTGTTATCGAGCAACGTGTAGATCGGGCCGAATGCGCGCTTGATGACAGCGGGCAGATCCGGACGGACCAGATACAGGAACCATGCGACCACCACGCCTGCGAGCGCGAGCCATACAGGCAGGCCCGACACCGAGTGCAGACCCATCGATGCCCAGCCCTGGAATTCTTCGGTCATCTCATGCAGCGCCGGATGGTTCTCGCTGATGTAGATCACCTTGTCGAACGCGACGCCGTGCTGGAAGAAGTCGCCGAACAGCATTGGACCGACGCCGATCGCGCCGATCACGATCGACGGAATCGCCAGCAGCACGAGCGGCACCCACACGACCCACGGCGTTTCGTGCGGCTCGTGAGCGTGGTCGTCGTGACCATGACCATGGTCGTCGTGGCCGTGCGCGTCATGCCCATGCGACTCTGCTTCTGCGCCCATCGGCGATTCCGGGTGCTTCGGATTGCGGAAGCGCTCCTCACCGTGGAACACCATGAAATACATACGGAACGAATACAACGCGGTCACGAACACGCTTGCGACCACCGCGAAGTACGCGAAACCCGAGCCCGGCAGATGCGACAGCTTCACAGCGTCGATGATCGAGTCTTTCGAGTAGAAGCCCGAGAAGAACGGCGTGCCGATCAGCGCGAGCGAACCGATCAGCGATGTGATCCACGTAATCGGCATGTACTTGCGCAGGCCGCCCATGTTGCGCATGTCCTGATCGTGATGCATGCCGATGATCACCGAACCCGCGCCGAGGAACAGCAGCGCCTTGAAGAACGCATGCGTCATCAGGTGAAACACGGCGACCGAATATGCCGACGCGCCGAGCGCGACCGTCATGTAACCGAGCTGCGACAGCGTGGAATATGCGACCACACGCTTGATGTCGTTCTGGACGATCCCGAGGAAACCCATGAACAGCGCGGTAATCGCACCGATGACCATGACGAACGACAGCGCCGTATCCGACAGTTCGAAGAGCGGCGACATGCGTGTGACCATGAAGATCCCGGCCGTCACCATGGTCGCCGCGTGAATCAGCGCGGAGATCGGCGTCGGGCCTTCCATCGAGTCCGGCAGCCACACGTGCAGCGGGAACTGAGCCGACTTACCCATCGCGCCGATGAACAGGCAGATGCAAGCCACCGTCAGCAGGCCCCAGTCGGTACCCGGGAAGTTCAGCGCCGCGAGTTCGGTACGCTTCGCGAAAACTTCGCCGTAGTTCATCGAACCGGCGAACGCGAACAGCAAACCGATGCCGAGCAGGAAACCGAAGTCGCCGACGCGGTTCACGATGAACGCCTTCATGTTCGCGTAGATCGCGCTCTCACGCTTGAAGTAGAAACCGATCAGCAAGTACGAAACGAGACCCACCGCTTCCCAGCCGAAGAACAGCTGCAGGAAGTTGTTGCTCATCACGAGCATCAGCATCGAGAACGTGAACAGCGAGATGTACGAAAAGAAGCGCTGATAGCCGTCGTCGTCGGCCATGTAGCCGATCGTGTAGATGTGCACCATCAGCGAGACGAAGTTCACCACACAGATCATCATCGCGGTCAGCGAGTCGACCAGGAAACCGACTTCGAGCTGCGTCTTGCCGATCGACATCCATTGATAAACGGTCGCGTTGAAGCTCGCGCCATCCATCACCTGCAAAAAGACGATGACCGACAGGATGAACGAAACCGCGACGCCGAGGATCGTGACCGAATGCGCACCCGCCCGCCCTATCGCCTTGCCGAACAGCCCCGCAATCAGGGAACCGGCGAGCGGTGCCAGCGGAATTGCCAACAGCAGGTTTTCATTGAGTATCGTGGACATAACCGCTTTTCCTGAAATTAACCTTTGAGCTGATCGAGATCCTCGACATTGATCGTGTCGAGACTACGGAACAGGGTCACCAGAATTGCGAGACCGATCGCCGCTTCGGCTGCCGCAACGGTCAGCACGAAGAAGACGAAAATCTGGCCATGCACGTCGCCCAGGTAGTGCGAGAACGCGACGAAATTGGTGTTCACCGCGAGCAGCATCAGTTCGATCGCCATCAGGATGATGATGACGTTGCGGCGGTTCAGGAAAATGCCGACGATGCTGATCGCAAACAGGATCGCGCCGAGGACAAGGTAATGGGCAAGGGTCAACATGATTTCTATCTCCTGTCCGCTCAGCTGTTCTTGGCCGGCGCCGAGTCGGCTGCTGCTGCAGCTGCCGCGGCAGCCGCTTGTTCCGCCGCGAGAGTCGCCGCGGTTTTCTCTGACGGCATCTTCACAACGCGCACGCGGTCCTGTGCGCGCACCTTGACCTGTGCGCTGACGTTCTGACGCTTGCTGTCCTTCTTGTGGCTCGTGGTCAGCGCGATCGCCGCGATGATGGCAACCAGCAGGATCAGACCGGCAATTTCGAACGCGAAGATGTAGTCGGTATAGATGACCTTGCCGATCAGGCGCGTGTTCGACCAGTCGCCCATGCCAGCGGCGGCCGCGGCCGTGTCGTGCAGCGCCGTGGTGGTCGCGCCGTAGCCGTGCCACAGGATCAGCGCGGTTTCGATCACGATGATCGCGCCCACCGCCGAGGCCATCGGCACGAAGCGTTTGAAGTCCTTGCGCAGCACGTCGAGATTGACGTCCAGCATCATCACGACGAACAGGAACAGCACCATCACCGCGCCGACGTAGACCAGCACCAGCAGAATCGCGAGGAACTCGGCCTCCAGCAGCATCCAGATCGCGGCTGCGTTGAAGAACGCCAGCACCAGAAACAGTGCGGACGATACCGGGTTGCGCGAGGTGATCACCTTCAGCCCTGAAACCACCAGGAGCAGCGCGAAGATGTAGAACAGTACGGTCGTGAATTCCATGATTACCGGTTCATCGTTAGGCCATCGTCAGGCATTGTTCTTTGGCACCCGTGGCTGGCAAAAGCGGACGAAACCGCCAGAACCGCCACACAGGTGCACCGTGCCGCGGCGTTCAGGCCGCGGCGGTCGGCCCGACAGCAGGCCGTGTTACTGCTTTTACTGCCGCAATTGTTGCAAGCGGGAAAGCGCTTCAACGATACGGTGCGTCGGCTGCCTTGTTGGCGGCGATTTCTACTTCGTAGCGGTCGCCAACGGCCAGCAGCATGTCCTTCGTGAAGTAAAGGTCACCGCGCTTCTCGCCGTGATACTCGAGAATGTGCGTCTCGACGATCGAGTCGACCGGGCAGCTTTCTTCGCAGAAACCGCAGAAGATGCACTTGGTCAGGTCGATGTCGTAGCGCGTCGTGCGGCGCGTGTTGTCCGCGCGCGTTTCCGATTCGATTGTGATCGCGAGCGCCGGACACACTGCTTCGCACAGCTTGCACGCGATGCAGCGCTCTTCGCCGTTTTCATAGCGGCGCAGCGCATGCAGACCGCGGAAACGCGGCGAGATCGGGGTCTTCTCTTCAGGGAACTGCACGGTGACCTTGCGCTGGAACGCGTAGCGTCCGGTCAGCGCGAGGCCTTTCAGCAGTTCCGTGAGGAAGAAAGTCTTGAAGAAGTTTTGGATTGCGGTCATAGGTTCGTCCGCCCTTTATTTCCAGATGTTCAACGGCGACATGATCCAGAAGCCGACCACCACGAGCCACACCACGCAGACCGGAATGAAAACCTTCCAGCCCAGACGCATGATCTGGTCATAGCGATAGCGCGGGAACGTGGCGCGCGCCCAGATGAACACCGACAACAGGAAGAAAACCTTGGCGACGAGCCAGACGATGCCCGGGATGAACGACAGGAACCCGAACGGGGCGCTCCAGCCGCCGAGGAACAGTGTTGCAGCCAATGCCGAGATCACGATCATGTTGATGTACTCGGCGAGGAAGAACAGCGCGAACGCCATACCCGAGTAATCGATCATGTGGCCCGCGACGATTTCCGATTCGCCCTCCACCACGTCGAACGGGTGGCGGTTCGTTTCGGCGATGCCCGAGATGAAGTACACGACGAACATCGGCAGCAGTGGCAGCCAGTTCCAGGAGAGGAAGTTCAGGCCGTGCGAGGCGAAGAAGCCCTGCTCCTGCGAGCCGACGATGCCAGACAGGTTCAGCGTGCCGGCCGTCATCAGCACGACCACCAGCGCGAAGCCCATCGAGATTTCGTACGAGACCATCTGCGCGGCGGCGCGCATCGCGCCGAGGAACGCGTACTTCGAGTTCGACGCCCAGCCGGCCAGAATCACGCCATACACGCCGATCGACGAGATCGCCATCGCGTATAGCAGACCCGCGTTGATGTCACCGAGCACCGCGCCCGCCTGGAAAGGAATCACCGCCCAGACCGCGAAGGCCGGCACCACCACCATGATCGGCGCGATCACGTAGATCCAGCGGCTTGCCTGGGCGGGCTGGATCACTTCCTTCAGCAACAGTTTCAGCACGTCGGCGATCGGCTGCAAGAGCCCGGCGGGACCGACGCGGTTCGGACCGAGACGCACATGCATCCAGCCGATCAGCTTGCGCTCCCACAGGATCAGGTAAGCGACGCACAGCAGGATCGCGACGGCCACCACCAGGATGCGCACGAGCGCCCACACCGTAGGCCATGCCACACCGAGAAGTTGGGCGCCGCCCGAGTTGATCGTATCGAACAAGCTCATTTACGCCTTCTCCACCACCAGTTCACCGAACAGGCTGCCCAGCGCTGCACCGGCAGGCGTAGCCGCCGATACGCGGACGACCGTCTCCGCAAGATTCGCGTCGCGCACGGCCGGCAACTGCACCGCTTGCTCGCCCTGACGAACGCGCACCGCGTCGCCCTCTTTCAAACCCAGTTTGTCGAACAACGCAGCCGGCAGGCCGACCGAATTCGCCGTACGGGCCGCCACGGTCAGATGCAGCGACTCCGCGCGACGCACGAGCGCATCGGCATGATAGATCGGCACGTTCGCGAGACGCTCGAACTTGCCTTCCGCCGCCTTCGCGGCCTGGCCACGCGTCACCGCGACGCCGGTCCGGTTCGACAGACGCGAACTCAGTTCGCCGTCGCCGAGCGCGGCCGCGCGCACTTCTTCGACCGTGTCGTATTCGAGGCCCGACGCACCGAGCAGGCTGCCCAGCACGCGCAACACCTTCCACGCGGGACGCGTGTCGCCGAGCGGACGCACGACGCCGTTAAACGCCTGCACCGTACCTTCGGCGTTGACGAACGCGCCGCCCGTTTCCGTGAACGGCGCGATCGGCAGCAGCACGTCGGCATAGTCGGCGCCGGCCTGGAACGGCGACATCACGACGACCATCTCGGCCTGCTTCAGCGCGGCAAGCGCCTGCGCCGGATTGGCCGTGTCGAATTCCGGCTCGAGATTCAACAGCAGATAGCCCTTGCGCGGCTGCTCGAACACTTCGCGCGCGTTCAGACCGCCTTCGCCCGGCAGCGCGTTCACAAGGTGCGCGCCGACCGTATTGGCCGCTTCGGTCAGGAAACCGAGCGTTGCACCGGTTGCCTCGGCAATCCATTGCGCCGCGGCGTGGATCGCCGCGAAGTCCGGATGACAAACCGCTTCGTTACCAAGCAGCACGACGCGGCGCTCGCCGGTAGTCAGCGATTTCGCTATCTGCTGGTGCGCGTCCGTCGGCTGCGTGCCCGCGAATGCTTCCGGCAGCGCAACGCCCTTCGTTTCGCCCACCGCGCCGGCGATGCCTGCCAACACCTCGAGCCATGCCGACGGCGCCGCGACCACGCGTTGCGCCTGAGGGATCATCGCGTCGTCGTTGGTGGCCTGGAGCAGCGTAAGTGCCGAACCGCCTCGTGCGACCAGGCGCAAACGCGCGGCGAACAGCGGATGGTCACGGCGCAGATCCGAGCCGATCACGAGCGCCGCATCAACGTTCGACAGATCGGCGATCGTGCCGCCGAGCCACGGCGCGCCAGTAATGGGCGCCGAGAAATCCGACTGACGCAGACGGAAGTCGACGTTCGGCGTGCCGACCGCTTGCGCGATCTGCTTCAACAGGAACAGTTCTTCGACGGTGCTGTGCGCGCTCGACAGGGCGGCAAGCGCGTTCGCACCGTGGTCACTCTTGATGCCCTTCAGACCCTTGACCACGTATTCGAGCGCGGTCTGCCAGTCGGTTTCGACCCACTGGCCGCCTTGCTTGAGCATCGGTTTGGTAAGACGCTCGGGGCTGTTCAGGCCTTCGTACGAGAAGCGGTCCTTGTCCGAGATCCAGCACTCGTTGATCGCTTCGTTTTCGAACGGCAGAACGCGCATCACGCGATTGTTCTTCACCTGCACGATGAGGTTCGCACCGACGGAATCGTGCGGGCTCACCGACTTGCGACGCGACAGCTCCCATGTACGGGCGCTGTAGCGGAACGGCTTGCTCGTAAGCGCGCCGACCGGGCACAGGTCGATCATATTGCCCGACAGCTCGGAGTCGACCGTCTTGCCGACGAACGACGTGATTTCCGCATGCTCGCCGCGGCCCAGCATGCCGAGTTCCATCACGCCGGCGATTTCCTGGCCGAAGCGAACGCAACGCGTGCAGTGAATGCAGCGCGACATCTCTTCCATCGAGATCAGCGGACCCACGTTCTTGTGGAACACCACGCGCTTTTCTTCGCTATAGCGCGACGACGACTTGCCGTAACCAACGGCCAGATCCTGCAACTGGCATTCGCCGCCCTGGTCGCAGATCGGGCAGTCAAGCGGATGGTTGATCAGCAGGAATTCCATCACGGCTTGCTGGCCCTTCACCGCCTTGTCCGACTTGGTGCGCACGATCATGCCGGCCGACACCGGGGTCGCGCATGCGGGCACGGCCTTCGGCATCTTCTCGACATCGACCAGACACATCCGGCAGTTGGCCGCAATCGACAGCTTCTTGTGATAGCAGAAGTGAGGAATGTAGGTGTCGACCTTATGCGCAGCCTGAATCACCATGCTGCCTTCAGGCACCTCGACTTTCTTGCCGTCTATTTCCAGTTCAACCATGATGGTCAATCTTCCTTAACCTGTTACCGCTCAATCGTTCGCCTGTTCATCGCCCGCTTCGGGCGATGAATCCTGCGGTTGAGGTGTTCGTCTGGTAGTTATCCGTCAGCCGAACCTGTCGGGCCGGCTCAGGCAGCCACCGTCACGCAGCCACTGTTTCGGGCGCCGCCGTGCCGGCATGAGCGCCGACAAGGCAATGCTTGTGGGCGACGTGATATTCGAATTCGTCCCAGTAGTGCTTGAGCATGCCCCGAACCGGCATAGCGGCCGCATCGCCTAGCGCGCAGATCGTGCGGCCCATGATGTTTTCCGCGACGGAGTTCAGCAGATCCAGATCTTCCTGGCGACCGAGACCATGCTCGATACGATGCACGACGCGATACAGCCAGCCCGTGCCTTCACGGCAAGGCGTGCATTGACCGCACGACTCTTCGTAATAGAAGTAGGACAGGCGCAGCAGCGAGCGCACCATGCAGCGCGTCTCGTCCATCACGATTACCGCGCCCGAGCCGAGCATCGAGCCGGCCTTCGCGATAGAGTCGTAGTCCATGTCGGTATGCATCATCATCTCGCCCGGAATCACCGGCGCCGACGAACCACCGGGAATCACAGCCTTGATCTTCTTGCCGCCGCGCATGCCGCCGGCGAGTTCCATCAGCGTCGCGAACGGCGTGCCGAGCGGAATTTCGTAATTGCCCGGACGCTCGACGTCGCCCGACACCGAGAAAATCTTCGTGCCGCCGTTGTTCGGCTTGCCGATTTCAAGGTAATTCTGCGGGCCGATGGCGAGCAGGAACGGCACCGCCGCGAACGTTTCGGTGTTGTTGATCGTGGTCGGCTTGCCGTACACGCCAAAGCTCGCCGGGAATGGCGGCTTGAAGCGCGGCTGACCCTTCTTGCCCTCGATCGATTCGAGCAGCGCGGTTTCTTCGCCACAGATGTACGCGCCGTAACCGTGATGCGCATGTAGCTGAAACGAGAAGCCAGAGCCCATGATGTTGTCGCCGAGGAACCCGGCGCGGCGAGCTTCTTCCAACGCTTCTTCGAAGCGCTTATAGACTTCCCAGATTTCGCCGTGAACATAGTTGTAGCCGACCGTGATGCCCATCGCGTACGCGCCGATCACCATACCTTCGATCAGCGAATGCGGATTGAAGCGCAGAATGTCGCGGTCCTTGAACGTACCCGGCTCGCCCTCGTCCGAATTACAGACGAGGTACTTCTGGCCCGGGAACTGACGCGGCATGAAGCTCCACTTCAGACCAGTCGGGAAGCCCGCGCCGCCGCGGCCGCGCAGGCCCGACGCCTTGACGTCGGCGATCACCTGCTCGGGCGCGATCTTTTCTTCCAGGATGCGGCGCAGCTGGGCGTAACCGCCGCGAGCCAAATAGTCTTCGAGATGCCAGTTGTCGCCGTTCAATCCGGCGAGAATCAGCGGTTTGATGTGACGATCGTGTAAAGACGTCATTTCGAAAGTTCCTCGAGCAGCTGGTCGATCTTCTCGCGGCTCATGAAGCTGCACATGCGTTGGTTGTTCACCAGCATCACCGGCGCGTCGCCGCACGAACCCATGCATTCACCTTCTTTCAGCGTGAATTTGCCATCGGGCGTGGTTTCGCCGAAGTCGATGCCGAGCTTCTGCTTCAGGTATTCAGCGGCGCTTTCGGAACCGCCGTCCGGGCCGAGCTGGCACGGCAGGTTCGTACAGAGCGTGATCTTGAACTTGCCGACGGGCGAGGTCTCATACATCGTGTAGAAGGTCGCTACCTCCTGCACGGCGATTGCCGGCATGCCGAGATAATCCGCGACGAACTGCATGAGTTCGGGCGACAGCCAGCCATGCTCCGTTTGAGCAGTGGCCAACGCCGACATCACGGCGGACTGTTTCTGATCGGCGGGGTACTTTGCGACCGCACGATCGATTTCTTTCAGGCCTTCAGCTGAGATCATTTTCAGACACGACTCTTTCAATTCCTACCGAACGAAAACCCGTCGCTGACGTCATACTGCGACAGACCCGGCGTTCCTTTACTTGACGCGCTGGCGGTGCGATGACCGCAGACACGCGTCGATGAATACGTCCTAGCGATCTATTTCGCCGAACACGATGTCCTGCGTGCCGATGATCGTTACTGCGTCGGCGATCATGTGACCGCGCGCCATTTCATCGAGCGTAGACAAGTGCGCATAGCCCGGTGCGCGAATCTTCAGGCGATACGGCTTGTTGGCGCCGTCCGAGATCAGATAGATGCCGAACTCGCCCTTCGGATGTTCGACTGCGGCGTACGCCTCGCCTTCCGGTACGTGGAAGCCTTCGGTGAACAGCTTGAAGTGATGGATCAGATCTTCCATGTTCGACTTCATGCCGACGCGCGACGGCGGCGCAACCTTGTGATTGTCCGTCATCACCGGGCCGGGATTTTTGCGCAACCACTCAATGCACTGTTTCGCGATACGCGTGGACTGACGCATTTCTTCGACGCGCACCAGATAGCGGTCATAGCAGTCACCATTCACGCCGACCGGAATGTCGAAGTCGAGCTTGTCATAAACCTCATACGGCTGCTTCTTGCGCAGATCCCACTCGATGCCCGAGCCACGCAGCATCGCGCCGGTCATGCCGAGCTGCAGCGCGCGCTCCGGGCTGACCACGCCGATACCAACCAGACGCTGCTTCCAGATCCGGTTGTCGGTGAGCAGCGTTTCGTATTCGTCGACGCACTTCGGGAAGCGCGTAAAGAAGTCGTCGATGAAGTCGAGCAGCGAACCCTGACGGTTTTCGTTCATCTTCGACAACGCCTTCGCATTGCGAATCTTCGACGCCTTGTATTGCGGCATTGCGTCAGGCAGATCGCGATAGACGCCGCCCGGACGATAGTAGGCCGCGTGCATGCGCGCGCCCGACACCGCCTCGTACACGTCCATCAGGTCTTCGCGCTCGCGGAACGCATACAGGAACACCGCCATCGCACCGACGTCGAGCGCGTGCGAGCCAATCCACATCAGGTGATTCAACACGCGCGTGACTTCGTCGAATAGCACACGAATGTATTGCGCGCGCAGCGGCACGTCGATGCCGAGCAGCTTTTCAATGGCGAGCACGTAGCCGTGCTCGTTGGCCATCATCGACACGTAGTCGAGACGGTCCATGTATGGCACCGACTGGATGAACGTCTTGCTTTCGGCGAGCTTTTCAGTCGCGCGATGCAGCAGACCGATGTGCGGATCGGCGCGTTGGATCACTTCGCCGTCGAGTTCGAGCACGAGACGCAACACACCGTGCGCTGCCGGGTGCTGCGGACCAAAGTTGAGCGTGTAGTTCTTGATCTCTGCCATGACGTTCTCTTAGTGTTTCAGACCGCCATAGTGATCCTCGCGGATCACGCGCGGCGTGATTTCCCGCGGCTCGATCGTCACCGGCTGATAAACGACGCGCTTTTCTTCCGGGTCGTAACGCATCTCGACGTAGCCGGAGACCGGGAAATCCTTGCGGAACGGATGACCGATGAAACCGTAGTCGGTCAGAATGCGGCGCAGGTCCGGGTGACCTTCGAAGACGATGCCGTACAGGTCGAACGCTTCGCGCTCGTACCAGTTGACCGAATTCCAGATATCGACGACGGACGGCAGGATCGGCATGTCGTCGTCCGGCGCGAACACGCGCAGACGCAGACGCCAGTTGTTTTGTACCGACAGCAGATGCAGCACTGCCGCAAAACGCGGGCCGTCGTAAGCGCCTTCGGCATAGGTCTGGTAATCGACGCCGCACAGGTCGACACACTGCTCGAAACCGAGCGAGCGATCGTCGCGCAGACGCTTTGCCACGTTGAGGTAGTCGCCGGCCTTGACGACGATCGTCAATTCACCGACCGACTCGGTCGCGCTCAACAGGAGGCCGCCAAAGGCCGCCTCGAGGTTCGCTTTCAGGGTCTCGAGTTTGCTTGCCATATTGTGGGGAGGCGTTGGCCTTATTGACGGGCGATGGTGTTGGTGCGGCGAATCTTGGCTTGCAGCTGGATCACGCCGTATACCAGCGCTTCCGCGGTGGGCGGACAACCCGGCACGTACACGTCGACCGGGACGATCCGGTCGCAGCCGCGCACCACCGAGTACGAGTAGTGATAATAGCCACCGCCGTTCGCGCATGAGCCCATCGAGATCACCCACCGCGGCTCCGCCATCTGGTCGTAAACCTTGCGCAGAGCGGGCGCCATCTTGTTGCACAGCGTGCCGGCTACGATCATCACGTCCGACTGACGCGGACTCGGACGAAACACCACGCCGAAACGGTCGAGATCATAACGGGCAGCGCCCGCATGCATCATCTCGACCGCGCAGCACGCAAGACCGAACGTCATCGGCCACAGCGAGCCGGTGCGCGTCCAGTTGATCAGTTTGTCCGCCGTAGTGGTGACAAACCCTTCTTTCAAGACCCCTTCGATACTCATTTGCTTTCCACTCCAGACGGGGCGGCAAGCCTGGCCACCCACGCAAACCGGCGATTAATCCATCATTCCCAGTCGAGGCCGCCCTTCTTCCAGATGTAGGCAAAGCCAAGCAGGAATTCGAGCAGGAAAATCATCATTGCCGTGAACCCAGCCCAGCCGATGTCACGCAACGCAACGCCCCACGGGAACAGGAACGCGGTCTCAAGGTCGAAAATGATGAAGAGAATGGCGACGAGGTAGTAGCGCACGTCGAATTTCATGCGCGCATCTTCGAATGCTTCGAAGCCGCACTCGTACGGTGCGTTTTTCTCGGTGTCGGGCTTGTTGGGACCGAGGAGCTTGCCAATACTGACCAGTGCTACGCCTAAACCGGTGCCCACAATAAGGAACAGCAAAACGGGGAAATAGGCTGCGAGGTTCAAGACAATCCTCAATCGGTTGGTTCTGAGTGCCGTCAGGAGCATAGCATCCCTGACGCGAAATCACTTCCTCAACGCGCATGACGTAAGCCGTACGGCCATTCGCCAGAAGCGAAAATGCCAGCCGAAGCGAAGCAAACGGCTGGCATTTAGATAACATTTGGTGCCGACGGCGAGACTCGAACTCGCACAGCTTTCGCCACTACCCCCTCAAGATAGCGTGTCTACCAATTTCACCACGTCGGCACTTATATGCAATCCGGGAAAACAACTTGTAAAACCCGCGAATCGCTTCAAGATTTGAATTGTAACTTGTTTAAGCAGATTGTTCAACGCACAAGACCACGTCCGCCGAAAATTTATTTCGGCACGCCCGTCGCCGGAACCGACGCAGGCGATGCCGGCGCTGCAGGCGATGCCGCCACCGGGGCCGAGCCCGCAGCCGGCGCAGAAGCCGCGACCGGCGCAGTAGCTGCCGCGCCCAGCACGCCTGCCGACGGCTTCACGTGATACGCACCAAGGTAAGTGAGTGCCAGTGTCGTGGCAAAGAACAGCGCTGCGAGCACTGCCGTGGTACGCGACAGGAAGTTCGCCGAACCTGTCGCACCGAACAGGCTACCCGACGCGCCACTGCCGAAAGCCGCGCCCATATCGGCACCTTTGCCGTGCTGCAGCAACACAAGTCCGATGACCCCGAACGCCGACAACAACTGAACGACGATAATCAATGTTTTCAAATACAGCATCACACTCACCTGAGTCTTTATTTAACCGCGCCGCACACTGTGTGTTGCGCGAAATGGAGCCATCCTCGCCGCGACGCCCAGCCTAACCAGCCACACTGGTCGCGGCGGCCGCCTTGCAGATCGCAAGGAAATCCTGATCTTTCAACGACGCGCCGCCGATCAGGCCGCCGTCGATATCGAGCTGACGGAACAGTTCTTCCGCGTTGTCCGGCTTAACGCTGCCACCGTATAGCAACGGCACATCCGCCGCACCCTTGGCCGTGAGACGTGCGCGCAGGAATCCATGCACGGCCTGCGCCTGTGCCGCCGATGCGCTCTTGCCGGTGCCAATTGCCCACACCGGCTCATACGCGACGACGAGGCGAGCCGGTTCCTGAGCCGACAGCTTCGCGAGCACCTCGTCGAGCTGACCGCCGACGACCTGCTCGGTCCAACCAGCTTCGCGTTCTTCGAGCGTTTCGCCGACGCACACGATCGGCGTCAAACCCGCCTCGAGCACACGCTGCGTTTTCACCGCGACCAGTTCGGCGCTTTCGCGGTGATACGCGCGGCGCTCCGAGTGCCCGACGATCGCAAACGTGGCGCCGAAGTCCGTCACCATCGGCGCAGCCACTTCGCCGGTATAGGCGCCATGCGTGAACGCGGACACGTCCTGCACGCCCCACACGACCGGGCTGCCTTCGAGCAGCGACTGAGTCTGCCCGAGATAGAGGCTCGGCACGCATACACCGACGCGCACGTCGGCCGGCAGTTCACTGGCGCCCTGTGCCACTGCCTGCAACAACGCGGCGTTCGCGGCGAGCCGCCCATGCATCTTCCAGTTACCGACTACCAGTTTGGCTCGTTGTTGATTCGACATCGTCTCGTATTGTCCTGTCTTGCCAGTCCGGCCTACTCTGCCGGCGGACTTCGCTCGCGCCTCGCTGCAGTTTGTTCCTGCGCTCGCGGCCCGCCCGTCGGATTGATCCGGCGCGCGCAAAACGCGCAATTTTACTGCGTGGGGTGGATCGGGTCAAACCGATGATGTCAAGCCTCCTGACCCCACGTCAACACGATCTTGCCGACGTGCGTGCCGCTTTCCATCAGCGCATGCGCGTCAGCAGCCTGGGCGGCCGGAAACACGCGATGTACGACCGGCTTGATGCGCCCAGCTTCGAGATGCGGCCACACGCGCTCCTTCAGTTGCGCGGCGATCTGCGCCTTGAACTCGATCGGCCGTGGTCGCAGTGTCGAACCGGTAACCGTCAGACGGCGCCGCAACACTTCGTTCAGGTTCAGCTCCGCCTTCGCGCCGCCGAGCAGCGCAATTAGTACGATACGGCCACCGTCGGCGAGAGCCGACAATTCGCGCGGCACGTAGCTGCCTGCCACCATGTCGAGGATCACGTCCATGCCGCGATCGTTGGTCAGCGACTTGATGACTTCGACGAAATCTTCAGTCTTGTAGTTGATCGCGCGTTCGGCGCCGAGCGCTTCGCACGCGCGGCACTTTTCGTCCGAGCCCGCGGTCGCGAACACACGGAAGCCGAGCGCGTGCGCAATCTGGATCGCCGTCACGCCGATGCCGCTCGAACCACCTTGCACGAGCAGCGTTTCATTCGCACCGCCCTCGCCCTGGCCGAGCTGCGCGCGATTGAAGACGTTGCTCCACACCGTGAAAAAAGTCTCAGGCAGCGAAGCCGCTTCGATATCCGACAACCCCGCCGGCACCGGCAGGCATTGCAGCAGTGGCGCGGCCGCAAATTCCGCGTAGCCGCCGCCCGCGAGCAGCGCACACACGCGATCGCCGATCTTCAGACCGAACGGGTTGTTCTTCGCGTCGATCGTGCCGCCGACGATCTCGCCCGCCACCTCCAGCCCCGGCAGATCCGACGCTCCCGGCGGCGGCGCATAGCTGCCCTTGCGCTGAAACACGTCCGGACGATTGATGCCGGATGCCGCCACCTTGATCAGCACCTCGCCAGCCTTGAGCTGCGGCGTCGGACGCTCCGCCAGCTTGAGGACTTCCGGCGCACCGAATTCAGTGATTTCGATCGCTTTCATCTGCGTCAACTCCAAGATTGGATTGCGTTACCTACCCGTTGCTGCCGTCTGCCGTAGCGCCGCGCTGCGATTCGAATGCGCAACGCAATCCATCCTGCATGAAAAACGGCCGGCGCGCATGACACGGCCGGCCGTTTGTCCGCTACCGCCTTACTGCGGCGTCGGCTCGCCTTGCTCCGCGTCGTTCAGCAATGCCTTCGCCGACAGACGCACACGACCCTTCTCGTCCGTCTGGATGACCTTGACCTTCACCTGCTGGCCATCCTTCAGATAGTCGTTGATGTCCTTGATGCGCTCGTTCGCGATCTCGGAGATATGCAGCAGACCATCCTTACCCGGCAGGATGTTCACGATCGCGCCGAAGTCGAGCAGCTTGAGCACGGTGCCTTCGTACACCTGGCCCACTTCGACTTCCATCGTGATCGCTTCGATACGACGCTTCGCTTCGGCCATGCCTTCGCTGTTCGTGCTCGCGATCGTGACGACGCCGTCATCAGAAATGTCGATCGTCGTGCCGGTTTCTTCGGTGAGCGCGCGGATCACCGAGCCGCCCTTGCCGATCACGTCGCGAATCTTTTCCGGGTTGATCTTGATCGTGATCATGCGCGGTGCGAACTCCGACAGTTGGGTGTTCGCGCCGGCCACGGCCGAGGTCATCTTGCCGAGGATGTGCATGCGGCCTTCCTTCGCCTGCGCGAGCGCGACCTGCATGATTTCCTTCGTGATGCCCTGAATCTTGATGTCCATCTGCAGCGCGGTCACGCCTTGTTCCGTACCCGCGACCTTGAAGTCCATGTCGCCCAGGTGATCTTCGTCGCCGAGGATGTCGGTCAACACCGCGAAGCGATTACCTTCGAGGATCAGGCCCATCGCGATACCGGCGACGTGCGCCTTCATCGGCACGCCGGCGTCCATCAGCGCGAGGCAGCCGCCGCACACCGAAGCCATCGACGACGAACCGTTCGACTCGGTGATTTCCGACACGACGCGGATCGAGTAGCCGAATTCGTCGGCGCTCGGCAGGCACGCGACGAGCGCGCGCTTGGCGAGACGGCCGTGACCGATTTCACGGCGCTTCGGCGAACCGACGCGACCTGTTTCGCCGGTCGCGAACGGAGGCATGTTGTAGTGGAGCATGAAGCGTTCGCGATACTCGCCTTCGAGCGCGTCGATGTTTTGCTCGTCGCCCTTCGTGCCGAGCGTCGCGACCACCATCGCCTGCGTCTCGCCGCGCGTGAACAGCGCCGAGCCGTGGGTACGCGGCAGCACGCCGGTGCGGATTTCGATCGGACGCACGGTGCGCGTGTCGCGCCCGTCGATACGCGGCTCGCCGTTCAGGATCTGCGTACGGACGATCTTCGCTTCGATGTCGAACAGCACGTTGCCGACCGATGCCTTGTCGGCCGCCACGGTGCCCGCTGCCGCCGCTTCTTCCTCGAGCTTTGCCGAGGTCGCCGCGTAGACTTCCTTCAGCTTGGTCGAGCGAGCCTGCTTGTCGCGGATCTGGTACGCGGCGAGCAGTTCGGCTTGCGCAAATTCGGTCACGCGCGCAATCAGCGCTTCGTTCTTCGCGGCCGGCTGCCAGTCCCACTCGGGCTTGCCGCCTTCGCGGACTAGTTCGTGGATCGCGTCGATCGCGGTCTGCATCTGTTCATGACCGAACACGACGGCACCGAGCATCACTTCTTCGCTCAATTGCTGCGCTTCCGATTCGACCATCAGCACCGCGCGTTCCGTGCCGGCGACGACGAGGTCGAGCGCCGATTCCTTCATCTGCGGACGCGTCGGGTTCAGCACGTATTCGTTGTTGATGTAGGCCACGCGCGCCGCGCCGACCGGGCCGTTGAACGGCAGACCGGACACCGCGAGCGCCGCCGAGGCGCCGATCAGCGCAGGGATGTCGGCGGGGATTTCCGGATTCAGCGACAGCACGTGAATCACGACCTGCACTTCGTTGTAGAAGCCTTCCGGGAAGAGCGGACGCAGCGGACGGTCGATCAGGCGCGAGATCAGCGTCTCGCCTTCCGACGGACGGCCTTCGCGGCGGAAGAAGCCGCCCGGGATCTTGCCGGCGGCGTAGGTCTTTTCGATGTAATCGACGGTGAGCGGGAAGAAGTCCTGGCCCGGCTTCGCGGTCTTCGCGCCGACCACGGTGGCGAGCACCACGGTATCTTCGACGTCGACGATCACCGCGCCGCCCGCCTGGCGAGCGATTTCACCGGTTTCGAGGCGAACGTTGTGCTGCCCCCACTTAAACTCTTTGACGATCTTATTGAACATAGTCATTGCTTTTCCTCATCGTAATGCCGCGCGGACCGGAGCGGCGCGGCAACGCCAAGCCGGCGCCGCATGGGAAGAGTCGTGCTATGCCATTCCAGAGAGTCACGTGCTGCGACTGCGCGCGAACCGCTGGAATGACACAAAACTCCGCCCTGAAGCCCGGCCTTGTTTCCTGTTACTGCTTCTTCTACTGCTGTTCTGCTACTCCTACTGCGCTTGCCCGTAGACGCCGCGCGAACCGGCATACGCCGAGGATCACAGGCGGTGCGCGTTACACGAAGCGCGCCGCGCAAAAACAAAATGCCTGTATCAGCGAAACTGACACAGGCATCTTGCTGAACGACTGGCCGATTACTTACGCAGACCCAGCTTCTCGATCAGGCTGCGGTAACGATCCGCGTCCTTACCCTTCAGGTAGTCGAGCAGCTTGCGACGGCGGCTCACCATGCGCAGCAGACCGCGGCGGCTGTGGTGATCCTTCGTGTGCTCCTTGAAGTGGGAGGTCAGTTCGTTGATACGGGTCGTGAGCAGCGCGACCTGAACTTCGGGGGAGCCGGTGTCGTTGGCTGCGCGTGCGAATTGCGCGACGACTTCGGACTTCTTGCTTGCTTCAACTGCGGACATGTCAATTTCCTTGATAACTGGACAGGCGGTCACGGAAGAAAGGCCGTGCCGTGGGATACCCGTTTCACAATTTACTGAGTCCCGTTCGTGGCTGAATTAACTGAATCAGAACCCAGCCCAACAACGGGACGCGTATTGTAGCACAGCCGATTCCGGCCGCGAACCCCGGGCCAGCAAGGCTGGATCGAGTGTCGCTCGCGGGCGCTCAGGGGCGCCGCATCCGGCAGACCGTCGGCAATAGTGTGCGCTCGGCTGGTAGCGCCAGCACCGTGCGAAAGCCATAGCCCGACCCTTCGTTATCGAAATGCACGCCGGGTGTGCCGGCTTTGTCCATCTGCATCACGTAGAGGGGCTGGATCAGCTGATGGTCATCGGCGCGCATCCACGATGCGTGAATACCGTTGTCGAAGCGGATGCCCTCGAGCGCTTTCGCGACCGCCGTCGGATCGGCGCCGCCGGCGCGGCTCATCGCGGCGGCGAGCGTTTCGATCATCAGTGGCATGCGCAGCACCGGATAGTCGTCCTGGGCGGCCGGAAAGCGCGCGCGGAACGCCGCGTACCACGCGTCGGAGGCCGCGCCACCGACATTCGGATGCCACTCGGCCACCGCGATCACGCGACCCACGCCTGCTTCGCCAAGCGCGGCCGGCGCGCCGAGGCTGTTGCCGTAGAACGTGTAGAACTTCGTGTCGAGGCCCTGCTCGCGCGCCGCCTTCACGAGCAGCGTCAGGTCGTTGCCCCAGTTGCCGGTGATCACGGCGTCCGCGCCGCTCGCGCGGATCTTCGCGATGTACGGCGCGAAATCCTTCACGCGGCCGATCGGGTGAAATTCGTCGCCGACCACCGCGATGTCGGGACGCTTCGCCGCGAGCGTCGAACGCGCGAGGCTGCTCACGTCGTGTCCGAAGCTGTAATCCTGGTTCAGCAGGTACACCTTTTTCATCGCCTTGTCGCGCTCGATCACCTCGGCGAGCGCGGCCATCCGCATGCCGGCGTGCGCGTCGAAGCGGAAGTGCCAGAAGCTGCAGTCCGCGTTGGTGAGCGCGGGGTCGTCGGCGGAGTAGTTGAGGAACAGTTCGCGGTTGTCCGGCTCGCGGCTGTTCTGCTTCTCGATCGCGCCGATCAGCGCCGCGGCGACCGCCGAGCTATTGCCCTGCAGGATGTAGCCGATATGGCGATCCGCGGCCGCGCGCAATTGCGTCAGCGCTTCCTCCGTGCTGCCCTTGCTGTCGAGCACGACGAGTTCGAACGGATGCGCGCCGTCCGCGAGCTCCACGCCGCCGTGCGCGTTGACCTGCTCGATACCGAAACGCAGATTGCGCTCGACCGCCGCGCCCGCGTTCGCGAACGGGCCGGACATGCCTTCGATCAGCGCGAGCTGGATTGGCTTGCCGGTGAGTTTGCCGGCCGGCAGGCTCGCGGACTTGCTTGCGTGATTACCGGCCGGGCTTGCCGCCAGCGTGGCCGCGCGGCTCCCCGGCTTGCCGGTGGCCGGAACGGTCCCCTGCGCGGACGCCTGACTCGCGCCCGTCGACGCCGGATTCGCCGCCTCAGCCACGCCAACTCCCGCCGCCGCCATCGAAATCGCCGTCAGCGCAACCGCCGCCGCCCCTCGCCACATCGCCGTCATGGTTGTCCCGCCTGAATCTTCGAAGCGCGGATCATAGGATGACGCGCACGGAATAGGCAAGCCGGCGCATCCGTTACCGTTTGGTGGCGACGCACGTTCAGGCAATGCCGTTCTTTCGCCACAGCGCGTGTCAAAATAGTGCGTTTCGATGATAAGAACCGCTATTCAAACGCCATCGGAGGAATACATGCCGAACCGCCACCACCCCACGGCGGCTGCTATCACAGCCCCGGCCGGCGCCAGTCTGCGCCGCGCCGCGCTCGTGTGCCTGAGCGTGCTCGCGCTCGCCGGCTGCGCCCAGCCGTGGCAGCAGTATCAACCGGGAGCGGACGCATCGACGGTCATCGCGCGCCTCGGCCCGCCGCGCGAAACCTATGATCTGCCCGACGGCGGCAAGCGTCTGATGTGGCCGACCCAACCAATGGGCGAAACCACCACCGCCGCCGACATCGACGCGGCCGGCAAGATCATCAACATGCGCCAGGTGCTGCAGCCCAACGAGTTCTACCGCGCCGAGATCGGCAAATGGACGCGTGGCGACGTGCTGGTGAACTTCGGCCGCCCGGTCGAAACGTCGTACTTCCCGATGATGAGGCGCGAAGTCTGGACCTATCGCTATCTCGAAGACAACGTCTGGTACATGTTGTACAACTTCTACTTCGATGACCAGGGCATCTTGCGCCTCACGCAGAAGACCCCCGACCCGCTGCACGACCCCGACCGCCGCAATCTGTTCTAAGCACTGAGCGCCCTCTTCGGAAGAAGCACCAAATCTCAAAAAAGCCGCCTTCGATAGGCGGCTTTTTTATTGCTTAAGCATAAAGCAGAATTTTATCCTGTTTACGTCAATAATTTTGCGAAGGAAAGGTTATTGTAAACGCCGTTCGGGCACCGGCTCGCAATCACGTGCAGACGCGGTTTCGGTTCGGTGCCAGCTCAATTGCCTCTCATACGGAGTTGCTACGATGAACCGACCCAAACACCTGCTGGTCGCCAACGTCGCGTGGGCCCATGAAACCGCGACGCGTAATCCGGCATTTTTTCGCGACCTGATGCGCGGACAGAATCCGCACATTCTGTGGATCGGCTGCGCGGACAGCCGCGTGCCCGCCGAAACGATCACGCATTGCGAGCCCGGCGATCTCTTCGTCCATCGCAACATCGCCAACCTGTTTCATCCCGGCGACGACAACGTCGCGAGCGTCCTTGAATACGCAGTGCGGGTGCTCAAGGTCGGCCATGTGATCGTCTGCGGCCACTATGGCTGCGGCGGCGTGCGCGCCGCGCTGCTGCCGCCGGACCCCGCGCTTCCCCATGTGAACCGCCGTATCGCGCCGCTCTGCGCACTCGCCAAAACGCATCACTCGGAGCTGGACGGCGCGGCGACTGTGCCGGATCGCGTCAATCGCCTCGCCGAGCTGAACGTGCTCGAACAGGTGCGGCAGCTTCGGGCGAGCCCGATCGTGCACGAGGCTGAGCCGGCTCCGCTCGTGCACGGCTGGATCTTTGCGCTCGACGACGGGCGCATCAAGGTTCTCACCTCCGGCTATACCGCCGACGACGCGATGACCTGTACGACCGCCGCGCACAGCGCGGCCTAGCGAAGCACGTCGCCCGTCGTCCCACCTCTCGCTCTTCGACACCATGGATAATCAAACCTCTTTTTCCGCGCTCCAGAGCGACGTGCTCGCCGGAACGGCCGTTTTTCTGGTGGCCCTGCCGCTATGCCTCGGCATTGCTCACGCATCGGGCGTCGACCCGTTTGCCGGACTGGTGTCCGGCATCATTGGCGGGCTCGTGGTTGCCGCGCTGAGCGGCTCGCGTCTGAGCGTGAGCGGGCCGGCCGCGGGCCTCGTCGTGATCGTCGTCGACGGCATCGCACGGCTTGGCGGCTTTTCCGCTTTCCTCCTGGCCGTACTGCTGTCGGGCGTCATCCAGTTCGCCTTCGGCATGCTCAAGGCCGGCCGGTTCGCCGCCTACGTGCCGTCGCCGGTGATCAAGGGGATGCTCGCCGCCATCGGCGTGCTGTTGATCCTCAAGCAGTTGCCCGTTGCGCTGGGGCTATCCGGCACCGCCGACTCCATCCAGTCGGCGGCGGCGGTCGCAACGCCGCTCGGCCCAATCTCACTGACCGCCGTGCTGATCACACTGCTGTCGCTCGCGATCCTCGCCGGCTGGGAAACGCGCGCGCTGCGCCGCTTCGCTGTCGTGCGCATCATGCCCGCGCCGCTCGCGGTGGTGCTGCTCGGCATCGGCGCGACGCTCGCCCTCAATCTCGTCGCGCCATCATTGGCACCGTCCGCCGAACGGCGGGTCGCGTTGCCGTCGCTGGAATCGTTCGCGGCACTGCAGGCCGTGCTCGCGTCGGCCGACTTCGGCCCACGGTTCGCTCAGCTCATCAATCCCGACATATGGCGCGTTGCGATCACGATCGCCATCCTCGCAAGTCTCGAAACGCTACTGAGCCTCGAAGCGGTCGAACAAATCGATCCGGAGCGCCGCCGCGCGCCTCCCGATCGCGAGCTGAAGGCGCAGGGCGTGGGTAATCTGATCGCGGGTGCGATCGGCGGCCTGCCGATCACCGCGGTGATCGTGCGTAGCTCCGCGAACGTCCATGCCGGCGCAAAAAGCCGACTCTCGGCGATCGTTCACGGCGTGTTGCTTCTCGTTAGCGTGTTCGCACTCACGAGCGTGATCAACCTGATCCCGCTCGCCTGCCTTGCCGCGATCCTGATCTTCACCGGGTTCAAACTCGCCAAGCCGTCGTTGTTCGCCGGGCTCGCGCGGCAGGGATTCGCGCCGTTCGCACCATTTATCGTGACAGTCGTCGGTGTGCTCGTCACCGATCTGCTGATCGGTATCGTGCTCGGCATCCTGTGCAGCATGCTGTTCGCGCTGTACGCAAACCTGCGCGGCCCGATCGTGCTCGCGCAGCATGGCGATCACTACCTGCTGTCGTTTCGCAAGGACGTGTCGTTTCTCGGCAAGGTGCCGCTCAAGCACTATCTGCAGCAGATTCCGGATGGCGCCACCGTCATCGTCGATGCGACACGCGCCGATTTCGTCGATCACGACGTGCGCGAACTGCTGGACGCGTTCGTCGCCGATGCGCCTCGCCGCGGGATTACCGTCGACGTCAGATTTCAGGTCCGCGAGCAGGCCCGCGCAACGCGCGGCTGGTCGCTGCGGCGCACGACGGCGGAGTAGTTTCGTCATATCGCGCCGCCGCAACTGCGCGATGACGGCAGAAAAAAGCCCCGTGTGCCGAGCACCACGGGGCTTCTCCTCCGATCCACAAGCGATTGCGCGCTACCGGCGCGCCATGCTCGCGTTACTCCGAGCGCTGCGGATTCACCTTGTCCGCATTCGAATACAGCTTGTTGAGCGCCGAAAAATATGCCTTCGCGGATGCCGCGACGATATCCGGATCAGTGCCCGTGCCGTTGACGATGCGCCCGCTCTTCGACAACCGCACGGTCACTTCGCCCTGCGCCTGCGTGCCGGTCGTGATCGCGTTAACCGAGTACAGCAGCAGTTCGGAGCCGCTGCCCACTTCCGTTTCGATCGCGTTGAGGGTGGCGTCGACCGGTCCGTTGCCGCGCGCTTCGCCGGTGATCTCTTTACCCTCTACCGAGAACACGACCTTCGCGTGCGGCTGCTCGCCGGTTTCGGAATGCTGCGACATCGACAGAAACTTGTAGTGCTCCTTCTCGTGCGCTTCCGCCGATTCCTCGTTGACGATGGCGATGATGTCTTCGTCGAAGATCTCCGCCTTGCGATCGGCGAGTTCCTTGAAGCGCGCGAATGCGGTGTTCAGTTCGGCTTCGCTGTCGAGCGCGATGCCAAGCTCCTGCAGACGCTGTTTGAACGCATTGCGGCCCGACAGCTTGCCGAGCACGATCTTGTTCGCGGCCCAACCCACGTCTTCCGCGCGCATGATTTCGTAGGTATCGCGCGCCTTCAGCACGCCATCCTGATGGATGCCCGACGCGTGCGCGAAAGCGTTCGCGCCGACCACGGCCTTGTTCGGCTGCACGACGAAGCCAGTAATCTGCGACACGAGCTTCGAGGCCGGCACGATCTGAGTCGTGTCGAGGCCGACGTCGAGTCCGAAGTAATCCTTGCGGGTCTTCACCGCCATCACGATTTCTTCGAGCGACGTATTGCCCGCGCGCTCGCCGAGACCGTTGATCGTGCATTCGACCTGGCGCGCGCCGCCAATCTGCACGCCGGCGAGCGAATTCGCGACCGCCATGCCGAGGTCATTATGGCAATGCACGGAGAACACCGCCTTGTGCGAGTTGGGAATGCGCTCGCGCAGCGTCTTCACGAGTTGGCCATAGAGTTCCGGCACGCCATAGCCGACGGTGTCCGCGATGTTGATCGTGGTCGCGCCCTCGGCGATCACCGCTTCCAGCACGCGGCACAGGAAGTCCAAATCCGAGCGGCTGCCGTCTTCCGGCGAGAATTCGACGTCATCGGTGAACTTGCGCGCAAAACGCACCGCAAGCTTGGCTTGCTCGAATACCTGTTCGGGCGTCATCCGCAGCTTCTTCTCCATGTGCAGTGGCGAGGTTGCGATGAACGTGTGGATGCGGAAATGATCGGCCGGCTTCAGTGCGTCGGCGGCCTTCTGTATGTCCTTGTCGTTCGCACGCGCAAGCGAGCAGATCGTGCTGTCCTTCACGAGGCCGGCGATCGTATGGATCGCGTCGAAGTCGCCGTTCGAGCTGGCCGCGAAGCCCGCTTCGATCACGTCGACTTTCATCCGTTCGAGTTGCCTGGCGATGCGGATCTTCTCTTCCTTCGTCATCGACGCGCCGGGCGATTGCTCGCCGTCACGCAGCGTGGTGTCGAAAATGATCAGTTTGTCGGACATGTCGGGCCTCCTCGGGAGTCGTTCAGATGTGGGACTTGGTTTTGGAATGGGACGATGGGCGCCGCCGCTGGCAAGGTAGGGCGATCACGATGATCGCGGCCGGTGCGGACGGAACGCAAAAACGCATAAGGGCGTGAACGAAGGATGATGGCGCGGCGCAGCGAACGGCCTCGCCGACCCGGCAAAATCGGCCACGCCCACGCACTGATCCGACGACTATAGCGACATTCCAGCCACCGCGCAATGCACACGGGGCGGCCTGCGGCGCAGGCCGAAGCGACCTCGTAACGGCACCAACCTACGAAAAACGGCAGCCTGTGGGCTGCCGTTTTTCGTACATCGCTGCGACGCAGCGCGCGTCAAATCCTCAGCGGTCGTGCGACATCGAACGCGCCGGATTGGCCCGGCCGCGCACCGCCTGATATGCCCAGAACACGTAGCCGGACAGACCGTACAGCACGAACAGACCGAACAGCATCAGCGGCGGATCGGACGACACGAGCACGAAGGCGACCACCACCAGCAGGATCACGCCGAACGGCACGCGATGCCGTACGTCGAGCGCCTTGCCGCTATAGAACGGCGCGTTCGACACCATCGTTACCCCCGCGTAGATGGTCAGCACGAAGGCGACCCACGGCAGCCAGACGAGCTTCAGCGGCACGCGGTTGTCGGTGGCGAGCCACACGAAACCGGCGATCAGTGCCGCCGCGGCCGGGCTCGGCATGCCCTGGAAGAAACGCTTGTCGACCACGCCGATATTCGTGTTGAAACGCGCGAGCCGTAGCGCCGCGCCGGAACAATAGACGAACGCCGCGAGCCAGCCCCAACGACCGAGATCCTTCAGGATCCACTCGTACATCACGAGCGCGGGCGCAACACCGAACGACACCATGTCCGACAGGCTATCGAACTGCTCGCCGAACGCGCTTTGCGTATGCGTCATGCGCGCGACGCGGCCGTCCATGCCATCGAGCACCATCGCGACGAAGATCGCGATCGCCGCGATCTCGAAGCGCACGTTCATCGCCTGCACGACGGCGAAGAAGCCGCAGAACAGCGCGGCCGTGGTGAACGCGTTCGGCAGCAGGTAGATGCCGCGTTTTCTGAGGAACTGTTGACGCTGCGCGCGCCGGCTGTCGGCGACCGGCGACTCCGTGACCACCGGCGGCTTGTTGCGACGAAACGGTCGCGGCAGCGGTCCACTGCTGCGGGGTCGACGCGGTTTGAATGCGGCCATTCGGACAACCTCCTGTATGCCGCTTTACAGCTCGGCGAGGATCGTGGACGACGCCGACACCTTCTCGCCGATCGACACGCGCGGACGGCTGCCCACCGGCAAATACACGTCGACGCGCGAACCGAAGCGGATGAATCCGTAACGCTGGCCGCGAGTCAGCGGCTCGCCTGCACGGACGTAGCAAAGAATCCGCCGCGCGATCAGCCCGGCAATCTGCACCGACGTGACCGTCTGGCCGCCGGCCATTTCGATCACGACCGCGTTGCGCTCGTTTTCGAGCGAGGCTTTATCGACCGCCGCGTTCAGATACGCGCCTGGAAAGTACTCGACCTTCGAGATTGCGCCGTCGACCGGCGAGCGCTGCGAGTGCACGTTGAATACGTTCATGAACACGCTGATCTTCAGCGCTTCGCGATTCGCATAAGGATCATGCGCGGTTTCTACCGCGACGATACGACCGTCGGCAGGACACAGCACCGCGTTGGCCTGCGTCGGAATCGGACGCGCCGGGTCGCGGAAGAACTGCACGATGAAGATCAGGATCAGCCAGAAGAGCCACGCAAAGCCGAACCCCGCGAAGGCGTGAACCAGTAATGCAACGACGGCCGCGATGGCGATGAACGGCCAGCCTTCTCGCGCGATGATCGGATGAGGGTAATTCATGGATGGCTTCTGTGTTTTTGTAAAACCGTAGGATAGCAAAAGCCGCCCAGGGTTCAGCACCCTTGGACGGCTTTTTGACTGGTCCGGCCGCCGCGCCGAAGCGCCGCGCCGGACCTCGTTACGTCGAGACGCCTAGTTCTTCGACTGGTCGACGAGCTTGTTCTTCGCGATCCACGGCATCATCGCGCGCAGCTTCGAGCCAACCTGCTCGATCTGGTGCTCGGCCGTCAGACGGCGACGCGATTGCAGCGTCGGTGCGCCAGCCTTGTTCTCGATGATGAAGCTCTTCGCGTATTCGCCGGTCTGGATGTCGGTCAGCACGGCCTTCATCGCCTTCTTCGTTTCAGCGGTCACGATGCGCGGACCCGTCACGTACTCGCCGTACTCGGCGTTGTTCGAGATCGAGTAGTTCATGTTCGCGATGCCGCCTTCGTAGATCAGGTCGACGATCAGCTTCAGTTCGTGCAGGCACTCGAAGTACGCCATTTCCGGCGCGTAACCCGCCTCGACCAGCGTTTCGAAGCCGGCCTTGATCAGGTCGACGGTACCGCCGCACAGCACAGCCTGCTCGCCGAACAGGTCGGTTTCGGTTTCTTCACGGAAGTTCGTTTCGATGATGCCGGCACGGCCGCCGCCGTTAGCCGCTGCGTACGACAGCGCGATGTCGCGCGCCGCACCCGACTTGTCCTGCGCAACCGCGATCAGATGCGGCACGCCGCCACCTTGCGAGTAGGTGCCGCGAACCGTGTGGCCCGGCGCCTTCGGCGCGATCATGATGACGTCGAGGTCGGCACGCGGGATCACCTGGCCGTAGTGAACGTTGAAGCCGTGCGCGAACGCGAGCGCTGCGCCCTGCTTGATGTTCGCGTGGACTTCCTTCGCGTACACGTCGGCGATCTGCTCGTCCGGCAGCAGCATCATGACGACGTCCGCGCCCTTCACCGCTTCCGCGACTTCCTTGACTTGCAGGCCGGCGTTTTCAGCCTTGCTCCACGATGCGCCGCCCTTGCGCAGACCGACCGTGATGTTCACGCCGCTTTCCTTCAGGTTCAGCGCGTGCGCATGGCCTTGCGAGCCATAGCCGATGATGGTGACCTGCTTGCCCTTGATGAGGGAGAGATCGGCGTCCTTGTCGTAGAAAACTTTCATGTCGGTTCCTTGGCTAGATTCGATGATTCAGAGAAATTCAGGTACTGCGAATGTTGGTGTTGGCAGCTGGGCGATACCGCGTTGCCCGGCCTTGCGAAACGCGACGTCAGACCTTCAGAATGCGCTCGCCGCGACCGATGCCCGAACTGCCCGTGCGGACCGTCTCGAGAATCGCCGTGGAATCGAGCCCCTCGATGAAGGCGTCGAGCTTGTCGCTCGCCCCCGTCAGTTCGATCGTGTAGGTCTTTTCGGTGACGTCGATGATGCGGCCGCGGAAAATGTCCGCCATCCGCTTCATCTCCTCACGTTCCTTGCCGACCGCCCTCACCTTGATCAGCATCAGCTCGCGTTCGATGTGGGCGCCCTCGGTAAGGTCGACCACTTTCACCACCTCGATCAGGCGGTTCAGATGCTTCGTGATCTGTTCGATCACGTCGTCCGAGCCAACGGAGACGATGGTCATGCGCGACAGCGAACGGTCTTCGGTCGGAGCCACCGTCAAGGTTTCAATGTTGTAGCCGCGTGCTGAGAACAGCCCCACCACGCGCGACAGCGCGCCCGGTTCGTTTTCCAGCAGGACGGAAATGATGTGTCTCATGTTTCGCTTCTTCCAGATGTTGTGTCGATGTCTGCGAGCGGAGCGGCGCCGCTTCGTCTGCCCTCGCCTTTTGTGAAGGCGCGCGCATAACGAAGCCGGCGCTGGATTTATCCAGACGCCCCGTCGTTAAAGATCTTCCGAACCCATGAGCATCTCGGTGATGCCCTTGCCGGCCTGAACCATCGGCCAGACGTTTTCGGTCGGATCGGTCTGGAAGTCGAGAAACACCGTGCGATCCTTCAGGCGCAGCGCTTCCTTCAGCGCCGGTTCCACATCGGCCGTGCGCTCGATGCGCATGCCCACGTGTCCGTACGCTTCGGCGAGCTTCACGAAGTCCGGCAGCGCATCCATGTACGAATGCGAATAGCGTTTGCTGTATTCGATCTGCTGCCACTGGCGCACCATGCCCAGATAGCGGTTATTCAGCGAAATAATCTTGATCGGCAGGTCGTACTGCTTGCAGGTCGACAGCTCCTGGATGCACATCTGGATCGAGCCTTCGCCCGTGATGCACAGCACGTCGTCGTCCGGATGGGCCATCTTCACGCCCATCGCGGCCGGTAAGCCGAAGCCCATCGTGCCGAGGCCGCCGGAGTTGATCCAGCGACGCGGCTTGTTGAACTTGTAGAACTGCGCGGCCCACATCTGGTGCTGGCCCACGTCGGAGCACACGAACGCGTTGCCGTCGGTCAGCTCCCACGCCTTTTCGACCACGTACTGCGGCTTGATGATGTCGCTCTTGCGGTCGAACTTCAGGCAATCTTTCGCGCGCCAGCCTTCGATGTCCTTCCACCAGTCGGCGAGCGCCGCGGCGTCGGGGCCATGCTCGGCCGTCTGCAACTGCTCGATCAGTTCCTTCAGCACTTCCTTCACGTCGCCGACGATCGGAATGTCGACCTTGACGCGCTTGGAAATGGAAGAGGGATCGATGTCGATGTGGATGATCTTGCGCGGCCGCGACGCGAAGTGGTTCGGATCGCCGATCACGCGGTCGTCGAAGCGCGCGCCGATTGCGATCAGCACGTCGCAGTGCTGCATCGCCATATTGGCTTCGTACGTGCCGTGCATGCCGAGCATGCCGAGGAATTTCTTGTCGCTCGAGCGGTAGCCGCCCAGACCCATTAGCGTATTGGTGACCGGGTAGCCGAGCAGATCGGCGAACTGGTTCAATTCACGCGACGCATCCGCGAGCACGATGCCGCCGCCGGTGTAGATATACGGACGCTTCGCCGACAGCAGCAGCGACACCGCCTTGCGGATCTGACCGGAGTGGCCCTTCGTGACCGGGTTGTATGAGCGCAGCGAAACGCTCTTGATCGGCTCGTATTGGCACGGGGTCTTCGACACGTCTTTCGGAATGTCGATCAGCACCGGGCCGGGACGGCCGGTACGGGCGATGTAGAAAGCTTTCTTGACCGTGGCCGCGAGATCGCGCACGTCCTTCACGAGGAAGTTGTGTTTCACGCAGGGACGCGTGATGCCGACCGTGTCGCATTCCTGGAATGCATCCTGACCGATCGCGGCAGTCGGCACCTGGCCGCTGATCACGACCAACGGGATCGAATCCATATAGGCGGTCGCGATGCCGGTCACCGCGTTGGTGACGCCGGGGCCGGAGGTCACGAGACACACGCCGACCTTGCCGGTGGAGCGCGCGTAGGCGTCCGCGGCATGCACGGCGGCCTGCTCGTGGCGCACGAGCACATGCTGGAACTTGTCCTGTTTGTACAGCTCGTCGTAAATGTAAAGTACCGAGCCGCCGGGATAGCCCCAGATGAACTCGACGTCTTCGTCGGCCAGTGCCTTCATGAGCACGGTGGCGCCGATAGAGTCTGCTTCGTGATGGGGGGTCGTATCCGACGTGGAGAATTCCGCGCTGGGCATATTCATTGATTCACCTTTCGAATTTTCGGCAAAAAATTGATCGGGTGCTCTCTGCCGGGCTTGTGGCTCGGGTTCAAGCGGCACGTCCAGTTGACAGGCGGGCTTCTTGGGCCGCACCTCAATTGAGACAACTCACTTATGTTGCGAACCAGCGAAGATAGCTTCTGACGCGCTCGCGGTCAAGAAAATATTGCCATTGGCTCGCGCGTAGGAGCGCGCGATCGGACGGAATGTCGGTTGTCATGCAAATGCAAGCTCGAGCAGGTTTCACCCCTATCGAAGCAAAAGTTTGTTAGCATCCGCGAGTTTTACGACATTTTTCGACGATTACGCGCACGCTTGCTGCGCCGACCCCAACCGGATGGCATCAGACAAGGAACTCGCCGATTTTCTGGCGGGCGTCGAAAGGCGCGCATTCAAGCAGACGGTCTACGCCGTGCGGGACGACGATGCGTCCCTCGACATCGTGCAAGACGCGATGATCAAACTCGCCGAGAAATACGGCGACCGCCCGGCGGCCGAGCTACCACTGCTGTTTCAGCGTATTCTGCAGAATGCGACGCACGACTATTTCCGCCGTGCCAAAGTACGCAACACCTGGGTTAGTCTATTCTCGTCGCTCGGCAATGCCGACGACGACGAGTTCGATCCGCTGGAAACCTTGGAGGCCGCGGCGGGTTCGGCTGGCGCCGAGAGCAACGAACAGAAGCTCGAACGAGAGCAGGTCCTTCAGTCGATCGACGACGAGATCCAGAAATTACCGGCACGTCAACGGGAGGCGTTTCTCATGCGTTATTGGGAGGATATGGATGTCGCCGAGACTGCCGCCGCAATGGGCTGCTCCGAAGGCAGCGTGAAAACGCACTGCTCCCGGGCCACTCACACGCTGGCGCAAGCGCTCAAGGCGAAAGGAATCACGCTATGAGCTCCCTTGAAAACACAGAACTCGAGTTTGCGCGTCAACTGCGCCGCGCGCTCGACGAAAGCACCGCCAGCCTCCCTCCCGCCACCGTCGACCGGCTCGCTGCCGCGCGTCGTGCCGCGTTGGCGCGCAAAAAGCCCGAAGCCGTCAGCGCGCCGGTGTTCGTGCCTGCGTTCGCCGGCATGCCGGCCGGGATGGCGGAGCTACCGCACGGAGGCTTCGAGCCGCGCCGCCGCTGGCCGCTGCGCCGCTTCGCGCTCGCGTGGCCGCTGGCCGCGCTGGTCGTGAGCCTGATCGGCATCGCGTACTGGGAAGATCACCAGCGCACCGCCGAACTTGCCGATATCGATGCCGCCATGCTAAGCGACGACCTGCCGCTCAATGCCTATCTCGACCACGGCTTCAACGCGTATCTTTCACGCGCCCACTGAGCGGGAGATTCCTCGGGTGAGTTACAAGCGCGGCCTGGCCGTTGTTTTCGGATGCACGATCGCGGCCCTGGTGTCGTTTGTCGCGACCTATCCGCGCTTTCACCCGAGCCCATCGTCGGCGGGCAATCCGTCGCCCGGCGTCAACGTCGCCGCGCCCGCGCCCGCCCCCGCACTTTCCGTCGAATTGCCCGGCCTGCCGGGCAGCAACAGCCCCCTCGCGTGGTCGCGCCTGAGCGCCGCCGACCACGCCGCGCTGGCCCCATTCGCATCGCAGTGGGATTCGTTTAGCGACGAACGCAAGCGAAAGTGGATCAAGATTGCGTCGCGATACGCAAAGATGTCGCCGGATGCGCAAAAGCGTCTGCATGAGCGCATGAGTGAATGGGCGCGCATGACGCCCGATCAGCGCCGCGTCGCGCGCGAAAACTACCAGGTTTCGAAGGAGTTGCCGCGTGAAGCGCGCCAGAACGCGTGGAAAGCGTACCAACAACTGCCCGAAGAAACGAAGGAGCGGCTCGCCGCGAGCGAACGCAAGCGTCGCCCCAGCGTCGTCAGCGCTCCGCCATCGGCTCGCAACGAGATCAAGGGCATCGACCGGTTCGTGAATGCGCGCGAGCACGGCTCCAGCGCTGCCGCGGCGGCGAGCGCCGCGCCGGCTGCCTCCGCGCCGGCCGCGGCCTCGCTGCCGGCTCAGCCTGCGATTCCGGCAGCGGGCAGCTTCGTACCGGCGACGCCGGTGCCCGTGTCACCTGCCGAAGCGCCGGCAATCTTCCACGGCTCCTGATTCCGATCCCGAACCCATTACGTGTCCCAGCCGCTCGACACCCCCACCCTGCCTGCCGCCGCACCCGCCGGCACGGCGCCCACCGTCCGGCGACGGCTCGCGGCACTGCTCTACGAAACGGTCATTCTGTTCGGCGTCGTGTTTCTCGCCGGCTATCTGTTCAGCACGCTGACGCAGCAGCGTAACGGGCTCGCGCATCACAACCTGCTCGCCGGCTGGATCGGCCTCGTGGTTGGCGTGTACTTCGTCTGGTTCTGGACGCACGGCGGCCAGACGCTGCCGATGAAAACCTGGCGATTACGGGTTGTTGGCGCTGATGGCGCGCCGGTTTCGGTTGGGCGGGCGATTGCGCGGTATGTGTTCGCCTGGTTGTGGTTTTTGCCGCCGCTGGCGTTGCATCCACTTCTTGGGTTGCGGGTGCCGCAGACGCTTGTTATTGCGGGCGTCTGGTTCGTGGTGTGGGCCGCGAGTGGGCGTTTTGATCCGCAGCGGCAGTTTTTGCATGATCGGCTCGCGGGGACGCGGGTGGTAGCGGTTGGGCGCTAGCGCGCGTGGGCGATTAGCAGAATGCGTTGTTCCCCTTGGGCGGGTGAGGCCTTTTTTTGTCTTTTTTCTTTGCGGTGTTGGCCTTTCCTTGCTTTGTTGTCGGTCTATTAGCGTTGCCCCTGTGCGGGGCGGCACCTACTTTCTTTGCTGCTGCAAAGAAAGTAGGCAAAGAAGACAGCTCAAACCGCCAACTCTTAAGCGGGTCCCCTGGCTTGGAAGGGGTAGTGGTGCATCTGGAATCCGGGCCCCCGCACATTCCGCTCCAGTGACAAGGCCGTCATTCTTCCGGCGGCGCTACGCGCGCCGAAACTCCGTTCAAAAACCACTGGTTGTTTCGGCGCATCGCCGAAGCGCAGCCGAGGCCCCCCCCCCGCGCGGGCCAAACCATTGGTTTCCCAGGCAGACCCGTCCGCGACGCACGTAGTGCGGAGTGGGAGGGATGACGGCTTTGTCACGAACGCGGAATGCGCTGCGGCCCGGATTCCAGATGCACCACTACCCCTTCCAAGCCAGGGGACCCGCTTAAGATCTGGCGGTTTTAGCTGTCTTCTTTGCCTACTTTCTTTGCAGCAGCAAAGAAAGTAGGTGCCGCCCCGCATAGGGGCAACGCTAATAGACCGACAAGACAACAAGGAAAGGCCAACAAAGCCAGAACAACGAAAAAACAGGCCCCGCCAAGGCCCCTCCGTAATAAGAACTTCTCATGACTGTCACGCCGAAGTCACGCGCACCCGGCCCAATACGGGCACCGCCACTCGACGCGTGAGCCATGGACCCAAATCCGTCCGCGACTTCCCTGTTTCGTCAAACCGGACCGAGCGTCGACCCCGTCGCGTTCCGGCCCGCTCCGGGTTCCACTCAACACGGCCTGCCGCTGCCCGCGACGCCATCACTCGATGCCCGCGCCGATCATCCCGATGACGGCCACGACGATCCGCATCGCTATCGCACGATCTGGCTCTCGGATATCCATCTCGGCTCGAGCGGCTGCCAAGCGGGATATCTGCTCGACTTCCTGCGCCACAACGAATCGGAGTACCTGTACCTCGTCGGCGACATCATCGACGGCTGGCAGTTGAAGAAAGGCTGGTACTGGCCACAGGCGCACAACGACGTCGTGCAGAAAGTGCTGCGCAAAGCGCGCAAAGGCACTCAGGTCATCTACGTGCCCGGCAATCACGACGAAGCCGCGCGCCAGTTCTGCGACCTCGCGTTCGGCGACATCCACGTACGCGGCGAAGCGTTCCATACGACGCTCGCCGGCAAGCGGCTGTGGATCGTGCACGGCGATCTGTTCGACGGCGTGATCCAGCACGCGAAATGGCTCGCCTATCTCGGCGACACGCTGTACACGATGATCCTCGTGCTGAACCGCTGGTTCAACCGCATTCGCAGCAAGCTCGGATTTCCGTACTGGTCGCTGTCGCAATACCTGAAGCATCAGGTCAAGAACGCGGTCAACTTCATCTCGTCGTTCGAACGCGTAATGACAGACGAAGCGCGTCGCCGCGGCTGCGACGGCGTCGTCTGCGGGCACATCCACAAGGCCGAGATGCGCGAGATCGATGGCGTGCTCTATTGCAACGATGGCGATTGGGTCGAGAGTCTGTCGGCGCTCGTCGAGACTTATGAAGGCGAGCTCAAGGTGATCTTCTGGACTGCGCTGCGCGCGCCCCAGGCGGGCACGCAAAAAGCCCGCGCCACTGCCTGAGCACTTCCACTCTCCACTTCCACAGGGCCCGCAGCGATGAACAACGCGATGAAGATCATGATCGTCACCGACGCATGGGAGCCGCAGGTCAACGGTGTCGTACGCACGCTGAAGAACACCCAGCGCGAACTCACCGCGCTCGGCCATCAGGTCGATCTGCTGACGCCGCTCGAATTCCGCACCATCCCGTGCCCGACTTACCCGGAGATACGCCTGTCGTTGCTGCCGCGCCGCCGGCTGCGCGAGCGCATCGACCGTTTCGCTCCCGACGCGTTGCACATCGCGACCGAGGGTCCGCTGGGCATGGCCGCGCGCGCGTATGCGCTCGAACACAAGCTGCCGTTCACGACGGCGTATCACACGCGCTTTCCCGAGTACGTGCAGGCGCGCTTTCGCATCCCGCTCGCGGCGACCTACAGGTTTCTGCACTGGTTCCACAAGCCGTCGCTCGCGGTAATGGCGCCGACCCCCGTCGTCAAGCAGGACCTCGAGAAGTTCGGCTTCACGAACGTCGTGCTGTGGACGCGCGGCGTCGATCTCGAAATCTTCCGTCCGATGGACTCGAAGGTGCTCAACACCGCACGGCCGATCTTCCTGTACGTGGGACGCGTGGCGGTCGAGAAGAACGTCGAGGCATTCCTGCAGCTCGATCTGCCCGGCTCGAAGTGGGTCGCGGGCGAAGGTCCGGCGCTCGCCGAGCTGAAGTCGCGCTATCCGCAGGTCAACTATCTGGGCGTGCTGTCGCAGGCCGAACTCGCGAAGGTCTACGCGGCCGCCGACGTCTTCGTGTTTCCGAGCCGCACCGACACGTTCGGACTCGTGCTGCTCGAAGCGCTCGCATGCGGCACGCCGGTGGCCGCATATCCGGTCACCGGCCCGATCGACGTGCTCGGCGACGGCGGCGCTGGTGCAATGCACGAGGATTTGCGCGAAGCGTGTCTGGAGGCACTGAAGATCGATCGGTCGCATGCGCGCGCATGGGCCGAGCGCTTCTCGTGGGCAGCGGCGTCCGCACAATTCGCCGCGCATCTGAAGCCGCTGCGCGGCACGGTGTATCGTGAGGAAAGCGCCGCTGCGTGATGCGGCGCGCGGAGCCATCCATGCGAAGCAGTCGATCCAGCGCCGAAGGCGCGTCGAACGGCGCACTGCGCGCCGTCGAGTCCACCCGCGACACCACCAGCATCGAACCGTTCGACGACGTACGCGAGCCGGGTGTGACCGGGCATGCGGATTCCGTGCAACGGGTGAACGGCGGGAGGACCACGACCGGCGGCGCCAGCGTCGCGGGTGGCGTGCAACCTGACGCCACCCACGACACGACTCGCGACTCGAGCCACGACGCCCCCAACGAACCGCTCAGCCCCGACGACCCGCTCGCCCCGCTGCCCTTCAACCCCTACAAAGGCAACCGCGGCCTCACGCGGGCATGGCACGCGATGAAAAACTCGCTGGCCGGTTTTCGCGTTGCGATTCGCGAGGAAAGCGCATTTCGTCAGGAACTCACATTGGCCGCGATCCTGATTCCGTGCGGCCTCGTGGTGCCCGTCGATCCCGTGTCGCGCGTGTTGCTGCTCGGCTCGGTGCTGCTGGTGCTGATCGTCGAGCTGCTCAATTCGAGCGTCGAAGCGGCAATCGACCGGATCTCGCTCGAACGTCATGAGTTGTCGCGCCGTGCGAAGGATCTCGGCAGTGCGGCCGTGATGGTCGCGCTCGGCATGTGTGTGATGACGTGGGGAGTAATCGTCGGGCCGCTGGTCGTCGGCTGGGTTCGCGCTTGGTTTTGAGGTTCGATGCGGGTTGAAGCGCACGCTTCGCCACGCCCCACAGGATGAAAATCCGCGCAGGCGGTTGGGTATTAGAACGCTCGGTTTATAATCGTTTGACGGTCTCACAGGAAAGCGCTCGCGCAAACGTATCCGCGCCTCGCCTCATCCTGCCCTTTCGGGGGGCCCGCCGTGTGTCGGCGGGTTCGGGAGAGCTCAAAATACCAACCCCATCCGGGTGGAACACGCAGCAGCGGCACGCCGCCACGCGCCCAGCCCGGCATAACCAGGGCCGGACGACATGGAAGCCAAACCTCCCCGCCGCACGCGCGAACGGATTCTCGAACTGTCGTTGAAGCTGTTCAACGAAATCGGCGAGCCGAACGTCACGACGACGACGATCGCCGAGGAAATGGAAATCAGCCCAGGCAACCTGTACTACCACTTCCGCAACAAAGACGACATCATCAACAGCATCTTCAGCCAGTTCGAGCAGGAGATCGAGAAGCGTCTGCGTTTCCCCGACGACCATCGCGCGACCATCGACGAGATGTGGTCGTATCTGCAGTACATGGTCGATTTCACGTGGCGCTACCGCTTCCTGTACCGCGACCTGAACGACCTGCTCGCGCGCAACCGCACGCTCGAGACGCACTTCAAGCAGATCATCAGCCATAAGGTGCGCTTCGCGAGCCAGTTCTGCGAACAGCTCGTCGCCGACGGCGAAATGGTCGCGACGCCGCAGGAAATGCAGGTGATCGCCACCAACGTCGGCGTGATCGGCACGTACTGGCTGTCATATCAGTTCGTGATGAATCCGCGCAAATACAACGAGCAGGAAGCGATCCGCGAAGAGCTGCATCAGGTCAGCGTGCAGATCGTCTCGCTGATGGCGCCCTACCTGCGCGGCCGTTCGCGGCAGTTGTTCGACGACCTCGTTTCGGGCACGCTGCCCAAGCGCGAGTTCTACGACTACCTGCCGCCGCGTGAAGGCGCCGCGCCTCGCAACGAATCGAAGGACAGTTGAGCATGAAGTCGGTGTGTGTCTATTGCGGCTCCTCGATGGGAGCCAAACCGTTGTATGCGCAGGCGGCGCGCGCGTTCGGCCGTGCGCTGGTCGAGGCCGATCTCGCGCTGGTCTATGGCGGCGGCAAGGTGGGGCTGATGGGCGTGATCGCCGATACCGTGATGGCCGAAGGCGGCCGCGCTATCGGCGTGATTCCCGAGCTGCTCGTCAGCAAGGAAGTGGGGCATAACGGCCTGACCGAACTGCACGTGGTGCCCGACATGCATCATCGCAAGAAGATGATGGCCGAGCTGTCCGATGCGTTCGTCGCGATGCCCGGCGGCGCGGGCACGCTCGAGGAGCTGTTCGAGGTCTTCACGTGGGCGCAGCTCGGCTACCACGGCAAAGCGGTTGCACTCCTGAACACCGACGGCTTCTACGCGCCGCTGATCGACCTGCTTCAGCACACGGTCGACGAAGGCTTCATGCGCAAGACCTATCTCGACATGCTGCAGATCGACGCCGATCCGCTCGCGTTGATCGGCAAGCTGCAACGCTACGCGCCGCCCGCGCGCGACAAATGGGCGGCGGTCCAAAGCGACGCGATCTGAATCCTGGGTCCACCGAACCCGAGCGAAGCTCGCCGCGCACACTCCACCCCAACGACGAGGTTGCGATGACGAAAGCTGTTCTGATCACCGGCGGCAGTCGCGGCATTGGCCGCGCCACCGCGCGTCTGCTTGGCGCGCGCGGCTGGTGCATCGGCGTGAACTACGTGCGTGACCTCGCCGCCGCGCAGCAGACAGTCGCAGAGGTCGAACACGCGGGCGGCCGCGCGGTGCCGATTGCCGGCGATGTCGCGAACGAAGCCGACGTGAGCGGCATGTTCGATACGCTGCAGCAATCCTTCGGCCGCGTCGATGCGCTCGTCAACAACGCGGGTATCGTCGCGCCGTCGAGCCAGCTTGCCGATATGGACTTCGCGCGTCTGAAACGCGTGTTCGACGTCAACGTGCTCGGCGCCTATCTGTGCGCACGGGAAGCGGCACGGCGCATGTCGACCCAGCGCGGCGGCGCGGGCGGCGCGATTGTCAATGTTTCGTCGGCGGCGGCGCGGCTCGGTTCGCCGAACGAATACGTCGACTATGCGGGGTCGAAAGGCGCAATCGACACGATGACGCTCGGCCTCGCGAAAGAACTCGGCCCGCAGGGCGTGCGCGTGAACGCGGTGCGTCCGGGCCTGATCGACACCGAGATCCATGCGAGCGGCGGCAAGCCCGAGCGCGCCGCGCAACTGGGCGCGACCACGCCGCTCGGGCGCCCCGGCCGCGCCGACGAAGTCGCCGAGGCCATCGTGTGGCTACTCAGCGACGCGTCGTCGTACGTGACGGGCGCACTGTTCGACGTCGCCGGCGGCCGCTGAGCGAACGCCGCACTCAACGGGGCGCAAGCCTTAAACACTTGGCGCGGTCCACTACGGCCGCGCCTTTCCAGCCCGCTCCACCTCTCCTCTTTCTCCGCGAACCCCCGTCGATTTCTCATGAAACCGGCACAGCCGCGCATCGAATGCGCGCGCGTCCGTTCGTCTGTAGTCTTCAGTAATAATGCGGCGTTACAATCGACCGGATCGTATGCATCCGCAGGCGACGTAAGGAAAACATAAGTACGAAGCCAACGCCGCCGCGTACGCTGACCAGAGACTTCCATGCAAGACAAGCAGTCCACGCGCTGGCGCGCGCACAGTGCCGACGCGACGACCCCGACCTCGGCCGCTCCAGCAGGGGGCGCGCACGAGGCTTCGCTTTCCGCCAGCACCGCGCACCCGTTTGCCGGCGCACAGACCCACCCGGCGGCCGGGGACCCCGCGGCTTCGGCCGCAGCGGTATACAGCGCCGACACCGCCCATCCATCGGGCTCCGCCGTTTCTGCCGACCGTGCAACGCGCGGCCTGCAGCGTTGGCGCGCGCTCGCGGCGATCCGCCCGCTGCTGTGGCTGGTCGCGCTGGCGATCCTGTGCGCGTGGCTCGCCCCCGGCATTCTCGGCCACGAACCGTGGAAGCAGGACGAAACCTACACATTCGGCATCGTCCAGCACATGCTCGATACCGGCGACCTCGTCGTGCCGACCAATGCCGGCCAGCCCTTCGTCGAAAAGCCGCCGATCTACGATTGGGTCGCCACGGGCCTCGCGTGGATGTTCGGCCGCTATCTGCCGCTGCACGATGCGGCACGGCTCGCGAGTGCGCTTTTCGCGGGCCTGACGGTGTATTACACCGCACGGATCGCGCGTCGCGCGGTCGCTGCGTCGAGCTGGTTCGACCTGCGCGTGATCGGCACGCTCGCGCTGTTCGGCGGCACGCTCGTCGTCGTCAAGCACGTGCACGACATGATGACCGACGTCGGGCTGATGGCCGGCGCCGCGCTCGGTTTTTGCGGACTGTTCGAACTCGTACTCGTGCATCTGCGTGACGACCCGCGCGCCGCGTCGTATTGGCCGATGCACGCGCAAGCCGCCCGGCGGACCAAAACGCTCGATGCCCGCGAGCGGCGTCGCGCGATCATCAGCGGCGCGACGATGTTCGGCGCGGGCGTCGGCGTGTCGCTGCTCGCCAAGGGGCTGTTCGTACCGCTCGTGTTCGGCGCCACCACCTGCGCGGCGCTGCTGCTCTATCCCGCATGCCGCAGCCGCGGCTTCGCCGGCGCGCTCGGCTTCGCCGCGCTCGTCTGCGCGCCCTTCGCGCTGATCTGGCCGATCTGCTTCTACCTGCGCTCAGAGGCACTCTTCAAGGTGTGGCTGTGGGATAACAACTTCGGGCGTTTCTTCGGTTTTTCGGTCGCCGAGCTCGGCTCCGAAAACGAGAGCCACCTGTTCGTGCTGCGCGCCCTGCTGAGCGTCGGCTTTCCGGTCGCACCGCTCGCGCTGGCCGCGCTCGCCGGTGGCGCATGGCGGCGCTGGCGCGATCCGCGCGTCGCGTTGCCGGTGCTGTTCGCGGGTATCGGTTTCGCGGTGCTGCAAAGCTCGGCGACGGTTCGCGAGCTGTACATCCTGCCGTTCATCGCGCCGCTCGCGCTGGTCGCGATGCAGGGCGTCGAACGTTTGCCGGCGCGCCTGCATACCGGCTGGGATATGACTAGCCGAGTGCTGTTCGGCAGCGCGGCCGCGCTCGTGTGGATCGTCTGGTCGACCATGACGACCCCCGCCAGCACGCATGCGTCGCTGCATCTGCTCGGCCGCTGGCTGCCGCTCGACTGGGTGCTGCCGATTTCGCCCGCGCTGATCGTCGGCGCGCTGCTGCTGACGATCGGCTGGCTGTGGCTGCTGCCGTCGTTCAAGTACGCGGGCAAATGGCGCGGCGCGCTCAGCTGGTGCGCGGGCGCGATGCTCGTCTGGGGGCTCGTCAGCACGCTGTTGCTGCCGTGGCTCGACTACGCGAAAAGCTACCGCTCGGTGTTCCGGGACCTCGGCGCGAAGATGGATATCGAATGGAACGACGGCGACTGCATGGCAAGCTCCGGACTCGGCGAATCCGAAGCGCCGATGCTCTTCTACTACACGGGCATCGTGCATCAGCCGAGCGAGGATCCGCGCACGACCGCCTGCACCTGGCTGATCGAGGAAACCCGCCGCGACAACGCGCGGCCGCCGGCCGGCGAATGGCGGCTGTTCTGGTCCGGTGCGCGACCGGGCGATTCGGATGAGCTGTTGCGCGTCTTCGTGCGCACGCCGATGGCGGGCAAGCCGCACGGCGACGAGTAGAGCCGCGCAACGCGTCGCGCCGGCCGAGTGTCTCGCGCGCGCGTCCGCGTCGATTCAGAACGACGAACCGGGCGCGCGCAGGAACGCGATCTCCTCGTCGCTCGATTCACGTCCGAGCAACCCGTTGCGATGTGGAAAGCGGCCGAATCGTTCGATCACTTTCGCGTGGCGCAGCGCGTACTGATAGTAGCCGTCACCGCCCGGCTCCGCGGCAAGCTGTTTGAAGAGACGCAGCGACTCCTGCTGGCTCGCGAGCGTTTCATCGTGCTCGAACGGCAGATACGCGAACGCGCGATGCTGCACGTCCGGCAACAGCCGATCGGCGCCGCTCGCGATGATCCGTTGCGCGGTTTCCAGCGCCTTGGCGTCGGTCGCGAAGGCGCGCGGCGTATTGCGATGGCAGTTGCGGGAAAACTGGTCCAGCACGATGACGAGCGCCAACGCACCCAACGGCGTGCTCTGCCATGCGTCGAGCTCACCCGCGTTCGCCGCATCGATCAGGTTACCGAAACGTTCGCGCAGCATCGTATCGACGGCGTCATCGCGCTTGAACCAGAACTTGCGCTCCGTGCCGCGCTCCGGCGTGCCCGGCGCACCGAACCAGCAGTCGAGAACCTCGCGCGCCCGCGGCGCGAGCGCCGCATAGTCGGCTTCGACCGAGTACGGTGCCGAGGTGGCGTGCGGCGGCGTGTCAGCCATTGCGGTTGCGCATCCAGTCGGCGGTTTCGAAGAACGAGCCGAGCAGGCGCTCGCGCAGCGGTTCCGGCAGGCCGACATCCTCCATCGCCCATGCCATGCACCTCAACCACTGGTCACGCTCGCTCGACGCGATCGCGAACGGCAGATGCCGCGCGCGCAGACGGGGATGGCCAAAGCGGCCGATGTAATGATCGGGACCACCGAGCCAGCCGCACAAAAACCAGAATAGCTTGTCGCGCGAACCCTCGAGCGACGCCGGATGCAACGCGCGAATCCCGGCGAAATCCGCCTCGAGATCCATCAGGTCGTAAAACCGGTCGACCAGTTCGCGCACCCGCGTCTCGCCGCCCACCAGTTCGAAGGCCGTCGGCTTGTCCGAGGACACTTCGTCGTTCAAATCGCTCATACCTGCTCAACAGCAAAAAGACATCACCAGGGAAAACTCACGCATCGCGCAGCGACTGCAGCGCTGGCCGCGCCAACACATGCCGCAAACTCAGCCACCCGCCGACACCGGCGCACGCGACGCCGGCCGCAATGCCCACCGGCAGCAGCCACGGATCGAAGTCCAGATAAAACTCGAACACGTGCGTGGCCAGCATCGAGCCGACGATCTGCGCGCCGAGCGCCGCCATCAGGCCGGCAAGCGCGCCGACCGCGACGAATTCGGCCACCTGCACCGCCCGCACCTGACGATGCGATGCGCCCAGCGCACGCAGCAGCGCGGATTCTCGCATACGCTCGTCGCGCGTGCCGGCGAGCGCCGCGTATAGCACCAGCACGCCGGCCGCGAGCGTGAAGGCGAACAGGAATTGCACCGCGCCGATCACCTGCTGCAACACGCGCTGCACCTGCGCGAGGATCGGGCCGGTATCGATCGCGGTCAGATTGGGATACGCGGCGATCAGGCCGTCGATCGTCGACTGTTTGTCCACCGGCAGATGGAAGCTCGTGATGAACGTCGCCGGAAAATCCTGCAACGAAACCGGCGGCATCAGCACGAAGAAGTTGACCTTGAAAGAACCCCAGTCGAGCTTGCGCACGCTCGTCACCGGCGCCTCGACAGTCAGCCCCGTCACGTCGAAGCGCAGCACATCGCCGGGCTTCACGTTGATCAGCTTCGCGAGACCCTGCTCGATCGAGATCTGCGGCTTCGTCGTATCGCCGAACCAGGTTCCCGCGGCGATCCGGTTGTCGTCGGGCAGTTGCGTCGTATAGGACAGGTTGAACTCGCGGTCGACCAGTCGCCGCGCATCCTCGCCCTTGAACGAATCCGGATCGACCGCCTTACCGTTGATCGCGACGAGCCGCCCGCGCACCATTGGCGACAGCGCCGCGCCGGCGATGCCGTGCGCGTCCAGATACTGCGTGACCGCATCGCGCTGATCGGGCTGGATGTCGATGATGAACTCGTTGGGCGCATCGGGCGGGGTCGATTTGCGCCAGCCCTGCACGAGGTCGTTGCGCGTCATCGCGATCAGCAGCAGGCACATCAGGCCGATGCCGAGCGCGGTGATCTGCAGCGCGCTGGTACTGCTGCGCCGCTCGAGCGACGCCAGCGCATAGCGCCAGCCGATGCCCGCATTGACGCGCTCGCTGCGCACCACGCGCGCCGCGCCCCACAACGCGAGCCGCGCGATGCCGGCGAACACCAGCAGCCCGCCCGCGAATCCACCCGCGACGATGCCCCCGAGCTTCAATTCCCCCGCGGCCAGTATCAGCAGCCCCGCGAACAGCACGATGCCGAACGCGTAGGCGGCCCACGCAGTGCGTCCCTCCTCGCCCCATTCACGCCGCAGCACGCGCACCGGCGGCACGCGCGTGAGCGGCAACAGCGGCGGCAGCGCGAAGCCGAGCAGCAGCACGAGGCCGGCCGCGATGCCTTCGAGCGCGGGCCACAGCGTCGGCTGCGGCAGCACCACGTCGATCAGGCCGCCGAGCCACGTCAGCAGCGCGAGATGCCCGAGATAACCGAGCGCCACGCCGAGCACGCCGCCGAGCACGCCCAGCCCGACGAATTCGAGCGTGAACAGCGCGCGCAGCGCGGCCTGGCTCACGCCGAGACAGCGCATCGCCGCGCAGCCGTCGAGATGCCGGCGCATATAGCGGTGCGCGGCCATCGCGATCGCGACGGCCGCGAGCAGCGCGGTCAACAGCGCCACGAGCGTCAGGAAATGGCCCGCGCGATCGAGCGTCTGACGCACCTGCGGCTGGCCGTCCTGCAGCGACTCGAGCGCGACGCCGCGCATCTTGCCGCCGTCGACGCGCTCATGCGCAAACTGCGCGAAGCGCGCGACCGCGTCGTCTGAACCGGCGACCAGCAGCCGGTACGTGACGCGGCTGCCATAGGTGATCAGGCCCGTCGACGGTACGTCAGCGGCGTTCAGCATCAGGCGCGGCGAAAAGTTGACGAACGAAAAGCCGCGATCGAGCTCGCGCGTGATCAGCGCGCCGACCGTGAAGTTGCGATTGCCGACCTTCACCGCATCGCCGATCTTCAGCTTCAGCGCGTCGAGCAACTGCTGGTCGACCCACACGGTGCCCGGCGCCGGAATCGACGTCGCCGGATGATCGGCCGCACCCGGCGCCGCCGCGATGCGCAGCGCGCCGCGCAACGGATAGCCGGGCGACACCGCCTTGACGGCGGCGAGCCGCGACGCCGGCTGCGCGCCGGTCGAATTGATCATGCTGGGAAAGATCGCCGTGGTGGCGGTGCGCAGGCCCAAGGCGTGCGCCTCGGCGGCGAATTGCGGATCGACCGGATGATCGGCGCGCACGATGAAGTCGGCGGCGATCATGCGCCGCGCATCGCGCTCGAGCCCCTGATGCAGCCGATCGCCCAGAAACCCGACGCTCGACAACGCCGCGACCGCCAGCACGAGCGCGAGCAGCAACATCGTCAGTTCGCCCGCGCGCCAGTCGCGCGCCGTCATCCGCATGGCCTGGCGCAACAGATCGATGCCGCCAAGCCGCCGCGCCGGTCTCGTGTCGACGCGCGTCCTTGAACCCGCCTTGGATCCTGGTAGTGCTTCGCTCAATCGTGCCTACTCCTCGCAAATCGCGACACCATGTGCGTGGCCATGCCGCGAAAACCGCCCTGCACGCCACGCCACAATCGCGGCAATGCCCACGCCGCGAGCAGCAGGAAGCCTACCATCAAGACCAGAAACACGAGCGGCACGAACAGCGCAAGCAGTACGCCGCCGACCACGAGGCCGTCCTCGGCGGTCGACGTGACGACGTTCGACACCGGCTCCGGCGACAGGTTGATCAGCGCGCGCGTGCCCGCCTTCGCGAGATGCGCGGTGCCGGCGAGCGTGCCGCCCGCGAGCGCGGCAACGCTCAGCAGCGTCGGATCGGCGTGGCCGAGCGCGCCGGCGGCCAGCACGGCGCCGGCCGGAATGCGGATGAAGGTGTGGATCGCATCCCACAGCGAATCGAACGCGGGGATCTTGTCGGCGAGGAATTCGGCCAGCGTCAGCACGGCCGCCGCGCCGATCACCCATGGCGATGACAGTGCGGACAACGTGTTCGGCAAGTGAATCAGGCCAAGACGTTCGAACACGCCGGCCAGGAGGACCGTCAGATAGAGGCGCAGACCGCTGCCCCATGAAAGGCCCGCTGCAAGTGAAAGTGATTCAAGCATGGCCGCCTCCACGCGCTCAGTGCGTGCCAGGCGCCGCGGCGGGAACGAGCGGGCGTTCCGCGCCGAAGCCGTCAGGCTCGCCAGGCCGGCCGCGCCAGCCAGGCCGCGGGCAATTTCAAGGTCGTTTCTGTCTCATTATAGCTACGATAATTCGCAGAACGCAGAGCCGCGAAGCGTTCGCTGTGGCTTGCAGGCAATGGCGGCCGCGCCCCGAGCGGAGCCGGCCGCCCGGTCAGTGCCCCGACGACAGCTTCAGGCCGACGAGGCCGATCACGATCAGCAACGCACTGGCGACGCGCGCGACCGTCAACGCCTCGCCCATCATCACGACGCCGAAGATGAACGCGCCGACCGCGCCGATCCCGGTCCAAACAGCATAGGCTGTGCCGAGCGGCAACTGGCGCATCGCGAGCGCGAGCAGCACGAAGCTGCCGAGCGCGGTCACGACCGTGAAGATGGACGGCCAGAAGCGGGTGAAACCTTCGGAAGTTTTGAGACCGGCCGCCCACGCGACTTCGAGCAGACCGGCAATCAGGAGAAGAAACCAGGACATCGACACAGCTCCATGAAAAATGGGGCCGTCCCCGATGATTGATGCAGGCGCAAGGTCGTCCTTACGTCGGGAGATTATAACGAAGCGGCATCGCGGACGAATTCACACCGCGCCCACCAGCCGGTACCCGACGCCCGTCTCCGTGACGATATGCTCCGGCTGCGCCGGATCGCGCTCCAGCTTGCCGCGCAGATGCGCCATGTAGATGCGCAGATAGTGGTGACTCTCGACGTGCGACGGCCCCCACACGTCGCGCAGCAACTGCCGGTGCGTGAGCACGCGGCCCGCATGGCGCACGAGCGTCGCGAGCAGCCGGTATTCGATCGGCGTCAGATGGACCGCGGCGCCGTCGCGCGTAACCTGGCGCAGCGCGAGGTCGACGGTGACCGCACCGAAACGCACCTGCGGTGATTCGTTCGCGCCGCCGTGATTGCGCCGCCGCAGATGCGCGCGGATCCGCGCAAGCAACTCGGACACGCCGAACGGCTTGGTCAGGTAATCGTCGGCGCCGGCGTCGAGCGCGGCGACCTTTTCGCTTTCCTGGGTACGCGCCGACAGCACGATCACCGGCAGCTCGCTCCAGCCGCGCAACTCGCGGATCACGTCGAGGCCGTCGGTGTCGGGCAGGCCCAGATCGACGATCACCAGATCGGGCTTGCGCGTCGCTGCTTCGACGAGCCCCTGCTTGCCGGTCTCGGCGTCGTGCACGGCGATGCCCTCGCCTTCGAGCGCCGTGCGCACGAAGCGGCGAATCTGCTTCTCGTCTTCGATCAGAACGACGGTGATGCTCAGGTCACTCATGGGTGGGTCGGGTGAGCGGGTTGAGGTCGGCGGCGGCGGTGTCGGTGGCTGCGCCTTCGTCTTCGAGCGTATCAAACGTCTCGGGTGCGTCGGGCGGCGTCTTGACCGGCAGCGTGAACCAGAAGCGCGCGCCTTCGACGTGGCCATCCGTGGCCATCCGGTTGAGCGCGCCGATTGTACCGCCGTGCGCCTCGACGATCGCGCGGCAGATCGCGAGCCCAAGGCCGATGCCTGGTTTCGCCGACTCCTTCTCGCCGCGCGTGAACTTCTCGAACACGCGCGCTTCCATGCCGGCGGGCAGGCCGGGGCCGTTGTCGTCGATCGTGATGCGCACGAACGGCGTGCCGTCGGCGTCGATCTGCTGCGCGCCGATCGCGAGCGGCGTGCCGGACGCCGTATATTTGGCCGCGTTCTCGAACAGGTTCGAGAACAAGCGCTCCATCAACACCGCGTCGAGATGCAGCAGCGGCAGATCGGCGGGCAGCGTAACCTGCACCGGATGATCCGCGAGCACACGCTTGCACGCTCGCAGCGCGGCGCCGACGGTCTCCTCGAGCAGCGTCCATTGCTGGTTCAGTTGCAGGCTGCCGGCCTGCAAACGCGCCATGTCGAGCAGATTCGTGACGATGCCGGTCATGCGCAGCGCTTCTTCGTGGATTGCGTCGACGAGTTCGTCGTCGCGCCGCGCGGCGGATTGCGCGTCGGTCCGCAAAGAAGCATTCGCCTCGCCTTCTGTCCGCCCCTGTCCCGCCTGCCGCCCTTGCGCGAGCATCGACGAAAACCCGACGATCGTCGTCAGCGGCGTGCGTAGATCGTGCGAAATCGCCGACAGCAGCGAATTGCGCAATCGCTCCGACTCCATGTTGACGAGCGCATCGCGCGCGATATCGACGTAGTGCACGCGTTCGAGCGCGAGCGCGATCTGCGCGGCGAACGCATCGAGCATGCGGCGCTGTTCGGGCACGGTCAGCTCGCGCTCGTCACGCACGACCGCCGCGAGCACGCCGCGCGTGCGCATCGGCGCCTTCAGCGGCAGATACAGCGCCGCGGCGGCCGGTAGCGTATCGGTGCCGTGGCCGGCCGGCTTCTGCTGATCGTAGACCCACTGGCCGACGTCGAGATCGAGCGCGTCGCCTTCGAGCGTGATCGCCGCGTCGGGGTCCTCGATCTTCTGTTTGACCTTATCGACGCTGTCGGGCAGCAGAATCGCGACGCGCGCGCCGAACACCTCGCTCACGTGCCGGCTGCCGATCCCGACGATCTGCTCGGTGGTCAGCGCCGCGGCCATCTCGCGCGCCATCTCGTACATCGCGCCGGTGCGCTGTTCGCGGCGTCGCGCGACACGCGCCTCGCGGCGCAGGCTCGAAGTCAGGTGGCTGATCACGAGCGACGTCAGCAGCATGCCGAAGAACGTCAGCAGGTACTGCGTATCGGAGACCGACAACGACATGCGCGGCGGCACGAAGAAGAAATCGAACGCGGCGACGCTCGCGAACGACAGTACGACACCGGGCCCGCGCCCGAGCTTCACCGCGGTGAAGATCACGCCGAGCAGATACAGCATCACGAGGTTGGTCAGATCGATGCGGTCGATCAACTGGCTCGACAGCAACGTGATCGCCGCGCCGATCGCAAGCGCGAACGCGTACGCGCGCGGCGGCGAACGGCGCTCGCGCGCCGCGCTCAACGCCTCGCGCCACGCGTTCGCGGTCGTGTTCAACAGACGCCGCTGCTCGCCGCCGTCGCGCTCCGACGACACACGAATCAGCGTGAGATCGAGATCGCCGCTCTTCTCGGCGATGCGCTCGCCAACCGGCCGGCGCAGCCAGCGGCTCGCGCCCGTGCGCGACGATGCGCCCGCCACCAGCTTCGATACGTTGCGCGCCTGCGCATAACCGATCAACGCGTCGAGCGCATCGGTGGCGGCGAGCGTCGCGGTTTCGGCGCCGAGTTCGGCGGCGAGCTTCAGCGCGTTCAGCGTGCGTTCGCGGCGCGCGTCGGGCAGGCGCTGCAACGCGGGCGTTTCGACATAGACCGCGAGCCAGTCGGCCTTCAGGCTCGCGGCGAGGCGCGCCGCCGAGCGCACCAGCGCCGGCGCCTCCGGACCGGGACCAACACACACCAGCAGCCGCTCGCGCGCCTGCCAGATACGCTGGATCGAACGATCGGCGCGGTACTCGCGCATCTGCGCGTCGACGCGATCGGCGGTGCGGCGCAGCGCGAGCTCGCGCAGCGCGATCAGGTTGCCCTTGCGAAAGAAGTTGCGCACCGCGCGCTCGGCCTGCTGCGCCATGTAGACCTTGCCGTCGCGCATGCGGTCGAGCAGTTCCTCGGCCGGCAGATCGACGAGCGTGACTTCGTCGGCATGATCGAACACGCGATCGGGCACGGTCTCCCACACCCGGATGCCAGTGATCTGGCCGACCACGTCGTTCAGGCTCTCCAGGTGCTGCACGTTGACGGTCGTATAGACGTCGATGCCCGCGTCGAGCAGTTCGTAGACGTCCTGCCAGCGCTTCAGATGACGCGCTCCCTGCACGTTCGAATGCGCGAGTTCGTCGACGAGGATCAGTTGCGGCTTGCGCGCGAGCGCGGCGTCGAGATCGAACTCGCCGAGCTTGCGGCCGCGATACTCGATCTGCGCGAGCGGCAGCACGTCGAGCCCCGCGAGCAACGCGGCGGTTTCGCTGCGCCCGTGCGTTTCGGCGATGCCGACCAGCACGTCGACACCCTCTTCCTGGCGGCGGCTCGCGGCCTGCAGCATTGCATAGGTCTTGCCGACGCCGGCCGACGCGCCGAAGAAAATCTTCAGCCGGCCGCGCTGGCGTTTTTCTTCGTCGCGCTGCAGCTTGTCGAGCAGTTCGTCAGGATCGGGGCGGTTCATGCTCAGTGGTTGTCGTAGTCGTCCGGGTGGCGGTGTCTGCATGGTGGCACGGCCCGCGCCGGCCCGCAAATGGCGGCGCGGCGCCACGCGGACGCCGCTGTTTCATCGATGAACCACAATCGCGGCTGGTGCGTCGTCGATGCGTTCAGTCTCAGCCGCGCTTCATTTCATCGAGCGCGAGATTGAGCTTCAGCACATTCACGCGCGGCTCGCCGAGCACGCCGAACTGGCGCCCCGTCGTGTAGCGCTCGACGAGTGCCTGCACGTCGTTCGGCGCGAGGTGACGGGCCTGCGCGACCCGCTCGAGCTGATACGCGGCCGCGGCCGGACTGATCTCCGGATCGAGCCCGCTGCCCGACGACGTGACCAGATCGACCGGCACCGGCTTCGACATGTCGGTGCCCGCCGCCTTCAGCGCCGCGAGACGGCCCTTGATCTCATCGAGCAGCGCGGGGTTGTTCGGCCCGAGGTTCGAGCCGCCCGAGCTTTGCGGGTTGTACGGCATCGGGCTCGTCGCCGACAGCCGGCCCCAGAAGTATTGGGGCGCGTCGAACTGCTGGCCGATCAGCTGTGAGCCGACCACCTTGCCGTTCTGCTCGATGAGGCTACCGTTGGCCTGTTCGTGGAAAGCCGCCTGGCCGAACGCGGTCATCACGGCGGGATATGCGAGTCCAGTGATCGCGGTCAGCACCGCGAAGATCACGATCAGCGGACGGAACAGATTTTTCATGATGGGTCTCTTTCCCTTTTCATCACATGGTCACTGCGCTCAAACCCAGCCGAACGCGGCGAGCACCATATCGATCAGCTTGATGCCGATGAACGGCACGATGATCCCGCCAAGGCCATAGATCAGCAGATTGCGGCGCAGCAGGATCGCAGCGCCTAGCGCGCGATAGCGCACGCCCTTCAGCGCCAGCGGAATCAGCAGCACGATGATCAGCGCGTTGAAGATCACCGCCGACATGATTGCCGAGGTCGGCGTCGCCAGATGCATCACGTTCAGCGCGTTCAACGCCGGATACGTCGACGCGAACGCGGCCGGAATGATCGCGAAGTACTTGGCGACGTCGTTGGCGATCGAGAACGTGGTCAACGACCCGCGCGTCATCAACATCTGCTTGCCGATTTCGACGATCTCGATCAGCTTGGTCGGATTCGAATCGAGGTCGACCATATTGCCGGCCTCTTTCGCCGCCTGCGTGCCGGTGTTCATCGCGACCGCGACGTCGGCCTGCGCGAGCGCGGGCGCGTCGTTGGTGCCGTCGCCGGTCATCGCGACCAGACGCCCTTCGGCCTGATGCGCGCGAATCGTCGCGAGCTTCGTTTCGGGTGTCGCCTCGGCAAGGAAGTCGTCGACGCCCGCTTCGGCCGCGATCGCGGCGGCGGTCAGGCGGTTGTCGCCCGTCACCATCACGGTCTTGATGCCCATCTTGCGCAGCTCGGCGAAGCGCTCCTTGATACCGCCCTTCACGACGTCCTTCAACTCAATCACGCCGAGCACGCGCGCGCCCTGCTCGCCTTTCTCGGCGACCACCAGCGGTGTGCTGCCGCGTCGCGCGACATCGGCGACCGCGTTGCTGACTTCGTTCGGGAAGCGGCCGCCGTTCGCTTCGACATAGTGCTTGACCGCATCGGCCGCGCCCTTGCGGATTTCACGGCCATGAGTCCCGTACGGAGTCCCTTGCGGAGACAGATCGACGCCGCTCATGCGGGTCTGCGCCGTGAACGCGAGAAACACCGCATGCAGCGAGGCCATATCGCGCTGACGGATATTGAAGCGCTGCTTCGCGAGCACGACGATGCTGCGGCCTTCCGGCGTTTCGTCGGCGAGCGACGACAACTGCGCCGCATCGGCAAGCGCTTCTTCGGTCAGACCTGGCGCCGGCAGAAACTGCGACGCCTGGCGGTTGCCGAGCGTGATCGTGCCGGTCTTGTCGAGCAGCAGCACGTCGACGTCGCCGGCCGCTTCGACGGCACGGCCCGAGGTCGCGATCACGTTCGCCTGCATCATGCGGCTCATCCCGGCCACGCCGATCGCCGACAACAGGCCGCCGATCGTCGTCGGGATCAGACACACGAGCAGCGCGGCGAGCGCGGTGATCGTCACCACGTGGCCCGCTTTCGCGGCTTCGACGGAGAACATCGAGAACGGCAGCAGCGTCGCGGTGGCGAGCAGCATCACGATGGTCAGCGCGACGAGCAGGATGGTGAGCGCGATTTCGTTCGGCGTCTTCTGACGCTTCGCGCCTTCGACCATCGCGATCATGCGGTCGAGGAACGCCTCGCCCGGGTTGGCCGTGACGCGCACGACGATCCAGTCCGACAGCACCCGCGTGCCGCCCGTCACCGACGAAAAGTCGCCGCCCGACTCGCGGATCACCGGCGCCGATTCACCGGTGATCGCCGATTCGTCGACCGAAGCGACGCCCTCGATCACTTCGCCGTCGGCCGGGATCACGTCGCCGGTCTCGACCAGCACGACGTCGCCACGGCGCAGATCGGTCGCGGTCGTGATGCGGATCGGCGACTTCGGATGCGGCTCGTTGAGCTTCTTCGCCATCACGTCTTTCTTCGCACTGCGCAGCGACGCGGCCTGCGCTTTCGAGCGGCCTTCGGCGAGCGCCTCCGCGAAATTCGCGAACAGCACCGTGAACCACAGCCACAGCGTGACCGCGAGGATGAAGCCTTCGGGCGCCTCGGCCTGACCGCCGAGCGCGGCGATCCACAGAATGGTCGTCAGAATGCTGCCGACGTACACGCAGAACATCACCGGGTTGCGAAACTGCGTGCGCGGCGTCAGCTTTTTAAAGGAGTCCACGATCGCCGGGCGCAGCAGCGCCGGGTCGAACATGGACCGGGTAGCGTTATGTTCAGTCATTGAATCCTCGAATGTCCGTGGGCGCTTGCAGGCTTGCGGCGTGCAAGCGCCTGTTCGGTCGTTGGCTCGCTGCCGTGGGTCACTGCACGCCGATCATCATCAGATGCTCGACGCCGGGACCGAGCGCGAGTGCCGGGACGTAGGTCAGCGCACCGACCAGCAGCACCGTGCCGAGCAGCAGCACGACGAACAGCGCTCCGTGCGTCGGCAGCGTGCCGGCGGTGACGGCGATGCGCTTCTTCGCGGCGAGCGAACCGGCGATCGCGAGCACCGGCACGATCGTGCCGAAGCGGCCGAACCACATCGCAATCGCGGTGAGCCAGTTGTAGAACGGCGTGTTCACCGTGAGACCCGCGAACGCGCTACCGTTGTTGTTCGCCGCCGAGCTGAACGCATAGAGGATCTCGGAGAAGCCGTGTGCGCCGGGGTTTGCGATGCCGGCCTTGCCCGCCTCGCTGAGCACCGCGATCGAGGTGCCCACCAGCACGAGCAGCGGCGTGAGCAGCACGACGATCGACACCATCTTCATCTCGTAGGCCTCGATCTTCTTGCCGACATATTCAGGAGTACGCCCGATCATCAGTCCCGCGACGAACACCGCGAGCAGCGCGAACACGAGCATCCCGTACATGCCGGAACCGACACCGCCGAAGATCACTTCGCCGAGCTGGATCAGCAGCATCGGATACAGGCCGCCGAGCGGCGTCAACGAATCGTGCGTGTTGGCGACCGCGCCGCACGAAGCCGCCGTCGTCGCGACCGTGAAGATGCCCGACTGTGCGATGCCGAAGCGCGTTTCCTTGCCCTCCGCATTGCCGCCCGCCTGCAGCGCGTTCGCCGACTGATCGACGTTGAGCGCCGTGAACGCGGGATTGCCGCTCTGCTCGGCGCTGATCTCGCCGAACACGCAAACGCCGAACGCGATCGTCATCGCCGCGAGCACCGCGACGCCCTGCCGCCGGTCGCCGATCACGCGGCCGAACACGAGCGCGAGCGCCGCCGGGATGATCAGGATCGACAAGATCTGCACGAAGTTCGAGAACGGCGTCGGGTTTTCGTACGGATGCGCGGAGTTGCCGTTGAAGAAGCCGCCGCCGTTGGTGCCGAGCATCTTGATCGCTTCCTGCGACGCGACCGGGCCCATCGCGATGGTCTGCGTCTTCACGGGCGTGTCGAGCGTCACCGGATCGCCCTTCGCGTCCTTCACCGGATTGCCTTGCGCGTCGAGCTTCGGCGCGGCGTAGGTGGTGGTCTGCAGCGTCGGCACCTCCTGATATGCCTTGAAGTTCTGGATCACGCCCTGACTCATCAGCAGTGCGGCGATGATCGCCGCCATCGGCAGCAGGACGTACATCGTCACGCGCGTGATGTCGACCCAGAAGTTGCCGATCGTCTGCGCGGTATGACGCGCGAAGCCGCGCATCAACGCGAACACGACGACGATGCCGGTCGCCGCCGACAGGAAGTTCTGCACGGTCAGGCCGAGCATCTGCGTCAGATAGCCGACGGTCTGCTCGGGCGTGTAGTCCTGCCAGTTGGTGTTGGTCACGAAGCTGACCGCGGTGTTGAACGCGCTGTCGACCGACATCGCGCCGAACTGCTGCGGATTGCCGGGCAGCCACCCTTGCACGCGCAGCAGCACGTACAGGAACGCCGCACCGAGCACGTTGAACGCGAGCGTGGCGACCGCGTAGTGCCTCCAGCCCATTTCCGCCGCTGGATCGACGCCCGCGATGCGGTAAAGCAGCCGTTCGAGCGGCGCGCCGAAGCGCACCACGCGCGAACTGCCGTCCATCACGGCGCCGAGATAGCTCGCCATCGGCACCGCCGCGGCCAGTAGCACGACGATAAAAAGACTCGCCTGCAGGACATCGTTCGTGTTCATTCAATGTCCTCCGCGCGCAGCAGCGCATACACGAGATATACGAACAGCAGCGCGGTGGACGCGCCAGCCAGCCACAGCATCCAGGTCATCAGCGCGCTCCTTGTCCGCGGCGCAACTGCATCAGCTTCTCGCAGCCGCCAATCAGCCCAAAGGTCAGCACGGCAAACAGCGCCAGGCCCCCGACATACAGCACATCCATCTCGTTCTCCATTCACGGACTTTGGATGGATAGAACGGTATGCCGATCGGCCTAAAGGGCTGGTCAAAGATCGCGGGGTGCGCGTAAAAAACGCGTAAACGGACAAGGCCGTTTCATCTCGCGATGAAACGGCCCTGATGGATGACGTGTAGCGCAGCCCGAGGCCGCGCTGCCACTTCTTTACGGCAGCAGGATCGTCGACCCCGTCGTGCGGCGCCCTTCGAGGTCCGCATGTGCCTGCCCGACGTCCGGCAGCGCATAGCGCTGATTGATGCTCGTCTTGACCTTCCCCGAGCTCAGCACGTCGAACAGCTCGGCCGACATCGCCTCGTAGTCGCTGCGTTTCGCCATATAGGTGAAGAGCGTCGGTCGTGTAAAGAACAGCGAGCCGCGTCCCGCGAATTCCGACGAGTCGATCGGCGGCAGCGGACCCGACGCGTTGCCGAAGCTCACGAACAGGCCGAGCGGCGCGAGACAGTCGAGCGACTTCTCGAAGGTGTCCTTGCCGATCGAATCGTAGACGACCGGCACGCCCGCGCCGTTGGTGATCTCGCGTACGCGCTTCGTGAAGTTCTCGCGCGTATAGACGATCGCGTGATCGCAGCCGTGCGCTTTCGCGATCTCGGCTTTCTCGTCGGAACCGACCGTGCCGATCACCGTCGCGCCGAGCGCCTTCGCCCACTGGCACACGAGCAGGCCGACGCCGCCCGCTGCGGCCTGAATGAGGATCGTGTCACCGGCCTTTACGCGATACGTGCGGCGCAGCAGATATTGCGCAGTCAAGCCTTGCAGCATCACCGACGCGGCCTGCTCGTCGCTGATCGCATCGGGCAGCTTGACGACCTGCGCGGCCTGCAGCACGCGCTCCTGCGCATACGCGCCGGGCGGCCGCGCGACATACGCCACACGATCGCCGACCTTCAGACCGGTCACGCCCGAGCCCACCGCACTGACCTCGCCGGCCGCTTCCATGCCGAGCCCGCCCGGCAGCGGCAGCGGATACAGACCGGTGCGGAAATACACGTCGATGTAATTGAGGCCGACCGCCGTCTGGCGAATGCGGATCTCGCCCGCGCCGGGCTCGCCCACCTCGACGTCGACCCATTTCATGACTTCGGGGCCGCCGGTTTTGTCGAATCGGATCGCCTTGCTCATCATGTCTCCTTCATCTGTATGGATGTGGATGCGGCGACGCGCGCGCTCACGCCTCGCCGGACAGGCGCAGCGTCAGCACGTCGAGCACCATGCGGGCGGTCGAAATGTTCGTCGCGCACGGAATGTTGTGCACGTCGCATGCGCGCACTAGCGCGTTGATGTCCGGCTCGTGCGGCTGCGGCGTCATCGGGTCGCGCAGGAAAATCACCATGTCGACGCGCCCTTCGGCGAGTTGCGCGCCGATCTGCAGGTCGCCGCCGTGCGGGCCCGACAGCATGCGCTCGACCGTGAGGCCGTGCGCGTCGCTGATGCGTCCGCCGGTCGTGCCGGTTGCGACGATCTCGCAGCGCGCGAGCGTGTCGACGTATTCGCCGGCCAGTTTGACGATGTCGTCCTTCTTGTGATCGTGCGCGATCAGCGCGATGCGGGTGCTCATGACGTAAGACTCCTCAAACCGTTGTGACTATCGTTGTTGTGATGTGACGGGTGTCGTTCGCGCCCGGCGGCTCGGTACGCGCCTGCTCAGTACGTACCAGGATAGGCGCCGCCGTCGATCAACCAGTTCTGCCCGGTGATGTAACCCGCGTGCGTGCTGCACAGGAACGCGCAGGCGCGGCCGAATTCTTCGCGATTGCCGAAACGGCCGGCGGGGATCGTCTTCATACGCTGCTTGCGCGCTTCGTCGATCGAAATGTTGTGCGTCTTCGCCTGCGCCTCGAACGTGACCGCGATACGGTCGGTGTCGAACAGGCCCGGCAGCAGGTTGTTGATCGTCACGCCGGTCGGCGCGACCTTGCGCGCGAGCCCCGCGACGAAACCGGTCAGGCCGGAGCGCGCGCCGTTCGACAGGCCGAGCACGTCGATTGGCGCCTTCACCGCCGAGCTCGTGATGTTGACGATGCGCCCGAAGCCGCGCGCGCTCATCGTGTCGATGGTCTGACGGATCAGCTCGATCGGCGTGAGCATGTTGGCTTCGAGCGCGCGGATCCAGTCCTCGTGCGTGAAGTTGCGGAAATCGCCCGGCGGCGGCCCGCCCGCGTTGTTGACGAGAATGTCCGGCTGCGGGCAGGCCGCGAGCGCGGCCGCGCGCCCTTCAGGCGTGGTGATGTCGCATGCGACGGTCTTCACCTCGACGCCGCTCTGCTTGCGGATCGCCTCGGCGGTCGCTTCGAGCGGTTCGGCGGTGCGCGCGACGATCGTCAGGTTGACGCCCTCGGCGGCGAGCGCTTCCGCGCAGCCGCGTCCCAGACCTTTGCTCGCCGCGCAAACCAGCGCGCTACGTCCTGCGATTCCCATGTCCATGTGGATGCCCTCTTGGAAGTTTCCCCAGATTCTAGAAGAATCGGTGCCGGACTGTGCCGCGTCGCTGCAATCTCAGGTATCGCCGGGCGGTACTCTTTCGGTAAACTTGCGCGGTAGCGCGCTTTTCCACCGTTCGTCCGACCTTCCGGCGCGCACGGAGCCAACGGACGAGCGCGCCGAACCGATCCACCTTGCCGCCGCGCGCGAGCCCGCCATGACCCAGGACAGCCGTTTCCCCAATCTCTTCATCCTCGATCACCCGCTGATCCAGCACAAGCTGTCGCACATGCGCGACCGGGACACGTCGACGCGCACGTTCCGCGAACTGCTGCGCGAAATCACGCTGCTGATGGGCTACGAAATCACCCGCAACCTGCCGATGACGACGCGCCGCATCACCACGCCGCTCGTCGAGATCGACGCGCCGGTGATCGCCGGCAAGAAGCTCGCGATCGTGCCGGTGCTGCGCGCGGGGGTCGGCATGTCGGACGGCCTGCTCGAGCTGGTGCCGTCGGCGCGCGTCGGCCATATCGGCGTGTATCGCGCGGAGGATCATCGGCCGGTCGAATATCTGGTGCGGCTGCCGGATCTCGAAGACCGCGTGTTCATCCTCTGCGATCCGATGGTCGCGACCGGCTACTCGGCCGTGCACGCGGTCGATGTGCTCAAGCGCCGCAACGTGGCCGCCGAGAACATCATGTTCCTCGCGCTCGTCGCCGCGCCCGAGGGCGTGCAGGTGTTCCACGACGCGCACCCGGACGTCAAGCTGTTCATCGCGTCGCTCGATTCGCATCTGAACGAGCATGCGTACATCGTGCCGGGCCTGGGCGACGCGGGCGACCGGTTGTTCGGTACGAAGAACTGACGCGCCGGGGGCCAGCGGGGGTGGCCTGGCGATGCCGCCGCTCCCGAACCGGCCCCGCTTTCGCCCGCATCCGGCCCTCCCGGCGACACATCCGCGCCGCCTCCAGTCATTTTCGCGTCGATTTCATTGCATTTGCGGCCGGTTTCGCGGCGCGGCCCCCTCTGCCGCACCCTCGCGGCATGATAAAATTCGCATCCGCTCGACGGAGCGGCTCGACCCGCACGATCACTCGCACCGCCGCCTGCAATTTCGACTGGCGCCCCGCGCCTTCGCACCGGGTCATGCGGCGCCTGGCCGCGCAAGCTGCCCCGCTCCATCGCGCCGCCGCCCTGCGGCCCCGCCTGGCCGGCCGATCATGCACGAACCGGCACGAACGCCTACCGGCGGGCAAGCGCGGAACGACGCACGGGAACGGCCAGGCTGAGATCGGCCAACAGGAGCAACAAGCACGAGCGGCCGGCAGCCTTTCACCTGACGGATTGACATCGAGGCGCAACACGCGAGGCGCCCGACATCGCAACGACAATTGCACTATGCGTGTGCCCCGCTGGCGCGCGCGACGGAGAAAAGTATGGCGGGTCATTCGAAATGGGCCAACATCAAGCATAAGAAAGCAGCTGCCGATGCCAAACGCGGCAAGGTCTGGACGCGGCTCATCAAGGAAATCCAGGTTGCGGCCCGTCTGGGCGGCGGCGAAATCGACTCGAACCCGCGTCTGCGGCTCGCGGTCGACAAGGCGTACGACGCCAACATGCCGAAGGACAACATCAACCGCGCGATCCAGCGCGGTGTCGGCGGCGCGGACGGCGCGAACTACGAGGAAATCCGCTACGAAGGCTACGGCATCGGCGGCGCGGCGGTGATCGTCGACACGATGACCGACAACCGCACCCGCACGGTCGCGGAAGTGCGTCACGCGTTCTCGAAGAACGGCGGCAACATGGGCACCGACGGCTCGGTGTCGTTCATGTTCGATCACGTCGGCCAGTTCCTGTTCGCTCCCGGCACCGCCGAAGACGCGCTGATGGAAGCCGCGCTCGAAGCGGGCGCCGACGATGTCGTGACGAACGAGGACGGCAGTATCGAGGTGCTGTGCCCGCCGAACGATTTTTCGAAAGTGAAGGCTGCACTCGAAACGGCGGGCTTCAAGGCCGAACTGGCCGAAGTCACGATGAAGCCGCAGACCGACGTCGAATTCACCGGCGACGATGCCGTGAAAATGCAGAAGCTGCTCGACGCGCTGGAAAATCTGGACGACGTGCAGGAAGTCTATACAAACGCGTCGATCGCCGGCGAGTGATGGCGCGCCGGGCTCTGACATCGTTTGCCCTTGCTGTTGATGGTTTATTGCACGGCTGAGCACACCGCTCGGCCGTTTATGGTTTTCAAGTCTCGGGGATTCACATGAAGTTACTCGTCGTCGGTTCCGGCGGTCGCGAACATGCGCTGGCATGGAAGCTCGCGCAATCGCCGCGGGTCCAGCTCGTCTACGTCGCGCCGGGCAACGGCGGCACCGCTCAGGATGAGCGTCTGCTCAACATCGACATCACAGAGCCGGCCGCGCTCGCGGATTTCGTCGAAAAAGAACAGATCGCGTTCACGCTGGTCGGGCCGGAAGCGCCGCTCGCGGCAGGCATCGTCAACCTGTTCCGCTCGCGCGGTCTGAAGATCTTCGGGCCGACCAGGGAGGCCGCCCAGCTCGAAAGCTCGAAAGATTTCGCCAAAGCGTTCATGAAGCGCCACGGCATCCCGACGGCCGAGTACGAAACCTTCGCCGACGTCGCCGCCGCGCACGCGTATCTGGACGCCAAGGGCGCGCCGATCGTGATCAAGGCCGACGGCCTCGCCGCCGGCAAGGGCGTGGTGGTCGCGCAAACGCTGGAGGAAGCGCACGCCGCGGTCGACATGATGCTGTCGGACAACAAGCTCGGCGACGCCGGCGCGCGCGTCGTGATCGAGGAGTTCCTCGCCGGCGAGGAAGCGAGCTTCATCGTGATGGTGGACGGCAAGCACGTGCTCGCGCTCGCGTCGAGCCAGGATCACAAGCGTCTGCTCGACGGCGACCAGGGCCCGAACACGGGCGGCATGGGCGCCTACTCGCCCGCGCCGATCGTCACGCCGCAACTGCATGCGCGCGTGATGCGCGAAATCATCCTGCCGACCGTGCGCGGCATGGAGAAGGAAGGTATCCGCTACACCGGCTTCCTGTACGCGGGCCTGATGATCGACGCGCAAGGCAACCCGAAGACGCTCGAATTCAACTGCCGGATGGGCGACCCCGAAACGCAGCCGATCATGGCGCGTCTGAAAGGCGACTATTCGAAGGTGGTGGAACACGCGATCGCCGGCACGCTCGACACCGTCGAGCTCGAATGGGACCGCCGCACCGCGCTCGGTGTCGTGCTCGCCGCGCACAACTACCCGGACACGCCGAGGAAGGGCGACCGCATCAACGGCATTCCCGCCGAAACCGCGGATTCGGTCACGTTCCACGCCGGCACCGTGCTGACGGACGGCAAGCTGACCACCTCGGGCGGGCGCGTGCTGTGCGTCGTCGGTCTCGCGGATTCGGTGCGCACCGCGCAGGCGGCCGCGTACCACACGATCAACCAGATCGCGTTCGACGGCATGCAGTACCGCCGCGACATCGGCTATCGCGCGCTCAACCGCAAGCACGACGGCAAGTAAGCTTCGCTAGCGCTGGACGCCGTGCGGGCGGCGCACTGCCGGTGCCACAGGCGCCGCAGTGCGGGCACGTTACACGACGCGCGCTACACTCAATCTTTCCCGCTCGTCGCGGCAGACGGGCACGGAGCCCGCGAATCGACCGAAGCGGCAAACCGCCTCCCATGTTCGCCTCCGGCAACCAGGCAATCCGAACCAGCGGTCCGAGTGCGCAGACACCCAGCGCGAACGCGGCCATCGCTTTCTTTCGAAGAACCCGCGGCACGACGAGCGTGCCGCCCCAGCACCTGCATTCATGAGCAATTCGAGCTACGACGCACAAGCCGTGCGCAGCTGGCTGCAAGGCCTGCAATCGCATATCGCGGGCACGCTCGGCGCCTTCGACGGCACCGCGTTCGCCACCGACGCGTGGCAGCGCGCGCCCGGCGAGAAGCTGCGCGGCGGCGGCGTCACGCGGATTCTCGAAGGCGGCCAGTTCTTCGAGCGCGCGGGCATCGGCTTCTCGGACGTCGCGGGCGACGCACTGCCGGGCTCGGCGAGCGCCGCGCGGCCGCAACTGGCCGGGCGCGCCTTCGAGGCGATGGGCGTGTCGCTCGTGCTGCATCCGCACAATCCGCACTGCCCGACCGTGCACATGAACGTGCGCCTGCTCGTCGCGACGAGGGAAGGCGAAGAACCGGTGTTCTGGTTCGGCGGCGGCATGGACCTGACGCCCTACTACGGCTACGAAGAGGACGCGCGGCATTTCCATCAGGTGTGCCGCGACGCGCTCGCGCCGTACGGCGCGGACCTGTACCCGCGCTTCAAGCGCTGGTGCGACGAGTACTTCTTCCTGAAGCACCGCAACGAACCGCGCGGCATTGGCGGGATTTTCTTCGACGATTTCTCGGCGCCGGGCTTCGAGCAATCGTTCGCGATGCTCAAGAGCGTCGGCGAGGGCTTTCTCAACGCGTACCTGCCGATCATCGAGCGGCGCCGCAATACGCCGTATGGCGAAGCCGAGCGCGCGTTCCAGGCCTACCGGCGCGGCCGCTACGTCGAGTTCAATCTGGTCTTCGACCGTGGCACACTGTTTGGGCTGCAGAGCGGCGGACGCACCGAATCGATCCTGATGTCGATGCCGCCCGTGGTGAACTGGCGCTACGACTGGCACCCCGAGCCGGGCACGCCGGAAGCGCGTTTGTACAGCGATTTCCTCGTGCCGCGCGAGTGGGTGTGACGCGCCACCTGTCTCGCTTACGGTCACGACAAAGGATCCTCACCTGAAGCCGAACGCTCACCCTGTCGCCCTGCCTCGCCGGATCGGTCTGCTGGGCGGCACATTCGATCCGATCCACGACGGCCACCTCGCGCTTGCGCGGCGGTTCGCCGACGTGCTGCGGCTGACCGAACTGGTGCTGCTGCCGGCCGGCCAGCCGTGGCAGAAAGCCGACGTGTCGCCCGCCGAACATCGGCTGGCGATGACGCGCGCGGCGGCCGCGTCGCTCGCGATCCCCGGCGTGACGGTACGCGTCGCGACCGACGAAATCGAGCACGATGGCGCGACCTACACGGTCGAGACGCTGCAATGCTGGCGCGAGCGCGAAGGCGACGACGCATCGATCACGCTGCTGATCGGCGCGGATCAACTGGTGCATCTCGACACGTGGCGCGACTGGCGGCGCCTGTTCGAGCTCGCGCATATCGGCGCGGCCACGCGGCCCGGCTTCGACCTCGCGTCGGTCGCCCCCGCGGTCGCCAAGGAAATCGCCGCGCGCCGTGCGCGCGCCGACGTGCTGCAGGCCACACCCTGCGGCCATCTGCTGATCGACACGACGCTCGCGTTCAACGTTTCGGCCACCGACATTCGCGCGCATCTGCGCGAGCAGGTCAAGCAGCGGCTCGCCCACGCGGGTGCGGGCAGCGCACAGGATCAGGCCGCAAGTCATGTCCCCGCCGCGGTGTGGGACTATATTCTTCAACATCATCTGTACCACCGGTAACTCCATGGATATTCGCAAACTGCAACGCGTAATCGTCGACGCTCTCGAAGACGTCAAGGCGCAAGACATCAAAGTGTTCAACACCAGCCACCTGACCTCGCTGTTCGATCGCGTGATCGTCGCGAGCGGCACGTCGAACCGGCAAACCAAGGCGCTCGCGTCGAGCGTGCGCGAAGGCGTGAAGGAAGCCGGCGGCGAGATCATCAGCACCGAGGGCGAGGATATCGGCGAATGGGTGCTGGTCGATTGCGGCGACGCGATCGTGCACATCCTGCAGCCGGCCCTGCGCCAGTACTACAACCTCGAGGAAATCTGGGGCGACAAGCCGGTGCGCATCAAGCTGTCGACGCCGAATCCGTTCGGCGGCGCGCGCGCAAGCGAGCCCGACGACGAGGAAGACGAGGAAGCGCCGGCCGCGAAGCCCGCGCGCAAAACCACGGCGCGCCGCAAGTAAGCGGGCCGTGTCGGGCACAGCGCTACTGTCCTCGCGATGAAACTGCATATCCTCGCCGTCGGCCACAAGATGCCGGACTGGATCGCGACCGGCTTCGACGAATACGCGAAACGCATGCCGCCCGAGTTGCGCATCGAGCTGCGCGAGATCAAACCGGAGCAGCGCTCGTCGGGCCGTTCGGCCGAAAGCGTGATGGCCGCCGAACGGCAGAAGATCGAAGCCGCGTTGCCAAAGAACGCACGCATCGTCGCGCTCGACGAACGCGGCAAGGACTGGACCACGATGCAGCTCGCGGGCGCGTTGCCGGCCTGGCAGCAAGACGGCCGCGACGTGGCCTTTCTGATCGGCGGCGCGGACGGGCTCGATCCCGAGCTGAAGGCACGCGCCGATATGATGCTGCGCGTGTCGAGCCTCACGCTGCCGCACGCGATGGTGCGCGTGCTGCTGGCCGAACAGCTTTATCGGGCGTGGAGCATCACGCAAAATCATCCGTATCATCGCGCGTAGGTGCTGAAGCCTCGCGCGGCGACACCTGGCAACGATTCGTTGCTGCTGACGCGTCGCGCGCTCTGCTCCATACGCTTAAGCGTATTGCGGCCGCTTCATGCGATGATGCGCCCGACGCGCTGTGCGTCGATGCCGCTATTGGATGCAGCGCATCGATCGGATCACCGGCTCAACCTCGCCCCGCTCGCTCTTCCACGCCCACCCGCGTTCACCACCCCACGCCATCCGTTTCCCGCTCCATCGAGACCCGTTCATGCCCACGCCTTCCGCTTCGCTGCATCCGTTCGTCTACCTCGCCTCGCAAAGTCCGCGCCGCCAGGAGCTGCTGCAACAGCTCGGCGTGCGTTTCGAATTGCTGCTGCCGCGCCCCGATGAAGACGCCGAAGCGCTCGAAGCGGAACGGCCCGGCGAACACGCGCGCGACTACGTGCAGCGCGTGTGCATCGCGAAGGCGCAGGCGGCCCGCGCGCGGCTCCTCGACGGCGGTCACGAGGTGCGGCCGATCCTCGTCGCCGACACCACCGTCACGATCGACGACGCGATTCTCGGCAAGCCCATCGATGCCGACGATGCGGTCGCGATGCTCACACGTCTCGCGGGCCGCACGCACGAAGTGCTGACCGCGCTCGCCGTGATCGATGCCAACGGCGCGCTGCTGCCCGCGGCGTTGTCGGTCTCGAAGGTGCGTTTTGCTGCAGTGCACGCAGACGCGTTGCGTCGCTATGCGGCGAGCGGTGAGCCGCTCGGCAAGGCGGGGGCGTATGGCGTGCAGGGACGCGCGGCGGAGTTTATCGAGCATATAGACGGGTCCTATTCGGGTATCATGGGTTTGCCGCTTTTTGAAACCGCTGCCCTCCTGCGTGCAGCGCGCATCGACTTCTAGAACAACACCATGAATGAAGAAATCCTGATCAATGTCACGCCGCAGGAAACGCGCGTCGCGCTCGTTCAACAGGGCGCCGTCCAGGAACTTCATGTCGAACGAACGCTGTCGCGCGGCCGCGTCGGCAATGTCTATCTCGGCAAGGTCGTGCGCGTGCTGCCCGGCATGCAATCGGCGTTCATCGACATCGGCCTCGAACGCGCCGCGTTTCTTCATGTCGCCGACATCTGGCATCCGCGCATCGCCGGCGAAGCGCAACATCAAACACCGCATCAGCCGATCGAAAAGATCGTCTTCGAAGGTCAGACGCTGATGGTGCAGGTCGTCAAGGACCCGATCGGCACCAAGGGCGCGCGGCTGTCCACGCAAGTGAGCATCGCCGGGCGCACGCTCGTGTATCTGCCGCAGGAGCCGCACATCGGCATCTCGCAGAAAATCGAGAGCGAAGCCGAGCGCGAGGCCGTGCGTGCGCGTCTGACCGCCGTGCTGCCCGCCGACGAGAAAGGCGGCTACATTGTGCGCACGATCGCCGAGGATGCGACCAGCGAAGAGCTCGCAGCCGACGTCGCGTATCTGCGCAAGACGTGGGCGACGATTCTGTCGCAGGCCCAGCGCATGCCGCCCACCAGCCTGCTCTACCAGGATCTGAATCTCGCGCAGCGCGTGCTGCGCGATTTCGTCAACGATGAGACGTCGCGCATCCAGGTCGATTCGCGCGAGACGCATCAGATGCTCGCCGATTTCGCGGCCGAGTTCACACCGGCGGTATCGTCGAAGCTGCACCACTACACCGGCGAGCGGCCGCTGTTCGACCTGTACAACATCGAGGCCGAGATTCAGCGCGCGCTATCGCGTCGCGTGGATCTGAAGTCGGGCGGCTACCTCGTGATCGACCAGACCGAGGCGATGACGACGATCGACGTGAACACCGGCGGTTACGTCGGCGCGCGCAACTTCGACGACACGATCTTCAAGACCAACCTCGAAGCCGCGCATACCATCGCGCGGCAATTGCGGCTAAGAAATCTTGGCGGCGTGATCATCATCGATTTCATCGATATGGAAAACGTCGAGCATCGCGACCAGGTGCTAGGCGAATTGAAGAAGGCGTTGTCGCGCGATCGCACGCGGGTGACCGTCAATGGCTTCTCGCAACTCGGGCTTGTCGAGATGACGCGCAAGCGTACGCGTGAGTCGCTCGCGCATGTGCTGTGCGAGCCTTGCCCGATTTGCCAGGGCAAGGGGCAAGTGAAGACTGCGCGTACGGTGTGCTATGACGTGTTGCGGGAGATTTTGCGCGAGTCGCGGCAGTTCAATCCGCGCGAGTTTCGCGTGGTCGCTTCGCAGCAGGTGATCGATCTGTTTCTCGAGGAAGAGTCGCAGCATCTGGCGATGCTGATCGATTTCATCGGCAAGCCGGTGTCGTTGCAGGTGGAGTCGAATTTGAGTCAGGAGCAGTACGACATAGTTTTGATGTAGTTGCCAAAATCCTTATCCAGCAAGGATAGTGGCTAAAAAATGGCCTATTTTTCGCGCTAGCTACCCATCCAGCTACCCATTTTGGGTGCGCTGGCGATGAACGAGGATCAACGGGCCGTTCCCGTGACCATCAGAATTCGAAATCAGAAAAGAAAGGCCCGCGCGGATCACTCAGGCGAGCCCTTCCGTATAGATGACGCCCTATCGACACTCGCCCAGCGATGCCCACGCCTCGGCCAGAATCGAGCCAATAGCGATCAACGATAAAAGGGTGGCGGCAAGGACATAGGCGCGGCATGCGGCCATGGGCTGCCGGTTAGGTCTGCGTTCGTTGCTCGTCATGCTGCGTGATGTTTCGGCCGCGCGGCGTCGCAGCGTTGATCAATTGTGGCGCGCACGATCGGATTGGCGAGCAGCTGGCGGGAATCAAGCACGCCATAACGGGCGCGAAGCGCTTTTTCAACCGCCTGACAGTCGGCATACTTGTCGCTGTCGGCAAGGCTGTACGCAGCTCGCCGCATGGCCTCGCGCAGCCCAGCCCCTAGCACATCCCGACTCGTCATAGCTTGCCTTTGACGTAAGGGTGTCGCTTACATCATAGGTCGCACGACGAGACTGTTTGCACGTTATCAATTGCGCGGCCTTCATTGCGGCGGTATGCAGGACTACCGGTGAGCAGCGCGAAGCCGATAGCCAGGTTCGTCGCCATTCGTACAAGCTCACCGGGCAAGCATCCGAGTCTTCTGCTCAACAAACTCTGCCTCGGTCAGAACACCGCGCTCCCGTAGGCCGGCCAGCCGTTCCAGCTTCGAAACAATATCATCTGTCTGCACTGCATTGGTCTCTGACGGCGCAGCGACAGGGGCGGGGCTTCGGTATGCGTTCAAGGCGTCGCGTACTTTGTTGGTGAAGCCGGCTACCGACTTCTTCGGGACATTCTTGATTACGCGCTCACTGGCCGCGTCCTCGATGCGGATAGTCCCGAACACAAGCCCCGTGCTGCCAGATACCGCGTTTATCTTGTCCAGGTTGATAGAGATCTGCTTTAGTCCGAACAGAAGTCCCTTATCAAGGAAGATCACGCGATGGTCAGTCAACGCAATCAGCCAGGTGTTGCCGTCCATAAGCCCTGAAGCAAAAGCTAAAACCTGCTCACCATCCATGAGAATTTCAGGGAGGTGATTCAGCTCCTTTTTCGTGAAGAACCGGTCGTCACCGATTTCGCGGGCGATGCGGTTGTACTCCGCTTTGAGATCCTGCTTGCTGGCATTCTTAAAATCAAACATCGTGGGGGCCTTCTCCTGTTTACCGGTACTCGTCAATCTCGATGGTGCCGCCCATCGCTTCCATCATCGCGCGGATGTCGTCCGGCACATCGGGCATTCGGTCCCCGGTCTCGTTCATCCAGTAGCACCAGATCGACATAGCTACCCCGTCCCGGCAAACGAGATCGCGAAGACCGTGACGTGGCAAGGCGAGCGTCTTTATCAGGTACCGGAGATGCGGTTCCAACTGATTGCTTTGCACAGCGCGCTCGCTTTCAACTGCCCAGGAGCCACGTTTCGCCGGATGGTCGCTGAGCTTGCCAGATGGATAAAGGTACGGCTCTCCCTTCGTTCTGCTCCGACTCGGCGTCACGCCGAAATAGTCGGTCCAAAAGTCCGGCGATACGGCGTCCCCATTGATGTAGAACGTCGCATGAGCAAGCGGCCAGGTACTTGAGGAATCAGGGTGCATAGTTGTGGATGTTGTCATCGAGCAGTTGTCCGTTGAATTCGACGCTTCCGTCGACGTGGAAGATCACGTTATCCGATGGGCGCAGTCCGTTCTCTGGCTTGAGGAGGTGCAGCATTTTGCTGAAAGTGTTCTGGTCGTAACCAAGCATCTTCGCGGCAAAACTTCGGACTATTCGTAGAGGCCGCCAGCTCTTCAACGTCACCGCTTACCGCGTCCGGTGTGTATTCGAACGGCTGCGCGTCACCGAGCGGCGTCGATGTACCCTCTGCCGATTTAGCGAACCGCTCGGCCACACCGTCACCTTCGCCCATGTCCGCGTTGCCGCCGACAAGTGCACCGGCCACGGCCTCGACTACCCCAAGCAGGGCGCCGCCGCTGCTACTGCCGCCCATCGCAGCGCGCGCGGCGACCAGTCGCGATTCCCACGTGGTCGGATCGTACGGGCCTGACAGGACCGGCTCGCCGTTGAATGAGGTGATGCCGGGCGGGAACAGATTGGGAGAGCGGCTCCAGTAGGAGTCACCTCCACCCCCTGATGACGGCCAGCGCAGCGGTGCAGGGGTGGGGCTGTACACACGCCCCAGCGCGGAACGCCGGTCACGGTGGACCACCGGGACAAGCCGCCCATCTTTCACCGCCTGCCTGAGAACGCGCTCGATACTCGCGTTGTCGGTCGGCAGGTTCCAGTGCGGGAGACCCAGCGCATCCCTGACATAGGTCTGGATTTCGCGTAGAGCCTGACCGCCCGTGATCGTTCGCAGATCCCAGCGTGACCGGAAATACCGGTCGAAATCTTTCCGGTCCTGTTCAAGCTGCCTGCGCGCGTCTTCTTCTTCGTCCCGCCTGTCGTCCCTCATGAACGACGACCAGCCTCGCGAGCGGCTGCTATCTCGATCCCAAAACAGGCTGCTGCGCCGTTCTAGCTCCATGCTGTGACACTGGCTGGCGGCATGCAGCGTGCACTGCCAGCTGCACTCCAGCGGAATTTCTAGCGAGTTCCAGCGCATACGATGGTCTCTATCCGTGTGACGGCGTAAACCTAGCAGATCATCGGAAGGCTATGTTTTCGGGATATGTGCTGAAACTCAGGCTGGACGAGTGCGTTTGCGAGGCGCCTCGGCGTTGCGATGCTTAACCTGATCGCCTTTGGAACGTCAGAAATCAAGCAGTACATGAGCGCTATGCAGAAGCCCATTCAGCCCTAGCGTTCGGGCTCGTTGTGATCCCGGCCCCGGTCCCGCTGACGCTGCTGTTCGAACTGACGAGACCGCGCGGCACTGGCCTGTTCGTTGACCTGTCGTTGAGCCTTGACTGCTGCCTTCGCCAGTTCGGGTTGTCGGACCTGCACGCGCTCCTGGGCGACCGCGTTCGGGAACGGCAGACCCGTTACCCAGGCGGTGTCGCCCGTGCCGTACGCCTCGGCCCGCTTGCGAATCGCCCTGAGCGCAGCATCCGCCCGATCTGCCTCGATCACGAGCGCTCTGCGCTCCTGTTCCCACTTGTCACTGACGAGACGCCGCAACGCTGACGGGCGGGCCTCGTCGTGCTAGGCCAGCGAATGCCGCGCGTCTTTGGCGGCCTGTTCGCGTCCGGCCACTGCCTCGGCGATGTAAGCCGCCTGTTCGCGCACCACCTCGCGCTGGTAAAGGGCCAGCACTCGGTCGGAGAATACTGCCCGCAGCTTGTCCTGCAGCGCGTCAGGCTGGTCCTTTATCCGACCATCGAGCTCGGCCCATAGCTGATCAACCGTTCCCGGCTTCTTCGCGTCAGCTACGTCCGGTGCCAGCTCTGCGCGGGGCGCTCGATGACGGCGATCACCTCGCCGGAACGCACTACATCTTTAAGCACGCTCGCCAAGTCATCGGCGGCCGTACTAAGCCGGTGAAACTGGATGAAACTCAGCGCATTGTGGCGCGCCATACTATCCCCGCGTGTCGGCGCAAGATCCGACAGTGAGGCCTGCCGTGGGATACAGGCGTGGCGGGCCGCGCAAGGGTGCGACGGCCCGCTACATACTTGCCGCGCCCTCCTCGTCCCTAAGCGGCTTTTGACCGAGCGGGCATCCACATAGCCAGTGACTGGTGACAAACGGCGCGTGGTGGCTTGGTGTGCTCAATACCCGATCCCGCTACATTCTGCCAACCAGGGCGGCCAGCCGGGCGGCGCGGCATGGCGGCGACGCACACCTCAGCAAAGACGCTGTCCGGGAAGCCATCGATTACTGGATCGACAACCACAAACCTTCGATACGCCGATTTACACCGCATGATCTTCGTTCGACCATGAAGTCTCAGATGCGGAAGCTAAGGATCAGCCGCGACGTTTCTGAGATGTGTCTGAATCACAAGCTCCCCGGCGTCGAAGGAATATACGACCGATACACTTACTATGGCGAGCGACGCCTCGCCTTGGAGCAATGGGCAACGCAGGAGACCCAGATTGAGCGTTGCAATGTCGCTGGAATCGATCATGCCCATGCGAGCGTCTCGCATTGGGAAGTGCAACACTCCCGTGGCCGTGTTGCACTTCGCTCTTGAAACCGCCCCACCAGGCTTGTCATTTCAGAGTGTTCGAAATTCCGCGCTAACATACGTTCGATTGCCCCATTGGATGGAGTGAGCAGGCACTCGTCGACGCCAGGGAACGCCGCCGCGTCCGCGGGTCTAGTGGATCTTGAGTTGCCACAACGGCAACTAATCCACGAAGTCGGACAGCTTTAGTCAAACGGTCTGCAGAATGAGAAAACGATTACCTCCGCTTAACTGGTTGCGCGCATTTGAATCCTCTGCCCGGCATCTCAGTTTCACCCATGCGGCGACAGAGTTGAGCCTGACCCAGGCGGCGGTAAGCCAACAGGTGAAGGGACTCGAGTCGCAGTTGGGGGCAGTCCTCTTTAAGCGCTTGCCAAGAGGACTCGAGCTCACTGAGGCCGGGCTAGCCTATTTGCCGGTTGTCCACGAGGCCGTAGAGCGACTGGCGGCCGCAACTGAAGAGATCTTCGGGCAAGGTCACGGCAGAGTCCTTACCGTTCGGGTCAGCCTGGTGTTTTTTACCCATTGGCTGGCAATGCGCTTACCCGACTTTCGTGAACGCCACCCCGAGGTCAATCTGCGTATCACCAGCAACATATGGGGGGGCGATTCGAGCGTGACCGACGTCGAAGCCGATATGGAAATCCGCTATGGACATGGAGAATGGACGGGACTCAAGGCCGAGCGGCTGACCTGGGATACGTTGCTGCCGGTCTGCGCCCCATTCTTGCCCTCCGAACAGGCGCCACTGGCTACTCCGAAGGATCTCCGTCACCACGAACTACTCCACGTCCTGGGCTACGAGGAGGGCTGGGGATACTGGTTGAAGAAAGCAGGCGCGGGACAGGTCGACTCTTCGAAGGGAATGCAGTTCGATACCTTGATCTCTGCTTTGAGAATGGCCGAGCTTGGTCAAGGCGTGGCCTTGGCGCGCTCGTCGCTGGTCCAGTCGATGCTGGACACTGGGCAACTGATAGCGCCTTTCAAATCCCGGCTAACGACCAGTGAAGCTTTCTACCTGGTCTATTCTCCGCACAGCATCGTCAACCCTGATGCCGCCGCGTTCGTGGCCTGGTTGAGTGCGAAGGCCCAAGAAGGGCGTGCGCGGAACTGATCAACCAGGTTGACATCGCACGTCCATTTCGCCGGGCTGCCAGTGATCGACTGGCCATTTTCCTGCGCGTTCACTCCGCCGGCCTCAGCCATAAATAAAATAGCCCCATCCTCGTTTTTTTTATTGCTTTACCGGCTCCCCGTTGTATCCGACAGTGATCCCCAGTTCGTCGCCAAGGCCACTCGCCTCGCATTCGAAATGCGGTTGATTGGTGCGGGCGGCGACCCACCACAATGATGACCTGCGTTTCGGAAGATCTGCAGGTCCTGGAGATGAGTCGGTGAGCCATGGGAAAGCACAATCAACTGCCTTTTAGCGGCGTGAAAGTCATCGACTTTGGCCAGTACATCGCCGGCCCGGCCGTGGCGATGATCCTGGCGGATCTCGGCGCCACCGTCATTCACATCGATCCCCCTGCTGGGCCGCTTTGGGACAGCCCGGCCAATGCCGTACTGAACCGCAACAAGTATTGCTTGCAGCTTGACCTGAAGTCCGCGCAGGGGCGCGAGGCGGCCATGGCATTCATCGCGCGTGCCGATATCGTGATCGAGAACTTCCGGCCGGGCGTCATGACCCGGTTGGGCCTGGACTTCGCCGAGCTGCGTCGTCAAAGGCCTGAGCTCATCACGCTGTCCATCCCTGGCTTCGCCAGCAACGACCAGTTGCGTCGTCACTGGCGCGCCCTCGAGCCGATTATTGCGTCGGCCTCCGGGGTATTCACCGATATGGGTCAGAACCGCGTACTGATGGGGATAAACCCGAGCTTTTCGCCGCTGCCGCTAGCCTCGTCCTACGGCACCATGCTGGCTGTCTCCGCGGTGGCACTCGCTCTGCAAGCGCGGGAGCGCACGGGAGTGGGTGATCAAATCGAAGTGCCTCTGGCCGCGGCGGTGATGGAGGGGCTGTCTTACAACTCGATCAAGATCGACGGTTATCCCGAACGCTACAAGACCTTGCGCGAAAAGGAGATTGAGCGGCGGCGGTCGGAAAATCTTCCGATGAACCTCAGCTACGAAGAACTGCAAGAATATCTCGACCCCTTTTACCGCACGTACGAGTGCGCGGACGGTCGCAAGTTCTATGCGGTATGCCCGTCACACCGCTCGCACGCCAGGCGTTGCCTTCAGGCGATGGGCTTGTACGAGGAAATGCTATCTGCCGGGCTGCCGACAGTGAGCGACCCATACCTTCCTATCTCTCAGTGGGAGGGGGATGCCTCACTCGGTGTCTACCCGTTGCCTGACCATTGGGCCCGGCGCATTTCGGCACGCATGAAGGAGGTGTTCCTGACCAAGACAGCGACCGAGTGGGAAAAAATTTTCGGCGAAGGCCGGTTTCCCGGTGCGCCCCACCGATCGACTCAAGAATGGTTGCATGACGCGCACGCCAACGCCGCGGGTCTGGTGGTCGATGTCGACGACCACCAGTACGGCAACATGAAACAGCCCGGCGCGATCGCCTGGCTGGAAGACAGTGCCGACTTGATGCTCTCGCCCGACTCACGCCGCACGGTGAGTCTCAAAGAAGCCCTGGCCATCCTGGATGAGTGCGCGCCCACGGCACTGCCGCCCCCATCTGAACAGCATGTTGGCGGCTGGCTTGACGGTGTGCGTGTCCTCGATCTGACCAATGTCATCGCGGGTCCGCATTCGACCTCCTACCTCGGCCGGTTCGGCGCCGATGTCATCAAGCTCGACCCCGTAACACCCAACTATGATCCCTGGAACACAGTGGTCTTTGGCATGTCTTCGGGCCGCGGCAAGCAAAGCGTCCTGGTCGACCTGAACCACCCTGACGGACGCGAGGTGTTTAATCAATTGGTTCGTTCGGTTGACGTGATCGTGATGAATGCACCGGATCGTCAACTGGCACCTTTGGGTCTTGACGAAGCCAGTCTCCAGGCCGTCAACCCTGGCGTGATCTTCTGTCAACTGGATTGCTTTGGGGGACCGCGTCGCGGCCCGCGGAGCGATTATCTCGGTTACGACGACTTGGTCCAGGCCAGCACCGGCATCATGCTGCGCTTCGGCGGCGGCATGGCAACGCCAGAGGAACACGCTCACGTCGGAACCATTGACGTGAATTGCGGGTTCGCTGCGGCGCTCGGCGTTGCCGCCGCGTTATATCGCAAAGCCAGAACCGGCCAGATCAGCCGTGCCCGGACCTCCCTGGCATCGCTCGGCAACCTGGTGCAGATTCCCTTCTGCTACGACTACCCACGGCGGGCCCCGTTCGATGAACCTTCCGGCCGTAGCGCCCAGGGCTTTGGCAACCTGTCACGCTTCTTTCGGGCCGCGGATGACTGGTTGTATGTGGACGCCAGCGAAAAGGAACTGGACAAGCTAAACGCCGTGGAGGGGCTGACGGGCATCCGCGACGCGGCGGATCCCGCAGCGTTTCTCAGCTCCGCGCTCGCCACGGCCTCCGCCGAAACCTGGCAGACGCGGTTGCAAGCGGCCAATGTGGCGGCAGCCATTCCGGACAATATCGACAACTTGCGCCAACGCTACAGCCGCCCTGCAGACAATCGTCCGGGCATCGATAACGGCAGCTATTCATTCAGTGTGTATGCCGAGCATCCGAGTGGACGATGCGTCATCCAACTCGATCCTTTTGCGATTCGCCCTCACGTTGCTCCGATCCGCGCACTGGCGCCAGCAGAAAAGTTTGGTGCCTCGACCCGAGGGGTTCTGCGCAAGATGGGCTACAGCGATACCCAGATTGCGACGTTGATTGCGCGAGGAGCGGTCGGCGAGAGCTGGAGCGAGGAGTACTTGCCCAACTGAACACGTCGCCGTTGCGGGCAAGCCGGAACAAATCGCGACCGCTCCGCTGATGTATGGGCGCGGCCGACAGCAGCAAGCACCTAGAAGAAAAAAGGCTGTAGCGAAGGGGTGTTCGAATATTTATAAGATTGGAGACGAAGATGCACGTACGACACCGCAAGCTCCCGGGTACCGAAAACACCCGGCGAGGCGCAGAAATCGTTATCGAGAACCTCAATCGAGCTACGCAGCACATGGCGCGAAAACGCCCATGGCGAGGCACGGGGAAGGAGGTACCCTGTGCGCCTCCCTGTCGCCGCAGCCGATCCGCAGACACAGCACTACCGCCTGCGCTGCCAGGTGCCTTCCGCACCGAAAGACATTGAGGGTAACGATCATGCAAGACCAGGGCGATACATTTGTGAGCTTCCGCAATGTTCGGAAGACATACGACGGCGAAACACTCGTCGTCAAAGACCTGAATCTCGACATCCAGAAGGGGGAGTTTCTCACTTTGCTTGGTCCGTCTGGCTCGGGAAAGACCACCTGTCTCATGATGCTCGCCGGGTTTGAATACCCAACCGATGGAGAAATCTGGCTGGACGGTCAGTTACTTAATCGTATTCCGCCGCATAAACGCGACATTGGAATGGTATTTCAGAACTATGCACTCTTTCCACACCTGACCGTCGGACAGAACCTCGAGTATCCCCTCAAGGTTCGCAAGATGCCGCCAGACGAGCGGGCCGCGCGCGTCAAGCGGGCGCTCGAGATGGTCCACATGGAAAAGCTGGGCAAGCGAATGCCAGGTCAGCTCTCAGGCGGTCAGCAACAGCGAGTGGCGCTTGCGCGTGCGTTGGTGTTCAACCCCAAGCTTGTGCTGATGGACGAACCGCTTGGCGCGCTGGACAAACAGCTGCGCGAGCACATGCAGATAGAGCTCAAGGCATTGCACGAATCTCTTGGCCTGACCTTTGTGTACGTCACACACGATCAAGGTGAGGCGCTCACGATGTCTGATCGAGTAGCGGTCTTTGATCAGGGGGTGATCCAACAGCTCGACCAGGTCGACTCGCTCTACGAATCGCCGAGGAATCTGTTTGTAGCCAACTTCATTGGTGACAGTAACCGGGTGGAAGGCACCGTCGTAAGCCGGGATGGTAATTATTGCGAGTTGCGCATTGCAGACGGTACGACCGTCCGTGCGCTGAATGTTGCCGGGCTCAATGTCGGTAGCCACGCCACAGGAGTGATCCGTCCCGAGCGGCTCTCGATTGGACGGCAATCCGAACAGCAGCGCAATGTCATCAACAGCGAAACGCTTGGGATGATCTACTTCGGCGATCACGTCCGGCTACGCTGCCGCTGCCCCGGAGAAACAGAGTGTTTCGTGAAGGTTCCGCTCGGGCAGGACGGGGCGGCCCATGTCCAACCGGGAAATCGAATCGCGTTGTCGTTTCATGAAGATCATCTAAGAGTTTTCAATTGACCACGCGTAGCGAAATCACCTTGTGCCAAGGAGAACGAAATGAGGTTCTTTAGAAATACGGTCGGCGTGGCTGCCATGATGTGTTGTTCCGCTTTCGCACTGGCCGACAGCCTTACGACGGTCAATTACGGTGGCGCCGTGGGGAACGCCGAGAAGGCTGCTTGGGTTGAACCGTTCTCGAAAGCGAGCGGTATTCCGACGAATGCGATTGAGTACACGGGCGAAATGGCCAAAGTCAAAGCGATGGTCGACGCCAAAGATGTCACGTGGGATGTCGTTGAAGTCGAGTCGGCAGACATCGGACGCGGCTGTCAGGACGGACTCTTCGAGAAGCTCGACTGGTCGAAGATCGCGAAAAAGGGTGATCTGGTGCCTGGATCGGTGACTCCCTGCGCTGCCGGCACATTCGTGTGGTCGACCGTGCTGGCATACAACCCGACGCTGACGAAGGGCACGCCACAGGGCTGGAAGGATTTCTGGGACGTCAAGAAATTTCCTGGCAAGCGTGGCATGAAGAAAGAGGCGCGTTATAACCTCGAATTCGCACTGATGGCAGATGGCGTTCCGGCGAAAGACGTGTACACCGTGCTGGGCACGGAGGCTGGCGTCAATCGGGCGTTCAAGAAGATGGACGAACTCAAGCCACACATTCAGTGGTGGGAGGCTGGCGCACAGCCGCCGCAGTTCCTGGTCGCCGGTGACGTCTCGATGTCCACCGCGTATAACGGCCGCATCGACGCCGCAATGCGGGCAGGGAACAAGAACCTGGGTATCTCGTGGGACCAAAGCGTCTATGAGCTGGATTTTTTCGTGATTCCGAAGGGCTCAAAAAATAAGGATGCAGCCGAGAAGTACCTTGCCTACGTGCTCGAACCTCAGGCTCAAGCTACGTTCGCCCAGCACATCCCGTACGGACCAACCAACAAGGGCGCCTTAAAGTTGCTTGATGCAACCACTCTTGCAAACCTGCCTAACTCGCCGAAGAACGGCAAAACCGCTATCCCCAACGACGTAGACTTCTGGACCGACCACGGCGACGCGCTAGAACAGCGTTTCACCGCGTGGGCAGCGAAATAACGCGAATCGCGTACCCATCGCTCGAACGCAGGGGTACGCGAAGGAGAGAGACATGAGCGCGGTAACTACTCAGCAGCAGGATTGGCATTTGCGTGAGCTCAAGCGATCGCTTAGGAACGTGAATTTACGTAAGCAAATGGCGGCGCTGGCGCTGGTCGCTCCTCTTGCTATTTTCATTTTTCTGGTATTCGTGATGCCCGTTGCATCCATGATTTCGCGGTCGATTCAGAGTCCGGAAGTCGTTGACGCGTTGCCACACACGACGGCGGCTCTGCGAAACTGGGATCGAAAATCGGCAGTTCCGGATGACGCTTTTCGCGGGCTGATGCTCGATATCGAGCGCAACGGCGGGAACAACAGTTCGGGTACCGCTGCCGGTCGACTGAACGGGCAGAAGCCGGGTTTCCGTTCGTTGTTTTACAAGACTTCGAGCGCACTTCCATTCGGCGACGATGATTCAGCGCTGCCTGCGCACGAGGTTCGACAAAAACTGATCGAAATCGACAGGCGTTGGGAAGATCCCGGTTACTGGCAGGTAATCGCTAAAGATTCATCCCGATACACAAGTCAGTATCTCCTCGCGACGATGGACTACCGTCGCGATTCTGCCGGTGACATCGTTCCGGTTGATCCAGGCGCCTCGGCATATCGGGAGGTATTCCAGCGAACGTTCGTGATTAGCGGCCTGGTAACGTTCGCCGCGCTGCTCCTCGGCTACCCCCTGGCATACTGGATCTCCAGTCTGCCGGCGGGTAAGGCAAATCTGCTGATGATCCTGGTGCTCCTTCCCTTCTGGACTTCGATCCTCGTGCGGATCTCCGCCTGGATTGTCATCCTTCAAGGATCGGGCCTCGTCAACAAGGCGTTGCTGTCGCTGGACCTGATATCGTCTCCATTGACACTGCTGTTCAACCGGACGGGGGTGCTGATCTCGATGACTCATATCCTACTGCCGTTCATGATTCTGCCGCTGTACAGCGTCATGAAATCAGTGCCAGCCAGCTATACGAAGGCAGCGATCTCGCTGGGTAGTCACCCGTTCGGCGCGTTCTGGAAGGTCTACTTTCCGCAAACGCTGCCAGGAGTCGGCGCCGGCGGACTGCTGGTATTCATCACGGCTTTGGGCTACTACATTACTCCGGCATTGCTGGGCGGAGCCGGCGACCAGATGGTGAGCTACTACATCGCCTATTTCACGAACGTGGCCTTGAACTGGGGGATGGCGTGCGCACTGGGAGCGGTTCTGCTTCTCGTGACGTTGATACTCTTCGGTGTTTATCGAAAGATCGTCGGCAACGAACTGAAGGTAGGTTAGGACCATGAAAACGACCGTATCGCGTTTTGCACCTTATACGTCGGCTCCCGAGATCGCGTGGCACTACTTTTTGCGATCGACCAATGTCATGATCCTGCTTTTTCTGGTCTTGCCGATACTGGTGATCATCCCGCTTTCTTTCACGGACAATACATTCCTTGTCTATCCGATACACAAGTTCTCGTTCAAGTGGTACCACAATCTGTTCACGTCCATTGACTGGCTTCGTGCCGGAAAAAACAGCTTCATCGTAACCCCGCTTGCCACGATCCTGGCTACTGTCCTCGGGACGTTGGCCGCGTTAGGCCTCAACAAGGCGACGTTCAAAGGCAAGGGCGCGCTGATCGGCATTTTGATCTCGCCGATGATCGTGCCGGTGATCGTCACTGCCGTCGGGATGTATCTGTTCTTTGCGAAGTGGGGGTTAGCCGGGTCGTACCTTGGTCTGATTTTGGGTCATACCGCTATCGCTGCTCCATTCGTGGTGGTCACTGTCAACGCCACCCTTGCCGGGTTCAACCAGAATTACGTGCGCGCGAGCCTGAGCCTCGGTGCGTCGCCCGTCAAGACGTTCTTCTCCGTCACCCTGCCCATCATTGCGCCGGGCGTTATTTCTGGAGCCCTGTTTGCATTCGCCACGTCGCTCGATGATGTCGTCATCACGATGTTCATCGCGGGTCCGACACAAGGTACATTGCCGTTGCAGATGTTCATTGGCCTCCGGGAAAACATTACTCCGACGATTGCTGCCCTTGCGACAATTCTGATTGTATTTTCCAGCCTGCTTCTGGTGACGATGGAGTGGCTGAGGTCCAGAAGCGCGGCGCGACAGATAGCGACGTGACATTGCTTGCCGCGACACCTGTCGCCTTATGCCCGTGGAAGCCGTCGGGCATGGCGTAGTGGTACATCCTGAATGGTTTATGTTGTCTGGATGTATCGCTTCGCCATGCCTGACCGCCTGCGTTTACCGTCAGAGAGGACAAGCATGGCTTTTTCAGCCCTTTATCTGCAGCAGAATGACAGCGGTTTTTCGGCCGGGGTTACCAGCCTCGATGACCGAACGCTCGACGAGCATCCCCTCGCAGCCGGCGAAGTGCTCATTCGTATCGCGCACTCGACGCTTAACTACAAGGACGCGCTAGCGGTCACGAACCGCGGTCCGGTCGTACGCGCCTGGCCAATGGTCGCGGGTATCGATGGCGCCGGTGAGGTGGTGACATCGACAGATTCTCGCTGGAAAGCGGGCGATATCGTCCTCGTCAACGGATGGGGCCTCGGCGAAACACACTGGGGGTGCCTCGCAGAGAAAGCCCGCCTGAAGGCCGACTGGCTGATTGCGGTACCGCAGGGACTATCAACGGCCGAAAGCATGGCAATCGGGACGGCCGGTTACACGGCGATGCTATCCTGCCTTGCGCTGGAACAGGCCGGTGTCAAGCCGGCCGACGGTGAAGTCCTCGTGACCGGCGCGAGCGGCGGTGTGGGCAGCGTGGCAATCTCGCTATTGAGCAGTTGGGGATTTACGGTCGTGGCGTCGACGGGCAAGCCCGAGCAGGCGCATTTTCTGAAGCGTATCGGCGCCGCCGATGTGGTCGATCGGGACTCGCTGTCGGCAGCCGGCAAGCCGTTGCAGAAAGAGCGCTGGGCGGCGGTTGTAGATTCTGTCGGCTCGCATACGCTTGCCAACGCATGCGCACAGACGAAATATGGCGGCGTCGTGACGGCATGTGGTCTCGCGCAAGGCATGGAGTTCCCGGCGAACGTTGCACCGTTCATTCTGCGCGGTATAAAACTGCTGGGCATCGACTCGGTTATGTGTCCGATCGCTCATCGTCAGATTGCGTGGAACCGGCTCGCTGCGAATCTGGATCGAGCAAAGCTCGCCGAACTCACGCACCGAATAGCGTTGCACGACGTGCCGGAGGCAGCCGTGCAAATGATGGATGGAAAGCTGAGCGGTCGCACGGTTGTCGACATTTGCCGCAGCGCATGAGGTCGGGCGCTTCCGTTCGGATTTGAAGGCCTGCGACTTCAGGACCGGTGGTGTGCTCTCCCGTGCCGGGATGTGGCAGCACGGGAGCTGTAGCGGGTTTTGCAGTGGAAAGACTACCTCGCCGTCGGCATCGCGAATTCGGCACCTTGCTCGATACTCTCCGGCCAGCGTTGCATGATTGACTTCTGACGCGTATAGAACCGGACGCCTTCCTCGCCATACGCGTGCGTGTCACCGAACAAGCTACGCTTCCAGCCGCCAAATCCGTGCCACGCCATCGGTACCGGGATCGGTACGTTGATGCCAACCATTCCAACCTCAATTCTCCGGCCGAACTCGCGCGCGATGTGACCGTCGCGCGTGTAACAGGCGACGCCATTGCCGAATTCGTGCGCGTTGACCAGGTCGACGGCCTCTGTAAAGTCCTTCGCACGGACGCAGGACAGCACCGGTCCGAAGATTTCCTCTTGATAGATTCGCATCTCGGGTGTGACGTGGTCGAACAACGTGGCACCGGTAAAAAAGCCTTCCTCGTGCCCCGGAACCTTGAGGCCACGTCCATCGACAACCAGCGACGCGCCTTCTTCGACGCCAATCGCGATGTAGTTTTCAATGCGTTCCAGTGCCTGACGTGTGACGATCGGCCCCATCTCGGCGTCGGCCTCCATGCCGTTCTTTACTATTACGGAGCGTGCTCGATCAGCGAGCCGCGGAATCAGCTTGTCCGCAACGTCGCCTACGAGGACTGCGACTGAGATCGCCATGCACCGTTCCCCCGCGGAGCCATAGCCTGCGCCGACCAAAGCGTCGACGGCTTGATCAATGTCAGCGTCGGGCATCACAACCATGTGATTCTTCGCTCCGCCAAGCGCCTGGATCCGTTTTCCGTGCTTTGCCCCCGTCTCGTAGATGTAGTTGGCGATCGGCGTCGAACCGACGAAACTGATCGCTTTTACGTCAGGATGCTCGAGCAGAGCATCCACGACTACCTTGTCCCCCTGCACGACGTTGAACACGCCGTCAGGCAACCCGGCTTCCTGCAGCAGGCGGGCCATGTAGAGCGAAGCTGACGGATCACGCTCGCTGGGCTTCAGAATGAACGCATTGCCTGCGGCGATCGCGATCGGAAACATCCAGCAAGGAACCATGCACGGAAAGTTAAAAGGCGTGATTCCCGCGACAACGCCGAGGGGTTGCCGGGTCGTCCAGTTGTCGATGTCGGTCGACACCTGTTCCGTATGGTCGCCCTTCAGCAATTGCGGGATGCCGCAGGCAAACTCGATCACGTCAATGCCCCGTGCTACTTCGCCTTGCGCATCGCTGAACACTTTTCCATGCTCGGCCGTCATGATCGCTGCCAGCTCGTCCTTGTGCTGGTTCATCAGTTCGAGAAAGCGGCGCATGACGCGCGCGCGACGGATGGGTGGCGTATTGCTCCATCCCTGGAATGCCTGTTTCCCCGACGCTACTGCGGCACTTACGTCGGACGCGTCGCCGAGGTGCACCATGCGTGCAGGAGAACCGGTCGCGGGGTTGAATATCGGCTGCTTTCGAGTGCCTGAGCCAGGCACGTGGCGACCGTTGATGAAGTGAACCACGTCTGCGTCGTCGTTGAAGGGCTGCATTTCATACTCCTTGCTGGGATTGGAACAGGTTCTAAGTGCCACAAAAACGGGCGATGGGAATAGGGTCTTGCCTTCCGATGGCAAGAGTTGTTGTTGCATCTGAATGACCGTCACTTCGACAGATCAGATGCGGTTTTTTTGAGGGGGAATTCGCTTACCAGAGACCGCGGTAGAGCTCGACCATTTCCGCGACCGAGGGCACGCGTGGGTTATTGCCAGGCGAGCCAGAGGCCAGAGCCTGCTGTGCCATGGTCGGCATTAAGCTGAAGAAGCGCTCGCGGTCGATACCAAATTGTTCGGGCATCGGCACCTGAAGGTCAGCGTTGATCGACCGCAATTCAGCGAGCAACCTGGCATTGGCGGTCTGCGTACTGTCCTGCCTGTCGGCCACCCCCATGGCACGAGCGCAATCAGCGTAGCGTTCTTCCGCCGCCGGGATCGAGAACGCGGTCACACTGGGCAGCAGCATGGCGTTGGACAGGCCATGGGGAACGTGGAAAAAAGCGCCGATCGGTCGACTCATGCCGTGTACCAGCGCCACGGATGCAGCGGAGAACGCCACACCCGCGAGCGTCGAACCGAGCATCAGGGCTTCGCGGGCGGCTGTATCCTGGCCGGATCGATAGGCTTTACGCAGATTGGGACCAATCAAGCGCATGGCCGCCAAGGCCTGACTGTCGCTGTACAGGTTGGCTTTCTGGCTAACGTAGGCCTCGATCGCGTGGGTCAGCGCATCAATACCCGTATCGGCGGTGACGCGCGGCGGCAGGCTGAGGGTCAGGTCGTAGTCGACCAAGGCTGCCACGGGCATGAAGCCGATGCCCACACAGAGCATTTTTTCGTCGTTCTGCTCGTCAGTGATGATCGTGAAACGGGTCACTTCCGAGCCGGTTCCCGCAGTGGTGGGCACCGCGATAATGGGCAACCCAACCTCGGTAACAATGCGCGGAAATTTATAGTCGCGCATTTCTCCACCATGCTTGGCAAGAATGCCAATCGCCTTGGCGCTGTCGATCGGACTGCCGCCGCCCAGTGCAATGATGCTGTCGTAGTCTCCTGCGCGAGCCTTCTCCACGCCAGCTCGAATCGAGTCAACCGTGGGCTCGGGGACCGTATCAGCGAAAATTTCGGCTGTCCTGCCATTGGCGGCGAGATCCTCCTGAATGCGCCCGGCATAGCCCAGCTGCACCATCATCTTGTCGGTGATGATCAAGGGGCGACTGCAGCCGAGAGTCGCCAGAACCGTGGAAACTGTCTCGCTGGCGTTGGCGCCGACCTGAAGGATGCGCGGCAAAATCACTTGGTTAGACATATCGAATCCAGTATTAATGTCGGTTAAATATAAAAAGCTATCCGGGATCTAATCATTAATTGAAGTCTTCGTCTCGATGCCTTGTCTTTTTGATAATTTAGATAATAAAACATCGATACCTTTGATATTGGGAATGGTGAAACTTGCCGGAGCGATATGGATTTCGGTGTTCCTTAATTCCCGGTTAGGCATCACCTGTTCGAGAGGTCCCTGCAGGCGTGCATCGCGATGACGCAATAAATCCTGCGTCATTAATAGAGGTAGCAGCAAGGTGATATGCCCATGGCCGGGCCGGCCGTGTGTTGGCCGAAGTGAATGGCCCCTGACTTCGTAAGCCGGTAGTTGATTAAGCTTCTGTCCATATGACTCATCGACTCGTCTCCCGGACCCGCAGATTTTCTGCAATGCAGGTCATCATTGTCATAGGTAGCCGTCAGCACTGATCAATCGCGTTTCGGCTGCAAGCTGCCGTGGCGGCGCGCTGAGGTTACTGTCGGGTAGAACGAGGAGCGGGTAAAGCAATAAAAAAGACGATAATGGGTCCGCTTTACTTATGGCTTTGGCCGTCGGGGCGAGGTGGAAGGCTATTTTTGCCCATCCCCCGAAATCTGAAATCCTCCGAAAACCGCTGCCAGGCTTGGCTTTGAGGGGTGTACTGCAGCAAAAATAGCCGACCGGTTTATTCTCCACATCGGGAATCGAACTCCCGCAAGGCGTATTGCAAGTCGAGGTCACGACTGCTGTTCTTGCCATCCTTCGGTGCGGGCTTCGTGTCGCTGCAACGCTGTGCCTGACTATCGCTTATCGTATCGGGTCGGCCTCCCGATCCCGCCTTCGGTAACCCCCTCGCGGGCTAATCGCCGGGTGTTGTCCTCAATGGGCGCTTTCACCCGCATCATGCAAAATAGCCGCATCGAAAATGCGGAGGATGGCCCGTGGGTGTCAACTTCGACCTGAACGATTTGCAGGCGTTTCGAGCCGTCGTGGAATTGGGTAGCTTCCGCAAAGCAGCGGAGGCGGTCAATATTTCGCAGCCAGCGCTGAGCCGGCGCATCGAGAAGCTCGAGGCAGCGCTCGGTGTGCGGCTCTTCGAGCGGACCACTCGCAGCGTGACGCTCACCACCATAGGTCGCGTGTTCGCCCCAAGCGCGGAACAACTTCTCGACGATCTCGATGTCGCATTGCTCGGCATCCGCGACGTCTCCAGCAGCCGCCTCGGTCATGTGACCATCGCATGCGTGCCGTCGGTCGCCTACTATTTCCTGCCGAGCGTCGTTGCTGCCTATCACAGCCGCTATCCGCGTATCCGGGTCAAGCTGCTGGACTCGAGCGCCAACGAAGTGCTCGGCTCGGTCATCAGCGGTGAAGCCGATTTCGGCGTCAGCTTCATGGGCAGCCAGGAAACCGAGGTCGAGTTCAAGATCCTGCTGCAGGAACGGTTCGTCGCCGCGTGCCGTCGCGATCATCCCCTTGCCCGGAAAAAGCAGGTGACCTGGAACGAGCTCTATGAACACGAATATGTATCCGTGGACAAGACTTCTGGCAACCGCCTGCTGCTCGATCAGGCGTTGACCAACGTGGCGCCGGCAGTGCCGAGCGTCTGCGAGACTCGCCATGTCACCACCATGCTCGGCCTGATCGAAGCGGGACTCGGTGTGGCAGCGGTGCCTTCGATGGCAATGCCCATGCGCGACCATCCGATTTTGACCAGCGTGGCGCTCGTCGATCCGGTCGTGACGAGGCGAGTGGGTATTGTCAGACGCCGGGGGCGTCCTCTCGCGCCGGCCGCGCAGCAGTTCTATCAGACGATTCTCGACATGAAGCGCAGCGGCATGGCCCGCGCGGCGAAGAAGACCCCGAAATGACACTGCCAAGGCCATTCCGGCTGCTTTACGTCCAGGTCCTGCTTGGAATGGGGCTCGGCATGACCGTCGGCCACTTCTGGCCACAGGTCGGCGCGTCGCTGAAACCGCTCAGCGACGCGTTCGTTGCGCTGGTTCGCATGATGATCGGGCCAATCGTCTTCTGCACGATCGTCATCGGCATCACGTCGCTTGCGAGCGGCTCGAAGATCGGCCGGACCATCGTGAAAGCGCTCGCGTTGTTCTACGCTCTCACCATCGTTGCGCTCGTTCTGGGCCTCGCGACCGCGTTCGCGCTGCATCCGGGTGCGGGACTGCACATCGACGCGCATCATCTGGACACGGCCATCCTGGCGCAGTATTCGACGCGCACGCAGTCGCACGGGCTCGTCGAGTTCGCACTGCATCTGATTCCGGAGACGCTCGTCGGCGCCTTCGAGAAAGGCGAGGTGCTGCCGGTCCTGCTGCTTGCCCTTCTGTTCGGCTTCGCATTGAACGCCAGCGGAAGCGCCGGACGGCGAGTGCAGGAATTCATCGATAGCGTCGCACACGTGCTGTTCCGCATCCTCGCGCTGATCATGCGGCTTGCCCCCGTCGGGGCGTTCGGCGCGATGGCGTTCACGGTGGGCCGTTTCGGCATCCGTTCGATTGGCTCGCTCGGCATGCTGATGTTGTCGTTCTATGCGGCGTGCCTGCTGTTCGTCGTCTGCGTGCTCGGTCCCCTCGCACGCCTGCATCGCTTCTCCCTCTGGCGTTTGCTGCGCTACATTCGCGAGGAACTCGTCATCGTGCTCGCGACGTCGTCGACCGAACCGGTGCTGCCGCGCCTCATCGTCAAGCTCGAAGCGCTTGGCTGCGACAAGGGCATCGTGGGTCTCGTGCTGCCCGCCGGCTATTCCTTCAATCTCGACGGCACGGCGATCTACCTGACGCTCGCCTCGATGTTCATCGCGCAAGCGTGCGATGTACACCTCTCGGGCGGCCGGATCGCGACGATGCTCGTGGTCATGCTGATCACGTCGAAGGGCGCGGCGGGCGTGTCGGGCAGCGGACTGGTTGCGCTCGTCGCGACGCTCACCGTCATTCCCGATCTGCCGGTTGCAGGCGTCGCGCTACTGGTCGGCATCGATCGCTTCATGTCCGAGGCGCGTGCCCTGACGAGTGTGATCAGCAACGCCTGCGCGGTGATCTTCGTATCGATGTGGGAGCGCGCCTGCGACCGAACGCGTCTGAAGGATGCATTGAGCCTGGCGCATGAGCCCGAAGAAGCTTTCGATCAGCCCGCCGACCTGCCGGGCTGAATCGTTGCCGTCGTCTCAATGCGTGGCGATGGAATCGAGCCCGGTCGATGTCACCTCCGGCTGCACGGCGGGCGACGCGAGATAGTCGAGCAGCGCTTTCGCCTCCTTCGGATGCTGCGCGCCGACCGGGATGCCGGCCGCAAAGCGCGTGACGGACTGTATCGACTCCGGAATCTTGCCGACGTAAGCCGCGCCCTTCACCGGGAGCAACTCGCTCACCTGCTGAAATCCCACTTCGTAGTCGCCGGTTGCAACCACCGACGCCACCGGGATCTTCGGGATCATCTTCGCCTTGGCCTTCACCTGTTCCTCGATGCCGAGCCGCTTGAACAACTCGCGCTCGATATAGACGCCGCTCGCGCTATCCGAGTAAGCGATCGACCGTGCATGCAGCAAGGTTTCCTTGAGCGCCGCCTCAGACCCGATGTCGGGCTTCGGCGCGCCATCGCGCACGACCATCCCGATGCGCGAATCCGCGAGCTCGACGCGCGAATCGGGGATCACCTTGCCCTGCTTGATGAGGTCGTCGAGTGCATAGCCGACCATGATCACCACGTCGGCAGGCTCGCCGCGCTGAAGCCGGTTCGGAATGGCCTCCGGCGACTTGCCCATCGACGGTCCGAGCGCGGTATCGAGCGTGTTGCCTGTGGACGCCGCGAACTTGGGGCCGAGCAGCTTGTAGGCGGCGGTGAAGCCGCCAGAGCTCATCACGTGCAGATCGGCGGCCTGCACATTCGCCGCAGCGGCGCCGCTGCCGAGGAGCGCCGCGGTGCAGAGTTTCAGAAGGATGGATTTCATGGTTGAAAGAACGTCAGGCTGAAGTTCGAGGAGCGAAGCGATGCTTCAGGAAGCCGCATGCAGCGGAATGCGATGGCGCCGATACAGTGCGAGTGTGGCGCCGAGCCCGCACACCGCGGCGAAGCTCATCCAGTAGCCCGGCGCGGCCTTATCGCCCGTCATGTGAATGAGCGCGGTCGAGATAACGGGTGTGAAACCGCCAAAGACCGCCGTCGCGAGGCTGTAGGCTAGCGAGAATCCGGCGACACGCACTTCGACCGGCATCACTTCGGTGAGCGCGACGATCATCGCGCCGTTGTACATCCCGTACATGAACGAGAGCCAGAGCAGCACAAGCAGCATGTTGACGAAGCTCGGCGCGTGAGCCAGCAGCGATAGCGCGGGGTAGGCGGTCGCAATTGCCAGGATCGTCATTCCGAGAAGGAGCGGACGGCGTCCGATCCGGTCCGATAGGGCGCCACCGATCGGCAGCCAGATGAAGTTGGAGATCCCCACGCACAGCGTGACGAGCAGGCTATCGGCGGTGCTCAGATGCAGGACCGTCTTGCCAAACGTCGGCGCATACACCGTGATCAGATAGAAGCTCGTGGTGGTCATTGCGACCAGCAGCACGCCCGCGATCACGACATTCCAGTTCTGCACGAGCGTCGTAAAGACTTCTTTCATGCTCGGGCGATGCTGACGCTGTTTGAATTCCTGCGTTTCCTCGAGATTGCGCCGCAAGATGAAGATGAACGGCACGATCATGCAGCCGACGAAGAACGGCACGCGCCATCCCCACGCAGCGATCGCCGCCGTGTCGAGCCACTGATTGAGCGCGAAGCCGAGCGCGGCAGCGATGACGATCGCCACTTGCTGGCTCGCCGACTGCCAGCTCGTGAAGAAACCCTTGCGGCCCGGCGTCGCCATCTCGGCGAGATAAACCGATACGCCGCCCAGTTCCGCACCCGCGGAGAAGCCCTGCAGCAGACGGCCAATGAGAACCAGGGCCGGGGCGAATAGCCCGATCGTCGCATAGCCGGGCACGAACGCGATCAGGATGGTGCCGCTCGCCATGATCGACAGCGTGACAATCAGGCCCTTGCGGCGACCGACATCGTCGATATACGCGCCGAGGATGATCGCGCCGAGCGGCCGCATCAGGAAGCCCGCGCCGAACACTGCGAACGTCATCATCAGTGAAGCGAACTCGCTCCCCGCCGGGAAAAAGACCGCGGCAATCTGCGTGGCATAGAAGCCGAACAGGAAGAAGTCGAACTGCTCCAGGAAGTTGCCTGCCGTCACGCGTAGCACGGCGAATGCCTTCGATTGCACGGGGGCCAGCGGGGGTGAGGAGGGATGCATCGAGGTGTCTCCAGAAATTTTGAACTTGCGGTGTTCGGGCGATTTGTTGTTTGTCGAATGTTCGCCCGGACCACACGAAACGATAAGTGCTATTTTCGAAACGATTGATGTCCGTTGGTTATCAGTGTCGGCGAAGCGCTCAAGCTACGAAGCGGCACTGGGACGCGGGCGTGCGGGTGTCCATGTTGCGCCCCCGGTTCAGGTGATCGTCGATTTCCGCCGCGCAGCCGAGCATGCGCGGATAAAGGAAGATCGTGAACGCGGCAGTCTCCAGATCGGACTCGCTGAATTCACCGCGTCGCAGCGGCTGCCACAGCATCTTCAGCAGCAGCGCCGCGATCACGGCATCGACGTTTACGCAATAGACGTTGCGGGAGACGCCGGCCTCGAACAACGCCTGCACCAGTTCGCGATAGAAAGCATGGAACACGTTGTATTCCCCACGCTTCCCGCACAGTTCCGCGATGAACACTTCGCGCGGATCGTAGTTGACCGGCCTGTCCTTGAAGACGGGATGGTTCACGCCCGGCAGCTTCGCGATATCGAGGCTGCCGGCATGCTTCTGCCGCGCCTTGTACTGCGCATAGCGCTCGACCGAGCGCTCGGCCAGCGAGCGCAGGTCCACGCCGTGCGCGGGGTCGGACGGATCGGCAAGACCGCTGTCCCTGAACGCTTCGATCAGGAACGCGATGCCTTCATAGCCATTGCCGCCGTGCGTATAGCCGGTATGGGTGAGAAAGCCGACCAGCGCCTTGTTGAGCTGCACGCGCTCGGGACTTTCCGGACCGTCGGCCGATACCGCGCCCTTCGCCCCCTGCGCCGAGATCGCACCCGGACCGTTGGTGAGCAGCAGGCCGACGAGCGTTTTGAAGGCGAACAGGTCGTCCGGACCCGGCTTCAGGTTGAGCAGCGCGGCGAAGCCGATTTCTGTGAGACTGCGCTCGTTCAGCAATTCGTCGGTGGAGAAGCCGCAGAAACTGTCCGGGCGATGTCGCGACGCATCAGCCGATGCACCGATCAGCGTCGCGAACAGCATGCTCCACCAGGGCAGGCTTTCCGCGGTCACGCGCGAGATGCGCTTGCGCATGAGCGGGCCCCACGCCAGCGTCGTCGTGATCGCGGCCAGCACCGCGTCGCCGGTCGGGTGAGCGGG
>NZ_JACHDK010000018.1:0-126952 GCF_014201005.1 Paraburkholderia lebeckiae | reverse complement strand
AAACCCCACCCGCCGCGGTGGGGTTTTTGCGTTTACGCGGCCGACTTTGCGCGCTTCACTACTTTCCGATCCGCAACGCATCCGCGTAACCCGTCAGTTCCAGATAGGCTCGCCCTACATCCGCATTCTGTTGACTCACCCGTACCGCGCCTTCCCAATACACGGCACCGGTCGACTGTCGTGAGTCGAGTTCCTGATCGTCCATCAGCGGATCGAGTTGCCATGTCAGCGTTCCCGCTCTAACCGTCATCGACACCGGATACAAGGTATTCGTGTGCGGCGAGCGCCACATGCGACGCGGCGTGAAGTCGACTTCACCGGGGTCGAAATTCGTTACCTGACCATCGGGTCTGCGAAGCGTCGCGTGGGCCCATACTGCATGTCCGTCGCGGCTACGGATCTTGAATGCCATTAGCGCCGAGCCGTCCGTCAAATTGGCGCCGAGCCAATCCCATCCGACCGCATTGGCGTCGAGCAACGTGCTCGACCACTCGTGATCGAGCCATGCGGTCCCCGTCACTGCTGCATCGCGCGTCGTGTCGTTTTCACCTCCGGCTGGGCGCACCACAGTGCCCGTCACGCGGAGTTGCGGTTCGCTGTAGTAATAGCTCGCCTGTTCGGGCCGCGGTCCTTTGCGCGAGTAACCGCGCTCGCCCTGAATCAGCGGAGGCTGCGTTGGCGCGAGTTGGAGGTGTAGCGAGAATCCGCTTGCATCGGCGGTGACGTCGTAGTGGCCGTCCGCGGCGCGAATCATTTTCCAGGCGTCGAGTTTGACGTCGGTGTTGGCGGCCTTCGCGTAGGCGAGCCCGAGACCCTGCCGAGCGATGCGTTGATCGTGAACGAGGTGTCCGATGGCCGGATCGCTCAGCGCAGCGTGCGCGATGATCAGTTGCGACGGGGCGAAATCGCTGGGATCGGCGGCATCGTGACCGGTCGCCGAACGGAAGAACGTGATCTGGAATCCGAGCGGTCGGTTGTCGGGCGTCGTGAGCCAGCCTGTCGCGTACCACCATTCGGTGCGGAAAGCCGGATGAGCACCGCTGTCCCGCGGAAACGAGATCGGATGGTCTGGCGTGACTGCCGCGAAGGCGACCGGGGTGGATCCAGTGGAGTCGCTACTCGCGGCGAAGGAGGGCGACACAGCGGCTATGCCAATCCAAAGTAGCCCTCGGAAAAAAAGCTGAAGGCGCCGCGCAGGTGACCCGCCGTGTCGGCGCGCGATCCACGTCGCGCAGCCATCAAGCGCAGAGCAAACCTCGCGAATGGCCGCGCTATCCCGGATCAACCGCATTTCCCACGCACGCCGCGCAGCTGGCATCACCAGTCCTCCTTCACCGCGCGCACTGCATCCACCGACACCGCGCCGCGTCCGGCGACCACCGCCGTCGTACACGACAGCATCAGCATTACCAACGCGACTGTGCCCAGCACGAACCACGGTACATGCAGCGACATGCTCCAGTGAAACGACTGTGGATTGACGACGAACACGAGAATCAGGCTGATCGCGAAACCAAGCGCGAAACCGAGTGCGATGCCGCTTGCGGTGAGCAGACCGCCCTCCGAAGCGAGGATCGCGAGAATCTGCGCGCGCGTCACGCCGACGTGGCGCAACATCCCGAACTCGCGGGCGCGCGCGAGCGTCTGCGCGGAAAACGTCGCTGCGACGCCGAACAACCCGATCACGATCGCCACCGCCTCGAGCAGATACGTGACCGCGAAACTGCGATCGAAGATCACCAGCGTGCGCGCACGGATCTCGCCCGGTTGGGACACCTCGAGCGAAGCGCCGAACGGCAACGCCTTCAAACTTGCGACGACGCGTTCGACACTCACGCCCGGCTCGACGGTCACGGCGACATCGGTTGCGGTGGAGTCGCCGGTCAGCCGCCGATAATCGGCAAGCCGTATCTGGATCGCGCCGCTCTGCCGCGCGTAGTCGCGCCAGACGCCGGCTACGACGAACGTCTGGCCATGCTCGCCGAGCGACAACCGCACACGTTGACCTAGCTCATACCCATACAGGTCGATCATTGCTTCGGAAACCCAAATAGGTATGTCGCCGGCGCGAAGCACGGACGGCGGCAGCACCGCGCCGGTCATCTGCAGGGTCGCGCCCGGATCGGTCGCGTCGATTTCGCGGGCGAGCAGCGCGACGTCCGGGCGCGCGGGATCGAGCGTCAGATGTGTGATGCGCGCGAACGCGGCGTTGCCGATGCCGGGCACCGTCGCGATGCGCGTCTGTTCGTCGGGCCGCAAGCCGCCACTGTCGCCGCTATTGCCGCCCGACGCTACGCGCACATACAGATCGGCGGACAGCAGATGCGTGATCCAGTCGTCGACAGACACGCGGAAGCTGGCCACCATGATCGCCATCGCAACGATCAGCGCGAAGCTCGACAGCACGCCGCCCATCGCGATCGACGCCTGCCCCGGCGCATTCGCGAGACGCGCAATCGCGAGCGTGCCCGTCGCGCCCGCGCGGCGTCGCGTGCCGCGCGCGCGGCCTGCCGCGCCGAATATCAGCGCGGTCACGCGCGGCATCAGTGCAATGCCGCCGACGAGCAGCAACGCGACCGCCAGATAACCGGCGATCGGCGCGTCGAACCACGGCGGCACGCGCGTCAGCGCGGCGGCCGCCAGCAAACAGCCAAACGCCGGCCACGGCGTGGCGAGCCGCGCCAATGCGCTTTCCTCGGCACCGGCCTTGAGTGCCGGGGCAGGCCGTGCGCGGGCCGCGTCGATAGCGGGCGCGACGCTGCCCAACACCGACACCGCGACCCCGAGCGCGAGAAACACCGCGCTCGCGAGCGGCTCGAAACCGACTCGCGGTTGCACGCCGGGAAAATAGCCGCCGCCGAGATCGCTGCCGAAGAAGCGCAGCGCACCGCTGGCCATCGCGTAGCCGAGCGCAAGTCCACACAACGAGCCGAGCAACCCGAGCAGCGCGCCTTCAAGCAGGATCTGCCGCAATAGCTGAGCTCGCGTGAGCCCGAGCACGCGCAGCATCGCGAATTGCGATCGGCGTCGCACGACACCGAGTGCCTGAGTCGAAAACACGAGGAACGCGCCGGTGAACAGCGCGACCAGCGCGAGCACGTTCATGTTGATGCGGTAAGCACGCGACAGGCGATCGGTGCGGCTCTCAGTGTCGTGTGTCTCGGCGACTACCCATGTGCTGCCGAGTTGCTGTTGCAGATCGCGTTTGAAGCGTTGCCGATCGACGCCGCGTGCGAGTTGCACGTCAACGCGCGTCAGCTTGCCCACCTTGCCGAATCGCCATTGCGCGGCGGCGATGTCCATCACCGCGAGCCGTTGACCCGGCCGCGTGCGCACGAGCCCGCCCGCGACGCGCAGATGCAGATCCGACGTACCGCTGCGTAGCGTGACGTGGTCGCCGGTCTTGACGTTCAGCCATTGCTGCGCGGCCGTCGACAGAAATATCGCATCGGAGGCGAGCGTGTCGAACGGGCGATCGGGCGAGGGCACGCCGATCAGATCGGGCGTGATCGACCTCGCCTTGAAGACGTCGATGCCGAGAACGGGCAGTGCACCGGTGCGGCCCGGCACCGCGACGTCGAGCGCGAGCACGGGACTCGCGAGCACCACGCCCGGTTCGTTGGCGAGTCGCGGATAGAGCGACTCGTCGACGAAAGGCTGCGCGCCGCGCACCTGCAGATCCGCTTCGCCCGACAGACTGCGCGCGGCCGCCGAGAATTCGGTGAAGGCGGCGCTGTTGATCAATTGCACCGCGTAGCCGAGCGCGACCCCTAGCGCGATCGTCGCGATGGCGACGAGTGCGCGTCCGCGATGACTGCGCCATTCCGCGACCATCAGCCAGCGCGCGAGAACACGATATCCCGGCGCGCGCGGCAGTGGACGAAGGTCAACGGCCATCGTGGGTCGAGCGGGCCGCGGCTTGCGCGACGTTCGCGGCCTTATCGCGCGCGCCATGCAAGTCGCCGTCGCTCAGGATCAACACGCGGTCGGCCACGGCGGCCGCGGCCTCGGAATGCGTGACCATGATCGTCGCCGCGCCAGTCGCCTTGCTTTGCGCGCGGAACAGGCCGAGCACGTCGCGCGCGGTGGCAGGGTCGAGGTTGCCGGTCGGTTCGTCGGCGAGAAGCAGCGTCGGACGATGCACGAGTGCGCGTGCAATGGCTACACGCTGCAACTCGCCGCCGGAGAGATCACGCGGAAAGTCGTCGCCGCGTCCGCCGAGACCGACCGCCGCGAGCATGTCGAGCGCGGCGGCCGTCGGTAGATCATTGAGCAGCAGTGGCAGCGCGACGTTCTGCGCGAGCGTCAGATGCGGCAGCACGTGAAACGCCTGGAACACGAAGCCGAGCTTCTGGCGCCGCAGTCTCGTCGCGGCGTTGTCGTCGAGTTGTTCGACCGGGCGTCCGTCGATTAGCACGCTGCCGCTATCGGCGCGGTCGAGCCCGGCGATCAGGTTGAGCAATGTCGACTTGCCGACGCCCGAGTCGCCCATGATCGCGACGAACTCGCCCGCTGCGAGTGTGAAGTCGAGCTCCGCGAGCACGATGCGGCCGGTGCCGTACCGCTTGCTGAGGCCGCGGCATTCGAGTGCGGGTACGACGTCGTCACGAAGCGCCATGCGAGGAGGTCCGGAAAAGGAGTCGGGCGAGGGGAGCCCGCTGCGCGAGTTGAGTGTGCCTCGCCGCGCGAGTTTCTGCAGCAGTTACCATGGAGCGGCGCTGGTCTGTGTAATGAAAATGGAAGATCCGTGCACCTGGAGTGGAACAGTTTCAGCGCACCTTGATCGAGGCGCGCGGCTCCCTTAGCGACCTCCTCGCCGGTCGGTTTAGACCGCCCGCACAAAAATTTTTTTATCGCCGACGAGGCAAATTTGTGTTTGGTTGCTGCTCGTCCCCAACCGTCGAAAAAGCGCGCGACAGCACGATCCGTCCCAGCCGGACCAGCCCCCATAACCAGCGAATGTCTAAAAGCGGCCAATCTCCGGGTAATTGCCAGCTTTTGCCGCCAAACTATCAAGGCCTGACGACGCCTTTGTAACTATGTGCAAGCGCACATTTCCATGCATTTTGCAAGCGCCCACCTCGCAACGATGTATTGTGGCGCGGATTTCGCCGCTGTTGCGATGCAAAATTATTCTTATCTTGGTAATCTCCCACCCTTGGTCAGTCGGCTGCGGGTAAACGTGTAGCGGGAAACCCCCCTCCACGCGTCAACTTCAGGCGAACTCCAACTTACATTTCCATTTCAAAGCCTGCTTGTTTCAGCGGGCGTTGACGCGGCGTTTTGTACTTCAAGTTTTGACAGAGCACATGCCATTGCCTCTCCTAAGTCTTCTCATCTGGATCCCCATCCTCGCCGGGTTCGTGGTTCTGCGCGCCGGGTCGGACGCGGCGCGTAATCGCACGCGCTGGCTCGCGCTGATCGGCGCAGTGGCGGGTTTCTTGCCGGTGATTCCGCTCGTGGCGAATTTCCGTAACGACGTGACCTCGATGCAGTTCGTCGAGAACGTCCGCTGGTCGCCGACGTTCGATATCGCATGGCATGTGGGAATCGATGGGATTTCGCTGTGGCTCGTCGCGCTGACCGCGCTCACGACGATCATCATCGTGATCGCATCGTGGGAGTCGATCACGCAGCGCACCGCGCAGTACTTCGGCGCGTTCCTGATGCTGTCGGGCTTCATGCAGGGCGTGTTCACGTCCCTCGACGGCATGATGTTCTTCATTGCGTTCGAGGCGACGCTGATCCCGCTGTATCTGCTGATCGGCACCTACGGTCACAAGAACCGAACGTACGCGGCGGTGAAGTTCTTCTTCGTGTCGTTCCTCGGCTCGCTGATGATGCTGATGTCGCTGCTCTACCTGTATAGCCAGACGCACAGCTTCGACCTCGCCGTGTGGCGCGAAGCGCACCTCGACATGGTGCCGCAGGCGCTGATCTTCCTCGGCTTCCTTGCCGCGTTCGGCGTGAAGGTGCCGATGTGGCCGCTGCACACGTGGCTGCCCGACGTGCACCTCGACGGCCCGACAGGCGCCGCGGTGATGATTGGCATGCTGAAGATCGGCGGCTACGGTCTGCTGCGTTTCGCGCTGCCGATCGCGCCGCAAGCGAGCCATTTCTTCGCGCCGATGATGATCACGCTGTCGCTCGTCGCGGTGATCTATTCGAGCCTGCTCGCGCTCGTGCAGACCGACATGCGCCGACTGCTCGCGTATTCGACGGTCGCGCATATGGGCCTCGTCACGCTCGGTCTGTTCGTCTTCAACCGCTTCGGCCAGTCCGGCGCAATCGTGCAGATGATCTCGTACGGCGTGGTGTCCGGCGCGATGCTGTTGTGCACTGGCATGCTCTACGACCGCACGAAATCCGCGTCGATCGCCGAATACGGTGGCGTCGCCAACACGATGCCGCGCTTTGCCGCTTTCGTGATGCTGTTCTCGATGGCCAACATCGGTCTGCCGGGCACGTCGGGTTTCGTTGGCGAATTCATGGTGCTGATGGGCGCGATCCGCTTCAACTTCTGGATCGGGGCGATCGCCGCGACCACCCTGATCCTGAGCTCGGCCTACACGCTGTGGATGTACAAGCGCGTGATTTTCGGGGCGATCGCCAACGCGCGCGTCGCGAAGCTGAAGGACCTCGGCAAGCGCGAGTTCGCGCTGCTCGGTGCATTGGCGCTGCTGGTGCTCGCGATCGGACTCGATCCGAAGCCGTTCACCGATGCGATCGATCCGTCGGTCGGCACGCTGCTCGCGCAATCGGAACGCTCGGCGCTTCCTTCAGATTCCGTGCCGACGGAAGGCGGCGAGCATCTGCAGGCAGCGGCGCCCGGAGCGGCACCCGTCGCCGCGCACACTCCGGGTTAAAAGAACAGAGCGCAAGAGCCGTTGTTGCATCCATGCGTCAGGATGCGGCGACGCTTTTGCGCTTTTGCGCGTCGCTACTAGTCCCTTGATGAATGCATGCGTCGTGAGGTACGTCGGAATCGCCGCGCACTCAGCGATTTTTTAGTGCTTGTTTTTAAGGGACTTGCGATGCGTCAACCTTTCGATGCTTCGTATCGGAGCGTCGCGAACGACGCTGGTGAATAGGCTGTGCGGGGAAATGCGGCAACGTGTCGCACTTCGTCTTGGCGCAATAGTTCGTTGCTGAATCGAGTGTTTACCGGACATTCGACGCCCACCTATTATGCGAGCGCTTATTAATGGAGAGCCGTCGAATGACGTTCGTTGAAGTCAAAAAAACGAGGCAGTGGATATGAAAGGACGGACGCTGAGAAGGCCGGCAAGATTCATTTCCGCCAGCCTTATGTTGTTGCTTTCGGGTTGCAGCAACCTCGATATTCTGAATCCGAAGGGGAGTGTGGGACTCGCGGAGCGTGATCTGATCGCGACTTCGGTGTGGGCCATGCTGATCGTGGTGGTTCCGGTCATTCTGATGACACTGTTTTTCGCGTGGCGTTATCGCGCGTCGAACAGGAACGCCGACTACCAGCCAGGGTGGACGCATTCCACCGCGGTTGAAGTCGTCGTCTGGACGATTCCGACTTTGATCATTCTGTTCCTCGCAGTGTTGACGTGGCGGACGACGCATGAGCTCGATCCGTATCGCCCGCTCGAATCGCAGGTCAAGCCGATCAACGTCGAAGTCGTCGCGCTCGATTGGAAGTGGCTCTTCATCTATCCGGACCTCGGCATCGCTTCGGTGAACCAGCTTGCGATCCCGGTCGGTACACCGGTGAACTTCCGGATCACGTCGGACACGGTGATGAACTCGTTCTTCATCCCGCAGCTGGGCGGCCAGATCTATGCGATGGCGGGCATGCAAACGCGCCTGCACCTGATCGCCGATCACGCTGGCGACTACGCGGGTACTGCGGCGAACTTCAGCGGCAAGGGCTTTTCGGACATGAAGTTCCGCACGCTCGCCAGCTCGCCTGAAGACTTCAACGCGTGGGTCGCCAAGGTTCGCGCTTCGTCGGACCGTCTCGACATGGACCGCTATCACGCGGTGTCCGAGCCGAGCGAAAAGGACCCGGTGCGGTACTTTTCGACGGTCGATCCGAAGCTGTTCAACAACATCATCGCCCGCTACAACAACGGCAACGTCCTCGACAACATGAAGGACGCTAACTGTGCGCCTAAGGGGTAACGCATGTTCGGAAAACTAACGCTCGATGCGATCCCGTATCACGAGCCAATCATCGTTACGGCGGGCGCGGGGATGATCCTCGCTGCGCTGGCCGTGCTCGGCGCAATCACGTATTTCGGCAAATGGCGCTACTTGTGGTCCGAATGGTTGACCTCGGTCGACCACAAGAAGATCGGTGTCATGTATATCGTCATTGCCTTCGTCATGCTGCTGCGCGGCTTCGCCGACGCGATCATGATGCGTATGCAACTGGCGCTGTCGTACCTGGCCCCGGGCTTTTTGCCGCCGCATCACTACGACCAGATCTTCACCGCGCACGGCGTCATCATGATCTTCTTCATGGCGATGGCGTTCATGGTCGGTCTGATGAACCTCATCGTGCCCCTGCAGATCGGCGCACGCGACGTCGCGTTCCCGTTCATCAACTCGCTGAGCTTCTGGATGACGGCAATCAGCGCGATCCTGATCAACATCTCGCTGGTGATCGGTGAATTCGCGCAGACGGGCTGGCTCGCTTATCCGCCGCTGTCCGAATTGCGGTTCAGCCCCGGTGTCGGCGTCGACTACTACCTGTGGAGCTTGCAGCTCTCCGGTATCGGCACGTTGCTGACCGGGGTGAACTTCTTCGTGACCATCGTGAAGATGCGCGCGCCGGGCATGTCGTTCATGAAGATGCCGGTGTTCACGTGGACCGCGCTGTGCACCAACGTGCTGATCATGGCGTCGTTCCCGATCCTGACCGTCACGCTCGCGCTGCTCGGTCTGGACCGTTACCTCGGCATGCACTTCTTCACCAACGATGCCGGCGGCAACGCAATGCTGTACCTGAACCTGATCTGGGCATGGGGACACCCCGAGGTGTACATCCTGATCCTGCCGGCGTTCGGTATCTTCTCGGAAGTCGTCGCGACCTACGCAAAGAAGCCGCTGTTCGGCTACAAGACGATGGTGTGGGCGACCTGCGCGATCATGGTGCTGTCGTTCCTCGTGTGGTTGCACCACTTCTTCACGATGGGTTCCGGCGCGGACGTCAATGCGTTCTTCGGTATCGCGACGATGATCATCTCGATCCCGACCGGCGTCAAAGTGTTCAACTGGCTGTTCACGATCTACAAGGGCCGTCTGCAATTCACGACGCCGGTTTTGTGGACGATCGGATTCATCATCACTTTCACGATCGGCGGTATGACCGGCGTGATGATGGCGATTCCGGGCGCGGACTTCATGCTGCACAACAGCCTGTTCCTGATCGCTCACTTCCATAACGTAATTATCGGTGGCGTGCTGTTCGGCTATCTGGCCGGCTTCAACTACTGGTTCCCGAAGGCGTTCGGCTTCAAGCTGAACGAGAAGCTCGGCAAGGCCGCGTTCTGGTTCTGGCAGATCGGCTTCTGGGTTGCGTTTACGCCGCTGTACGTGCTTGGTTTCATGGGCATGACGCGTCGTCTGAATCACTACGACAACCCGACCTGGCATCCGTGGCTGATCGCCGCCGCGTTCGGCGCGGTGCTGATCGCAATCGGTATCGCTTGCCAACTGCTGCAACTGGTCGTCAGCATCCGCGATCGCAACCTGAAGGAAAACCGCGACCTCACGGGCGATCCGTGGGACGGTCATACGCTGGAATGGGCGACGAGTTCGCCGCCGCCGGCTTATAACTTCGCGCATATCCCGGAGGTCCGGTCGCTCGACGCGTTCACCGAAATGAAGTCGCGCAAGGGCGGTGTCAAAGTGCCGGCGTATCGCGACATTCACATGCCGTCGAATACGTCCGCGGGTCTGTTGGTGGGTCTGTTCTCGCTAGTGCTCGGTTTTGCTGGTGTGTGGCACATCTGGTGGCTTGCGATCGTTGGCGCGGTCGGCGCGATCGCCACCGTGATCATCTACAGCTTCATGGACAACGACGGCTATTACATTCCTGCCGACACTGTCGCGCTGATTGAGGACAAACGCAACGGCGGTGCTGGTGCCGTGGCCGGTGTCGGCGCAAGCGCCGGCAACCAGGTCGCGCTGGAGGTGGACTGATGTTACAGAAGACTATTGCGGTTGAGCCGCAACTCGCGCCGGACCACGTACCGTCGCACTCGGTGTTCGGTTTCTGGCTGTACCTGATGACCGACTGCATCATTTTTGCGGCGCTGTTCGCGGTGTTCGCGGTGATGAGCCACCAGTTCGCGGGCGGTCCGAGCGGCAAGGACCTGTTCGAGATTCCGGGCGTTGCACTTGAAACGACGATGCTGCTGCTCTCGAGTATCACGTACGGCTTCGCGATGCTCGGCGCGCACAAGAACCGCAAGGGCGTGCTGCTTGGCTGGCTCGGCGTGACGTTCCTGCTGGGCCTCGCGTTCCTCGTGCTGGAAATGCGCGAGTTCTCGCACCTGATCGCCGAAGGCGCGGGTCCGAGCCGCAGCGCGTTCCTGTCGTCGTTCTTCACGCTGGTCGGCACGCACGGTCTGCACGTGACGTTCGGCCTGATCTGGATGGTCGTGCTGGCGCTGCAGGTGATGCGTCATCGCGACCTGACCGAACGCGACATGATCCGTCTGACGTGCCTGAGCCTTTTCTGGCACTTCCTCGACGTCGTGTGGATCGGCGTTTTCACCTTTGTCTATCTTGCGAGCGTGATCTAAATGGACCATAGTCATAGCGCCCATGGCGCACACTCGGAAGGCGGTCACGGCAGCTTCGGCAGCTATACGGCGGGCTTCGTGCTCTCCGTCATTCTGACCGTCGCGGCATTCGCGATCGTGATGACCGGCACGTTGACGGGCCAGAGCGCGTTGCTCGCGATCGCGGGTCTCGCGTTCGTGCAGATCCTCGTGCATCTGGTGTTCTTCCTGCACATGAACACGTCGTCGTCGCAGCGCTGGAATGTGACGGCGTTTGCGTTCACCGTGCTGACCGCTGTGATCGTGGTTGGCGGCACGTTGTGGGTGATGCATAACGTTAGTATGAATATGATGTCGCGGTAGGCGGATAACGCTTTAGCGCTGGCCTCGATAAAAAGCCCCGCAAGATTTCGATCTTGCGGGGCTTTTGTTTTGTCTGGACGGTTTGTTTTTTTATCATGCTCGTGGCGCGCGCTTTTGCTAGTGGGTAGCGCAGCAGCGCGTCGAAGCCCGCGAGCGACGATAGCGCGTGAACTTCATCCGCCGCATCGACGAGCGACAGCAGGTCCGCTTCGGTATCGACGAGGTCGGCGAGTTGCTGCGCGTCGATCAGACCATTTCGATTGCCTGATTGCACGTCGGGATGCGGTTTGTAGACGACGAATGCGTCGGGCCGCAGGCGGCGGACTTCGCGCAGCAGCGCATCGGCGGTGCCGATTGCGCGCGTGCCGAGGCGGATGGATGCATCGTCGGCGAATAAGAGTGTGAAGCGCGCGATGCGGCCCGATGGTACCAACCCGGGCCGCAACCCGTGCGTGATTGCGCCATGGTACGCAACGGCGCGAGGCCTCGTGCTTACAGCGGCACGATTTTGCCCGGCTCCGGATGGAAGACCGGAGTGTAGACCGGCCCGCAGCCGTAATGCACGGGCTGGCAGGGGTTGTAGGAGGGCGGGTTGTAGTACGACGGGCCGCGAACCGGCGGTTTTTCGCCGTAACACGAAGGTGGGTATTCGTGCGGGAAACACGAATGGCCGCCGCGCACGGACTGTGCAGCTGCGTGATCGAGGTCGTCGCAGCGCGACAGGTCGGCAAGGGTCAAGTTCGACATGATGAATCTCCGGCAACGTTGGATGGGTATAGAGCGCGCAAAAGCTTTACGCTCGGACGTTCCAGTTGCACGCACCATGCCACGCGGCGGGATTCAATGTCTGTGCTGGCTCGAGCGCTGATCGACCGTATCTGCGCAGTCGAAAACTGATCGGCGTTGTCCAACTTGCGGCAAGCCGGTGTCGTTCAACCGCCAACACGTCGTTCGATCAGCGCGTGCCCCATCCCGCGAGCAACGCCGGTAGCTCGGCCATCTCCCTGAACACGTGCACCGCGCCCGCGCCATGCAACGCGGTCGCGCTGCTATGGCCGAGGTGCGTCGGGCAATAGCCGAATACCGTCGCGCCGGCCGCGACGCCCGCGGTCGCGCCCGTCACCGTATCCTCGATGACCGCACAGCGTGTCGGCTCGACGCCGAGTCCCGCGGCCGCGGCGAGGTAGACGTCGGGAAACGGCTTGCTGCGCGGCGTTTCGTGGCCGCTGAAGATGCGTCCGCCGAAGCAGTCGAGGATGCCGGCCTTCACGAGCTGCAATTCGATCTTGATGCGATCCGCGCCCGACGCCACCGCGATGCGTCCATTCAACGTCTGCTGCAGCGCGCGGACCGCGCAAGGCGCGCCGTCGATTGCGCGCAACTCATGGTCGAGCGCCACGTTGCGACGCGCGCGGAACTGCGCCAGCCATTCGGCCGTGATCGCGAAGCCGGTGCGCGCCTCGATCAACGCGGCTTCGTCCCTGACCGTCTTGCCGACGAAAATGCGCATCGTCTCTTCGACGCTCAAATACCAGCCGAGCTCGCCAAGCATCTCGGTGAGCACGCGGTTCGTGATGGGTTCGGAATCGACGAGCACGCCGTCGCAGTCGAAGAGCACGGCGTCGAAAGGAAAATCGGACATCGGGGAGGGTAGGGATAAGGTTCGCCAAACCGGCAAGGATACCTCACCGGCCCGCGGGCCGCAGCGCGAAGAGCGGCCGACAGCGCCGCGCTTCGCTTTGCATTACGCGCGCGGCGTCATTCCCTGTACCCGTCGCTCAGCGTCTTCAGGAACGCGATGATGTCCAGAATGTCCTGATCGGTCATCGCGGGTCGATCGCCGAACTTACGGTCGAACGGCGCGTCGGCGATATCGATGTTCGCGTGATACTGCGGCGGCAGATCGTCGTACTTCATCACCTTGCCCGACGCATCGCACGGATAAATCTTGTCCGGCGCCGTGTTGCGCAGGTTGTAGAAGTCCATCACCTGCTTCAGGTCGTGATACACGCCGTTGTGGAAGAACACCTTGCGTTCGGCGACGTTGCGCAGCGTCGGCGTGAGGAACATGCCGCAGTACTGCGTCTGCTTCGCGAGGTCGTCGCGAAACGGTCCGCATACGCCCATGTCGAAGAACGTCGGGTCCTTGTTCATCGGAATCGCCGGATTGCGCGGCACGCCCAATGCTTCGTATTGCGTATCGGTGAAGAGCGGCGGGAGGCCGTCGCGGCTCGGCTGGCTCAGGTGGCAGCCCGCGCAATTCGCCTTGTCCTTGTCGTTGAACAGTTGCAGACCGTGCAGTTCCGCATGCGTGAGTCGCGCCTTGCCTTCGAGCCAGTAGTCGTACTTGCTCGTGAACGCATGAAACGACGGATCTTCGGTCTGATAGCGGCCCACCGCGAACATCGCTTCGGAAATCAGCAGGCTCGGATTGTTGACGATGCCATCTCCGAATATCCGTTTGAACTGGTCGAGGTAGGGCGTTTGCAGCAGCTTTCGAGCGACGTCGGCTTCGCTCGCGTTGGCCATCTCGACCGGATTCGTCAGCGGGCCGATTGCCTGGTTCTGCAAGGTATCGGCGCGGCCATCCCAGAACAGGCCGCCTTGCGGCACCATCGCCGCAGCCGCCGGCGCGGCGAGCGCGGTTTTCTGCGCGCGTTGCATGCCGGCAGCCTGCGAGGCGAGCAGCGTCATGTCGACGGGAACGTCGGTATCGCCCTGATCGGGGCCGATACTGAACGGCGCCTGCCGGTACAGATACGCGAGCGAGGGCGGCGGACGATAGCCCGCCCGGTTCAGATGCAAGCCGCCCATCTGCACCGGCAACGCGTTATCCGGTCCATACGAATGCTGCGGCGAGTGACATGTCGCGCACGACTGCAGACCCGAGGCGGACAGCGTCCTGTCGAAGAAGATCTGTTTGCCGAGCACGGCAACCGCACTGAGCGGCGCTTGCTGCGGACGCATCAGATGCACCGGATGCGGATTCGCGCCGGTGATCTGCTCGACGATCCCGCCCACCGCGGGCGGCATCCGCTCCGGATAGACGAGTGCGTACGCCGAGAACGCGGCAAAGCCGAGCACGACAGTCGCCGTGCTCCCCGCGAGCAGCCGCAACCACGCGCGGCGAGTGTTCACGGGGTCCGGTCGATCGCCGGCAGGCAGCGGCGCTGGTGCGAATGCGTCTGACGGTCGGTTCATGGCGTTGACGAATAGATCGATCGGATACGTGAGCAGGGACGTGGACGGAGATGTCAGCGGCTCAAGCGAGCCAGCGCGCAGGCACTGGCCCGATTGCCGTCACGGATCGCGGTGTCGCGCGTGCTTCGCACCGCGCCACGAATACAGCTGCGCAACGCGAACAACGCGCGATCAAACACGCATATGGCGCCCGCTCAGGTCGACGGCGGCGAGGACAGCCTGGTGCCGAGGTTTTCGTCGAGATACAGCGGCGCGGTGTTGCCCGAACCCGAGAAATTGAACATGTTCATGATGCTGCCGGCCGTCGCATCGAACGATCCGCCGCCGAGGCGCTGGCCGCCAAGCCAATTGTCCTCGATGAAGCGCACCACCGACGCCTGCGTGATCAGCGTGTCGTCGACGAAGTTGACCTTCGCCCACGGCGACACGACGATGAACGGCGTGCGCGTACCCGGCCCGCAGCGGCCGTTCACCACGCCGCCGTTGACGCCTTGCGGCTGCACCGCGCCCGCGGCCGTGCACTGGCCCGCCGCGCTGAGGTTGTCGCTGCCGGCAACGGTCCCGCCGCCCGCCGATTGCGCGCTGGTCGAGTCGAACGACGCGCTGGTCGGCGCCTTGTAGCGGTGGTCGTACCAGCCGTCCGAATCGTCGTAGGCAATGATCACGGCGGTGTTCTTCCAGTCAGGCTGCTGTTCGAGGAAGTTGATCACCTTCGTGACGAACGCCTGCTCGTCGATCGGGTCCGAGTTTCCCGGGTGGCCGTCGCTGATGGCCGGCGCCTTCAGGAAGTTGACCGATGGGTAGTTGCCGGCCTTCACCGCGGTGAAGAAGTCGTCGGTGTCGTACTGGTGATGCACCGGGGTCGCGGTGTTATCGAGCGGATCGGTCGCACCAATCACCGCCGTCGACGTCGGCCGCGTATGCGCGAGGTTCGCCGTGCTCGCGTAGTACTGGAACCACGCGTGGTGCTGAACGTAGTCGGCCTTGCTCGCGTTGAGCACCTGCGAGAACGTCGAGCGCGCGCAGCCGGTCGTGCCGTTCGGGTTGACGGTCTGCAGATTGAAGCCGCCCATGAAGCCGCCCCACGTGATCTTCTTCGCGTTCAGCAGGTCGCCGATATTCCTGTTTTTCGACGACATCGTGCCGGTCACCGTGCTGCCCGCCGCGATCGTGCAGGTGTCGCCGGTCGGATCGAGGTCGCCGATCATCGTGTTGCCGCCAGCCGAGTCGGGGATCGCGTTGGCCGACGTGCCGCCCGTCAGGATCACGCCGTTGTTCTGGCCGGACACGACTTCGAGTGCGCCGGGCGTCGACGGTCCGTAGGTGTCCGTGTACGCGTTCTGGTTGATCGCGAAGTTCTGTGCGTAGTTCCACATCGCGGTGACCGTGTTGCCGTCGAAGTAGCCGAGCACCTGGCCTTTCGTCGCGAACGCGCCGGTGCTGCCGGCGATCGTCGTACCGGCCGCCGTGAACAGCGGGAACGAATCCATCGCGCCGTTGTTATAGGCGAGCTGCTCGGCGGCGTACGCGTGATTCTGGCTCGACGTATTCGCTTGCGAGCGATCGAGGCGGAACGGCAGCAGGTCCGCGGCCGGCAGCCCGAGACCCGCGATCGCCACGGTGCCGACCGTGCGGCCCGCCGTGTTCGGCGAGCTCGCCAGCGCGTTCGGGTTCGACGTCAGCAGATTGTTGCTGCTGAGGTTGTCGACCGTCGGCGTGCCCGCGGCCGCGGTGAATTGCGGTTCGCCGACCGGGTTGGTCGCTTGCGGATAGGTGCCGAAGTAGTGATCGAACGACACGTTTTCGCCGAAGATCACGACCACGTGCTTGATCGGCGTGGCGGTCGTCAGCGCATCCTGCGCGGAGACCGAGGCGGCCGGCGACGACGCGCCCGTAGTCGACGCCGCGGGCGTGCTGACGCTGTTGTTGCCGCAGCCGGCGAGCGTCAGCATCGCGGCGAACGGAATGGGTAACAAAGCTCTACGGAACATGTGACTGACTCCAGATTCGACTTGGCCGCGCAGCGTTCCATCGACAGGCATGGAGACTCGCCGCGGAATATGGGTAGAAATGCCGTTGCTGTTACTGTTGTTGCCGCGATCAAGCTGCCGGAGATTTCAGCAGCCCTCGATTAAAGATTCGAGTCGCAGACATTACGGCGGCTATCGTTTTCCATTCATATCTCTGACTTCCGGTTCGCGTAGTGCCAACCGTCAAGCGCTTTCTTCCCGCCGCACTTTATTTGCAGGCAGAGCGACGGATTTCCCCCTGCCGACACGTTGAAGAAGAAACGGGGCGATTTCTGGCTCCGACTCTTTCCGGTCCTATGGGAGAAAACGGCATGATCTCGACCCGCATGAGCCGTCTGCTCGGTTCCACGCTGAGCGCCGCGCTGTGCTGCGCGGTCACGCTGACCGCCGCGCCCGCCTCCGCGCAAGTGATGATCGCGCCGATGGCGCCGCCGCCGCCGCGCGTCGAAGTCGTGCCCGCGCCACGGGATGGCTATGTGTGGGATCAGGGCCGCTGGCGCTGGGAGCACGGCCGCTATGTGTGGGTGCCGGGCCACTGGCAGCCGGTGCGCCTCGGCTATCGCTGGGTGCCCGGGCATTGGGCGCAACGTGGGCCGCACTGGCGCTGGATCGAAGGACATTGGGCTTGAACGAGGCTTGCGATGAAAACACTCGTGATGATTCTGCTGGCGGCCTCGCTCGCCGGCTGTGTGGTCTATCCGGCACGCCCGGCCTATTACCGGCCGGCGCTCGTCGTATATTGACCGCGTACGTGATACCTGGCCGGATAGCGGCGTAGCGGCACGACAACATAACGACACGACAGCTGAAGGAGCGGCGGCAAGTGAACGACGTTGATCCCGTGATGCGGTCCTCACGCGAAAGCGCGCGCGTGATGTCGCGACCGAGCCGCACGCCTTGAGCGACGCACCACCCGATCCGGACGCCGAGCTGATCGCGCGGGTGGGCCGCGCGGAGCCCGGCGCGGTCCGCTCGCTGGTCACGCGCAAGTTGCCGCGGCTACTTGCGCTCGCCACGCGCATGCTCGGCGATCGCATGGAAGCGGAGGACGTCGCGCAGGAGGTCTTCGTGCGAATCTGGAAACAGGCGGCCCGCTGGCGTGAGGGCGAAGCGAAGTTCGACACGTGGATGCACCGGGTCGCGCTCAATCTTTGCTATGACCGTCTGCGCGGCCAGCGCGAAGACCCGAGCGACGAACTGCCCGACTCGGCCGATCCCGCCGCGCCGCCCGACGCGCGGCTCGAAGCGCGTGCCGACCACGCGCGCGTGCGCGCGGCGCTCGCGGCGCTGCCGGCGCGACAGCGCGAGGCACTCGTGCTGACCTACTACCAGGAGATGTCGAACCTCGACGCTGCCGCCTTGATGGGCGTCAGCGTCGATGCGCTGGAGAGTCTGCTGAGCCGCGCGCGCCGCGGTTTGCGCGCTCAACTGGCCGGCAGCGGCCTTAGCAAGGACAAGTCATGACGCCCGAAAGATTTCATCAGATCGTTGCAGCGTACGGCGCCGACGCGCGCCGCTGGCCGGAGCGCGAACGCGAAGCCGCGCAGGCGTGGGCGCGCGAGCATCGCGCCGAAGCCGATGCGGCGTTGAGCGACGCGGCCAGCCTCGACGCGTGGCTCGCCGCCGACGAGCTCGAGCCGCCGAGCCTCGAACTGCAGCGTCGCATCATCGACCGCGCGCCGTCCCGACGCCCAGCCGCGCGCTGGCGTTTGTGGTGGTCGGGCGCGGCGGTGGCAGGTGTCGGGTTGCTCGGCGGCGTGGCGGGGGCGTTCACGGTGTCGTTCTTCGTGCTGACCGGGAACGCGCCGGTCGTGCATGAATCCTCGTATCTGACTTCGAGCTTCGGCGGCAGCTCCGCCGATTGGAGCGGCGAATGAACGGGCGCTCGTGGAAATTTGCGCTGCTGGGCTCGGTGGTGCTCAACGTGTTCCTGCTCGGCGCGATCGCCGGCGGCGCGTATCAATGGTTCGCCGCGCACGGTGCGAATCCGCCGGCGGCGGCGCAGGACCAACGCGCGCTGCGGTTCGCCGCCGAGCCGCTGTCGGCGCAGCAGCGGCAGGCGTTTATCGACGGCCTGAAGAGCGCGCGGCGCGACGGGCGCCAGTATGCGCGCGACGCTCGCGAAGGGCGTCGTGAGGTGCTGCGTCTGCTGGCCGCGCCGCAGTTCGATCGCGCCGCACTCGATGCCGCGCTCGCGCGCACGCGCGCGGCCGATGTCAGCCTGCGCGCGATGGTCGAAGCGAGCGTCGCCGATTTCGCGGCGACGCTGACGCCCGAGGAGCGCGTCGAATTCGCCGAGAGTTTGAAGTCGCGCGGGCAATGGCGCGAAGCGCAGCCGGCGCCGAACGCGAAAAAACCGGCGGCGAATGCCGCATCGAGCGAATAAAAAATGCGCGCGATGGCGACGGATTTCAGCGTGTCGGCCGTTTAACGGACATGCAGGTGTCCTACCTGCCGACGAGGATCGTATGGCCAACTCACCGAACCTGAATGCCGCGGCGATCGCACTGAACCGCTTCGGCCTCGGCGCGCGCGCCGACGAGACGCCGCCCGCCGATCCGAAGGGCTGGCTGCTCGCGCAGTTCGAGCAGTATCAGCCGCGGCCCGACGCGTGGGCGAACCAACCTGATTCGATCGCATTGTCGACGCAGCTCGCGCAGCAGCGCATGCAGATGGAGCAGCAGTCGAAACAGAAGGCGGGCGGGGAAGACAACCCGAGCCAGAATGCGAACCACGGCGCAGACAACAGCGCAAACAAAAGCGCAAACAACAGCGCCAGCAACACCGCAGCGGTCAGCCAGACCGACGCGCAAGCCGCCAGGCAAGCCGAAAGAAAAGCACTTCGCGTCGAGATACTCGACATGTACCGCTCGTCGGTCAATGCGCGCGTCGCAAGCGCGCTGACCACGCAGACGCCGTTCATCGAACGCCTCGTGCATTTCTGGGCGAATCACTTCGCGGTGTCGACCGAAAAGCCCGGCGTCGCGGCGCTCGCCGGGTCGTTCGAAGCGGAGGCGATTCGCCCGCATGTGCTCGGCCGTTTCGAGGACATGCTGGTGGCCGTCGAGCGTCATCCGGCCATGCAGCTGTTCCTCGACCAGAACCGCTCGGTCGGTCCCGACAGCATGGCCGCGCTGCGCGCCGCGCAGCGCAATCCGGACAACAAACGCGGACTCAACGAGAACCTCGCGCGCGAGATCATGGAGCTGCATACGCTCGGCGTTCGCAGCGGCTATAGCCAGGACGACGTGACCGAGTTCGCGCGTGCGCTGACCGGCTGGAGTCTCGTCGGCAATTCGGGGAACGGCGGCGCCAATGCAAACCGGCGCGTGCTGGAACAGAACGGCGAACCCGGCAGCTTCGTGTTTCGTCCCGCGCTGCACGAGCCCGGCTCGCGCACGATCATGGGACGCCGCTACGACGAAGCCGGCGAACAGCAGGCGCTCGCGATCCTGCACGACCTCGCGCGCGCGCCGGCCACCGCGCGGCATATCGGCACGAAGCTCGCGCGCCATTTCGTCGCCGACGATCCGCCACCTGGCGTCAGCGAACGTCTGGCCGATGCGTTCACGCGCAGCGACGGCGATCTGCCGGCCGTCTATCGCGCGTTGATCGATACGCCGCAAGCATGGTCGCCGGCCGCGGTGAAGTTCAAGACACCGTGGGAGTGGACCATCTCGTCGATGCGCGGACTCGGCTGGCGCGAGCCCGGCAATCTGCAGAGCGCGCCGATCCTCACGCAGCTTGGCCAGCCGGTGTGGCGGCCCGGTTCACCCGCCGGCTACGACGATATCGCCGCGAGCTGGGCCGCGCCCGATGCGCTCGTGCGCCGCGTCGAAGTCGCGCAACGTTTCGCCGCGCGCGTGGGCGACCGGCTCGATGCGCGCTCGCTCGGCCAGACCTTGCTGGCTGGCTCGCTCAGCGAGCCGACGGCCACGGCGGTGTCGCGCGCGGAAAGCGCATCGACGGCGATCGCGCTGCTGCTGGTATCGCCCGATTTTCAACGGAGATGAACGCCATGCTGTCACGCCGCCAGTTTCTGAGCGTCGCCGCCGCCGGTGCCGGCGCACTGCTCGTGTCGCCGCGGATTGCGTTCGCGCATGTCGCGACCGACCGCCGCTTCGTGTTCGTGATCCAGCGTGGCGCGGCCGACGGGCTGAACATCGTCGTGCCGTACGCGGACCCCGCGTATGCGACGCTGCGCGGGCCGCTCGCGATCGATGCGTCGAACGCGCCGCATCTGGACGGCACGTTCGCGCTGCATCCGGCGCTCGCGCAGATGGCGACGCTGTACGCGCAGCGCGAGGCGTTGTTCGTGCACGCGGTCGCCTCGCCGTATCGCGACCGCTCGCATTTCGACGGACAGAACGTGCTCGAAACCGGCGGCACGTCGCCGTATCAGACGAAGGACGGCTGGCTCAACCGGCTCGCAGCGCTACTGCCCGCCAGCCGCGAAAACGCGATCGCGTTCGCGCCGACCGTGCCGATGGCGCTGCGCGGGCCCGCGGCGGTGACGTCGTATGCACCATCGGCCTTGCCGCAGGCGCCCGACGATCTGCTCGCGCGCGTGTCGCAACTGTACGAGCGGGACGCGCAGCTGCGTGCGCTGTGGGAATCGGCGATGGCGGCGCGCGGCCTTGCGGGCGACGCTGGCGCGCGCCAGGACCCGGCGAGCCTCGGCAAGCTTGCGGCCAGTTTTCTGGCGCGCGACGACGGTCCGCGCATCGCGATGATCGAGACCGGCGGGTGGGACACGCACAGCGCGCAGAACGCGCGGCTCGCGAATCAACTGAAGGCACTCGACACGATGCTCGCGGCGTTGCGCGACGGCATGGGTTCATCGTGGAGCAAGACCACGGTGCTGGTCGCGACGGAGTTCGGCCGGACCGCCGCCGCGAACGGCACGGGCGGCACCGATCACGGTACCGGCTCGGTCGCGATGGTGCTGGGCGGATCGGTGCAGGGCGGACGCGTGATTGCGGATTGGCCGGGCCTCGCGCCGCATCAGCTGTATCAGTCGCGCGACCTGAAGCCGACCGCCTCGCTCGATGCGTTGATCGCCGGCACCGCGAGTGAAAGTCTCGGGCTCGATCCCGCACGGACGGCGGCAGCGCTGTTTGGCCGGACCGTGGCGGGCAGACCGATGACGGGCGTCGTGCGGGCGTGACGCGTTGATCGAACAGCGGCGTGCAATGACGATGGCACGGAGGCGTGATGGGCGATCGAGGATTCCGTGGGCGAGCGACGTGCGATCGCGGCGGACGGGGGTTCGCGTCGCATCGGCATGGCGAGTCGCGTGAGCCGACGCTGACTGCTTTGCTCGACGCGTTGATCGTCGGTGCAGCGAGCGAAAGTATTGCGCTCAATCCGGAGCGCACCGCGGCCGCGCTATTCGGCCGGACGATCGCGGCTGGGCCGTTGGCGAGGCTGGGGCGGGGCAGGTGAAGCGGCGGGCGTCGCGTGAACCGAGCGCTCGCCGACGCGATGATAGCGGCGGCCGTAGTAGATCAGCGCATCGCCCGCGCCCTGCGTGCGCGCGGCTTTCACCGCGCAGAAGAACACCGTGTGCGTGCCGACTTCGGTCACCGACTCGATCTCGCAGTCGAGCGACGCGAGCGCGTCCTGCAACACCGGTGCGCCGGTTGCGAGGTCGTCCCATTGCGCGGCGGCGAAGCGCTCTTCGATCGCGAGCGCGCTCGTGGCGAAGTGCGCGGCAAGCGCCTGCTGCTCGGCGCTCAGCACGTTCACGCAGAGCTTGCCGTTGCTGCGAAACGCCGCGTTGTTGCGGCTGCTGCGGTTGATGCAAACGAGCAGGGTGGGCGGCTCGTCGGTGACGCCGCAGACCGCCGACGCAGTGCAGCCCGCAAGACCGGCTTCGCCGTCGCTGGTGATGATGTTGACGGCCGCGCCAAGCCCGGCCATCGCGTCGCGGAACGTGCTCTTGTCAAGCATGGTGGCCTCTGCGGGAAGTCGGGTTCGCCAAAACAACGGTGGTCGAGTTAGCCGCGAGGCTCGCCGTCCGGCGCCGCCGCGCAAGCCGGCGAACGGAAGCGCGCCGCTGTGTGGCTGTCAGGTAGCCGCGCGTGGCCGAACAGCTTTTCGCGCAGCGTGCCGTTACGATACGCGCGCTTGTAGGCACCACGTTCCTGCAGCAGCGGCACGACCAGTTCGATGAAATCGTCGAAGCACTCGGGCACGACGGTGCGCGACAGATTGAAGCCATCGACGCCGGTTTCCTCGGTCCACGCGATCAGCTCGTCGGCGATTTTGTCGGCCGAACCGACGAGCGGCCGCTGGCGGCTGCCGAGCACCATCTGTTCGAGCAGCTTGCGCTTCGTCCATTGCGGACCGGCCGCGCGCGTCATCGCTTCGACGTTCGACACGATCGCCTGGCTCTTGCCCGTTTCGATCGGCTCGTCGAGGTCGTAGCGCGCGAAGTCGATGCCAAGCGATGCGGCCGCATGCGCCAGCGCCGCCTCCGAGCTCACATAGCGGCGGTACTCCTCGAATTTCTCCCGCGCTTCCTGATCGGTGCGGCCCGTGATCACCGTCTGGCCGAGCAGTACCTTGATGTCGTCGGCGCGGCGGCCGCCGGCGACCGCGTGCGCGCGGATGTCGTCGACGATCGTCTTGACCGCCGGCTTCGCCTGGCCGTTGACGAACACGCACTCCGCGTGTGCCGCCGCGAACTGTTTGCCGCGCGCGGACGAACCGGCCTGATACAGCACCGGCGTACGTTGCGGCGACGGCTCCGCGAGATGCATTGCATCGACGCGGTACTGCTTGCCGTGGTGATGGATCACGTGGACTTTCGACGCGTCCGCATAGACGCCGTGCGCCTTGTCGCGCAGCACCGCGCCGTCTTCCCAGCTGCATTCCCACAGCTTGTACACGAGCTCCATGTACTCGTCGGCGAGATCGTAGCGGTCGTCGTGCGCCATCTGGCCGCTCAGGCCGATCGCGCGCGATGCGCTGTCCAGATAGCCGGTCACGATGTTCCAGCCGACCCGGCCGCGCGTCAGATGGTCGAGCGTCGACATGCGGCGCGCGAACAGAAACGGCTGCTCGACCGACAGGTTCGACGTGACGCCGAACGACAGATGCCGCGTGAGCGCGGCCATCGCCGGAATCAGCAGTGTCGGATCGTTGACCGGCACCTGCACGGCGCCGCCGATTGCCGCGTCCGGGCTGCCGCCGTAGACGTCGTACACGCCGACCACGTCCGCGAAAAAGATGCCGTCGAACAGGCCGGCTTCGAGCTTGCGCGCGTAGTCGGTCCAGTACTGCAGATCCGTGTAGCGCGTGGACTGATCACGCGGATGGGTCCACAGCCCTTGCTGGATGTGGCCTACGCAGTTCATGTCGAACGCGTTGAGAACGATTTCCTTCGGCATGGTGTGTTCCTGCTGATGAGCGGGTTCGGGCGATGGCGTTTCGTTTAATATAGTGGACGAAAAATCACTATGCAAGACATGGTTGGCTGGCTGTGCCGGTTGCGGTGGTCGTAGCGGTCTGAACTGGTCTGCGCTGATCCTGGCGCTGCTGCGTCAACGGTAATCAGCTTGGCGTAGGCTGTGCCGGGGCAGCAAGCCCGCCAACGCAACCGGCATGGCACGGGAGGTGAAGGCATTGCGAGTCTTGACTCAATCGCTTATCGTCTCGATCAGTTTCGATAAGAAAGGATGCCCATGCGACCGTCCGTTGTTCTCGACATGAAGCGTAGCGTAGTGCGCGAAGCGACGAGTCGCTTCCGCGCAGCGAACCCGCGCGTGTTCGGCTCCGTGCTGCACGGCACCGACCGGGACGGCAGCGACCTCGATCTGCTGGTCGATGCGCTGCCAGGGGCGACGCTGTTCGACCTAGGGGGGTTGCAGGATGAACTGGAAGCGCTACTCGGCGTCCACGTCGATCTGCTGACCCCGGCCGACCTGCCGCAGAAGTTCCGGGCTAAGGTGCTTGCGGAGGCGCAGCCGGTATGAACGAGAACCGCTTGCCGGACTACCTCGACGGGCCGTCGTCATGGGCCTCATCATCATTGGCGAGGCCGCCACGAAAGTAATGGACCGCTATGCCGACTTCGCTCAGGCGCACCCTGAAGTGCCGTGGCGCAGCATGCGCGGGATGCGCAACCGCATCGCCCACGGCTACTTCGATATCAACCTTGATGTGGTGTGGGACACAGTGCAAACGGCGCTACCAGAGCTACTGAAACAACTGCCTGCCGCGTGCCAGGATGCCGAAGATGAAGACCGCAAGGACGATGGAATAAAGCAATGACCGAGCGGATGGAGTTAACGGAACTGAAGGCAACTATCTCGGCCGCCGGCGGCAACGAACTCGTCAATGGGCACTGTCACGCCACGATCATCGGCTACCCCCGTGTCTCGACGCAGGATCAGAACCTTGAGTTGCAACAAGAGGCCTTGACCAAGGCCGGTTGTCGGAAGGTATTTGAGGATAAGGTGCCCCCCACTTGCGCAACGACGACCACGCCATGTCCGAAACTTCCGCCATCGATCTGACCCACGCGATCTCCGCGCGCGTGAAGACCGAGCGCGAGGCGCGCAACTGGTCGCTCGCCGAGCTGGCCGAGCGCTCGGGAGTATCGAAGGCGATGATCAGCAAGATCGAGCGTGGCGAGGCGAGTCCGACCGCGACGGTGCTCGGGCGGCTGTCGGGCGCGTTCGGGCTGACGCTGTCCACGTTGCTCGCACTCGCCGAGCAGACCGGCGAGCGGCTCGTGCGTCATGCGGACCAGTCGCTGTGGGAGGACCCCGAAACCGGCTATACGCGGCGGCGTATTTCACCGCCGACCGGCGGCGTGCTGGAACTGCTCGAAATCGAATTGCCGATTGGGGTGAGGGTGCCTTATCCGTCGGATGCGTTCGTGTTTCAGCATCAGCAGATCTGGGTCACGCAAGGGGTGCTGACGTTTCGCGAGGGCGCGCTGACGCACCGGCTCGAAGCGGGGGATTGTTTGCAACTCGGTGCGCCGGTCGAATGCGAGTTCTTCAACGCGGGCACCGAGGTGTGCAGGTATGTGGTGGGGTTGGTGCGGCGCTGAGTTGCGTCCAGCTTGTGCTCAGCTCCCGCCACTCCCGCGGGATGGCAGGTTCAGGGTGAGTCTGTTGGTCACCGAGGTCACGCCCGGCACGCCTTTCGCAACATCGCCGGCCTGCTGGATCATTTCGCCCTGAGGCACCGAGCCGGTCAACGTCACCGCGCCGCCGCGCGCCCGCACGAACACGTTCGATACATTGAAGCCCGGTGCTTTACCGAGCGCGCGCCGCACGTCGCGGCCGAGCTTGCGATCCGCCGCACGCGTCGACTGGGCGGTCGTGGCCGGCGCGGCTGCCGTGGCGGCAGGCGCCTGCGCGTCGCTCGCCTGGGCATAGGCGCTGGATGCGGTTGCCACGCACAATGCAATACCGAGCACCTTCAAAAGATTGACTGTTTTCACGGTTTCACCTCCTCGATTAGTTGATGTCGCTTCGCTGCATGTTAGAAACGCCGCGCTTTGTCGAGCTGGTCTGGACTCTGGGAAGCGCCTGTCTTGTAGAGGAGTGATGGTTTTGGCGCTTCCGGCGCGGTTAAACGATACTCCTGGCTGGGAGGCCTTGCCAAAGAGACTCAATCACGGAGGGAAACGCTCGTGGCCTGGATGCTGTCGCGGCGAGGCACGGGCTCGTGCATACGAGGCAGTTGACTACAAGCGCGGACGAGCGGCTATGAGTCAGTCTCGGCAAAACCCGGAGCATTCTGAAAGCGAGGCCGCAGGGGTCGTCCACGCTCCCGACCCGCATCCCGCTATTTGGCTGTAAGCTCCCGTTGACGGGTTCGCGTGGAGGCTGCGCGACCCGGCGTGTGGTTCACGATTCGCAGACGCAATTCGTACGTTATTGCCAATTTTTTCAGGGGATATCAGTGATGAAGAGCTTCGCCATTAAACGAATCATGCTGGGGGTTTCGGCCGTCGCACTGATGGCCGGTACGATTCCGCTCGCGCTCGCGCAGGGCTCGACGGATGCCGCGGCCCAGGAAGGCGCGACGACGACCACCCCAAAGCCGACCAAGGCCGAGCGTAAGGCTGAGCGCAAACAGGCTCGCGCGAAAAAGAACGCCGAGTTGAAGAAACTCGAAGACGCGGGCTACCAGCCGGCGCAGAACGATCCGAACTATCCGGACAAGCTGCAGGCAGCCCAGAAGAAGGCCGGCGTTGGTGCGCCTGCCAGCCAGTAACGGACACCGGACGCCCGGCGTGGCATTCATCGTTGATGAGGCGCCGGGCAGTTGCGAGGCGCGATCATGGCAACGAAACATGAAGTGAAACGCTACAAGGCGAATCTCTCCGACGAACTGCACAGCGCCGCCCTCTATGAGACGCTCGCGCAGGTCGAGCAAGACGAGACCCGCAAGCAGGTCTATCAGGATCTCGCGCAATCCGAACACAGCCACGCGCAAGTGTGGGCCGACAAGCTCAGAGCCAATGGCATCGAACCCAAGGGCCGTGGGCACGCGGTCAAAACGCGTCTGATGAAGGGCCTCGTGCGCGTGTGCGGCGCGGACTTCGTGCTGCCGACGCTCGCCGCCGCCGAATACGCGGACCGCAACAAATATCAGGGCCAACGCGACGCGGGCCACATGTCGGCCGACGAACATCATCACGCGGCCGTCGTGCAGACGCTCGCGAGCACCGGCAATGCCAACCTGTCGTCCGGCGCGCGCATTGCCGCGGCCGAGTCGTGGCACAAGGGCGCCGCGTCGGGCAACGATCTGCGCGCGGCGGTTCTCGGCGCGAACGATGGCCTCGTGTCCAACTTCTGTCTGATCATGGGCGTCGCCGGCGCGGGCACCGGCAACAAGGCGATCCTGTTGACCGGCCTGGCCGGGCTGATCGCCGGTGCCTGTTCGATGGCGCTCGGCGAATGGCTGTCGGTCACCAATGCGCGCGAACTCGCGAGCACGCAGATCGCCAAGGAAGCCGAGGAGATCGAAGAACAGCCCGAAGCGGAGGAGCACGAGCTCGCGCTGATCTACCGCGCGAAAGGGCTCGATGCGAACGAGGCGAAACGCGTGGCCTCGCAGATGATGCGCGACAAGGACAAGGCGCTCGACACCCTCACGCGCGAGGAGCTCGGTCTCGATCCGGCGGAACTGGGCGGCAATCCGTGGTCGGCGGCGGGCGTGTCGTTCTGCCTGTTCTCGCTCGGTGCGATTTTCCCGGTGATGCCGTTCCTGTGGACGAGCGGCGTCAGCGCGATCGTGCAGTGTGTCGTGCTGAGCATGCTGGCGCTCGCGTCGATCGGCGTGTTCACGTCGCTGTTCAACGGCCGCAGCGCGGGGTTTTCGGCGCTGCGCCAGATCATTATCGGACTGATCGCGGCGGGGTTTACGTTCGGCGTCGGGCGTTTGCTGGGCGTGTCGATTTCCTGACCGGTTCACCCCGCAAGCGTCGCGCGCTCGCCGCCGTCCGGGAGCGCTGCCTGCTCTGTGGCGACACGCTCCGCGCGTCGGCCAATCCGCGCCAATCCTTTCTCCCACAAGGCTTTCCTCGCCGCGTCGAGCGTTCACCGCGCACCCGGGTGTCGCATTTCCTCATGTGGTTGTCGGAATTAGTCGGTTAGCCGCACTTTTTTCTGGCAACTATGTAGGCACAGCGCGGACGGACGTCCGCGAGCGAGGAGAGCATTCGATGAATTCCCCCAAGGTCGTGGTCGAAGGGCTGTGCAAGGTGTTCGGCAGCAACCCGAAACAGGCGCTTGCGATGCTGGCCGGCGGCGCCACGAAAGAAGAGGTGTTTGCCCGCACCGGTCAGATCGTCGGCGTCCACAACGCGTCGTTCGAGGTTCGCGAGGGCGAGATCTTCGTGCTGATGGGCCTGTCCGGCTCGGGCAAGTCGACGCTGATTCGCCTGATCAATCGGCTCGTCGAGCCCAGCGCCGGCAAAGTGCTGATCGACGGCCGCGATGTCGCGAGCGTGCCGCGCGCCGAGCTGACCGCGCTGCGCCGCAAGGACATGAGCATGGTGTTCCAGTCCTTCGCGTTGATGCCGCAGCGCAGCGTGCTGGCCAACGCCGCGTTCGGGCTCGAGGTCGCGGGGGTCGGCCGCAAGGAGCGCGAGGCGCAGGCGCTGACGGTGCTCGAACAGGTCGGCCTCGCACCGTTCGCGCAGAAACTGCCGGCCGAGTTGTCGGGCGGCATGCAGCAGCGCGTCGGGCTTGCGCGCGCGCTCGCGGTCAACCCGTCGCTGATGATCATGGACGAGGCGTTCTCCGCGCTCGATCCGCTCAAGCGCAAGGAGATGCAGAACGTGCTGCTCGATCTGCAACGCGAGCAGCAGCGCACGATCCTGTTCGTGTCGCACGATCTCGAGGAGGCGATGCGCATCGGCACGCGCATCGCGATCATGGAAGGCGGACGCGTGGTGCAGATCGGCACGCCGCGGGAAATCATCAAGAACCCAGCCGATGACTACGTGCGCGCGTTCTTCGAAGGCATCGACACGAGCCGCTATCTGACGGCCGGCGATTTGATGCAGACCGACGACGTGCCGCTGATGCACGCGCCGCAGATCGACGCGTCGAGCGTCGCCGCGACGCTCGACGGCAGCGCCGACTACGCGTTCGTGCTCGACAGCGAGCGCCGAATTCGCGGCTTCGTGTGCCGCGATGCGACGGGCAGCGCGTCGCCGAAACTCAACCAGATCGAATGCATCCGCCGCAGCACGCCGCTCGACGACGTGGTCGAGCGCGTGGTGGCGAGCCGCGCGCCGCTGCCGGTCGTCGAAGCGGACGGCTCCTACTGCGGTTCGGTCAACAAGACGAACGTGCTGACCGTTCTCACGCGCCATCGAGGTTCCCATGTCTGAAGTCATTCCACTTGGCGCCTGGGTCGATCACGGCGTTCACTACCTGCTCGATCACGATGCGAAGACGTTCGATACGATCGGCAAGGTCATCGAGAGTTTCGCCGCGGCGGTCGAGCACGGTTTGCAGGCCGTGCCGATGTGGGCGCTGATGGCGTTTTTCGTCGGCATCGGCTTGTGGCGCGTCGGCTGGCGCTTTGCGCTGTTCACGCTGGCGGCGCTGCTGCTGATTTATGGCACCGGCTTCTGGGATCAGATGGTGATCACGCTCGGCCTCACGCTGTCGTCGACGGTGATCAGTCTCGTGCTCGGCGTGCCGCTCGGCATCTGGACGGCGAAGAGCCGCACCGTCGAAATGATCGTGCGCCCGGTGCTCGATCTGATGCAGACGATGCCCGCGTTCGTCTACCTGATTCCGGCCGCGATGCTGTTCGGTCTCGGCCGCGTGCCGGGCATCCTGTCGACGGTGATCTTCGCGATGCCGCCCGCGGTGCGTCTGACTGCGCTCGGCATCAGGCACGTGAATCGCGAAATCGTCGAAGCGGGACAGGCGTTCGGCTGCACGCCGTGGCAACTGCTGTACAAGGTGCAGTTTCCGAACGCGCTGCCGTCGATCATGACCGGCGTGAACCAGACCATCATGATGGCTTTGTCGATGGTGATCATCGCGTCGATGGTCGGTGCGGGCGGCCTTGGTAACGACGTGCTCGCGAGCATCCAGCGGCTCGATATCGGACTCGGCTTCGAAAGCGGGATGTCGGTCGTGATGCTGGCGATCATTCTGGACCGCATCACCGAGAGCTTCGGCCGGGCGCCGGGCAAGGTACGCGCCCCCCTGTTCGCCGGTTTGCGCAATGCGATGAAAGTGCGCCGCGAGCTGGCGGCGCAACACGGTTGACGGCCTGATTCGAGACGTCCATGAAGCGCGACGCAATCGCCTCCGCCGAAGCCGATGCGCGGCTGTGCGCCGTCGCGCACGTCGGCTTCCTGACGCTGCCGAACTTCTCGATGATCGCGTTCACGAGCGCGGTCGAGGTGCTGCGCATGGCGAACTACGTGGGCCGCGCGCAGCACTACCGGTGGTCGGTGATCACGCCGGACGGCGAGCCGGCGCGCGCGAGCAACGGCATCACGGTGAAACCGACCACCACGCTCGCCGAGGCCGGCATGCCGGACCTGCTGTTCGTGTGCGCGGGCTGGCACGTGCGCGAGTATGTCAACGACGCGGTGATCGCGCTGCTGCGCGAGGCGGCCGCGCATCGCGTGCCGCTCGGCGGCATCTGCACGGGTCCGTATGCGCTGCTCGCGGCCGGGCTGCTCGACGGCTATCGCGCGACCGTGCATTGGGAGGACATGTCGCCGTTGCACCAGCGCTATCCGCACGTGCATTTCGACGACGAACTGTTCGTGATCGACCGCGACCGGCTGACCTGCACTGGCGGAACCGCGCCGCTCGATTTGATGCTGCATCTGGTGGGCATGCGGCTAGGCGCCGCAGTGGCCGCGCAGGTGTCCGAGCAATTCATCGTCGAGCGGATTCGCGGCTCGACCGATTACCAGCACATTCCGGTCGACGCGCGGATCGGCCTGTCGCGCGCTGAACTGATCGAAGTGGTGAGGCTGATGGAAGCGAACGTCGAGGAGCCGCTATCGCTCGACGAACTCGCGCGGCTCGTCAACCTGTCACAGCGTCATTTGCAACGGATGTTCAAGCTATTCCTGAACGTGTCGCCGACGCATTACTACCTGAGTTTGCGGCTGCGCCGCGCGCGCGATCTGCTGCGCAATACCGATGCGTCGATCGCGCGTGTGACCACGATGTGCGGTTTTCATTCTCCGTGTCATTTCAGCAAGGCCTATCGCGCGCAGTTCGGACATGCGCCGAGCGTCGAGCGGCGCATGCCGGAGTAGCGGGTGCCGCGGCCTCTCATGCCGCGCGGATTCAGATCGCCTGCGCGCGGCCCGGAAACGTTTCGTCGTAGCACGAGCCGTCGTCGGCTTGCTGCGCCGTGCCGCGCTGCTCGCGATACATCATCGGCGGCACGCCGAACTGTTTGCGAAATTCCCGTCCCAGGTGCGAGGCGTCCGAAAAGCCGCAGCTCGACGCGATATCGGCGACGGTCTTGTCTGAGCTCGTCAACAACCACGCGGCAGTGCGCAGGCGCACCTGCTTCGCGTAGGCTTGCGGCGCCTTGCCGGTCTGCGCCTTGAACAGCCGTTCGAGCTGACGCGGCGACAGATCGAGCTTGCCCGCCAGTTCGTCGAGCGGCAGCGCGCGGCCTACGTGCTGCTCCATCAGCAGGATCGCGCGCTTGACCTTTGGATGCGAGGCCGGCGCGAGACCGGGGGGATGCGGCTGCGGCGCGTTGCCTTTTTGCAGGTCGTCGACGAGCAGGATGCGCAGCGCCTTCTGCACCGTCGCCGTTTCGAAATGACGCAGCAGGATCGCGGCGGCGACGTCGATCGACGCGCGGCCGCCGGAACAGGTGATGCGCCGCCGGTCGATCACGAACAGCCGGTCGGCGACCAGCATCTGTTCGTCGACCGACGGAAAGCGCTCGATGAAATCCCAGTAGTGAAACCAGCTCACGCAGATCCGATGGCCGTCGAGCACGCCCGCGCGCATCAGCGAGAACACGCCGGTGCACATGCCGACCAGCGTCGCGTCGCGGGCGGCGGCGCGGCGGATGAACGCGAGCGTCGCCTCGCTCGCGGCCGGCCCCGAGTGCAGCAGTCCGCCGACCACCACCACGTAGTCGAACTTCTCGGCGGTCTCGAAGGTTTCCCACGGCGTGATCTGGATGCCGCAACTCGCCCGCACCGGGGCCAGGGTTTCCCCGATCACGCTCCACGAACAGCGCACCGGCTTGCTGAAGTCGCCTTCGTCGGCGGACAGGCGCAGCAGGTCGACGAAACCGGAGAATGCGGTCAGCGTGAAGTTCGGCAGCAGGATGATGCCGAAGCGGATGCGCTGCTTCGTTGCTGTGTCGAGTGAGGGAGGGGCAAGCGTTTCAGCGGAATTCATGCGCGCGGCGGGTCGGTGAAAAGAACGGCGAAAGAGGAACGGACGTTGACCGAAACGGTGAAGCCGAGGATAGCACCACGGACCTTCAGCATTGCCGGCCGCAATCGGGCCGCCTGTCGCAAATGCGTCCCAAGTCATCGCAAATGCGCCGGGAGACCCGCATGGCGGCTCACTTGACGACGCCATCCCATTGCGATGCCGTTTTTATTCTATCGATCCGGCCCGGCGTGCGGTGCAATAGACGCACATTCCATCCGGGCGCATCAGTCGAGTCGAAGCGCTTCCGGCCATCGCAACACGCAAGACACAACGCACAAGGCACGCCATGAACGTCAGCGTCTTCGATCTGTTCAAGATCGGCATCGGTCCATCCAGCTCGCACACGGTCGGGCCGATGATCGCCGCATGCCGCTTCGCATCGCACATCGAGGACGCGAATCTGCTTGGCTTCGTGCGGCGCGTCAGAGCCGAGCTGTTCGGCTCGCTCGGCGCGACCGGCAAGGGCCACGGCACCGACAAGGCGGTGCTGCTAGGCCTCGAAGGCAATCTGCCCGACCGGCTCGATCCTGAGCTGATCGGGCCGCGGCTGCGCGCGATCCGCGAGACCCGCCAGCTCTTGCTGCTCGGCAAGCATCCGGTCGCGTTCGACGAGCGCGAACATGTCGGCTTCTTGCGCAAGCTGATGCCGGGCGCGCCGGGCTCGGGCGTCGTGCATCCGAACGGCATGCGCTTCCAGGCCTTCGACGAGAACGGTCAACTGCTCGTCGAAAAAGAGTACTTCTCGATCGGCGGCGGCTTCGTCGTCAATCGCGACGGCGATCGCGTGAACGGCCGGCGCGCCGACGCCGAGGTGCCGTATCCGTTTCGCACCGGTGACGATCTGATGCGCGTGTGCCGCGAAAGCGGCCTGTCCATCGCCGAAGTGACGTTGCGCAACGAATGCGCGACCCGGCCCGAACCCGAAGTGCGCGAGGGCCTGCTGGCGATCTGGCGCACGATGGCCGCGTGTGTCGAGCGCGGTTGCAAGGTGCACGGCGAGTTGCCCGGCCCGATGCACGTGAAGCGTCGCGCGGCCGAGCTGTGCGAGCGCTTGCGCGCACGCTCGGAGGAATCGCTGCGCGACCCGCTGTCGATGCTCGACTGGGTCAACCTGTACGCGATGGCCGTCAACGAGGAGAACGCCGCGGGCGGCCGGGTCGTCACCGCGCCGACCAATGGCGCGGCCGGCGTGATCCCGGCCGTGCTGCACTACTACGTGAAATTCATGCATGCGGCGAACGACGCGGGCATCGTCGACTTCCTGCTGACCGCCGCGGCGATCGGCATCATCTACAAGGAAACGGCGTCGATCTCCGGCGCCGAGGTGGGCTGCCAGGGCGAAGTGGGCGTGGCCTGCTCGATGGCCGCCGCCGCGCTCGCGGCCGTGATGGGCGGCACGCCCACCCAGGTCGAGAACGCCGCCGAAATCGGTATGGAACACAACCTCGGCATGACCTGCGATCCGGTCGGCGGGCTGGTGCAGATTCCGTGCATCGAGCGCAACGCGATGGGCGCGATCAAGGCGATCAACGCGGCCCGCCTCGCGATGAAGGGCGACGGCAAGCACGTGGTGTCGCTCGACAGTGTGATCCGCACCATGCGCGAAACCGGCGCCGACATGAAGACGAAATACAAGGAGACGTCGCGCGGCGGACTGGCCGTGAACGTCATCGAGTGTTGAACTGCTACACCGCATCCGCAAAACCGCAAAGGACCGACGATGAGCCGCTATTCGATATTCAGCCTGCTACGCAACGGGATGTCGTATCACGAGAACTGGGAGCGGCAATGGCGCAGCCCCGAGCCTAAACGTGAATACGACGTCGTGATCGTCGGCGGCGGCGGGCACGGTCTCGCGACCGCGTACTACCTCGCGAAGGAGCATGGCGTGCGCAATGTCGCGGTGCTCGAGAAGGGCTGGATCGGCGGCGGCAACACCGCGCGCAATACGACGATCGTGCGGTCGAACTACCTGTGGGACGAATCCGCCGCGCTCTACGAGAAGGCGATGAAGCTGTGGGAAGGGCTCGCGCAGGATCTGAACTACAACGTGATGTTCAGCCAGCGCGGCGTGATGAATCTCGCGCATACGCTGCAGGACGTGCGCGACACCGAACGCCGCGTCAACGCGAACCGCCTGAACGGCGTCGACGCCGAATTTCTCACGCCCGCGCAGATCAAGGAACTCGAGCCGACCATCAATCTGAACAGCCGCTATCCGGTGCTCGGCGCATCGATCCAGCGGCGCGGCGGCGTGGCCCGGCACGATGCGGTGGCGTGGGGCTTCGCGCGCGGCGCCGATCAGGCCGGCGTCGATATCGTGCAGAACTGCCAGGTCGTCGGCATTCGCCGCGACGGCAGCCAGGTGACGGGCGTCGACACGACGAAGGGTTTCATCAAGGCGAAGAAGGTCGCGGTGGTCGCGGCCGGCAACACGTCGACGCTCGCCGACATGGCCGGAGTGCGACTGCCGCTCGAAAGCCATCCGTTGCAGGCGCTGGTGTCGGAGCCGATCAAGCCGGTCGTCAACACGGTCGTGATGTCGAATGCGGTCCACGCGTATATCAGCCAGTCCGACAAGGGCGATCTCGTGATCGGTGCGGGCGTCGATCAGTACACGGGCTTTGGGCAGCGCGGCAGCTTCCAGATCATCGAGGGCACGCTCGAGGCGATCGTCGAGATGTTCCCGGTGTTTTCGCGCGTGCGGATGAACCGGCAGTGGGGCGGCATCGTCGATGTGTCGCCGGACGCGTGCCCGATCATCAGCAAGACCGATGTGAAGGGACTGTATTTCAACTGCGGCTGGGGGACGGGCGGCTTCAAGGCGACGCCCGGCTCGGGATGGGTCTATGCGCACACGATCGCGAAGGACGAACCCCATCCGTTGAACGCGCCGTTTTCGCTGGACCGGTTCTATACCGGTCATCTGATCGATGAGCATGGCGCTGCCGCCGTGGCCCACTAGTCGACAAGGAGACACAGATGCTGCTGATCGAATGCCCCTGGTGCGGTCCCCGCGCCGAAACCGAATTCACGTGCGGCGGCGAGGCGGACATCGCCCGCCCGCTCGACACGGACACGCTCACCGACAAGGAATGGGGCGACTACCTTTTCATGCGCAAGAACCCGCGCGGCGTGCATCGCGAGCAATGGTTCCACACGCAGGGCTGCCGCCGCTGGTTCAAGGCGCAGCGCGACACCGTCAGCTATGCGTTCCAGGGCTATCAGACGTTCGAGCGTCCGTTGCTGGCGCTGGACAGTACCGATACACAGGCAGCAAACGCACAGGTAAAGGCACAAGAGGGCAAAGCATCATGAGCCAGAAAGACCGACTCCCGACCGGCGGGCGCATCAATCGCGCGATCGCGCTGAGCTTCACGTTCAACGGCGTCGAGTATCAGGGTTATCAAGGCGATACGCTCGCGTCCGCATTGCTCGCGAACGGCATGCATTTCGTCGCGCGCAGCTGGAAATATCATCGGCCGCGCGGCATCGTGACCGCGGGCGTCGAGGAGCCGAACGCGGTCGTGCAACTGGAGACCGGCGCCTACACGGTGCCGAACGCGCGGGCCACCGAGGTCGAGTTGTACCAGGGGCTCGTCGCGAGCAGCGTGAACGCGAAACCGAGCATCGAGAAGGACCGCATGGCGATCAACCAGAAGATCGCGCGCTTCATTCCGGCGGGCTTCTACTACAAGACCTTCATGTGGCCGCGCAAACTCTGGCCGAAGTACGAGGAAGCGATTCGCGACGCGGCCGGCCTCGGCACCGCGCCGCGACAGCGCGACGCGGACCGCTACGACAAGTGCTTCGCGCATTGCGACGTGCTGGTGGTCGGCGGCGGCCCGACCGGGCTCGCGGCCGCGCACGCGGCGGCCATGTCCGGCGCGCGCGTGACGCTCGTCGACGATCAGCCCGAGCTGGGCGGCTCGCTGCTGTCCTGCGGCGCGGAGATCGACGGCAAGCCCGCGCTGCAGTGGGTGCGGAAAATCGAGGACGAATTGCGGCAGTTGCCCGATGTGAAGATCCTGAGCCGCAGCACCGCGTTCGGCTATCAGGACCACAATCTCGTCACGGTCACGCAGCGCCTGACCGATCATCTGCCCGTGTCGCAGCGCAAGGGCACGCGCGAACTGCTGTGGAAGATCCGCGCGAAACGCGTGATTCTCGCGACCGGCGCGCATGAACGGCCGATCGTGTTCGGCAACAACGATCTGCCTGGCGTGATGCTCGCGTCGGCGGTGTCGAGCTATCTGCATCGGTATGCGGTACTGCCGGGTCGCAATGCGATCGTGTTCACGAACAACGACGACGGCTATCAATGTGCGCTCGACCTGAAGGCGGCCGGCGCGCAGGTGAGCGTCATCGATCCGCGCGCGGGCGAATCGAAGGGCACGCTGCCCGCGCTCGCGCGCCGCCATGGCATCAAGGTGCTGAACGGCACGGTCGTCACGGCGGCGCATGGCAAGCTGCGCGTCGCGTCGGTGTCGCTCGCATCGTATGCGAAAGGGCAAATCACCGCTCAGCAGGGCCAACTGCCGTGCGATCTGCTCGCGATGTCGGGTGGCTGGAGCCCAGTGCTGCATCTGTTCGCGCAGTCGGGGGGCAAGGCCCATTGGCATGACGACAAGGCCTGCTTCGTGCCGGGCAAGGCGGTCCAGCCTGAGACCAGCGTCGGCGCCTGCGCGGGCGACTTCACGCTCGGCCAGGGCATCCGCTTCGCGCTCGACGCCGGCGTCGAAGCGGCGCGCGCGGCCGGGCACATCGTCGCGCGGCCAAAGCCGGTGCAGGTCGCCGAACTGAGCGAAACGAAGCTGGAACCGCTGTGGCTCGTCGGCGGACGCGAGTTGGCCACGCGCGGGCCCAAGCAGTTCGTCGATTTCCAGAACGACGTCGCGGCGGCCGACATCTTCCTCGCGGCGCGCGAAGGCTTCGAATCGGTCGAACACGTGAAGCGCTACACCGCGATGGGCTTCGGCACCGACCAGGGCAAGCTCGGCAACATCAACGGCATGGCGATTCTCGCCCAGGCGCTCGGTAAGACCATTCCCGAGACCGGCACGACGACGTTCCGGCCGAACTACACGCCGGTCACGTTCGGCACGTTCGCCGGCCGGGAATTGGGCGAATTGCTCGATCCGGTGCGCAAGACGGCGGTGCACGAATGGCACGTGGAACACGGCGCGGCGTTCGAGGACGTCGGCAACTGGAAGCGTCCGTGGTATTACCCGAAAGCGGGCGAGGATCTGCACGCGGCGGTTGCGCGCGAAGCGCTCGCGGTGCGCACGAGCGTCGGCATTCTCGATGCGTCGACGCTAGGCAAGATCGATATTCAGGGCCCCGATTCCGCGAGACTGTTGAACTGGGTGTACACGAATCCGTGGACCAGGCTCGAAGTCGGCAAGTGCCGCTACGGCCTGATGCTCGACGAAAACGGCATGATCTTCGACGACGGCGTGACCGTGCGCCTCGCCGAGCAGCACTACATGATGACGACCACCACCGGCGGCGCGGCGCGTGTGCTCACGTGGCTCGAACGCTGGCTGCAAACCGAATGGCCCGACCTGCGCGTGCGGCTCGCGTCGGTCACCGATCACTGGGCAACTCTTGCGGTAGTCGGTCCGATGAGCCGCAAGGTGCTGCAAAAGGTCTGCGACGACATCGACTTCGCGAACGCGGCGTTTCCGTTCATGACGTATCGTGAAGGCACCGTCGCGGGCGCGGCGGCGCGCGTGATGCGCATCAGCTTCTCGGGCGAACTCGCGTATGAGGTGAACGTGCCGGCCAACGTCGGACGCGCGGTGTGGGAAGCGTTGATGGCCGCGGGCGCGGAGTTCAACATCACGCCGTACGGCACCGAGACGATGCACGTGCTGCGCGCGGAGAAGGGCTACATCATCGTCGGCCAGGATACGGACGGCTCGATGACGCCGCACGACCTCGGCATGGGCGGGCTCGTCGCGAAGTCGAAGGACTTTCTCGGCAAGCGCTCGCTCGCCCGCTCGGACACCGCGAAGGCGGGACGTAAGCAACTGGTCGGGCTGCTCGCGGAGGATGCGTCGTTCGTGATACCCGAGGGCTCGCAGATCGTCGCCGGTCCGTTCCAGGGCGACACCGCGCCGATGCTCGGGCACGTCACGTCGAGCTATTACAGCCCGATTCTGCAACGCTCGATCGCGATGGCGGTCGTCAAGGGCGGTCTCGACAAGATCGGCACGACCGTCACGATTCCGCTCGCGAGCGGCAAACAGATCGCGGCGAGGATCGCGAGTCCGGTGTTCTACGACAGCGAAGGAGCACGTCAACATGTGGAATGAAACTGGCGGAACGGTGTCCATCGTGGACCGCACGCTCGGGCGGCAAAACGGCGCGTGGCAGGAGTCGCCGCTGGTCGGTGTGGATGGGCTGCTGAAACAGCATCAGGCCAACGCGACCGCCGCGTTCCGGCTCGGCGAGCGGCCATTTCTCGAACTCGTGAACGTGCGCGGCGATACGCGCGACGCGGCGTTCATTCGCGCGGTGGAACAGGTGATCGGCTGCAAGCCGCCGGAGAAGCCGAACACCGTCGCGCGCGGCAACGGCTACGACATGGTCTGGCTCGGCCCCGACGAATGGCTCGTGCGTTCGGAGACCGCGCACGATGCGACGCGCACGGCGCCGTTGCAGGCGAAGCTCGGCGCGGCGTTCGCGGGCGTGTTCGCATCGGCGGTCGATGTGGGCAGCGGCTATACGGTGCTTGAAATCACCGGCACGCGCACGCGCGACGTGCTCGCGCGCGGCTGTCCGCTCGATCTGCATCCCAAACTTTTCGGCCCGGGGCAGTGCGCGCAGAGCCACTATTTCAAGGCGTCGATCACGTTGCTGCCCACGGGCGCCGACAGTTTCGACATCGTCGTGCGTCGCAGCTTCGCGGATTACTTCGTCAGAATCATGCTCGACGCCGCCGAGCCGTTGATGTGCTGAGCGACGCGCGGTTCGCTTTGCTGATTTCGCCATGACGTCGGCACGCGCGGCCACCTCGCTTCTCACGGCACGCGCGTGCGATGAGCGCGATGCCGGCGCCGCGCTCGCGCTGCTCGATCAAAGTATCGCGCTGCGTCATCGGCGCATTGCGCTGATCCGCTATCTACTCGCGCGGGAGCTCGGTGCGCCGCTCGAAGGGCGGCATCATGCGTACGTCGAGAAAATCGCGGCCCGTCTGAGCGCGGATGCGCTCGCGCGGATCGCCGGCGCAGCGCGTGCGCGGCTGCGCCCGTAAGTCCACGCCGTATCAGGGCTTGCCACCATCCAGCGCCGTGAGGATCTGATGCGCGGCGCTCACGCGGGCCTCGTTCGGGAAATTGCGGTTGGCGAGCATCACGATGCCGATCCGCTTTTGCGGCACGAACGCGACATACGCGCCGAACCCGTTGGTCGATCCGGTCTTGTTGATCCAGACGTTCTGCTGCGGCGGCAGCGGCGGTTTGATTGCGGTCGACGGCGTCCCGTTGAGGACCATCTCCGGCGAATTGCCGGCCAGCAGGGTCGGCAACGCGACCGGATACGGGTACTGCTCCCAGATCAGATCCTGAGTCAGCACGCCGGACTGGAAGTAGCCGGTATGCGTGTCCGTGATCGCACGCTGGAGCTGGCTGTCGAGCGGAATCAGATTCATGTTTGCCTGCACGTAACGCAGCATGTCGGCGGCGGTCGACTTCACCCCGTACGCTTCGGCGGAAATCACGCCGCCCGTCAGGCGGATCGGCGCACCGTCTTTCGCATAGCCCTGCGCGTAGTCCGGCATTTTCGCCGCGGGCACGTCGATATAGGTACTTTTCATACCGAGCGCCGGAAACACGCGTTGCTGCATCAGCACGGTGAAGTCCTGGCCCATGCTCTTCGCGGCGATCAGGCCGAGCGTACCGATGCCGGGATTGGAGTAGGTGCGGAACGTGCCGGGCGCGTGAGCGGGCTGCCAGTCGTGGAAGTACTGCAGCAATTGGGCGTTGTTGTGGATGTCGTCCGGCACCTGCAGCGGCAGGCCGCCAGGCGTGTGCGTGCCGAGGTTCAGCAGGCTGACTTGGCCGAACGGGCGGCCGCGCAGCGTCGGCAGATAGCGCTCCGTGCCGTCCGACAACGACAGCTTGCCGTCGAGCTGCGCATACGACGCGAGCGTCGCCGTGAAGGTCTTGCTGACCGAGCCGAGTTCGAACAGCGTATCGCGTGTGACCGGCTTGCCGGTTTGCGTCGATGCGACGCCGTAGTTGTAGACGTAGGGCTTGCCGTCGTCGATCACGCCGATCGCCATGCCGGCGATATGGTACTTCGCCATCAGCGGCCTGATCGCGGCATCGATGGTCGGTTGGAGTTGCGCGGCGGTGGGCTCGGCCGCATGGCCGACGGGTGAGATCGCGCAGAGCGTGAACAGCGCGAACGTGGCGGTTGTTATCAGTTTGAGCGCTCGGGTCTTCATTGCAAACGGGTCCTCGGTCGGGGGAGTGTGAATCGGTGGATCGGCGATTCGGCTGAGGCAGCACTATCCGGCTTTTGCGAACCGCTGGCAAACGAGGATAAGTTAGGCGACGGTAAAGAAAAAGTTGTGGGCGGCAATGCGAGCGGCGCCGGCGTTGTCGGCTGAAGCCAAACGCGTGTCGGGTTCGACACAGGTGTCGCTCCGGGCGGCCGCTACGCTGGTGAAACGGTGCGCCGCGCGGCGTGCGGGGCGTGCCGCTCACGAACATGGAGACGAGACAATGAGCAGCAATCGCGGCGTCGTGTATCTGGGGCAGGGCAAGGTCGAAGTGCAATCGATCGACTACCCGAAGATGGTCGATCCTCGCGGCCGTTCGATCGGCCACGGCGTGATCCTGAAAGTGGTCAGCACGAATATCTGCGGCTCCGATCAGCACATGGTGCGTGGCCGCACGACCGCCGAGGTCGGCCTCGTACTTGGGCACGAGATTACCGGCGAAGTGATCGAGGTCGGGCGCGATGTCGAGACGCTGAAGGTCGGCGATCTGGTGTCGGTGCCGTTCAACGTCGCCTGCGGGCGTTGCCCGACCTGCAAGGCGCAGCATACCGGCGTGTGCCTGAACGTGAACCCGTCGCGCGCGGGCGGCGCGTATGGCTACGTCGATATGGGCGGATGGATCGGCGGCCAGGCCGAATACGTGCTGGTCCCGTACGCGGACTTCAACCTGCTGAAATTTCCCGACCGCGCGCAGGCAATGTCGAAGATCCGTGACCTGACGTGCCTGTCCGACATTCTGCCGACCGGCTATCACGGCGCGGTGATGGCCGGCGTGCAGCCCGGTGCGAGCGTCTACATCGCGGGCGCGGGCCCGGTGGGCATGGCGGCGGCCGCGTCCGCGCGCCTGCTGGGTGCGGCCTGCACGATCGTCGGTGACATGAACGAGGCACGCCTTGCGCATGCGCGCAAGATGGGCTTCCAGACCATCAATCTGTCGAAGGACGCGACGCTCGGCGAACAGATCGAGCAGATTCTCGGCAAGCCCGAAGTGGATTGCGCGGTGGACTGCGTCGGCTTCGAAGCACACGGTCACGGCAGCGGCAGCTCACACGAGGAGGCCCCGGCCGCAGTGCTCAATTCGCTGATGGAAATCACCCGCGCGGCCGGCGCGATCGGCATTCCCGGACTCTACGTGACCGACGATCCGGGCTCGACCGATGCCGCCGCGCGCCAGGGCAGCCTCAGCTTGCGTTTCGGGCTCGGCTGGGCCAAATCGCACTCGTTCCACACCGGACAGACGCCGGTCATGAAGTACAACCGCAATCTGATGCAGGCGATCCTGTGGGACCGTTTGCCGATCGCCGACATCGTCAACGTGACGGTGGTGTCGCTCGACGATGCGCCCGAGGGTTACCGGCAATTCGACGGCGGCGCGCCGAAGAAGTTTGTGATCGACCCGCACGGGTTGTTGAAGGCCGCTTGAGTTTGGTTGGCCGCTGGTATCAAGCGGCCATCACCGGCGCATTCGATAGCGAAGGCACCTGCTTGCGACGCTCGCGCGTCGGCGCGGTGCCGAACGCATCGCGATAGCTCTTCGAGAAGTGGCAGGCCGACTGGAAGCCGCACGCCATCGTGATGTGCATGATCGACATGTCGGTCTGCAACAGCAGCTCGCGCGCGCGCCGCAGGCGCAGTGTCAGATAGTAGTGCGTCGGCGTCATGCCCAGATGCTCGCGGAACAGCCGTTGCAACTGCCTTTGCGACATGCCGGCGAGCCGCGCCAGCTCTTCGCGCGACAGCGGCTCCTCGATGTTGTTCTCCATTAGCGATATCACTTCGAACAGCGACTTGTTGGCCGAGCCGAGCCGCGCGACGAGCGGCATCTTCTGCTGCGCGCTGGTGTCGCGCACGTGTTCGACGATGAACTGCTCGGCGATCTGCGTGACCCGAGCGGTGCCAACCCGCGGCGCGATCAGGTTCAGCATCATGTCGAGCGGCGCGACGCCGCCGGTACAGGTCACGCGATCGCGATCGATCACGAATAGTTCTTTCAGAAAGCGCGTCTCGGGAAACTCTTCCTTCAGCGCCGACATGTTTTCCCAATGAATCGCGCACGCGTAACCGGCCAGCAGGCCGGCGCGCGCGAGCGCATAGGTGCCCGTGCAAAGACTGCCCAGCACGCAGCCCATGCGCGCGAAACGGCGCAGCGCGGACAGGTGCTCGGCGGTGGTGGAGCGCTGCACGTCGATGCCGCCGACCACGAACACGATATCGGGTTGCCCGACGCATTCGACCGGACCCGTATCGACGGATAACCCGTTGCTCGCCATGACCGGCCCGCCGGCGGGACTCACGATCGACCAGCGGTAAAGCGTCTGGCCCGTCAGATAGTTCGCCATGCGTAGCACTTCGATCGCGTTCGAGAAGGCGATCATCGTGAAGTTGGGGACCGGCATGAATGCGAAATGCGACAACGATGCCGTGCGATCGGTGGACATGGGAACGGTGATTCCTGATGTAAATGTCGCGTCGCCGTGGGGAGGGCGACTATCTCAATTCTGAGTATCAGGGCAACTACCGTGCCATCAGGCTAAACCCTTGGATACTGCGCACAAAGCCTGGAATAGCTAAGCAATCGACTGATGAAAGCATCCGCGCGGCACCGGAACAGCGCGGCGACGCCCTTGCAGCGCACCCGATCGGCGCAGGAATACTGCGTTGTAGTGCAGCGCTGAGCGCGCGGATCGCGCCGACTTGTCGAAAAAGGTTGCGCATGGCGGAAAAGGCAAAGAACGCGTCTGAATTCGTAAATAGACGCGCCGGGCGACCGTCAAGAATAGACCCAAGGCAAAGCGGTAGCGCGATCCCGCCGGCAACCCGCAGCGGCCTTCCCGTCAACGATCTCACGGATCTTCCATGTCGAACCCGAATCCCTTCTTCGAAGACTCGCTAGCGGCGCGCGACCCGGCCGTGCGCGGCGCCATTCTGAAAGAGCTCGAGCGCCAGCAGTCGCAAGTCGAGCTGATCGCGTCGGAAAACATCGTGTCGCGCGCGGTGCTCGACGCGCAGGGCTCGGTGCTGACCAACAAGTACGCGGAAGGGTATCCGGGCAAGCGTTACTACGGCGGTTGCGAATACGTCGACGCGATCGAGACGCTCGCGCTCGATCGCATCAAGCAGCTGTTCGGCGCGAAGTTTGCCAACGTGCAGCCGCATTCCGGCGCGCAGGCGAACGGCGCGGTGATGCTCGCGCTCACCAGGCCGGGCGATACGGTGCTCGGCATGTCGCTCGACGCGGGCGGGCATCTGACGCATGGCGCGAAACCCGCATTGTCGGGCAAGTGGTTCAACGCGGTGCAGTACGGCGTGCGGCGCGACACGATGCTGATCGACTACGAGCAGATCGAGGAACTGGCGCAACAGCACAAGCCGACGCTGCTGATCGCCGGGTTCTCCGCGTATCCGCGCGCGCTCGACTTCGCGCGGCTGCGTGCGATCGCCGATGGCGCCAGTGCGAAGCTGATGGTGGACATGGCGCATATCGCCGGCGTGATCGCGGCCGGCCGCCATGACAATCCGGTCCCGCATGCGCACGTGGTCACGTCGACCACCCACAAGACCTTGCGCGGTCCGCGCGGCGGCTTCGTGCTGACCAACGACGAGGAGATCGCAAAGAAGATCAACTCTGCCGTGTTCCCCGGCTTGCAGGGCGGCCCGCTGATGCACGTGATCGCCGGCAAGGCGGTCGCATTCGGCGAGGCGCTGCAGCCGGGCTTCAAAACCTATATCGATAGGGTGCTCGCGAACGCGCGGGCATTGGGCGAGGTGCTCACATCGGGCGGCGTCGATCTGGTGACGGGCGGCACCGACAACCATCTGCTGCTGGTTGATCTGCGGCCGAAGGGGCTCAAGGGCAATCAGGTCGAACACGCGCTGGAGCGCGCGGGCATCACCTGCAACAAGAACGGCATTCCGTTCGATACGGAGAAGCCGACCATCACCTCCGGCATCCGCCTCGGCACACCGGCGGCCACGACGCGCGGCTTCGGCGTCAGCGAATTCCGCGAGGTCGGGCGTCTGATCGTCGAGGTGCTCGATGCGCTGCGCGTGTCGCCCGAAGGCGATACCGCAACCGAACAACGCGTGCGCCGCGAGATTTTCGCGCTGTGCGAGCGCTTTCCCATTTACTGAGTACGCGTGGAGCAAACGATGAGTCAACTGCACGAGAACAGCATCATCATCGACGGGCTGAACATTTCGAAGTTCGAGCGCTCGGTGTTCGAGGACATGCGCAAGGGCGGCGTGACCGCGGTGAACTGCACGGTGTCGGTCTGGGAGAGTTTTCAGAAGACCGTCGACAACATCGCCGAAATGAAGCAGCAAATCCGCCAATACAGCGAAATCCTCACGCTGGTGCGCACCACCGACGACATCTTCCGCGCCAAGGAAGAGAACAAGACCGGCATCATCTTCGGCTTCCAGAACGCGCATGCGTTCGAGGACAACCTCGGCTATATCGAAGCGTTCAAGGATCTCGGCGTCAACGTGGTGCAGCTTTGCTACAACACGCAGAACCTGGTCGGCACCGGCTGCTACGAACGCGACGGCGGTCTGTCCGGTTACGGGCGCGAAGTGATTCAGGAGATGAACCGCGTCGGCATCATGGTCGATCTGTCGCATGTGGGCGGCAAGACGTCGTCGGAGGCGATCGCGGCTTCGAAGAAACCGGTCTGCTATTCGCATTGCTGCCCGTCCGGGCTCAAAGAGCATCCGCGCAACAAGACCGATGAGCAGCTGAAGGAGATCGCGGACGCGGGCGGCTTCGTCGGCGTGACGATGTTCGCGCCGTTCCTGAAGCGCGGACCGGATGCGACCGTCGAGGACTATATCGAGGCGATCGCGTACGTGGTGAACCTGATCGGCGAGGACCAGGTGGGGATCGGCACGGATTTCACGCAGGGCTACAGCACCGAGTTTTTCGACTGGATCACGCACGACAAGGGCCGTTATCGCCAGTTGACGAACTTCGGCAAGGTCGTGAATCCCGAAGGCATTCGCACGATCGGCGAGTTTCCGAACCTGACCGCCGCGATGGAACGCGCCGGCTGGAGCGAGACGCGCATCCGCAAGATCATGGGCGAAAACTGGGTACGGGTGTTCGGCGAAGTCTGGACGGTGTGAGCTTTACCCCTTCTTTTATAGCGGATAAAAACGGAGCCTTCCCATGCAACCGCAACTGCCGATCGACGTCGATCCCGACACCGGCGTCTGGATCACCGACGCGCTGCCGATGCTGTACGTGCCGCGCCACTTCTTCACCAACAACCACGTCGCCGTCGAGGAAGCGCTCGGCCGCGACACGTACGCGGAGATTCTCTACAAGGCCGGTCACAAGTCCGCCTATTTCTGGTGCGAGAAGGAAGCGAAGCAACATGGTCTTGCCGGCATGGCGGTATTCGAGCATTACCTGAACCGTCTGTCGCAGCGCGGCTGGGGCATCTTCAAGCTCATCGAAGCCGATCCGGCCAGCTCGCATGCGCGGATCGAATTGCGGCACTCGTCGTTCGTGCTCGCGCAACCGGGCAAGACCGGCAAGCTTTGCTACATGTTCGCCGGCTGGTTCGCGGGCGCGATGGACTGGGTCAACGATACCGCGCCCGACGGCGCGCGCAAGGGCCCGCCGTCGCAGTCGAAAGAAGCGCGCTGCGCGGCGGAGGGACACGAGCACTGCGTGTTCGAAGTCTCGCCGCTCGCGTCAATCTAATCCGGGCATTCCGAGGTCGATCGCGATGCGTTACCCGAACCTTTTCAAGCCGCTCACGTTGAACAAGCTGACGCTGCGCAATCGCATCGTCAGTACCGCGCACGCGGAGGTCTATGCGGAGCCGGGTGGCCTGCCCGGCGACCGTTATATCCGGTACTACGAGGAAAAGGCCAAGGGCGGAGTCGGACTCGCCGTGTGCGGCGGTTCGAGCCCGGTGTCGATCGACAGCCCGCAAGGCTGGTGGAAGTCGGTGAATCTCGCCACCGACCGGATCGTCGATCCGCTCGCGCGGCTCGCCGAAGCAATGCACGCGCATGGCGCGAAAATCATGATTCAGGCCACCCACATGGGACGTCGCTCGGCGTTTCACGGCGAGCACTGGCCGCATCTGATGTCGCCGTCGGGAGTGCGCGAGCCGGTGCATCGCGGCAACGCGAAGATCATCGAGGTCGAAGAGATCCGCCGCATCATCGGCGACTTCGCGGCGGCCGCGAAGCGCGTGAAGGATGCGGGCATGGACGGCATCGAGATCTCGGCGGCGCACCAGCATCTGATCGATCAGTTCTGGAGCCCGCGCACCAACTTCCGTACCGACGAATGGGGCGGCTCGCTCGAAAATCGCCTGCGTTTCGGCGTCGAAGTGTTGCGGGCGGTGCGCGCGGCGGTGGGCGCCGACTTCTGCGTCGGCCTGCGCATGTGTGGCGACGAATTCCACGAAGACGGGCTCGATCACGAGCAGCTGAAAGAGATTGCCCAGGCGATGAGCGAGACGGGCCTGATCGACTATCTCGGCGTGATCGGTTCCGGCGCGGACACGCACAATACGCTCGCCAACTGCATGCCGCCGATGGCGCTGCCGCCCGAGCCGTTCGTGCATCTCGCGGCCGGCATCAAGCAGGTCGTCAAGGTGCCGGTGATGCACGCGCAAAGCATTCGCGACGCGGGCCAGGCCGAGCGCTTGCTCGCGAGCGGCATGGTCGATCTGGTCGGCATGACGCGCGCACAGATCGCCGATCCGCATATGGTCATCAAGATCCGCGACGGCCGCGAGGACGAAATCAGGCAGTGCGTCGGCGCGAACTACTGCATCGACCGTCAGTACAACGGGCTCGACGTGCTGTGCGTGCAGAACGCGGCGACCTCGCGCGAAGCGACGATGCCGCACGTGATTGCCAGGTCGCGCGGGCCGAAGCGCAAGGTCGTGGTGGTCGGCGCGGGGCCGGCGGGGCTCGAAGCGGCGCGCGTCGCGAAGTCGCGCGGTCACGACGTGGTGCTGTTCGAAAAGAACGATCACGTGGGCGGCCAGATCATGCTGGCGGCGAAAGCGCCGCAGCGCGAGCAGATGGCGGGCATCGTGCGCTGGTTCGACATGGAGACGAAGCGCCTCGGCGTGGACCGCCGCCTCGGTGTCGCCGCCGACGAGCGGACCATCATGGCCGAGAAGCCCGACATCGTCGTGCTCGCCACCGGCGGTTCGGCGTTCACGTCGCAGGTCGCGGCGTGGGGCGTCGACGCGGGGCTCGCGGTCAGTTCGTGGGAGGTGCTGGCCGGCAAGGTCGAGCCGGGCAGGAACGTGCTCGTGTACGACGGCGTCAGCACGCATGCGGGGGCGGGTGTGGCCGATTTCATCGCGAGCCGCGGCGCCAACGTGGAGATCGTCACGCCCGACGTGAAGGTCGCCGACGACGTCGGCGGCACCACGTTCCCGATCTTCTATCGCCGTCTGTACGCGCAAGGCGTGATCCATACGCCCAATTACTGGCTCGACAGGGTGTACGAGGATGACGGCAAGAAGATCGCCGTGATCCGCAACGAGTACACCGAGGAGCAGGAGGAGCGCGCGGTCGATCAGGTGGTGATCGAAAACGGCAGTACGCCGAACGACCGACTTTACTGGCAACTGAAGCCTGAATCGGTCAATCGCGGCCAGCTCGACGTGCACAAACTGTTCGCGTCCGAACCGCAGCCGTGCCTCGACGAGCAGCTCGGCGACGGCCGCTTCCTGCTGTTCCGGGTCGGCGACTGCATCTCGATGCACAACATTCACGGCGCGATCTACGACGCGCTGCGCCTTTGCAAGGACTTCTGACGATGAGCCCCGTGTTTGTCATCACCGTCCTGCTGTGGGTGTCGGTGGCCGGTCTCGCGTTCGCGCTGGCGCGCCGCGCCGCCTACTGGCGCGAGGGCCGCGCGACCGTCGCGGGCGCCTATGGCTGGGCCAATCTGCTCGCGATCCCGAAGCGTTACTTCGTCGATCTGCATCACGTGGTCGCACGCGATCCGTATATCGCACGCACACACGTTGCCACGGCGGGCGGAGCGATCCTCGCGATGGCGCTCGTGTTCGTCAACTACGGCCTCGCGATCTACTCGCCGTGGCTCGACAAACTGATCTTTCTCGCCGCGCTGGCGATGCTGATCGGCACGGTGTTCATGTGGCGCCGCCGGCATGGCGCGAAGACGGTGCCGGCGCGACTCTCGCGCGGGCCGTGGGATCAGTTGCCGTTGCTGCTCGGCGCATTCGCGCTCGGTCTCGTGCTGTTCGTCGCGCTGCCCGCGACGGCGATGTCCGGCGCGCTCGCCGTGATCGTCGCGCTGCTGATCGCGGCGGGCGCGTTCACGATGACGTTCGGCGCGGCGCGTGGCGGCCCGATGAAACATGCGTTGGCCGGACTGCTGCATCTCGCGTTTCATCCGCGCCAGGAGCGCTTTGCCGATTCCACCGCAGCGCGTCACGCTCGCGATGCCGTGCCGCCCACCGCGCTTAAAACCCCGCTGCTCGACGCGAAGGAATACGGCGTCGGCAAGCCGGTCGAATTCCGCTGGAACCAGTTGCTCAGCTTCGACGCCTGCGTGCAATGCGGCAAATGCGAAGCGGCGTGCCCCGCGTTCGCGGCCGGTCAGCCGCTCAATCCGAAGAAGCTGATTCAGGATCTGGTAACCGGCATGGTCGGCGGCACCGACGCGCAGTACGCAGGCAGCCCGACGCCCGGCATTGCTGTCGGCAAGCACGCGGGCGCGCCCGGCAAGCCGCTGATCTCGACGCTGATCGAAGCGGACACGCTGTGGTCCTGCACGACTTGCCGCGCCTGCGTGCAGGAGTGCCCGATGCTGATCGAGCACGTGGACGCGATCGTGGACATGCGCCGCAATCAGACGCTCGTCGAAGGCAGCGTGCCGGGCAAGGGGCCGGCGACGCTCGCGAATCTGCGCGAAACCGGCAGCCTCAACGGCTACGACATCGGCGCGCGCTACGACTGGGCCGTCGATCTGCAGGTGCAGGTCGCGCAGCCGGGCCGTCACGTGGACGTGTTGCTGATCGCCGGCGAAGGCGCGTTCGACATGCGCTATCAGCGCACGCTGCGCGCGCTCGTCAAGGTGCTGAACCGCGCGGGCGTCGACTACGCGGTGCTGGGCGGTGTCGAGACCGATACCGGCGACACCGCGCGGCGGCTCGGCGACGAAGCGACGTTCCAGCAACTGGCCCGTACGCTGATCGGGACGCTCGCGCAGTACTCGTTCGCGCGCATCGTTACCGCCGATCCGCACGTGCTGCATAGCCTGCGCAACGAGTATCGCGCGCTCGGCGGGCTCTATCAGGTGCAGCATCACACGGCGCTGATCGACGAACTGATCGCGAGCGGCAAGCTGTCGCCGCGCGCGGCCGCCGCCGCCGCGGAGCGCAACATCACGTATCACGACCCGTGCTATCTGGGCCGCTACAACGGCGAGACGGAAGCGCCGCGCCGGGTGCTGAAGAGCATCGGCATCAAGGTGGTCGAGATGGAGCGTCACGGCCTGCGTGGACGCTGCTGCGGCGGTGGCGGCGGCGCACCGCTGACCGATATTCCCGGCAAACGGCGGATTCCCGACATCCGTATCGACGACGCGCGCGCGAGCGGCGCGGAAATCGTCGCGGTCGGCTGTCCGAATTGCACCGCGATGCTCGAAGGGGTGGTGGGGCCGCGACCGGAAGTGCTGGACGTGGCCGAACTGGTTGCCGCGGCGCTGGAGTAACGCGATGCTGAACACGCTCAAACGAATCGATCCGCGCCGGCCGTTCACGGTGACGGCACAGGGACTCAGGCGCATCACGCTCGGCGTCGTTGGCATCGCGGACGCCGGCGGCAGTGCGTCGCTGGCTGATGCGCGTCACGCCGCGCATGGCGAACAGCCGAAGCCGCGCCGCACGACGGCCACGCCGCACCATGTGCTGCTGGTCGCGGCGCACGCGGACCGCGGCGCGCTCGATGAACATGCGCGCCAGACGCTCGCCGCCGCCGCGCTGATCGCGGACACGCACACCGAAGTCGTGCTGCTGGTGTTCGGCGAATTCACCGGCGATGCCGCCGCACTCGGCGCCGACAAGCTGATCGAATTGCCGATCTTCGATCGCCGCACGTACGCGCCGGACGATGAACTGAATGCGCTGGCGGCCTGCGTCGCGGCCTATGCGCCAGCCCATGTCTTGCTGCCCGACAACGCGACCGGCGACGGCGACCTCGGCCGCCGCTATGCGGCGGCGGCCGATGCAAGCGTCGCGACGCACGTCGTCGAGATCGCTGCCGGGCACGTGTGCACCTATATTCGCGCGAATACGGCGCTCGCCAGCCGCGCGCTGCCCGAGGTCGTGTTGCTCGAGCCGAATGCGGTCGATCCGAAGCTGCCGTTCGTCGGCGCGGGCGAGCGGGTCGCGTGGCGCTTCGACCACGAAGCGGACAGCACGGTCGCGCAACGAGCGATACACGATCTCGGCATCGACGAAATCGACGCGGCGCAGGTCGCGCTGGAGGAGGCGGATTTCATCGTGTCGGCGGGCAACGGCGTCAGCGACGTGCCCGCGTTCGAGCGACTCGCCACGACCCTCGGCGCGGCGATCGGTGCCAGCCGGGTTGCCGTCGACGACGGCAAGTTCACGCGCGACAAGCAGATCGGCGCGACCGGCAAGACCGTCGAGGCGAGCGTGTATATCGCGTTCGGCATCTCGGGGGCGGTGCAGCATCTGCAAGGCATCAAGGATTGCCGCCATGTGATCGCGGTGAATCTCGACGCGAGCGCGCCGATCGCGAAGCGCGCGAATCTGACCGTGATCGCCGACGCGCAGGAAGCCATCGCGGCGCTCAACGAGGCGGCGGCCGCGGCGCACGCCGCGCGCGCCACCTCGGCCGCGCTGCTGCAACCGGGCCAGCTTGCCGAAGGAGTGCTCGCATGAAGATCGCCGTGCTGGTTTCAGTCGGACGTCACCCGGTCAGCGGCGTCGCGCGCTACAGCCGCAACGATGCGGCGGCGTTGACGCTGGCGCTGTCGCTCGTCAGAACGCATGGCGCGACGCTCGACGTGCTGCACGCGGGCGATCCGTCGAACGCCGCGTTGAACGAGTATCTGGCGCTCGGCGCGCGTTCGGTCGAAGTGCTCGAGATGCCGCCCGACGCCGATCCTGCGCCGCAACTCGCCGGGCGTTTGCGTGGCTACGAGCTGGTGCTGACCGGCACGCTCGCCGAAGGCGGTTTCGATAGCGGCATGCTGCCGTATCGCGTCGCGCATGCGCTGGCGGTGCCGCTCGTCGGCGCCGCCGTCGATCTGGCGCTGCGCGACGGTCGAGCGCAGGTCCGGCAGTTCATGCCGAAGGGCCTGCGACGGCGCGTCGAAGTGCGGCTGCCGGCATTGGTCGCCGTGCATCCGCTCGCGAACGTCGCGACGTCGTACGCGTATGCACGGATGCGCGAAGGCACGATCGAGCGCGCCGTCGCGCCGGTCGCCGACCCGCGGCACGGCACCACTCCCGAACGGTCCGCATGGACGATCGGCCCCACCACAGCGAAACCGGTGCGCCTCGCCGCCGCCGAAAAACGCTCAGGCCACGCGCGCATGCTGTCGGCGACGACGTCCGAGAGCCGCGGCGGCAGCGTCGTAATTGAAGGGAGTTCCGTCGAAAAAGCACAAGTGATACTCGCGTATTTGCGCGAGCATCAACTGGTCGATTACTGAATTCCGGCTCGGGCCAGCATGCGACCAGGAGGGCCTGGCGCGGCGCCAGACGTGACACGCAACGGAGCACACAATGAAAGTTTCCGCAGACGTTCGCGCAATGATCGAACGCCGCAAGCAGAATTACACGCTGGAAGCGCCGTTCTATACCAGCGAGCACATCTTCGCGCTCGACATCGACGCGATTTTCCGTCAGCACTGGATTCAGGTCGCGGTCGAGCCCGACGTGCCCGAGCCGGGCGACTATGTGACGGTCGAGATGGGCGACGATTCGATCCTGATCGTGCGCGACGACGACATGCGGGTGCGCGCGTTTCATAACGTATGCCGCCACCGCGGCGCGCGTCTGTGCAATACCGGCAAGGGCTCGCTCGGCAATATCGTCTGTCCGTATCACAGTTGGACGTATAGCCTCAATGGCGACCTGATGTTCGCCGAGCACATGGGCGAGCAGTTCGAGCGCTGCAAACATAGTCTGAAAGCGGTGCATGTCGAAAATCTCGCCGGACTGATTTTCATCTGCCTCGCCGAGCAGCCGCCCGCCGATTTCGCCGTGATGCGCGCCGCGATGGAACCGTATCTGTTGCCGCACGATCTGGCCGGCTGCAAGATCGCCGCGTCGATCGACATCATCGAGGAGGGCAACTGGAAGCTGACGATGGAAAACAATCGCGAGTGCTATCACTGCGTCGCGAACCATCCGGAGCTGACCATCTCGCTGTACGAATACGGTTTCGGTTATCAGCGCACGCCGGCGAACGAGGAGGGCATGGCCGCGTTCGAGACGACGGTCGCGCGCCGCACCGCGCAGTGGGAGGCGATGCAGTTGCCGTCGGCGGAAATCGAACGGCTCGCCGACCTGGTCACCGGGTTTCGTACGCAACGTCTGCCGCTCGATCGCGACGGCGAATCGCAGACGCTCGACGCGAAGGTCGCCTCGAAGAAGCTGCTCGGCGGTTTCAAGCATGCGGATCTCGGCGGCCTGTCGTTCTGGACCCAGCCGAACTCGTGGCATCACTTCATGAGCGACCACATCGTCAGTTTCTCGGCGATTCCGCTGTCGGCCGGCAAGACGCTGGTGCGCACCAAATGGCTCGTGCACAAGGACGCGCGCGAAGGCATCGATTACGACGTCGACAATCTGACCGCCGTGTGGCGCGCGACCAACGACCAGGATCGCGCGCTCGTCGAATATTCGCAGCGCGGCGCGACGAGTAGCGCGTATGAGCCGGGGCCTTATTCGCCGTTCACCGAAGGACTCGTCGAAAAGTTCTGCGAGTGGTATATCGGCCGTCTCGCGGATTACGACGCGAACCCACGGGCGGTGCACGACGAGAAAGTCGTGTCGTTCGTGCGCTGAGCGCAAGACCGCGATGAGGAGCGGGGGGACAACCATGATGCGCGATCAGGCCATGTTTCAACCGGACATCGAGCAGCCTTCACAGAATCCAGTTGACGCGCCGAGCCGTGTCTCGCAGCCGCGCTTCTGGGACGCGCTGCCGGCGCGCTGGAGCAGCGACGCCGACGACACGCTGGAGTGCTGCCAGGTCCGCAGCGAAACGCACGACGTGAAGAGTTTCTTCTTCCGCGCGCCATCCGGTCGGGCGTTCGTGTTCGAGCCGGGGCAATTCATCACGCTGGAGTTGGAGATTGACGGCGAGCGCGTCAATCGCTGCTATACGATTTCGTCTCCGCCCACACGGCCGCATACGATTTCGATCACCGTGAAGCGCGTGCCGGGCGGCCCGGTGTCCAACTGGCTGCACGACCATCTGCATGCGGGTATGCAGGTACGCGTGCTGGGCCCAGCCGGCGAATTCACCTGCGCGCGGCATCCGGCGCGCAAGTTCCTGTTTTTGTCTGCGGGCTCGGGCATCACGCCGCTGATGTCGATGAGCCGCGCGCATCATGAACTCGGCGAGGACAGCGATATCGTCTTCGTGCACAGCGCGCGTACGCCGGACGACATCATCTTCGCGCGCGAGCTCGATCTGATCGCCGCCAATCAGGCGCATTTCCGCACCGCGTTCGTCTGCGAACGCGTGGGCACGCGCACCAATTGGCCCGGCATCACCGGCTTTCTGACGCTGCCGCTGCTGAAACTGATTGCGCCGGATTTTCTGGAGCGCGAGATTTTCACGTGCGGCCCCGCGCCGTATATGCAGGCGGTGCGCAATCTGCTCGATGAAGGCGGCTTCGATCGTCAGCACTATCACGAGGAAAGCTTCTCGTTCGAGACCGTCAGCGAAGTGGCTGCGCAAATGGCCGAAGCGCATGTCGCGGACACGCTGAGCGATGCGTGCGCGCCGGCCGAAACCGCCACGCGTTTCAAGGTGAGCTTTACGCGCAGTCATCGCGAGATCGAGTGCGGCGGCGGCCAGCATGTGCTCGATGCGGCGAAGCAGGCGGGCGTGCGGCTGCCGGCGTCGTGCACGCAAGGCATGTGCGGCACCTGCAAGGTGAAGCTCGTGTCGGGCGAAGTGGCGATGAAGCACGCGGGCGGTATCCGTCAGCGTGAGATCGATCAAGGCATGGTGCTGCTGTGCTGTAGCAAGCCGCTGACCGATCTCGTCGTCGACAAGTAATACGACTGATAACACCACAACAACACGGCAAACACTGCGCGGATTTGCGTGGAAGTCGCATGCGGACAACTGCATGTCGCAAAACAACGCTACCCGGCAATTCTGGCTGGCGATTCTAAATACGCAATGTGCGGTTCGATGGCAAACGCGTCAATGGGCAAATGGATCAACGGGAGAACGTCGATGAGACTGATCGGAAAGAGAGTGGTGGCAAGCGCGTTGGGGGTGATGCTGGCGGCGGTCAGTGCGGGCGTGTCGGCCGATTCGAAACCGACCATCAAGATCGGTTACGTGGAGGGCTGGGACGATAGCGTGGTGACCTCGAACGTGGCCGCCGAGGTGATCGAAAAACGCCTCGGTTATCAGGTGCAACTGGTGCCGGTGGCGGCCGGCGTGATGTGGCAGGGCGTGGCGCGCGGCGATCTCGACGCGACGCTGTCCGCGTGGCTGCCGGTCACGCACGGCGCCTACTGGAACAACTTCAAGGACAAGGTGGTCGACCTCGGGCCGAACTTCAACGACGCGAAGATCGGTCTGATCGTGCCGGACAACGTGGACGTGAAGAGCGTCGGCGATCTGCAGGCGAAGAAGGCGGAGTTCGGCGCGCGCATCGTCGGCATCGATGCCGGCGCGGGTGTGATGCAGAAAACCAGCGAGGCGATCAAGGCCTATGGGCTCGACTATCAGCTGATGCCGAGTTCCGGAAGCGCGATGACCGCCGAACTGGCGCGCTCGGAGGCGGCCAGCAAGCCGATCATCGTGACCGGATGGAAGCCGCACTGGATGTTCGCCAAGTACAAGCTGAAATTCCTCGACGATCCGAAGAAGGTATTCGGTGAAGCCGAGCACGTGGATAGCGTGGTGAATCCCGAGCTCGAGAAAAAAGCGCCGACCGTGGTCGCGTTCCTGAAGAAGTTCCAATGGAAGCCGGGCGAGATCGACACGGTGATGCTGGCCACGCAGAATGGCGAAAAGCCGGCTGCAGCGGCCGACGCGTGGGTCAGCTCGCATGCGGATCGGGTGAATAGCTGGGTGAAGTAACTCGGCCAGGCGTCGGCGCAGCACACAAAAACGCCGCTTTTCAGCGGCGTTTTTGTGTTTACCGCAGCACGACGGTGCGCTCGCCGTTGATGAACACACGCCGCTCGACGAACGCCTTGACCGCGCGCGCGAGCGTAATGCATTCGACGTCGCGTCCGGTCGTCAGCAGCCGTTCGGGGCTGTACGAGTGATCGACCGGTTCGACTCCCTGCTCGATGATCGGACCTTCGTCGAGATCGTCGGTGACGAAATGCGCGGTGGCGCCGATCACCTTGACGCCGCGCGCATGGGCCTGATGATACGGTCTCGCTCCCTTGAAACCAGGTAGGAACGAATGATGGATATTAATCGCGCGCCCGGCGAGCGCGCGGCTCGTTTCGGCGGACAGGATCTGCATGTAGCGCGCGAGAATCAGCAGTTCGGCGCCGGACGTATCGAACAGATCGAGCAGGCCGGCTTCCTGTTGTGGCTTCGTGTCGGCTGTAATCGGCAGATGATGGAACGGCAGGCCGTGCTGTCGCGCGAGCGGTTCGAGATCGCGATGATTGGAGCCGATGCCGACGATGTCCATCTTCAGTTCGCCCATGCGCCAGCGAAACAGCAGGTCGGCGAGACAGTGTTCGAGCCTGGAAACCATGATCAGGACTTTCGGCCGGCTCGACAGATCGTGGATCGCCCACGTCATCCGGAAGCGTTCGGCGATCGGCGCGAATTCCTGCTTCAGCGTGGCGATCTGCAGCGCATCGTCGCGATCGACGTGGTGAAACACGCAGCGCACGAAAAAGCGCTCGCTCAGTTCGTCGTCGAATACGGTGAGTTCGTCGACATAGCAACGATGCCGTTCGAGAAAGCCAGCGACGGCGGCAACCTGGCCCGCCGCGCTCGGACACGCGACGGTGAGAACCCATTGAGCAGGACGGGAAATGGCGGACATAAGCTCTCCACATTGACGATCAGGCGAGGCCGCGGGGTGCGGCGCGCATCGTCGCAGTAGAGCAAATCGGTCGATAACGCGGATAGAAGCTAACCGCCGTTGCGCTGGAATGGGAGCGCCAGAAGGATCTGCCGTGCTAGACCGCAGGCTCCGCCGTGAGCCTTCGCTTCAGCGTATCGATCAACGCGCGCACCTTCGCCGGCGGGTGACTCGTCGGCGGGAACACGGCCTGAATGCTCGCCGGTGCGCTCGCCCATTCGGGCAGCAGCCGGATCAGCCGTCCCGTCGCGACGTCGTCCGCGATCGAAAAATCCGTCAACAGACCGATGCCGCCGCCCGCGAGCGTCGCCGCGCGGCAGGCATCGGCCGTGTTGACGCGCAACGCGGACGCGCAGCGCACGCTCGCGATCTTGCCGTCGACGTGCCGCAAGTCGAGCGTCAACGGATGCGGCAACACCGACAACGCGCAATAGGGCAGCGTCTCCAGCGCGGCCGGCGTGCCCGGCGCGCCCCACGTCCGCAGGAACTCCGGACTCGCGACGAGCCATTTGACGAAGCTGCCGAGCTTCACCGCGCGATAGTTGGAATCCGCGAGGCGACCAAGCCGGATCGCTACATCGATGCCATCGGCGATCAGATCGACGGGGCGGTCGCTGCTCAGCAGCTCGACGTCGAGCTGCGCATGCGTGCGGCGTAATTCGACCAGCGCGGGCGTGACGACGAGCGTGCCGTAGTCGTTCGGCGCACTGACGCGCAGCGTGCCGCGCACCGGTGAGGTTTCCCCGCCGAGCGCGTTCAGCGCGTCCTCGGTGGCGCGCAGAATCTTCACGCTCGCCTCATAGAACGTGCGGCCCGCCTCGGTGACGCCGAGCCGCCGCGTGGTGCGCACCAGCAGGCTCGCGCCGACCTCCGCCTCGAGCCTCTGCATGTGCGTGCTGACCATCGTCTTCGCGAGCCCGAGCCGCGTCGCGGCGGCGCTCAGCGAGCCGGCGTCGATGACCGCGACGAAGATCGCGAGGCGGTTCAGGTTCACGTTGCGCACATCGGCCATGATCGATTGTCCATTCTCGCTTGACTGTGTTTCCCGGATTATCGGGCTTCCGCGCGACAGTGCCTACGCCTTATGCTGGGCGTGTCATTCAACCTATCCGGAGCCATCCATGCCCGCTGCCAGACCCGCCGAGCCTATCAAGCTGTATACGACGCTGCTTTCAGGCCACGGTCATCGCGTGAAGCTGTTTCTGACGCTGCTCGATCTGCCGTTCGAGGTCATCGAGCTGAACATGAAGGCGGGCGACAACCGCAAGCCCGAATACCTCGCGCTGAACCCATTCGGTCAGGTGCCGACGATTCAGGACGGCGAGCTCACGCTGTTCGATTCGAACGCGATTCTGGTCTATCTGGCGAAGCGCTATGGCGACGCATCGTGGCTGCCGGACGATCCGCGCGGCGCCGCGGCGGTGCAGCGCTGGCTGTCGCTCGCGGCTGGCCAGATCGCCTACGGGCCGTGCGCGGCGCGGCTCGTGACCGTGTTCGGCGCGCCGCTCGACCACGAACGTGCGAAACAGATCGCCGTCAAGCTGTTCGACGTGATCGACGAGGAGCTTGCCGGTAAGCCGTTCGTGGCTGGCGCGCACGTCACGATCGCCGATATCGCCGCGCACACGTATATCGCTCACGCGCCCGAGGGCGGCGTGTCGTTGCAGCCGTATCCGAACATTCGCGCGTGGCTGCAGCGTGTGGAGGCACTGCCGCGTTTCATCGCGATGCCTTCGACGAAGGCGGGCTTGCTGGCGGCGTGATACGCGTTGACGGCCGCGTCAGATCTTGCAAAGGAGTCCGATCATGTCCGAGTTCGTCCCGTTGAATAACTGGGGAAGCGACGCGTCGCCGTTTCATGCCGGCGAGCAGGATGCGCAGCAGCGCGCGGGTGTGCGTGAGGTGGCCGAGTCGATGGGACGTCGGGGCATTCGCCGATTCATGCCTGAGCAGCATCGCGAGTTCTTTGCCGCGCAGCCGTTCGTCGTGATCGGCGGCGTCGATGCGAGCGCTCAGCCCTGGGCGACGCTGCGTGCGGGTGCGCCGGGTTTCGTCTCGTCAGCGGATGCGGGGACACTGCGCATCGACGGTGGCACATTGGCTGGCGATCCGCTCGCCGCGGGTTGGCGCGAAGGCGCGCAGCTTGGTGCGCTGGGCATCGAGCCGCGTACGCGGCGGCGCAATCGGGCAAATGGCGTCGTCCGGTCCGTGGAAGGCGAGACGTTGCAGGTCGAAGTCACGCAGAGCTTCGGCAATTGCCCGAAGTATATCCAGAGCCGCGCGCCGTCTTTCATCGAGCGGGACGCGGCCGCGACGCGCGCGCAGCCCGAAATCGCCACGCTTCTGAGCAGTGCCGACCGCGAGTTGCTCGCGAGCGCGGACACGTTCTTTATCGCCAGCGCGAATCTGAGCGAGGAAGCGGGGCCGGGAAAGGGGATCGACGTTTCCCATCGCGGCGGTGCGCCGGGCTTCGTGCGCGTGGACGACGCAACTACGCTGACCACGCCCGACTACAGCGGCAACCGTTTTTTCAACACGATCGGCAACCTCGTGCACGATCCGCGCGCGGGTCTGCTGTTTATCGACTTCGCAACCGGCGATCTGCTTTATCTGGCGGTGCGAGCAGAGATCATCTGGGACGGCGACGAACTCGCGGCATTGGCAGGCGCGCAGCGGCTCGTGCGGTTTCATGTGAACGAAGTGCGGCGCAGTCGCGGCGCGTTGCCGTTCCGATGGTCGGAGGTCGAACTGGCGCCGCAGTTTCTGCCAAAGGTTCGAGAAAGCGCCTGAGCCGATGCGCACGCGCGTGCTTTAGCTGGGTACTCCCGCCGTTTTACAGCGCATTCCGGCCGAGCCGATAAGACACGCCGAGTCGGGTGGCCAGTTGCCATACATAGACTCGCGAGTACGAAATGCCGAACTGACGGCTTATCAGCTCACGCATGCGCGCATTGCTCCAGCCATCGGCGTCGAAGCCATAGTCCCGCGGCGAGGCCCTCAGCGCCTGGGCCAACCAGTCCAGATCCGCCACCGCGAGTGCGGAATGGCGGCCGCCGACGCTCATGTTTCTCAGCGCCTCGAGCCCACCTTGCTCCAATAGCTTGCGATATCGCTCGACGGTGGTCTTTGCCATGCCCATCTGTCTCGCGACCTCGGCCGCAGCGACGCCGTCGAGCAGTTTCTTGCCCGCCGTGAGACGCCGTGCGACGGTCGGCAAATCGTCATTTGGTCGATGCATCGGAGAACTCCGCCGTTGGGCCGCTGACCGGACTGCAATCGGTTACCAGGGTAGACAGTGAGGAGGGCGCGTCACCTACAGATAATCTAAAAGTCGCCCGTTGTGTCCGAAAGAATAAAAAATCAATCGCGTCTTTCCTCTGATAGAAAATCACGCAAACATCACGTAAGGCGGTTTCCCGATGTTTTCTTTCTAAAATCTTAAATATCTGTCTTGCGATTGAATTTAACGTTTGCTAACCTGAATGAAGTGATTTTAAACACCCGGCTCGCTCTGGCACCCCGGATAGCGCCAGGCCGCATACCGCTTGACGTCGGGCGCTTTTAAGTGCGTGCGACAGGTCGAAAGACTGAACCGTTTGAGTGCGCGGATTCCTGTTTTGCGAATCTAATTGGAATGCATTTTTCGATGCAGAGTGGCGATTCGCCGGAGAGCTGCGAAAAAACTGCTGAAGCTTGAAAACCCTTCGCGGCGTTTTTCCGGCGGATTATAGCTAACCGGGGCATTCGCGCAGAGTGGCGTTGTGAAGCCCGAATCCAGTAACCACCCGCTTAATTTTAGCGGCGTCGTTCAACACCGGAAATATTTTATGCCGGGCAGTTTCCGATTCGATACGCATAACCGCGATAAAAGCTGACAGCGCTTTCATCGGTTGCCATTGGGCGCTTGCAAGCCCGCGGTAAGGAGAACGACATGAACATGGATAGGACCCGCGATATTGCCGCGATGCTACTGCGTGCCGCGAAACGCAAAAGACTCGTGACTTATCAGGAACTGCACGCGCTTTTCGGTCGCGACGAACCGTTGCAAGGCCGCTATCGCGCATTGGAGGACGCGGCGCGCTCACTGAGCGATTGCGCGTCGCTCGACTACGGTTGCCTGATGAGCCTCGACAACGGCCTGCCGGGCGATGACTTCTTTAATCGCTTCAGGCACGGCAGGCCGCGTGAGTACGAAAAGGTGATGGGCTTCGGATCGGCGGGACGCTCGATGACGAAGAAACGACTGATTGCGGATGCCGAGCGTCTGCGCGTGTTCGAACATGCATCTCAGATTGCGGCCAGTGGGAGGGTGGCGAACACGTTGCGCCCGTATGCCATGTCGAAATGCACGTAGCCCATTCACAGTCGCTCAACGGCGACACGCTCTCCGATTGAGAGAAATGCGAAACGTCTCTAAGCCACAAGGCAATAGCCGACGATAAAAAAATCCGCGCGAAGTGCGATAGCGGTATTGTCTTTTCGCCACAAAGCTTATTCTCGTGGTGCGCAAGGCAGTATTTAACAGTGTCTAATTGCGGCGTGTGGCGTGCATGAATTAATCGGTACGCACGGCGCGTCTTAATTCGTGAGGGCTCTGATTAGGCCCGCCATAAAATTGGAATTGAATTGCCGCGCCAGTTTTGTTGATCACTGAAACGGGCTGCACCCGGCGCCAGTTGTGGCAGGCGAAAGAGTCGCGGTTCGGACGATTCGCGATCGTCACCGGGCATCGGTGTGCATCACCTGTGGCGTGGGGGCCGACACGCTGCACGCGCATCGACGGTGGCGCGTGCGATGCGTACTGGAAGCCTTTTCCGAAGAATTCACAATTTGACATAAGATAAATTATCAACGAAAAGTCTGTTAGTCCAAAGTCGAATATCGAGATCGACTCGTTTTTTGGGCATTGCGCCGAAATCCAGCGCGCAACGTCGCAGTCGCAGCATTTTCCAAATCGCCCAACGAGATCTACAAAACTGTCAGAGAAATCCGCTTTAGATTTAATGATCGAGCTCAATCGCCTGAGGGCTTTATGTACGCTGGCGCACATTGTGCGCGCCTCGTAGGGAATATTTTTCAATACGGTCGTAGAACAAAAAGCAAATGGAAATTTGGGCTATGGACACCCTGACAGACGTGCGTGGGCAGACGGAGACTAAGCGGATTCGAATCGACAAAAGCGTCGCGTTGAAGTCTTTTGACGACGTGATTCCGCAGGAGTCGATCGTCGAAATCAACGACTTCATCGACCACCTGTTTGGCACGACGGCACCGCGCTCGCAGTCCGGCGCAGAGATTGCAGAGATGCTGCGTCGCGGTCAGGCCTTTCGCGAGCTCGAACAGTCGATCTGCGCGAATGCGCGCGCGATGGCCGCGAAGTTCGGTCGGACAAACTTACCGACTGAGCCGTTCCACGTACTGCGCTGTGCGAGCAAGACTTCGTTGGCCGAGAGCCACTGCCGCCACTACGACTCGCACCTGCTGACGCTGCTGATTCCGCTTCAGCTCGCACCCGACGGAGTTCACAACGGCGACCTCGTGATGTACCGCAAGCCGCGCCTGTCCGTAACGACGCTGACCAACGTGATCTGCAAGATGCGCCATGGCTTCCTGCAAAGCCTGCCGCTCAGCTGGCGCAGCTGGCATACCTTGCATGATCTGCGTGTCGGCAACTGCAAGCGCATTCCGGTCAAGCCGGGCAGCGTCTACGAATTCAACGGCTTCGCACTTCAGCATGCGAACCTCGACGTACAGAACGGACAGCGGCGCACACTCCTCATTCACTACTACGACCCAGGCCACTCGCTCGGTCTGAGCAGCGTGCTGCGGCGCGGACGGATCGGCTGAGGTCCGCCCCGCAAGCCTGAAATTGTCCACCTTGGCTTGCCGATTCCGCAATCGCACATCATAAGTCCTCCTGAATCGAACCAGAGGCCTTGCTTGCGATCGCAATGCATAAATGCACCACGGCCCGCGGCACGCCCGGCGCTGCGCGCGCCAGCCATCGCACTGCCCTATCGCCCCGACAAAGCAAGCGGATTTCACTTTGCTTTTAATCCGGCATAGACTGAATTTTCCGTTAGACGCTTTCTCCGCACTTGCCGTGGCCGTTGCCGCGCACGGCGACGGATGTTTTTGTCGTGCTCCACGAGCCGATGGCAGCCTAACCGGTTCGTGCCTGATCAACACTGAAAAGGGACGACTTATCATGGCCGATACCGGTTACATGGCACGCAAAACCGTTGCTGATATCGTCGCCAGCGCGGACGTCGAAGAAGGCCGTCACCTGTCGAAAACGCTGGGCGCGACGAGTATCACCGCGATGGGCATCGGCGCGATCATCGGCGCAGGCATCTTCGTGCTGACGGGGACCGCCGCCGCGCAGTTCGCGGGGCCGGCCATCACGCTGTCGTTCGTGCTGGGCGGCATCGCGTGCGCGTTCGTCGGCCTGTGCTATTCGGAGCTTGCGGCGATGCTGCCCGTGTGCGGGAGCAGCTACACGTACACGTATGCGACGCTCGGCGAGATCTTCGCGTGGATCATCGGCTGGGACCTGATCCTCGAGTACGCCATGGGCGCCGCGACCGTCGCGGTCGGTTGGTCCGGCTATATCGTGAGCCTGTTGCGCAATGTCGGCATCGACATTCCACCTACCCTCGCCGCCGCCCCCGGCACCGTCGTCAAACTGGCCGATGGCTCGACGGTCACCGGCGTGATCAACCTGCCGGCCGTGTTGATCATCGCGATCCTGACCACGTTGCTCGTGATGGGGACGAAGGAGTCGGCGCGGCTCAACAACGTGATGGTCGCGATCAAGCTGACCGTGGTGGTCGCGTTTATCGCCATCGGCCTGTTTTTCATCAAGCCGGAACACTGGCATCCGTTCATTCCTGCCAATACCGGCCAGTTCGGCAGTTTCGGCATGAGCGGTATTCTGCGCGGCTCGGCCGTGGTGTTCTTCGCGTTCATCGGCTTCGATGCGGTGTCGACCGCCGCGCAGGAAGCGCGACAGCCGCAGCGCGACATGCCGATCGGCATTCTCGGCTCGCTGATCATCTGTACGGTGCTGTACATCCTCGTCGCCGGCGTGCTGACCGGCCTCGTTGCGTACCCCGAACTGAACGTTCCTGATCCGATCGCCAAGGGCGTCGACGCGATCGGGGTCACGTGGTTCTCGATCCTGATCAAAATTGGCGCGTTGTCGGGGCTGACCACCGTGATACTCGTGCTGCTCTATGGACAAAGCCGCATCTTCTTCACGATGTCGCAAGACGGTTTGTTGCCGCACTTTTTCTCAAGGGTCCATCTTCGTCTGCATACACCCTATCTGAGTCAGATCCTGATCGGCACCGTCGTCGCGATCGTCGCGGCGCTGACACCGATCGGCGTGCTCGGCGAGATGGTCAGCATCGGCACCCTGTTCGCGTTCGTCCTCGTGTGCGGCGCGGTGCTCTATCTGCGGCGCAGCGACTCCGAGGCGACGCGTCCATTCCGGGCGCCCGGCGTGCCGGTCGTGCCAGTGCTCGGCATCCTGTTCTGCCTGCTGCTGATGGTTGGCTTGCCGCTCGTCACGTGGCTGCGGCTCGTGGTGTGGCTCGTGATCGGCATGACGATTTATCTGTCATACGGCCGCAACCATTCGGTGTTGCGGCATCCGGAGCGCAAACGTACGTGAGTGTGTGGCGACTCGGAATATTTTTCAGGCGCATCGATTTCGATGACAATTGCATGCCTTTGAATTGCGGCAATTGCCGGATGGCAATTGACATGTAATTGACAATTACCATTCAAGATCTCGTCTGCGAGCGGGAATCCCCCGGTCGTGACCGCTGCGTCCGCCGCCTGGTCGTTGCGAGTCCATTCCACTCGCGACCACCAAGAATAAATTGACAAGCCACCCAGACACGGTAGGATCAACAGAAATCTTTTCCCCGCATTAACGCGCCCACACACGTTCTGAATAGTTAATTCGACCGCAAACCGTTAAAACCGTCACCGATCTCACGTGCAAAAAAGACTGCCTTGATCAAAGGAGTTTCTCTTGCTTTGCTCCGCACTCCGCCTGCGTAGTCGTGCCGTATCGCTTCTGATCACCGGTTTGCCGCTCCTGCTTGCCGCCTGCAACGACCGGTCGCAGACTCCCACCGCCGCGTCGATGCCGCCGGTTCCCGTGCTGGTCGAAACGGTTTCCACCACCCTTGTCGCCGATGTCGTCGAGTTGCCTGGCCGCATCGAGGCCGTGCGCACCGCCGAGATTCGCGCGCGCGTCGACGGCATCGTCCAGCGCACGCTCTATCAGGAAGGCACGGACCTGCCGGCCAACGCCCCACTCTTCCAGATCGACGCGAGCGACTATCGCGCGCAGTTGCAGCAGGCGCAGGCCGCGCTCACGCGCGCCACCGCCGTGCGCGACAACGCGGCGTCGGTGGTGGACCGTTTCAAGCCGCTCGTCGGCCGTCATGCGGTCAGCGCGCAGGAATACGACGCCGCGCTCGCGACCATGCAGCAGGCGCAGGCCAATGTCTCCGATGCGCAAGCTGCGGTTTCGCTTGCGCAACTGCGGCTCGATCGCTGCATCGTACGCACGCCGATCGCCGGGCGCGCGGGCCGCGCGCTCGTCACCGAAGGCGCGCTCGTCAGCGCGGGCGCCGCCACGCTGCTCACGCAGGTCAATCAGCTGACGCCGATCAACGCGGTGTTCACGCAGTCGAATACCGCGATGCTCGACGTCGAGCAGCAGATCCAGTCGGGCGCGCGCAAGCCGACCAGCATGAAGCACGTCGAGGTGCAACTGATCCTTGCCAACGGCCAGGTCTACAACGAGCGCGGTTTTCTGGACTTCGCCGATCTCGTCGTCGATCCGTCGACCGGTACGCAGACGGTGCGCGCGCGGTTCGCGAATCCGGACCGCACGCTGTTGCCGGGGCAGTTCGTGCGCGGGCGCATCATCGCGGCGGGCAATCTGCAGGGCATCCGTATTCCCGAGCGCGCGGTGCAGCTCGACAACGGCATTGCAAGCGTTGCGTTGGTCGCCGACGACGGCACCGTGGTCCGCCGCAATATCAATCTCGGCGAACAGGGCGAAGGACGCTGGACCGTGCGCGACGGTCTGAAGCCCGGCGAGCGCCTGATCGTCGATGGCTGGCAGAAGGTGCAGCCGGGTCAGCGGGTCGACGCGCGACCCGCCCCCGAGGCGTCGCCAGCGGCGCATTCGGCCGCGTCGCCCGCTCCCGCTTCGACCGCGCACTGACGGGCTCGCCGATGAATCGATTCTTCGTCGCCCGGCCGGTCTTCGCGTGGGTCATCGCCCTTTTCATCGTGCTGTTCGGCACGATCGCGCTCACGCTGTTGCCGGTCGAGCAGTACCCCGACGTTGCCCCGCCGTCGCTCAGCATCACCGCGGCCTTCAGCGGCGCCGACGCGAGCACGCTAGAGCGTACCGTCACGTCGATCGTCGAAGACGAGATGAACGGCATCGAGAATTTTCTGTACATGTCGTCGGTAAGCCGCTCGAACGGCACGATGCAGATCACCGTGGTGCTGAAGCCCGGCACCGATCTCGACATCGCACGCACCCAGGTGCAGGACCGTCTGAGCCGCGTCGAGCCGCGCTTGCCGCTCGAAGTCCGTCAGGTCGGCGTGCGCGTCACGAAGGCGTCGTCGGGCTTTCTGATGCTACTTGCGCTGCAGGCGACCGACGGCACCACCAGTGCCGTCGCGATGGGCAACTTCGCGTCGAACAACATCGTCAACGAGCTGCGCCGTATCGACGGTGTCGGCGACGTGCAACTTTTCGGCTCGTCGTACGCGATGCGGATCTGGCTCGATCCGCGCAAGCTCGCGGGCTTTGGGCTGTCGGCCAGCGAGGTGTTGCAGGCGATCCAGGAGCAGAACAGCCAGACCGCGGGCGGCGGCCTCGGCGATCAGCCGATCGCGCCGGGCTCCGAGTTCACCGCGCAGATCGTCACGCAAAGCCGCTTCACGACGCCCGAGCAGTTCCGCGAAATCATCGTGCACGCGAATCCGGATGGCTCGACCGTGCGGGTGGGCGACGTCGCGCGCGTCGAGCTCGGCAACGACAGCTACGGCAACCGCCTGACCGTCAACGGCAAGGCGTCGGCCGGAATCGCGATCCAGCTCGCGAGCGGGGCGAACGCGCTCGCAGTCGCCAACGCGGTGCGCCAGCGCATGGCCGAATTGCAGCCGATCTTCCCGCGCGGCGTCGCGTGGACCGTGCCGTTCGACACCACGCCGTTCATCACGACCTCGGTGCAGGGCGTGATCCGCACGATGGTCGAGGCGCTGTTGCTCGTGACGGTCGTGGTGTTCCTGTTCCTGCAGGACTGGCGCGCGACCGTGATCCCGACGATCGTGGTGCCGATCGCTTTGATCGGCACGTGCGCGGGGCTCTATCTGTTCGGGCTGTCGATCAACATTCTGTCGCTGTTCGGCATGGTGGTCGCGATCGGTATCCTCAACGACGACGCGATCGTCGTCGTCGAAAACGTCGCGCGCATCATGCGCGAGGAAGGGCTCGGCGCGCCGCGCGCAACGGTGAAGGCGATCGGGCAGATATCGGGCGCGGCGATCGCGAGTACGCTGGTGCTCGTCGCGGTGTTCATTCCGATGGCGTTTTTTCCGGGCTCGACGGGCGGCATCTACCGGCAGTTTTCGGTCACGCTCGCGGTGTCGATCCTGCTGTCGACGCTGTTGGCGCTGACACTCGGCGCGGCGTTGTGCGCGGCGCTGTTGCGTAGCGAGGCGGCCGCCAGGGAGCGGCCGAAGAACCCGGCGTCAAGAATGCTGCATCGCGTGTTCGACGGCTTCAATCGCGGGCTCGATGCGGGCACCACGCGCTATATCGGCGGCGTCGATGCGATGTTGCGCTCGCCGCTGCGCTGGCTGCTGGTGTTCGTCGCGGCCTGCGCGATCACCGTGTTTTTCTTCACGCGGCTACCGACCGGCTTTCTGCCGACCGAGGACCAGGGGCATATCTTCATTACGTATACCGGCCCGCCGGGTTCGACCGACCAGCGCACGCAGCGCGCGATCGACCAGGTCGAGGCGTTTCTGCGAACCCAGCCGCAAGTGCGCAACGTCGCATCCGTGACGGGCTTCAGCTTCTTTGGCCAGGGGCAATCGGCGGCTCTGTCGTTTGTCGATCTGGAGCCGTGGGACGAGCGCTCGGGCGAGGCCAATTCGGCGAGCGCGCTGGTGCGTCGCGCGAACGCGGCGTTTCGGCAGATTCCCGAGGCGATCATTTTTGCGCTCGACCCGCCGGCGATTCCGTCGCTCGGCAACGCGACCGGCTTCACGATGAAGATCCAGGATCGCAGCGGCATCGGCGGCGAACCGCTGCAAGAGGCCGCGCGGCGGATGATGATCGAGGCGTCGCAAAGCCCTCTTCTCGCGGGCGTGCGCGCCGAGGGCATGCCGGAAGCGCCGCAATTGTATGTCGAGATCGACCGCGTGAAGGCGCGCGCATTAGGCCTGCAAATCGGTCAGGTCAACCAGGCGCTAGCGCTGACGTTCGGCGCGAACTACGTGAACGACTTCGTGTTCGAGGGCAACGTGCTGCGCGTGCTGTTGCAGGCGGACGCCGAGCAACGCATGCGTGCCGAGGACGTGACTTCGCTGCGCTTGCGCAATAACCGCGGCGAGATGGTGCCGTTCTCCGCGTTCACGCGCGTGCGCTGGATTTCCGGACCGCAGCAGCTAGAACGCTATAACGGCTTTCCGTCCGCGACGCTGTCGGGTCAGGCCGCGCCCGGCCGTTCGAGCGGCGCGGCGATCGCCGAGATGGAGCGCATCGCGTCGCACGTGTTGACCGGCAACCTGAGTTACGAATGGACCGGCACCGCGCTCGAGGAAAAACAGGCGAGCGGCCAGATCGGCATGCTGCTCGGGCTGTCGCTCGTGGTCGTGTTCCTGTTGCTCGCGGCGCTGTACGAGAGCTGGGCGATTCCGGTCGCGGTGTTGCTGATCATCCCGTTCGGCGTGATCGGCGCGGTACTGTTGACGATGCTACGTGGACTGTCCGCGGACGTGTATTTCAACATCGGCCTCGTGACGATCATCGGCCTTGCCGCGAAGAACGCGATTCTGATCGTCGAATTTGCGATCAAGGAGGAATCCGAAGGAAGGGACGCGCTAGCCGCCGCCAAAAGCGGCGCACAGCAGCGTCTGCGCCCGATTCTGATGACGAGCGTCACGTTCGTGTTGGGCATGCTGCCGCTCGTGCTCGCGACCGGCGCGGGCGCGGCGAGCCGCCGCGCGGTCGGCACCGGCGTGATGGGCAGCATGCTGACCGCGACGTTGTTCGGCATCTTCTTTACGCCGCTGTTCTATGTCGCCGCGCGACGCTGGCTGAGCCGCAACAAACGCAGCATCGATCTCGACGATGACGATCTGCCGACGGCCATGCCGCGCGATTCGGGTGGAGGGCAGCGCGATGCGTAGATGCCTTCATGTGCGCCTGTTGCTGCCCCTCTTCTGCTGCTCGCTCGCCGCCTGCAACTTTGCGCCGAACTATCAGCAGCCCCAATTGCCGATCGCCGATCATTTCGACACGACGGAGACCGCCAATCCGGCCACCGCGCATCTGGCAAGCGAAGTCGACTGGCAGACCTTCTTCGCCGATCCGCGACTGAAGCTGCTGATCGAGGCGGCGCTCGAGCACAACCGCGATCTCGCTGCGTCGATCGCGCGCATCGAGCAGGCGCGCGCGTTTTATCGCATCCAGAATGCCGCGCGTTTGCCGCAGGTCAATGTGAACGCGGGTGCGACCCGCACCAGGGCGCCACTCGGTTCGATCGATCCCGAGTTCGACAACACGGACATCTCGGTCCAGTTCAACCAGTACAACGTTCAGGCGACGGTGACGTCGTTCGAACTCGACTTCTGGGGGCGCGTGCGCAACACCAGCGAAGCCGCGCGGCGTCGATATCTGGCCACTGTCGACGCGCAGCACGCGTTCCGTTTGTCGCTGATCGGCAATGTCGCGTCGAACTACTACGCGATCCGCTCGGGCGAGGAAGGCATCGAGCTTGCACAACAGACGCTCGACAGTCGGCGCTACGCGCTGGAAGTCGCGAAGATGCGGCTCGACGCGGGCGTCACGTCCATGGTCGATTACGACCAGGCCGCCATTCTGGTCACGCAGGCGCAGACGCAGCTGGCGGAGCTGCAACGGACCACCGCGCAGCAGCGCCATCTGCTCGAGGTGCTGATCGGCGGGCCGCTCAACCAGTCGCTACCGCAGGCGCCGCCTATCGCCGACGCCGCGCAGTTCCGCGAGCTCGATGCGGGCCTGCCCTCCGCGCTGCTGATCGACCGGCCGGACATCCAGCAGGCCGAGCAGCAACTGCGCGCAGCCAATGCCGACATCGGCGCCGCTCGCGCGGACTTTTTTCCGCGCATCGCGCTGACGGGTAGCTTCGGATATGTGTCGCCCGAACTCGGCGATCTGTTCGTGCCGGCCAAGCAGGCGTGGTCGTTCGGCGCGCTGGTCGGCATGCCGATCTTCGATGCGGGACAGCGCCAGGCGCAACTATCGCAGGCGCGCGCGCGACGCGACGAACTGGTCGCCGATTATCAGCGCACGGTGCAGAACGCGTTTCGTGAAGTTTCCGACGCATTGGTCGCGCGACAACGCTACAAGGAACAGATCGCGGCGCAGGAACAGGCGGTGCAGGCGCAGCGGCAACTCGCCGAAACGGCGGAGCTGCGCTACGAAAACGGGATCTCGATCTATCTCGAGGTGGTGGATGCGCGACGCAATCAGTTTGCCGCAGAACAGCAGCTGATCCAGCTTCGGGCGACGGCTTTGCAGAACGGGGTGTCGCTTTACGTCGCATTGGGGGGCGGGCCCGACGAGCCGCGGAACGTCTCGCAAAGCACGTCTCACGCTGAGGGGGGCCAGCCGTCCAACTGAGGCACGCGCGCCACAGCAGCGCGTCGTGCCCGCCGCCGGCATTGCACCGGCCGGTTCTACTCATCAGCCAAGCGTTACGTCGACCGATGCTTGTTCACCATCGCGCACCACGGTGACAGACACGCTGTCGTCGGCCTGAGCGATCATGCGGCGCAGCTGCTCGACGCCGTGAATCACCTTGCCGTCGACGGCAACGATGATGTCGCCAGCCTGAATACCGGCTTCGGCGGCCGGACCGGTGGCCTGCTGCACCACCACGCCGCCCGGCAACTGCGCTTGCTGCTGTTCGTCCCTGCTCAGCGCACGCACGGCGACGCCGAGACGCGGACGGTTTTGCTGCTGCGGTTGTTGCTGCTGCTCTTCGGGTGGCGCGGCCGACGCCATCTCCGACGCTTGCTGCGCGCCCACCGTCACCGCCAGCTTGCTTTCGCCGCCGTTGCGCCACACGCTGATCGTCGCTTTGCTGCCCGGCGACAGTTGCGCGACCTGACCGATCAATTCGGTGGGGTTACCGATATGCTTGCCGTTCACGCCGACGATCACGTCGCCCTGGCGCAGACCGGCTGCGTGCGCGGGACCATCCGGGTCGACCGAGCCGACCAGGGCGCCGCCCGTCGAGTCGAGGCCGAGCGCCTTGGCCTTGTCGGCGCTGAGCGGCTGGACGCCCACGCCGATGCGGCCGCGGCTTACGTGACCGGTACTCACGAGCTGGTCTTTCACGTGCATCGCCGCGTCGATCGGAATAGCGAACGACAGTCCCTGGAAGCCGCCGGTGCGCGAGTAGATCATCGAGTTGATGCCGATCACTTCGCCGTTCAGGTTGAACAGCGGACCGCCCGAATTGCCCGGGTTGACCGGCACGTCGGTCTGGATGAACGGAATCGGGCTATCGTCGGAGAACGAGCGCGATTTCGCGCTGATGATGCCCGAGGTCACCGTGCTGTCGAAGCCGTACGGCGAGCCGATCGCCACGACCCATTCGCCGACCTTGCTGCTGTCCGGGTTGCCGATCTTCACGGTCGGCAGATTGGTCGCGTCGATCTTCACGACGGCGACGTCGGTGGCCTTGTCCTTGCCGATCACGCGCGCGTGGAATTCGCGGCCGTCGGTGAGTTTCACGGTCACGCTGGTCGCGCCGTCTACGACGTGATTGTTGGTCAGGATGTACCCGTCCTGGCTGATGATGAAGCCCGAGCCGAGCGCTTCACCGCCGCTCTTGCGTTCACCGTTCTCGTCGACCGACGCGGCTTCTTTCACGCCGATATGCACGACCGCCGGGCCATACCGCGTCACGATGCTGGAGAAGTCCGGTGCCGACGAGCGCGAGCCGACGATATCCGCCGCCGCGTGCAGCGACGACGTCGGGCCCTGCGCGTCGTTCACCGACGCATCGGCATTGCGATGGCTGAGCGCATACGCGCCGCCGATTGCGAGGACGACGCCGATCGCAGCGCTACCGCGCCAATAGTTTTTGGTGGTCATAGTCAGGGAATGTTGCGGAGGGTTACATGGAGGATGCGTAATGTAGTGGCCTCCACTTAAAGCAGACTTAAAGATGGTGTTCGATCAGAATTCGCGCGCAGGCCTTGTTTTAGGCGCTTTTTGCGTGTCGTGCGGCTTTTATGAGATAGCAACACGCGCATCTTTCGCGCGATTCGAGAACGGATGCGGCGTCGCTTTATCGTGCCTGACCAGTAATTTCCCCAGGATTGACCCCGCCCAAAGCGGTTCCGATAATAACCATACTGTGGACTTTTTATCCACAATGTGGACAGTGTTTTTTTCTGCACACTTCGCGAGGTATTTCCCATGCCAGAGGCAAATCAATCCGACCTGACGCCGTACCAGCTACCGTTCCCGAAGGAAGCGCAAAAGGAAATCGTCGTGCCCTTCGCGATTCCGACCGACAAACGCGTGTGGGTCCCGCAGGCAGAAAACGTGTCGTTCCGCCCACTGTGCCTGAATGCGTCGCAGGGATACTGGATGAATCTGCTGCGCGTACGCCGCTCCGGTGTGTTGAGCCGGCATCGTCATCCGCAGGCCGTGCACGGCATGGTGCTCAAGGGCCGCTGGCGTTATCTCGAGCATGACTGGGTCGCGACCGAAGGCAGCTACGTGTACGAGCCGCCGGGCGAAACGCATACGTTATATGTGCCCGAGGACGTCGAGGAAATGATCACGTACTTCCAGGTCAACGGCGTGATGTTCTATTGCGATCCGTACGGGAACTACACCGGTTACGAAGACGTATTCACGAAGATCGACATGTGCCGCAAGCACTACGCGGCGGTGGGCCTCGGCGAAGACTACGTCGACCAGTTCGTCCGGTAAAAAACCGCGCAAGCCCCGACGGAACCAACAGGCAGGACACACCGCAATACCGACAGGCACGGCAACACCATTCCCACACAGCAGGACCCATTGCGCAGGAGACAAACATGCTTCAGAAGTCGCAGCGTCTGAAACGTATCCAGGTGGTCGCCGTCGTCTTTCTGACGGTGGCGGGCATCGTCAATTATCTCGACCGCAGCACGCTGTCGATCGCGAATCATCTGGTCAGCGAGGAATTGCATCTGTCCGCTTCGCAGATGGGGCTGCTGCTGTCCGCGTTCTCGTTGTCGTATGCGTTCGCGCAGTTGCCGGTTGGCGCGCTGCTGGACCGTTTCGGATCGCGCGTGATGCTCGGCCTCGGCATGCTCGTGTGGTCGATCGCCCAGGTCGCGGGCGGCTTCATCCAGACGCTCAATCATTTCCTCACGGCGCGCGTCGTGCTAGGCATCGCCGAGGCGCCGCTGTTTCCGGCCGGCGCGAAAGTCGTCAGCGAATGGTTCGCGGTACGCGAGCGCGGCACGCCGATCGGCACCTTCATCTCGTCATCCACCATTGCGCCGATGATCGCACCGCCGCTGCTCACGGTGCTGATGCTTTCCTTCGGATGGCGAACGATGTTCGTCATCATGGGCGTGGCCGGCATTGCCGTCGCGCTCGCGTGGTACCTCGTCTATCGCAATCGCAGCGAAATCGCGCTGACCGAAGAAGAAACCGCGCATCTGAACGAAGGCGCGACCGGCCAGGAGAACCCGCAGGGCCTCAGCTGGTCCGAATGGGGCGCGCTGTTCAAGCTGCGCAACACGTGGGGCATGATCTTCGGCTTCATGGGCGTGATCTACATGGTGTGGCTCTATCTGACGTGGCTGCCCGGCTATCTGGAGCGTGAGCGTCATCTGAGCATCGCGCACACCGGCTGGCTCGTCGCGATTCCGTATGTGTTCGGCACGATCGGCATGGCGAGCAGCGGCGTGATCGCCGACTATCTGTTGAAGCGCGGCATGGCGCCGATCCGCAGCCGCAAGTGGCCGCTGTGCGTCGGTCTCGTCGGCGCGGCCGCATTCACGGTGCCGGCCGCCTACACACCGAGCACGACGCTCGCGATCGTCTACGTGTCGCTCGCGATGCTGTTCGTGAACCTGTCGAGCGGCAGCGCATGGGCGCTCGTCAGCGTCGCCGCGCCGCGACATCTGGTGGCGTCGCTCGGCAGCATGCAGAACTTCGGCGGCTATCTGGGCGGCTCGTTCGCGCCGGTGATCACCGGCATCGTCGTCGATCGGACGCATTCGTTCGTCAACGCGCTGCTGATCAGCGCGGCCGTCGCGTTCGCGGCGGCGCTCGTCTATCTGTTCGTCGTCCAGGAAGTGGCGCCCGCGCCGCTCGCGAGCTCGATCGAGACCCAACCCACCTGAGGCGGCTTCTCCCATGACATTCCAGAACCAGCTCCTCGAAGGCAAGACCGCGCTCGTGACCGGCGGCTTGTCCGGTATCGGCGCGGCGATCGCCAACACGCTCGCGCAGCTTGGCGCGCACACGGTGGCGGCTGGTTTGCCGCTGCCCGAAGGCACGCCCGATACGCTCAATCGCGAGATTGCGCGCGTCACGCTGGATGTCCGCTCGGGCAACGCCGTAACGGCCACGGTGAACGCGTTGGATCGTCTCGACATCGTGGTCAACTGCGCGGGCGTGATCAGTCGCGTCGAAGAACATCGGCTCGACGTGTTCGAACGCGTGATGGATATCAATCTGAACGGCACGATGCGCGTGTGCGCCGCCGCGCGCGAGTCGTTGAAGGCGTCGGCGGGCTGCATCGTCAATACGGCGTCGATGCTGAGTTTTTTCGGCGGCGGTCTCGTGCCCGCTTATAGCGCGAGCAAGGGCGCGGTGGCGCAGCTAACGAAGTCGCTCGCGATCGCCTATGCCGCCGACGGCATTCGCGTCAATGCGGTTGCGCCGGGCTGGATCGCAACGCCGCTCACCCAGGCGTTGCAGGACGACGATGGCCGCTCGCTGGCGATTCTGGAACGTACGCCGCTGCGTCGCTGGGGCACGCCGGAGGAAGTCGCGCAGGTCGCGGTGTTCCTGTGTTCGCCGGCGGCGTCGTTCATGACGGGCGCAATCGTGCCGGTCGACGGCGGATATCTCGTCGCTTGATCGAGTCGTCGCGTGAAGCGGCGCCGCCGTCGTTCGACGCCATCGATAAAGGCATAATTGCGTACCCCTGCCCTGCCTCTGTGTGATGTCGAGTTCCGCTTCCAAACCCCGTTCCCACGCCGGCGCCGCCGGCCATGATGCTGTCGGGCACGCCGACAACAAAGCCGACTCCAGGGCCGTCGCCGGCGCCGCCGCGTTCTCGAAGTTCATTGCGGTGCTGCAGCTGATCGCCGATGCGCCAACGCCGCCCAACGTCGCGAAGCTGAGCGCGGCGAGCGGCTATCCACGCCCGACCGTCCATCGCATCGTCGCGGCTTTGCAGGCTGAAGGGCTGATCGTCGCGAGCGGCAGCGGCAGCACCTTCGGCCTCGGACCGCGCCTGATCAACCTTGCGAGCCATAGCTGGGAGCGCTCGGATCTGCGGCTCGCGGCCGTCGATGCGTTGATGGCGTTGCGCGACTTCACATCGGAGACGATCCACCTCGCGGTGCCCAGCCAGGGCGAGATGGTCTACATCGAAAAGCTCGAAAGCCCGCACGCGGTGCGCATGGCATCGCGCATCGGCACGCGTGTGTCGCTGACGTCGAGTTCGGTCGGCAAGGCGTATCTGGCGACACTCAGCGTGGCCGAGCGCGAGGCGCTGCTGAAGAACGCGCCGCTCGAGCGTTTCACCGAGCACACGCTGACCGACCTCGACGCCGTGCGCCGCGAGCTGGACGCGACCGCGCAGCGCGGCTACGCGGAAGACCGCGAGGAGAACGAAGTATCGATCTGCTGCTACGGCGCCGCGATTCGCGGCCCGGACGGCCGCGTGGCCGGCTGCGTGAGCATCAGCATGCCGACCTTCCGCCGTCGCGACGATGTGCAAGCCACTTACATCGAGCCGCTGCTTGCGGCATGCCGCACGATCGCGGCGCGGCTGGGGCCGGCGAGCGGCAGATAGCGGACGATACTGCGGCCGCGCCCGTCGATAAACTGCTATTCTTGCTGTCGCGCGGCCGCTCTGGCCGCCCGCCGCGTGCAAGCGGCAGACCCCGACAAGCCCCCGGCGGCGCTCACGCGCCCGCCTTCGCAAAGACAGGAATACGCATGTTCGGTTTTCTGCGCGGCTACTTTTCCAACGACCTGGCAATCGACCTCGGCACGTCGAACACGCTGATCTACATGCGCGGCAAGGGCATCGTTCTCGACGAGCCGTCCGTCGTGTCGATCCGCCAGGAAGGCGGGCCGAACGGCAAGAAGATCATCCTCGCCGTGGGCCGCGAAGCGAAGCAGATGCTCGGCAAGGTACCGGGCAACATCGAGGCGATCCGCCCGATGAAAGACGGCGTGATCGCCGATTTCAACATCACCCAGCAAATGATCAAGCGCTTCATCCAGATGGCGCACGAGTCGCGGCTGTTTGCGCCATCGCCGCGCATCATCATCTGCGTGCCGTGCGGTTCGACCCAGGTCGAGCGCCGCGCGATCAAGGAGGCCGCGCATAGCGCGGGCGCCTCGCAGGTCTATCTGATCGAGGAACCGATGGCCGCGGCGACGGGCGCCGGCCTGCCGGTGTCGGATGCAACCGGTTCGATGGTCGTCGATATCGGCGGCGGCACCACCGAGGTCGGCGTGATCTCGCTCGGCGGCATCGTGTACAAAGGCTCGGTGCGCGTCGGCGGCGACAAGTTCGACGACGCCATCGTCAACTACATCCGCCGCAACTACGGCATGCTGATCGGCGAGCAGACCGCCGAGGCAATCAAGAAGGAAATCGGCTCCGCGTTTCCGGGCTCCGAGGTCATGGAGATGGAAGTCAAAGGCCGCAACATGTCCGAGGGCATTCCGCGCAGCTTCACGGTGTCGAGCAACGAAATCCTCGAAGCGCTGACCGATCCGCTGAATCAGATCGTGTCGTCGGTGAAGATCGCGCTGGAACAGACGCCGCCGGAACTCGGCGCGGACATCGCCGAGCGCGGCATCACGCTCGCGGGTGGCGGCGCGCTGCTGCGCGATCTCGACCGTCTGCTCGCCGAGGAAACCGGCCTGCCGGTGTTCGTCGCAGAGGCGCCGCTGACCTGCGTCGTACGCGGCTCGGGCATGGCGCTGGAGCGGATCGAGAAGTTCGGCAGCTCGTTTTCCTACGATTGATGCGCGTGCCGAACGCTGAACGATGACGACCCTGCCCGCCTACGAGCCGCCCGTCGACGAAACCGAGCTGCTGTTGAAATGGATTCGCCGCGCGCGCGAATCGCAGATGAGCCATTACGACATGGCGGATCTGCTGTCGGCGCGCGAGCGCCGCATGGGCTGGCTCGTGACCGCGCTGACCGCGTTCGTCGGCACGGCGGTGTTCGCGTCGTTGAGCGCGCCGCCGGTGTCGATCGAGGTGCGGATAGTCGTTGGGCTCGTCAGCGTGGCGGCGGCGATGTCGGCCGCGTTGCAGACGTTCCTGCGCTATGCGGAGCGTGCCGAGAAGCATCGCGCGGCCGGTGCGCGCTATGGCGCGGTGCGTAGGCGGCTCGAAGCGGTGTTTGCCGGCGACGCCGATGCGCGCGAAGCGCACTACCTCACCGGAATCCGTACCGAACTCGACCGTCTCGCCGAAGACTCGCCGAACGTGCCGCCGCGGATCTTCTATCGCACGCAGCGCACGTTGCTGGCGGACAGGCCGCGTCGGCGTGATGCGTGAAACAGGCGGCCGGGCGCGTTTTGGCCTTCGCCTTCGCCTTCGCCTTCGCCTTCGCTTTCGTTTCAGTTTCAGTTTCAGATCACAGATCGTCCGCGCTGATACCCAGCTCGGTCGCCATGCGCCGCACGACGGCCTGCAGACGGCTGACTTCATCGGCGAGACGCTTCTGCTCGGCCTTCAGCGCCTCGAATGCCGACGGCGGCACGCTGTCGTCCTCGGCGAGCGCGGACTGCGCGGCTTCGGTGATGCTGACTTCGCCGCACAACAGATGCATCCAGCGATTCTCACGCTCGCCCGCCATACGCGGCAGCCGGACGACGCGAGGCGGATCGTTCGCGGCCAGCTCGTCGAGAAACGCCTCGACCGACGAAATATCGGCGAAGCCATGCAGGCGCGCGCTGTTCAGGCGCAATTCGGCGGCCGTTTGCGCGCCGCGCAGCAGCAGCGTGGTCAGCAGCGCGATCGACTGTCCCGGCAGCCCGAGCACGCGGTTCATGTTGTGCTCGAAGCGCGGTACGCGGCTGCTGCTGCCTTCGAACACGAGGCTCAGGCGTTTCAGCCCGTCGACGGCGGTCAGCACCTCGGCCTCGGTCGCGCTCATCACCGGCGCGCGGCCGGTCTTCTGATTGCATCCGAGCGTCAGCGCGTTCAGCGACAACGGATAACTGTCGGGTACCGTGTGCTGTTTTTCGACGAGCACGCCGAGAACACGTCCTTCGAGCGCGGTCAGCGCGCGCAGCGAAGGTCGGGAAGGAGCGTCGGGAGTCGAATTCATGGGATTGCGAGGTCTCGTGGAAGATGCGCGCGCCGTTCGCGGCTGGACGGCGCGTTCTGTCAGGTGGGCACTATGATAAACGTGGCGAGCGCGGCGCGGCGAGCGAATCTGCGCTGCCGGCGAAGCGCGCACGCCGGCAAAACCCGCCACATCTGCTAGTGTGAGTTGATCGACATTCTGTTTCGCGGAGACGCCATGCGGTCCACAAGCTCGAGATCGAGCGAATCTGCCCGCTTGACCGACGCGCAGATCGCCGCCGAAGCAGCGCGCCGTCTCGCGTGGGATTCGGCCGTGCCGCCACGCGCCGTGCGCGTGAAGGTCGCGCGGGGGCGCATCACGTTGTCGGGCGAGCTTCAGCGCGAAGCACAGCGCGCCGCGATGCTCGAAGACGTGACGCGTCTGTTCGGCGTCACCTCAGTCGTGGACCGGACCGTCGTCCGCAAGGGCTGACCTCAGTCAGGCGGGTCAGCTCCCGCCCGCTTGCAGCAGTTGCCGGCAATGCCGCGCGATCTGCCTTTCCTCCTCGGTGTGCAACACCCTCACCTTGCCCGCCGGATCGTTTTCGACGAGCCCAAGAAACGCAAGCCCATCGCATACGCGCCGCCGAACCTCGGCGCTGTGCTCGCCGATCCCGCCGGTAAACACGAGCAGATCGATGCCGCCAAGCAGTGCCGCGTACCCGCCGATCGTCTTGCGCACCGCGGTCGCGAAGGCATCGAGCGCGAGCGACGCCCGCGCGTCGCCGGCCGCCGCGCGTTTTTCGAGCACTTGCATGTCGCTTTCGCCGTCCGCGTAACCGGCCAGCCCGCTGCGGCGATTGAGCAGCGCTTCCAGCGCATCGGCGTCGAGCCGTTCCGCGCGCAGCAGATACAGCAGCACGCCCGGATCGAGGTCACCGCAGCGCGTGCCCATCGGGATGCCGCCGGTCGGCGTCAGGCCCATCGACGTATCGACCGAGCGGCCGTCGAGTAGCGCGCACAGGCTCGCCCCATTGCCGAGATGCGCGAACACCGCTCGCGACGGCAACGCCGCGCCGAGCTGCATGACCAGCGATTCGTACGACAGTCCATGAAAGCCATAGCGGATCACACCAGCGTCCGCGTAACGGCCCGGTAACGCGAGCTGCGCCGCACGCGGCGGCAGCGTCGCGTGAAACGCGGTGTCGAAGCACGCATAGTGCGGCGCGTCGCCGAAGATCTGCGTGGCTTCATCGATGAGCGCGAGTGCCGGCGGAATATGCAATGGCGCGAAGTGCAGCGCGTCGCGCAACTGACGGCGCACGTCGTCGGTGATGAGCTGGTGCGTGCGCAGATGCGGACCGCCATGCACGACGCGATGCCCCACCGCCGAGGGCCGCTCATGATGCTGCTGCGCGAGCACCTGCGAGAGCGCCTGCAACGCCTCGGTCTGCGATTCGAGCAAGTGCTCCTGCTGCAACAGCACGCGGCCATCGGCCGCTTTGATCCGCAGCCGGCCGTCGTCGCGGCCGATGCCCTCGGCCGCGCCTTCGAGCAACAGTGTTTCGTCGTTGGCCGACCGGGCGAACAGCCCGAACTTCAGCGACGACGAACCGCTGTTCAGCACGAGGATCGTCCGTTCCTGATCGTGATCGTGCATGGCGCCTCCTCGCTCAGCCTTTCCACGTCCAGTTGCGGATTTCCTCCTTGTCGATCCCTTCCTCGTGCGCATACGCGAGATGCTCGATGATCTGCCCGCGCAGCCACTCCTTCGTATGATCGCCGACGCCGCGCAGCGACGGCACGCGATCGATCGCATCGATCGCCAGCGTGAAGCGGTCGACGCCGTTGATGATCGCGAGTTCGAGCGGGGTATTGATGTTGCCCTTCTCGTTATAGCCATGCACGTGCATGTTGCCGTGATTCTGACGGTTGTACGTGAGCTTGTGCACGAGCGCCGCATACGAGTGGAAGTTGAAGATCACCGGCTTGCTGGTCGTAAACAGCGAATCGAAATCGCGGTCGGACAGTCCGTGCGGATGCGCATGCTCGGGCATCAGGCGGAACAGATCGACCACGTTGACGAAGCGGATCTTCAGCGTCGGGCAGCGCTCCTTCAGGATCTGCACGGCGGCGAGCGCTTCCATCGTCGCGATGTCGCCCGCGCACGCCATCACGACGTCCGGCTCGACGCCCTGATCGGTCGACGCCCAGTCCCAGATGCCGATGCCCTTGGTGCAATGCGTGACGGCCGCGTCCATGTCGAGATAGTCCAGGTGCGGCTGCTTGTCGGACACGATCACGTTCACGTAGTCGCGCGAGCGCAGGCAGTGATCGGCGACGCTCAGCAGACAGTTCGCGTCGGGCGGCAGATAGATGCGCACGACGTCCGGGCTCTTGTTCGTGACCACGTCGAGAAAACCGGGGTCCTGGTGCGTGAAACCGTTGTGATCCTGGCGCCACACGATCGACGTGATCAGCAGATTGAGCGACGGCACCGGCTGCCGCCAGCCGAGCTCGCGCTTGGCTTTTTCGAGCCACTTCGCGTGCTGGTTGAACATCGAGTCGATCACGTGCACGAACGCTTCGTAGGTCGCGAAGAGTCCGTGACGGCCGGTCAGCGCATAGCCTTCCAACCAGCCTTCGAGCGTGTGCTCGCTGAGCATTTCCATCACGCGGCCATCGGGCGACAGTTCGCCGCCGTCGGCGTCGCCCGGTTCGAGCGCGGCGAGCCAGGTCTTGCCCGACGCTTCATAGACCGCGTGCAGCTTGTTGCTCGAAGTTTCGTCGGGACCGAACAGCCGGAAGTTCGACATGTTGTTGCGCATCACGTCGCGCAGGAACGTGCCGAGCACCGCGGTCGGCGACGTATACGCCGCCGCCGGTTTCTTCACGGCCACCGCGTAGTCGCGGAACGGCGGCATGTCGAGCATCTTGCACAACAGCCCGCCGTTCGCGTGCGGATTCGCGCTGATGCGGCGCGCGCCCTCGGGCGCGAGCGCGCGCAGTTCTTCGACGAGCCGGCCGTTCGCATCGAACAGCGTTTCGGGGCCGTAGCTGCGCAGCCAATCCTCGACGATCTGCAGACTCTTGCGATTGCTCACCGCATCGGCCACCGGCACCTGATGCGAGCGCCACGAGCCTTCCACCTTGTGACCGTCGACTTCCTTCGGCCCGGTCCAGCCCTTCGGCGAGCGCAGCACGATCATCGGCCAGCGCGGCCGCGTGGTGTCGTTGTTCTGCCGCGCATGCTGCTGGATCGCGCGAATTTCGCCGATGCATTGTTCGAGCGTCGCGGCCATCTGCTGATGCATCGTGTCGGGATCGTCGCCTTCGACGAAATACGGCTTGTGCCCGTAGCCGACCATCAATGCTTCGAGTTCCTCACGCGGAATGCGCGCGAGCAGCGTCGGGTTGGCGATCTTGTAGCCGTTCAGATGCAGCACCGGCAGCACCGCGCCGTCGCGGATCGGGTTCAGGAATTTGTTCGAATGCCACGACGTGGCGAGCGGGCCGGTTTCCGCTTCGCCGTCGCCGATCATCACGGTGACGATCAGCTCGGGGTTGTCGAACGCGGCGCCGTAGCCGTGCGACAGGCAGTAGCCGAGTTCGCCCCCTTCGTGAATCGAGCCCGGCGTTTCGGGCGTGCAATGCGAACCGATGCCGCCCGGGAACGAGAATTGCCGGAAAAAGCGCTGCATACCGGCTTCGTCCTCGCTGCGGTCCGGATAAATTTCCGAGTAGTGGCCTTCCAGGTAGCAGTGCGCGAGGCTCGCGGGGGCGCCGTGACCGGGGCCGGACAGAAAGATCACGTCGAGATCGTGTTTGCGGATCAGCCGGTTCAGATGCACGAGCACGAAGCTCTGGCCAGCGTCGGAACCCCAGTGGCCGAGCAGCCGGTTCTTGATGTGCTCGGGCTTCAGCGGTTTGCGCAGCAACGGGTTGTCGCGCAGATAGATCATGCCGACCGACAGGTAATTGCATGCGCGCCAGTAGCGATCGAGGTTGCGCAGCGTATCAGGGTCCAGAACTTGCGGTGGGTTGGGATGCGAGGTTGCTTCGGCCATGGCGTCACTCCTCGAACAGAACTGTCAGGCTGGTTGGCGGATGATGCGGCGCACTCGAAACGAAGCCGGGCGGTGCGAGTCGAATGTACCAGGCTGCTCAAACGGGGGCGAATGCTTTCTACCTCTCGCAGTATGTCGCGCTGAATGTGGCATTCATACTGCAACTCCCTTGCGCTGTCTGCTTTCTTTTCGTGATTTTCTATCTCAGGTCAACGGCCACCATGTCGACATCTCCCAGTGCGCTCAAAGTGCTCGTGATCCTGGTCCTTACGCTCGTGTTCACATGCCTGGCTGTCGCCATACCGATCGGCATATTCGGGCTACTGGTCAAGCTGTTCGGCCACGGCTAGCACAGCGGTGCGGCTGCCAGCGTGCGAGCGCGAGCGCCACGGAATGTGTATGCTCGCTGAAAGACCGGGCGCGGCATTGGCAATGCGCCGCTCATTCATCGCAAGGAGAGTGCCTTGACCGACCACACCGACCACACCGACAACCCGCCCGCATCGCAACCCGATCCCGAATTGCAGGCGCTCGCGCGCGAAGTCTTCGACCTTGCGCGGCGCGGCGATGCGACGATGCTCGCGGCCGTCATCGAGAAAGGCGTGCCGCCGAATTTGCGCAACGAGCGCGGCGACAGCCTGCTGATGCTCGCGAGCTACCACGGCCACGTCGATGCAGTGCGCACGCTGCTCGAGCGGGGCGCCGATGCGAACCTGCGCAACGACGCGGGCCAGACGCCGATCGCGGGCGCCGCATTCAAGGGCTTCGACAAGGTGATCGAAACCTTGCTCGCGCATGGCGCCGACGTCGAAGGCGCATCGCCCGATGGCCGCACCGCGCTGATGATCGCGGCGATGTTCAACCGCACCGCGATCGTCGATCTGCTGCTCGCGCACGGCGCGGACCCGCATGCGCGCGACGCGAACGGCGTCAGCGCGGCCGATGCCGCCGCACGGATGGGCGCGGCCGATACCCACGCGCGCCTGAAAGCGCTGGGCGCGTGAGCCCGCGATTTCACCCATGAAACGGCGGCCGCACACCGCGCGCGGCGCCGCCTAGTTGCCCTTCGCGCTACGCAACAACGTTTCCACGTCGATCTCCGCCAACTCGCCGATCCGCCCGACCGTCACATCCGCGGGCGGGTTGCTCGCGATCTCCTTCGCATCGAACGCATAGTGTCCCTGGCGCGGAAACACGGTGGTCAGCTCCGCGCCCCATGCCTTCTTCATCGCGCTCAGAATTCGCAGCTTGTCGTCGACCATCACGTAATGGCGCGCCGGATAGCATTCCATCACCTGGTCGAGCATCAGCTCCTTATGGATGTAAATCAGCACACGCCCGTCGACTTCGTCCCACAGGCCCGAGCGCGAAATCTTGCGCGGCTGGAACACGACGTCGCCATCCGACAGGATCGCCGTCGGCCCGTGCTTGCCGAGATGCCGCAGCGCGTCGAGCGCACCCGGATAGAGCCGGTTCGCAAACGGATACTCGATCAGGAACGACGACATCAACAGCAGGCGCGTGTCGCGTGGATGCTCGGTCCGGTAGCGCTGCAGCGCGCCGAGGTAGTCGGCGTAACCGAGTTCGGTGCGCAGGTTTTCGAAGATCTCCCAGTAGCGCGCACTGTTCTCCTCGCCGAACTGGCCCATCATGTGCGCGCGCAGATCCTGCAGAACGTGATCGTTGTCGAGCAGCGTGTTGTCGCAATCGAACAGAAACACGACGTCGTGCGGCGTGGCGGAGGTGACTGGCATCGGGGTTCCTTGTGGCAAGTTCGGCGGGACGGTTCGGCGGATCGGCGTGATAGCAAACGCGTGGATGGCCTCGGCTACTTCAGCCCGCCATCCGGCGCGACGGGTTTTTCCGCGTGGCCGCCGAAATCGTGCCGCATCGCCGACAGCACGCGATTCGCGAAATCGGCTTCTCCGCGTGAACTGAAGCGCGCAAACAGCGCCGCGCTGAGCACCGGCGTCGGCACACCTTCGTCGATGGCCGCCGCGACGGTCCAGCGCCCCTCGCCCGAATCCGATACTCGGCCCGCATAGCCTTTCAGTTCGGAGTCGCTGGCGAGCGAGCCGGCGATCAGGTCGAGCAGCCACGAGCCGATCACGCTGCCGCGCCGCCAGACCTCGGCGATATCCGCGAGATTCAGATCGTACTGATACAGCTCGGGACGGCGCAGCGGCGAGGTCTCGGCATCGGCCTCGCGCGCGTGCCGGCCGGCGTCGGCGTGGCGCAGCACGTTCAGACCCTCGGCGTAGGCGGTCATCAGCCCATACTCGATGCCGTTATGAACCATCTTGACGAAATGCCCCGCGCCTTGCGGGCCGCAATGCAGAAAGCCCTGCTCAGCGGTGCTCGCGCCCGCCGCGCGGCCCGGTGTCGCGCTCTGCGTGCCCACGCCGGGCGCCAACGTCGAGAAGATCGGTTCGAGCCGTTTGACGACCTCAGCCTCGCCGCCGATCATCAGGCAGTAGCCGCGCTCGCGCCCCGCGACGCCGCCGCTCGTGCCGACGTCCACGTAGTGAAGCTGGCGCGCGCCGAGTTGCTGGCCGCGGCGGATGTCGTCGTGATAGTAGGAGTTGCCGCCGTCGATCACGACGTCGCCCGGCTCGAGCAGCGGCACGAGCTGGTCGAGCGTCGCGTCGACCACGGCGGCGGGCACCATCAGCCACACGGCGCGCGGCTTGTCGAGCTTCGCGACGAGGTCTTCGAGCGAGCTCGCGCCGGCCACGCCTTCCTGCTTCAGCCTGTCGACCGCCGCCGGCTGCACGTCGTAGACGATGCACTGCTGCGCTCCCCTCGTCAGGCGCCGCACCATGTCGGCGCCCATTCGTCCCAATCCAATCATGCCTAGCTGCATGGCTCGCTCCGAAAGATGCTGCGTTGCGCTGCCCGATTTTCCGGTCGTCGTGTTGCGGCGGCGTGGCTGCCCTTAAGCATAGGCGCTGTGTCGCGAGCTACGCTGAATGTACCGAAGCAAGCCGCACTTTTTTCCAGAGGCGCAGCGCGGCTCAAAGTTCCACGTAGCTGGAGGCGCGCCGCATCCGCACGAAAGCGAACGCGGCGGGCCCACGTGTCATTCGCTGCGCTCGGGCACGCGCGTGCCGCGGCGGGCGGCCAGCTTCGCGTATTGCTCGGCCGCGAAGCGCTTGACCGCGCGCCACATCAGCGGATAGCGATAGCCGGGCACCGCGAACAGCACGAGCGCGCCCAGCGCCAGCAGTCCGCAGAACAGGAACGTGCCGCGATAGCTGAACGCCTGCACGAGCAGCCCCGACAGCACGCCCGACAGGATCGAGCCGACCCGCGCCGCATTGAAGAACAGCGCGGTCGCACGCCCGGGCGAATGCGGCATCAGATCCTGCACGTAGGTCATGCCGAGGCACGAGGTCACGGCGACCACGAACGCGTTCAGCATCTGCATCGGGATCAGCACGCTGACGTTGCCGGCCAGCGACATCGCGACGAAGTACACCGCATGCACGGCCGCGCACGCGGCAAGCCAGTTCGGCTTGTGCAGCGACGACGACTTCGCGCCGAGCGCGAGCATCATCGGGATCTCGGTCAGCGCGCCGAGACCGAGCATCACCGACACGTCGAGATGCGTGCCGTTGAGCCCGTGCACGATGTACAGCGGCAGCACAATCATCGTCGCGTTCGCGGCGAGGCCGAGCAGGGTCAGCGCGGTCACCGAGCGCAGGATGTCGTTCGCCGACGCGACCGGCAGCGTTTCGTGCGCGTCCTCGCCGGGCTGCCTCAACGGCGGCACCGTGATCGACGCGGACGGCTCCGACGCGGTGTCCTCGACCGTATGATCGCCGAGATGGCTCTGCGGCTCCTGCATGCGCCAGACGATGAAGCCGCAGGTCGCGAAGCTGGCGGCCGCGAACAGGAAGAGTCCGGTGAAGCTCGTCGCGGCGAGCACCAGCGCGCCGACCGCCGGCCCGAATACCCATGCGGCCGAGAGGATCGTACGCAGCGTCGCGCTCGCGAACACGCGCTCGGCAGGGTCGGGCACCGGCAGCGCCGCGCGGCTGAACGAGAACACCATCGAAATCGCCGAACCGCCCGCGCCGATGAACACGATGCCGACCACGAGCAGCAACCGGTAATCGCGCACCACGCACAGACACAGGTAGCCGAGCGCGGCGGCGATGAGCGCCGCCAGCAATAACGGTCGATGCCGCCCGCTCCGGTCGCTCCAGCGCCCCGCCGCCGTGCTCGCGAGCACACCGCTCGCGGCGATCAGCGTCATGAATACACCGAGCCGGAACGGCGTCATGCCGGCGCGTTCGATGCCGAACAGAGACAGATACGGTGCGGTGAAGGACATCGCCACACCGAGCATCAGGGTGGCGGCGGCGAGCGGCTTGAAGCCAGGAATGCGAAGCAGGTCGAAAAAACGCGCAGTTTTCAACACGGGGACGGTGGGTCAGGTGGAGCGGGCCTCGATACGCAGCGAAGCGCTCGAAGGCACGTTAGGCGTCGCAGGCAGGGGGCCGGAACGACCGGGGCATTATCGACCCGGAGCGCGGCTCGCGTAAACCCGCTAATAGCTGTCCCAAATCCGTGAGAAGCCTGCGGATTCATCCGGCTATTCGCGCCGCGCCGCGCCGATGCGTGCCGTTAGCGGCAAGCGTGCTGGCACGCTCGCCGCTACTTGCCCTCGGTTGCGCGCATTTGCTGCGCCTGCGCCTTGTAGTCGTAGGTCGGATAGAACTCGGTGTGATAGCCGCCCCACGCGGTCGATTCGATCGCGCGGTTTACTTCGCGCAACCGGCTCGCGGGCACGCGCAGCGTCACGACCTGCCCGATGCCCATCATCACGTACCACGACACGACTTCGATGCCTGGCGGCGGGAAGGTCTTGAAGAAGCCCTGCTCGCGCAGTTGATCGTTGATTTTCGGCAGCGGCTTCGATTCGTCGTGGCGCAGGAAGATCGTCAGCAGGAAGGTGTCGTCGGCGGGCGCGGAGGCTGGCGCGGCTGGGGTGGCCGCAATCGTGGCGGGGGGCGCCGCTTCGGCGCAGTGCGCGAGCGGCGCGATGGCCAACATGACCAACGCTGCAGCCAGCGCGACCGCACGCGCGCCGCGCGTCGAAAGCCGATCAGCGGAAAGACCAGCGATTGCCAATGCAATGAGCATGAAACGCCTCCATGACGGATTGAACTCAGCTTCGATAACACCCCTGCGCGCAGCAATCCCCGCTCCAGCGCGAACGCATCACACCACGACGTAGCCCCGCTGTTCGAGCGTCCAGCGGTGCCACCGGTTGCCATACGCGCCGCATCCGAACGCGAACACGATCGACAGCACGAAGCCGATCAGATCGGCCGTCTCGCCCCACAGACCGATGCCGAGCAGGATCACGTTGATGCCTAGCATCACGAACGCGGCGAACCACATTCTCTTCGACAGCGCCCAGATGAAGCCGAGCAGGCAGGCGCCCCAGCTGAAGCCGGTCGCGACCGCGATAGCGTCTTTGTGTTGCGGATGTTGCAGATAGATTCGTGCGTTCATGTTTTGCGAGGTTCCGTGCGATGACGCGGCGCGTCGATCGGTCGAGCACGCGCGCACCGCTTTTTAACATGCCGCGGTGACACCGCGCGCATCGGCAGCATACGGCCGCTGCGCTGACGATCCGCGGCATAGCTGCTACCCTTGGCAGATCACGATCAGCAGCGGAGCACGCATGACCTCGCCGACAGCTTATTCCCCGAAAGGACCGACCCGCGCCGAGCTCGACTCGCTGCCCGGCGCCACCGTCGTCGAATTCGGCACCGACTGGTGCGGCTATTGCCAGGGCGCGCAGGCATCGATCCGGCAGGCGCTCGCGCCGCACTCGGGCCTGCGGCATCTGAAGATCGAGGACGGCCCGGGCCGCCCGCTCGGCCGCTCGTTCAAGGTCAAGCTGTGGCCGACGCTCGTGCTGATGCGCGACGGCGCCGAGGTCGCGCGCGTGGTGCGGCCACGCAGCGCCGAGGATATCGACGACGCGTTCGCGTCGCTCTGAGATTGGAGCTCCGTCATGCGCCAGGTCATCCATCATCTGAGTATCCAGGCCCGCGGCCGCGGCCTCGTCGAATTTACCGACGACGCGCGCCGCTTCGTCGACGAGACGGACATCCGTACCGGTCTGCTGACGCTGTTTTGCCGGCACACGTCGGCGTCGCTGCTGATTCAGGAGAATGCCGATCCGTCCGTGCGGCGAGATCTGCAGCGCTACTTCGAGACCCTCGCGCCCGAGGACGACACGCGCTACGAGCACGACACCGAAGGCCCCGACGACATGCCCGCGCATCTGCGCACGGCGCTCACCCAGGTGCAGTTGTGCGTGCCCGTCGAGCATGGAAGGATGGTGCTCGGCACCTGGCAGGGGCTGTATCTGTTCGAACATCGGCGTCACCCGCAACCTCGCGATATCGTGTTGCATCTGCTCGGCGAATGAAGTCCGCTTTCGCACCCACTCGTCACGCAAAGGAAACTGTCACCGGCACTTCTCCGCACACCGCATCGAACGGAGCCTACCCAAGGGAGCACACCTCATGGACACCCGTAGCGAGCTGCAAGCCACCGTCAAGGCGATGGTTCAACCGGGCAAGGGTCTTCTCGCCGCCGACGAAAGCGGCCCGACCATCGCCAAACGCTTCAAGACGATCGGCCTCGAATCGACCGAGGAAAACCGTCGCGCGTATCGCAACCTGCTCCTGACGACGCCCGGTCTCGGCGAGTTCGTGAGCGGGGTGATCCTCTACGAAGAAACGCTCGGCCAGAAAGCCGACGACGGCACGCCGTTCCCGCAGGTGGCCGCGGCGAACGGCATCGTGCCCGGCATCAAGGTCGACCTCGGCAAGGTGCCGCTCGCGCTCGCTCCCGGCGACGAGATCACCGAGGGCCTCGATGGTCTCGCCAAACGCTTCGTCGATTACAAGCGGCAAGGCGCGCGCTTCGCGAAGTGGCGCGCGGTCTACAACATCACCGCGAGTCTGCCGAGCCGGCTCGGGATCGAGGCGAACGCCGATTCGCTCGCGCGTTACGCGGCGATCAGCCAGGAAGCCGGCATCGTGCCGATCGTCGAACCCGAGGTGTTGATGGACGGCGATCACACGATCGAGCGTTGCGCGGAAGTCACCGAGGCCGTGTTGCACGAGGTGTTTCATGCGCTGCATCGGCATCGCGTGGTGCTCGAACATATCGTGCTGAAGCCGAGCATGGTGCTGGCCGGCTCCGAGCATCAGCAGCAGTCGAGCACGGCGCATATCGCGGCGGCGACCGTGCGCGTGCTGATGCGTACGGTGCCCTCTTCGGTTCCCGGTCTCGTGTTCCTGTCGGGCGGACAGTCGCCCGAGGAGGCCACCGCCAATCTCGGTGCGATGAACCGGCTCGGTGCGCTGCCGTGGAATCTGAGCTTTTCGTACGGGCGCGCGTTGCAGGAGCCGCCGTTGAATGCGTGGCGCGGACAGCCGGCCAACGTGAAGGAAGCGCAGCAGGCGTTGCTCAAGCGCGCGCGTCTGAACGGCGCGGCCGCGCTCGGCAAGTACGACGCGGCGATGGAAAAGGATTGACCGCTGGCGAGCGATTGCAAATCGCCAGTAATCACGTTTATGTACAAAACGGCAGGAGCCGACACGCCGGGTCACACCCGACGCGCGACTCCAGCCGCCCTTCTGCCTTGATACGCTGCGCTTACTGCCCCTTCGTATCGCTGCTCGCGTCGGCGCCCGGCGTATTCGTCGAGTCGGTCATGGGCTTCTTCGACTTCGAATGCTTCTTCATGTGATGGTGAGTCGAAGGCGTGGTCATCCCGGTTGCGCCCGCATCGCCGCCCTCGCGTGTCGAGGTCGCGGCGTTGGTGTTCGGGTCGTTGCCGGCCGGCCCCCCGCCGCCGCCTGCGCCGCCGCCGGCGCCTTGCGCCATTGCGAGCGAAGAAGCCGCGAGCAAGGTGGAAGCGAGCACTGCGTGTCTGATCTTCATGGCGATTCTCCTGGGTGTCGAGAGTGTCGAAAGGAAGTGGGCGCGCGGTGACCGCACGCGCAAACCTCGCGCTCTTTTCAGCAAGGGCTGTGCCGCAGCACAGCACGCCAGCAAAAGCCCATGAACGCGATAGACGAACGGTGCCGCGGCTTCAGGTGCCGCAAGCCACCAGCGCATGCAGTTCGTCGATATTGAACGGCTTCGCGAGTATCGCGATGCCGAGCCGACGCGCGCGGTCGAGCTCGTCGGCGTAACCGGTCATCAGCGCGATCTTCTGCGACGGCCACGCGCTGCGGATCTTCTCCGCCAGGTCGATACCGTTCAGCTTGCCCGGCATCTGGATGTCCGACAGCACGAGCTCGAAGCGCTCGCCGGCGCTCAGCACGTCGAACGCCTGGTCGGCGGTCGGCTCGTGATGCACCTCGCACCCGAAGGTTTCGAGCACCGCGGTCACGCCGGCCGCGACGTCCTCGTTGTCCTCGACGAGCAGCACGGCCCCGGCCGCGGTCGGCAGCGGCTGGCGCGCATCGGCGCCGGCCAGCGCGGCGCGCTCACGATAGCGCGGCAGAAACATCCGCACCGTCGTGCCACTGCCCAGCACGCTGTCGATCTTCGCGGTGCCGCCGGCCTGCTCGGACATCGACAGTACCTGGGCGAGCCCGAGGCCAGTGCCCGAGCCGCGTAGCTTGGTCGTGAACAGCGGCTCGAACGCGCGTCGCGCGACCGATTCGGGCATCCCTTCGCCGTCGTCGGAACAGGCGATCTGCACGTACTCGCCGTCCGGCAGCAGCGTATCGCTGCTGACAAGCCGATTGTTCTGGCAGCGGATCACGAAGCGCCCGCCGCGCGGCATCGCATCGCGCGCGTTCATCGCGATGTTCACGATCGCGAATTCGAGATCGGTCGGATCGACGAGCACCTGCCACAGGTTCTCCGGCATGCGCAACGCCAGTTCGATCGTGTCGCCGAGCGCCGCGTTGATCAGCGGCACGGCGGCCGGCAGCCAGCGCGCAAGCTCGACGGGCTCCTGCTTCAGCGGCTGCTTTCGCGCGACGCTCAACAGACGCCGCGTCAGCGCTTCGGCCGTGGCCGTGGCACGCTCGACCGCATGCACTTCCTTCTCGAGATCGTTGTAATGCTTGAGGCGCGCGAGCTCGGTGTTCGCCGACACCACCATCAGCAGGTTGTTGAAATCGTGCGCGACATTCGCGACCAGATTGCCGAGCGCGCCCATGCGCTGCAGTTGCCGGCTCGACGCCTCGGCCGACAGACGCATCGCGACCTCGCCCTGCCACCGCTCCCACGCGCGCCGCTCCGCCTCGAGCTGACGCAGCGAATACAGCACGAGCCCCCAGATCGCGATGCAGGGCACCGCCGTCAGCACCGCGATCAACATGAAGTGCGTGCGCCACGCCGCCACGATCGATGACATCGCGTACGCGCTCATCACATACAACGGATAGTCGCCGACGCGGCGAAACGCGAGCAGCCGCTCGACACCGTCGACGGTCGAATTCAGATGCACGTGCCCGAACAGCTCTTTGTCGCGCAACGCGGACATGAACGCGCTGTGCATCGACGGCCGCGCGCCGGCCGGCCATGGCGGATAGCGCACCAGCAGATTGCCGTCCTGCCGGTACAGCGCGAGCGCGAGCGACGGATCGCCGTTGGTCAGCTCGCGATAGAAGCGCGAAAAATATTCGTTGCGCAGCGCCACCGTGACCGCGCCGAGAAACTGACCGTCCGTACCCGTGCGGCCGATCGCGGTCGTGAACACGTCGACCTTCGACTGCGCGCCGAACATCGGCAGCGAGAAATACGGCTGCGGACGCATCGCCTTCGCGGCGAGAAAGTCGTCGCGCAAGCCGATCGTCACTGCCGGCGCCGGATATGCGAGGCTCGACGCAAGTAACTGGCCGTTCACGCCGAGCAGTGAGATCGACGCCACCTGCGGAAAGTCGCCGCCGATGCTCTGCAGACGTTCGTGCAATTCGCGCTCGCGCGCGCGGATCTGCGCGTCGTCGGAATTGCCGAGCAGCTCGATCACGCGCGAGGCCATCTGCCGGTTCAAATCCAGCACCTTGACGGCCTGCTCCTGCGCCACGCGCGCGAGGCGGTCGAGCATATCGTTCGCATCGGAGATTCGACGCTGGTAGTCGAAGTAGCCGTAGCCCACGAGGCAGGCCAACGGAAACATGATCGACACGGCAAGCAAGATCAGCAGCATGCGCCGCGTCGCCGCGAAGTTGCGTGACGGCATCGGCACATCGACTGCGACACGTTCTGCACGCTGCACGGTCACCTGCTCCATCAAAGTTGCATACGGTCAGGGAAGGCATTGCCTGTGAATTCGCACGCCGCTGTTCGCGCGCTAATTCCCCTGTCTCGAAATTTACAGCAACTCAGCCCATCTTCCCAAGCGGGTTCACGGCATTGCTCCGCCGGCGCGTCCGGGCACGGCGATTGCTGCCTTATCGCTGTTTGATGGCAAGCCTGCTTCCGTCACCGCTCGCGACGCGTTTGCGTGCGCTGCGCGAGTTCTTTCTTGCGCGAGGCCTCACCATGTCCACGACTGCCCGCCGCGTCGCGCGGCTCTCGGAATTACCAGCGGACCGCGCGGTGCGCGTGATGGTGGACCGCACGCCGATTCTGCTCGTGCGCGACGGCGACACCGTGCGCGCGTACTCGCCTGATTGCCCGCATGCCGGGGGCCCGCTCGAAGAGGGCGCGCTGTGCCACGGCCGCATTATCTGCCCGTGGCACAAGGGTACGTTCGACGTCGCGACCGGCAACGTGCTCGAACCGCCCGCGCTGCTGCCGCTCGATCGCTACCCGGTCACGCTCGATGGCGACGAGGTGCTCGTCTCGGCGGAAAAAATCGCAGCGCCGGAACCGGCGGCGCACCCATCACCGCCCGATGCCACCGCGCAAGGCAAGCACTACGTGGTAATCGGCGCGGGCGCGGCCGGCGCCGCTGCCTGTGCCGCGTTACGCGAGTTCGGCTTCGAGGGCCGCATCACGCTGATCGGCGACGAAGCGCACGCGCCCTATGACCGCACCTCGCTGAGCAAATTCGTCCCCTCGTTTGAAATGACGCCCGCCGACGTGCCGCCGCTGCTGCCGCCCGACTGGCTGCACGCGCACGGCATCGAGCGCATCGTCGCGAAGGTCGCGCGGCTCGACGTGCCTGCGCACACGATCCATTTCGAAGCCGGCGCCGGTAGTAGCGAGCAGAGCATCGAACCGCTGAAATACGACACCGCGCTGCTCGCGACCGGCAGCGTGCCGAAAGTGCCCGACATGCCCGGCTGCGAACTCGGCGGCGTGCATGTGCTTCGACACCTCGACGATGCCGCCGCGTTGATCGACGCGCTCGGCGACGATGCATCGCAAGCCCGTGTCGCGATTCTCGGCAGCAGCTTCATCGGCCTCGAAGTCGCGTCCGCGTTGCGCAAGCACGGCGTGCCCGTCACCGTGATTTCGCGCGACAAGGTGCCGTTCGAGAAGCAGTTCGGCGAGCGCGCGGGCCAGATGTTTCGCGCGCTGCACGAAAGCAATGGCGTGAAGTTTTATCTCGACGCCAAGGTCGCCTCGCTCGAGGGCGAGGAAGGCAATGTGCATACGGTGATGCTTGCCGGCGGCGAGGCCATCGCGGCCGATGTCGTGCTGCTGGGCACGGGGGTTGCGCCGGCTACGGGGTTTGTCGAAGGACTGCCGTTGCAGAAGGACGGCGGCGTGGTCGTCAATGCCGGCATGAACGCCGCGTGCGGTCTGTATGCGGCCGGCGATATCGCCGTGTTCACGCTGCATGAGAACCAGGAGCCGGTGCGTATCGAGCATTGGCGCGTCGCGCAGCAGCATGCGCGCATCGCCGCGCAGAACATGTGCGGTTTGCGCAATCGTTATGCCGACGTGCCGTTCTTCTGGACCTATCACTACGGCAAGAACTTCGAATACCTCGGCCACGCGAGCGAGTGGGATGAGATCGTCGTCGATGGCGACTTCGATCATCACCAGTTCATCGCGCTGTACGTGCGCGACGGCCAAGTCGACGCGGTGTTCGCCTGCGAGCGCGAAGCGCTGACCGCGCGGCTTTCCGACGCGATGCGCGGGGGGCTGTCGCGTGCCGACGCGCTCGCGATCATCGGCGCGCCGGAAGCGGCGGCGTCGTGACGATGCGCACGTGGACTCGCGCGATCCGATGTCTTGACGTTCAACCTGGAGCAAGGAGCCACCATGACGACAAACAAGGAAAAGCATCCGCACGCGGAAAAGAGCGAGCAGCAGATCGACAAGCAGGTCGAAGACAGCTTCCCGGCTAGCGACCCGCCTTCGACGGGCGGCACCACGAAGATCGAGCCGGAGCAGGACAAGTCAAAGGGCGGGCACGACAAGCCCGCCGGTCAATAGACGGATAACAAGCCGCGATGCCGGGACGCATCAGCAACGATTGTTCAGGAAAACCACCTAACGGCCATGCTCGAACTGCGGCTCCGCGATCACCGTTCGCGTCGCATCGATGCGACGGCACGCGGCCAGCATCTGCTGCAACGACGTCACGGAGCACTCCGCTTCCAGCGATTCCTGCTGTTCCGCGCTCCACTGCTGCGTATCCTCGGGTGTCCAAAGGCCGACCACGATCGACACATTCGGCAAGCGCGTGCGGATGCGCCGGATCAGATTGCGCAGATGCGATGGTATGCCGTCGATCTGCAGATACAGAAGGCAGACGATGCCCACGTCGTCCGCCACGAGGCTGTCGATCGATGCGCGCGACACCGCCTCGTGCGGCAGCGAGCGCGCCGCGAAGCCGTGCTTGCCGAGCAACTGCAGCAGAATGATCGTCGCGAGCGCATCGAACGGGCCACGGCCCGGCAGGCACAACACGCGGCTCGTCGGCGCATGCCAGGCGAATACGGGCGCGGCGGCGGACGGTTGGCTGAACGCCCCCTGCTCCGGGCCGTGGATCTGTTCAGGCGTGACCGCAGTGGTGCCGATGCCGCTGTTCGCGGCGTCGACCGATCGTGGCATCGCCCGCGCGGCCTGCGTTTCGTCGGAGGACGCCAGCGGCCCCACTGCGCCCGGGTTCGCCTGCGTCGCGAGCGGCGCGGGCTCGCGATCCTCGTAGCCGTCGAGGCCGTCGACCAGGTCGTTGGTCGTCGACTCGATGCGCGCGAGTTGCGCGCTCGTCACGCTGCCGCGCGTGAGGTCATTGGCCGCGAGCCGCAAGCCCTTGATCGCGACTTCGTCGTAGTAGGCCGACAGCGAGCGGTCGCGCAATAGCACTTCGGCCTGCTCGATCGCTTCATCCGGATCGCCGGCGAGCGCGCGTTGATAGAAGTTTTCGACTGGCGTCAGCGCGGGCTGATCGCCGAGCAGCACGTCGAGAAACTCGAGACGCCGCACGTGCCGGCCGAGGACCAGGAGACACAGCGTCAACGGTGTCGACAGGATCAGCCCGATCGGCCCCCAGATCCAGCTCCAGAAGATCGCTGCGACCACCACCGAAAACGGCGACAGGCCGGTGCTGCGCCCATACAGCAGCGGCTCGACCACCTGCCCCACGGCCAGTTCCGCGACGACGAACAGCACCAGCGACCAGATCGCCATCGCCCAGCCGGGACTGACCGCGGCGGCGAGCGCGGTGGGCAGTATCGCCGCGATCCAGATGCCGACGTAGGGCACGAGCCGCAGCAGCGCCGCGAGAATGCCCCACAGGATCGGGCTCGGCACGCCGATCAGAAATAGCCCCGCCCCGATCACGACACCGACGCCGGTGTTCACGCCGAGTTGGGACACGAAGTAGCGGCTCAAGCGCCGCGCGGTCTCGTCCATTACCGTGGTCGTGCGGTGCAGGTCGCGCGAGCCGAACAGCCGGATCGCGCGATCGCGCAGGTCGTCGCGTTGCAGCAGGATCACGATCGTGACGACGAAAACGATTAACGCGGTTTCCAACGGACTGATGGCCGGCGACAGCACGCGTCGCGCGAGCTCGAACGGCGTCGGCACCGGCTCGCGCACTTCCACCGGCACCGCCGTCGACGCCTGCGGACTCGCCGCGGCCGCCGCGCCGTTCGGCGCTCGCGGCTGCGGCGGCTCGATCGTCGCGCGCTGCAATGCCTGCCCCGCCTCGCTCGCGAAACGGTTCAGCTTGCCGATCGTCAGACTGTGCACGGTGTCGATCTTGTGCTGGATGGTCGCCTGATAGCGCGGCATGCCGGCCGCGAGATCGGTCAGCTGTGTGGCGATTACCGCGCACAGCAGCGCGATGACCGACACCGAGATCAGGACCGCCGCGCACACCGACGCGACATGGCCGAGTTTGAGCCGGGACAGCGCATCGGCGAGCGGTGCGACGAGAAAGCTCAACAGGATCGCGAGCGTGATCGGAATCATCACCGCGCTCGCGACGTACAGGCATGCGACCGCGATCACGCCGACGCCGAACGTGACGAGGCCCTCGATACCGAGTGCGGTGGAGGCCGCCTGAATGCGCGCGGCGGGGCTCGTGCCGCGCGGCTCGGGTGTGTCGTTCATCTTGCGGAGCGAAAATCGGGCATGGGAAAACGGTCCCTGAGCCGCACGCGGTTCGCCGGCTCGGAGTCTTATTGCTCAATACCGTTGAGCGATGTCTATTTCATCGTATCGCCCGACACCGGCCCGCTCTCGACCGGTGGTGCCTCCTTCTCGATCTCGCTGCGGGCCTGCTCCCAGTATTGCTCGGGCGTGCCCTTCGGCTCGGCCGCCTGCTCCCACAGATAGTAGGCGCGCATGCGGATCTGCTCGTCGACGCTCGGTTCCTGTTCCATTTGTTCACTCCAGCTTGGCCGTTTGCGTGCGCACGCCTGCCGTGGCGAAGATCGCAGACGCGTGCGTATCGTCAACAACAGAAGGAGCAAACCTTGTACCTGTGCTGCGGCTCGCTTTTGCAACGGGGCTGGCGTCGCTCGCCAGCCTGCACTAGCCTGGCGCGGAGTCGCCTTCGTCGGAAGTCAACTGCTCTTCGAGGCGGTCGAACACGCGCTGCGTTGCGCGGCTCGGCGCTTCGAGCGCGAGCAGCAGCAGCGAGCGGCCGGTCACCTGGTAGGCATCGCCCGCGCTGAATTGCGGCAGCTCGGCGCGCACAGGCATGTTGGTGTCGACGAGGCAGGTCCAGCGCTCGCCCTCAGGAACGTCGGGCAGCGTGAAGTTGACGACGTCGTGATACGCGTTCAGCACCAGCAGCAAGGTCGCGTCGGACGCGAGACGGCGAATGCCGCTCGCCTGCGCACGGCCGTCGATCACGAGGCCGAAGCAGCGCATCGCCGGATCGGCCCACTGCTCGTCAGTGATGTCGGTGCCGTCCGGCGATAGCCAGCGCGTGTCGGTCACGTCGAGCGTCTCGTTGTATTCGCCAGTCAGAAAACGGCCGCGCCGCAGCACCGGCAAGCGGTGGCGCAATGTGGTCAGATTGCGCACGAACTCGGTCAGTGCGCGGCCGTCGTCGTCGATCGCATCCCAATCGACCCAGCTGATCTCGTCGTCCTGGCAATACGCGTTGTTGTTGCCCTGCTGCGTGCGGCCGAATTCGTCGCCGGCGAGGATCATCGGCGTGCCCTGCGACAGCAGCAGCGTCGCGAGCAAATTGCGCTTCTGGCGCTCGCGTTGCTGGCGGATGTCGGCGTCGTCGGTCGGTCCTTCGACGCCCATGTTCCACGACTTGTTGTCCGAATGGCCGTCGCGGTTGTCCTCGCCGTTTGCCTCGTTGTGCTTGTCGTTGTACGAGACCAGATCGTTCAGCGTGAAGCCGTCGTGCGCGGCGATGAAGTTCACGCTCGCCCACGGCCGCCGGCCGCGATGATTGAACTTGTCGCCCGACGCGGTGACGCGCGTCGCGAGATCGGCGGCGGTGCCCTCGTCGCCCTTCCAGTACGCGCGCGCGGTGTCGCGGAAGCGATCGTTCCATTCGGCCCAGCCCGGCGGAAAACCGCCCACCTGATAGCCGCCGGGGCCGCAATCCCACGGCTCGGCGATCAGCCGGATGCTGGAGAGCACCGGGTCCTGGCGGCAGCTGTCGAGAAAGCCGCCGCCCTCGTCGAAGCCGTGATCTTCGCGGCCGAGGATCGTCGCGAGATCGAAGCGGAAGCCGTCCACTTTCATTTCGGTGACCCAGTAGCGCAGGCTGTCGGTCACCATCTGCAGCACGCGCGGATGCGACAGGTTCAGCGTATTGCCGGTGCCGGTGTCGTTGATGTAGTAGCGCGGCTCGTCGGGCATCAGCCGGTAGTACGACGCGTTGTCGATGCCCTTGAACGAGACTGTCGGGCCGCGTTCGTTGCCTTCGGCCGTGTGGTTGTACACGACGTCGAGTATCACTTCGAGATCGGCCTGGTGAAAGTGGTCGACCATCTCCTTGAATTCGCCGACCGACTCGGTCGACGACGCGAAAAAGCGCGGATCGGCCGCGAAAAAGCCGATCGTGTTGTAACCCCAGTAGTTCGTGAGACCCTTGTCGAGCAGATGGCTGTCGTTGACGAAAGTCTGGATCGGCATCAGCTCGACCGAGGTCACGCCAAGGCTGCGGATATGGTCGAGCACCGGCTGCTGCGCCAGACCCGCGAACGTGCCGCGCAAATGCTCGGGCACCCGCGGATGACGTTTCGTGTAGCCGCGCACGTGCGTCTCGTAAAGAATCACGCGCTCCCACGGCAGCGCGTTGCGCTCCGGATGGCTCCACGAAAAATTCGCGTCGACCACCTTGCACTTCGGCACGAAAGGCGCGCTATCGCGTTCATCGAATGACAGGTCGAGCTCTTCCGAGCCGAGCGTATAGCCGAAGATTTCCGGCGCCCATTTGAGCTCGCCGATGTGCGCCTTCGCATAGGGATCGAGCAGCAGCTTGTTCGGATTGAAGCGATGCCCGTTTTCGGGCTCGTAGGGACCATGCACGCGATATCCATAGACGGCACCCGGTTTCAGATTCGGTACGAACACATGCCATACCTCGTCGGTGTATTCGGGCAGCTCGATCCGTTCGAGTTCGTGTTGGCCAGTTTCATCGAACAGACACAGTTCGACTTTGGTTGCGTGCGCGGAGAACAACGCGAAGTTGACGCCACTGCCGTTCCATGTCGCGCCAAGCGGAAAAGGCGTGCCTTCGGAAATGCGCGTCGAGTAGCTGGGTGGGGATGACATAGGTGTTCTCAGTGGCTGCAAGGAGGTTGGTATCTCAGGACCATGCACGTGTTTTTTTTCAACTGCCTTTCCCCATGTTCTTTGCTGCGCATTGTTCCAGTGTAGGCATTCGAGGCCCGCGCGCCGGACGTTGCCCCGCGCGAAAGCAGCAGGCCGGTTCGTCCAGCAAGTTATGGGCCTGATCCGCCTCGTTTTCCCTCAGATCAAAGTCGCGGCATGAGATTTGCAGCATTGCGGCAAGGCGCGCGCATCGGCGCGCCGTCGAAACGCCACGACAGCAAACAGGGAGAACACAGATGATGCGCAACACGCAGATCAAACCGCTGGCCGCGTCCGCATCGCTTCTCGCCGCGATTACGCTGATTTCCGCGTTGGGCACGTGCGGCAGCGCGTTCGCGCAAGGCGCGCCCCAGGCGATCACCGAAAAACGCACGGACGTCGTGCAGCTCGCGAGCGGCTATCGCGCGTCGAAGCTGTCGGGCGCGGACGTGTACAACCGCAACAAGGAGAACATCGGCACGCTCGATGATCTGATCGTGTCGCCGGGCACCGAGCGCACCACGTATGCGATCCTGTCGGTCGGCGGCTTTCTCGGCATGGGCAAGCATCTGGTCGCCGTGCCGTTCAACGATCTGCAGATCGACAACCGGCGCATCGTGCTGCCCGAGGCGACGAAGAAATCGATCGAGGCGTTGCCGGAGTTCAAGTACGCGGATTGAGCGCGGCGTTGCCGCGTCGAATTGATCGACGCGGCAACGGGGCATCCATGCACATGCGTTCAGGGGCGTAGTCAGCCGAGCAGCTTGTCGGGCGTAATGGGCAAATCGCGGATGCGTTTGCCGGTCGCATGCCAGATCGCGTTGCACACTGCCGCGGCCACGCCCACCACGCCGATTTCGCCGACACCTTTGACGCCGAGCGGATTGACGATGTCATCGCGCTCGTCGACGAACAGCACGTCGATCTCGTGAATGTCGGCATTCACCGGCATGTGATATTCGGCGAGATTGTGATTCATCTGCCGTCCTAGCGCGTGATCGAACTGGCCGTGCTCGTGCAGCGCCATGCTGATGCCCCACACGACGCCGCCCGCGACCTGATTGCCCGCCGTCTTCGGATTGACGATGCGTCCTGCCGCGACCGCGCTGACCACGCGCGTCACCCGCACCGTGCCGAGCGCTTCGTCGACGCGCACTTCGGCGAACACCGCCGAATGCGTGCCCATCGAATACGCCTGCTGCTTTTCGTGCGGCTTCACGCTGGCCTGCTCTTCGAGTTCGTCCAGCCCGGCGCGCTGCAACAGCGTCGCAATCGCGATCGAGTCGTCCGCGTGTGGGCCGCACACGAGCCGGTTGTGCTCGCGCCGCACGTGTTCGCGAGTCGCCGACGCGAACCGTGCCCCACCATATTCGCGCGCCAGTTCAACCAGACGGTTGTGCAGGCGCGTACACGCGGCATCGACTGCGCTGCCCACCGACGACACCGTCCATGATCCGCCCTCGATCGGCGCCTTCGGCAGCCGGGTGTCGCCGAGTTCGAAGCTCACGTCGCCGAGCGGCACGCCGAGCGAGTCGGCGGCGATCTGCGTCATCGCGGTGTAGGTTCCGGTGCCGATATCGGCGGTCGAGCTCGACACCTCGACGCGGCCATCGGGCGTCAATACCGCGCGTGCGGTCGCTTCGTTCTGCATCGCGTCCCACGCACCGGTCGCCATGCCCCAGCCGATCAATTCGTTGCCGTCGCGGCGTGCGCGCGCCTCGAGCGGCCGTCCCGCCCAACCGAAGCGGGCCGCGCCTTCGCGATAGCACTCGCGCAGCGCCTTGCTCGAAAACGGCAGATTCCTGTTCGCGTCGCGCTCCGCATAGTTGACGAGCCTCAATTCGAGCGGGTCCATCCGCAATGCCTCGGCCAGTTCGTCCATCGCGACTTCGAGCGCAAAGAGCCCTTGTGTCGCGCCGGGCGCGCGCATGTCGGCCGGTGTCGGCACGTCGAGCTTCACGACCTTGTAGCCCATCGACACGTTGTCGCATCGATACAGTTGCCCCGCCCAGTTGACCACCACGTCGCAGTAGTCCTCGTAGCGCGAGGTTTCCGACACCGCCTCGTGGATCACCGCCTGCAGGCGGCCATCCGCCGACGCGCCGAGCGCGACGCGCTGCACCGTTTGCGGACGATGCGCGAAGGTGAACATCTGCTGCCGGGTCAGCGTGACGCGCACGGGTTTCGTCAGTTCGCGCGCGGCCATCACCGCGAGCGCCAGATGATATTGCGGCCGCAAGCCGGAGCCGAACGCGCCGCCGACGAACGGCGACACCACGTGCACTTCGTCGTCTTTCAAACCGAACACACGCGTCAGATAGCCCTTCGTATTGACGACGCCCTGAGTCTTTTCATAGACGGTCAAGCGTCCTTGCGCATCGGGCACCACGGTGCATCCGTGCATTTCCATCGGATTGTGATACTCCGGTGGTGTCGTGTAGAAAGCGTCCACGCGCGCCTTTGCATCGGCCAAGGCCTTGCGTGGGTCGCCACGCGGGGGCGGAGGCGGATCGAAGCCGCCCTTCTCGGCCGACGGCGGCACGGCGCTCTTCAACGCGGCCTCGATATCGGTCTGGTGCGAGCCGGCCTCGTAACGCACCTGCACCAGCGATGCCGCGTAGCGCGCCAGTTCCAGCGATTGCGCGACCACCAGCGCGACCGGCTGCCCGCTGTACCACACGCGCTCGTCCCACAGCGGCCTCAATGGCGTGCCCCCGGGCGCAATCATGTCCTTGAACGCGTCGACGTCCGACGGCAGCGCCGGGCGCTTGCGATGCGTGAGCACGAGCAGCACGCCGGACAGCGCCTCGGCGGCCGAGGTATCGATCGACACGATCTTGCCCGTCGCGATCGTGCCCGACACGACGACGCCATACACGAGCCCTTCGGCGCAGAACTCGGCGGCATATTGCGCCGCGCCGGTCACTTTGACGGGCCCGTCCACACGCGAATGCGGGACGCCGGTGGCTGGCTTCGGACCGCCTGTCGACGGCAAGGTTTCGGCACGGTTCATCGCGCGGCCTCCTCGAACGAACGTTGTGTGGCCTCGCCGAAGGCGCGCACGATCACGCGCGCCGCGAGTTCGATCTTGAACGCGTTGTCGCGCTGGGCGCGCGCACCGCGCAGCAGCGTCGCCGCGAAATCGCGCAAGCTTCGCGCGTTCAGCGTCTCGCCGCGCAGTGCGGCTTCGGCGGCGGGATCGCGCCACGGCTTGTGCGCGACGCCGCCGAGCGCGCACCGCGCGTCGACGATCCGCGACTCGTCATCGAGTTCGACACCGACCGCGGCCGACACCAGCGCGAACGCATACGATGCGCGGTCGCGCACCTTCACGTACGCGTGATGCGCGGCAAAGCCTTGCGGCGGCAGTTCGATCGCGGCCACGAGTTCGTCGTCGCGCAGGTTGGTGTCGATATGCGGCGTATCGCCGGGCAGCCGGTGAAAATCCGCGAACGGCAGCGTGCGTGCGCCGTCATTGCCGATCAGATGCACGGTGGCGCCGAGCGCCGCCAACGCGACGCACATATCGGACGGATGCACGGCGATGCAGTGCTCGCTCGCACCGAGGATCGCGTGAATGCGGTTCACGCCGTGCAGCGCCGGACAGCCGCTGCCGGGTTCGCGCTTGTTGCACGGCGTGCCAATGTCGTAGAAGTAGTAGCAGCGCGTGCGTTGCAGCAGATTGCCGCCGACCGTCGCGACGTTGCGAATCTGCGGCGACGCGCCCGCCAGGATCGCCTTCGCGAGCAGCGGGTAGCGCGTCGCGACGGTATCGTCATACGCGAGCGCGCTATTGGTGACGAGCGCGCCGATCTTCAGGCCGCCTTGCGCCGACGCTTCGATCTGCCTGAGCGGCAAACGGTTGATGTCGACGAGCAAAGCCGGGCGCGCCACGTCTTCGCACAGCAGGTCGACGAGATTCGTGCCGCCCGCGATGAACGCGGCGCCCGTGTCCGAACGATGCCGTTCGAGCGCATCCTGCACCGCATCGGCGCGCGTGTACGAGAAGCGGTTCATGGCCGCGCTCCAGATTTATTCGCGAGCGCACTGTCTTGCCTTGCGTCCTCATCACCGAAATGCGCAGCGTCGAGAATCGCGGCGACGATGTTCGTATACGCGCCGCAGCGGCACAGATTGCCGCTCATCTGCTCGCGCACATCGTCCGCGCAGCGCGCATGTCCTTCTTCGAGCATCGCGTGCGCCGAGCAGATTTGTCCGGGCGTACAGTAGCCGCACTGGAACGCGTCGTGATCGATGAACGCCTGCTGTAACGGATGCAACGTGTCGCCGTTCGCGAGACCTTCGATCGTCGTGATCGATGCGCCGTCGTACACGACCGCGAGCGCGAGGCAGGTATTGATCCGCTGGCCGTTGACGATCGCCGTACAAGCGCCGCATTGACCGTGATCGCAGCCCTTCTTGGTGCCGCTCAGGTGCGCATGCTCGCGCAGCAGATCGAGCAGCGAGGTCCACGCTTCGACGTCGAAGCGCCGCGTCTCGCCGTTGATCTCGAACGTCAATGCATGCGACGCGGGCGCGTCGTCCCGGGCGGTTTCAGCATCGGGGGTAGCCATCGGATTTCCTCCTCACAAGGCATCGCGCAAGCAATGCGACACGCGACGGAACTCAACGCAACTCAAACCCATGCAAAGCGGCGACAGCGCGCGAGCGCGATGCCGCCGCGGCGTCCGGCGCGTCGCGAGGCAGGCCGACGCGCTCGACGGATCGCTTATTGCCCCGCCCCACTACCCGCGCGCGGCGGCGTCGCGCCTTTGAAGCGCTTGTTGGTGGTTTTCCCATTCCCGCCGCCGGCGACGCCATTGGTGGCGCCCCCCGATTCGCCGACATTGCCGTTCGCATTGTTCGCGCTGGTCGTATCCGGCGTGCGCGACTCTTCCTGGCTTGCGCCGGGTTGCGCGGCAGACTTGCCGTTTTGCATGGACGGATTGGTACCGGTCTGCGCAAAGCCCGCCTGCGCAAAGCCTAGCGCGAGGCAGCCTGAAACGAGCGCGGCACCCAGTTTGACGGATACATCGATCTTCATGGCACTCTCCCTTATGACGTTATGAAAACCCACTGCGCGAACCTCGTACGTGAGCGCAGGCGGCCATGCCGCCATCAGTTCGACAACCTGAATAATCGGCGCGCCGCCCGTTACCGCAATGGTCGCGCCCGAGATGTAGCTCGCTTCATCCGACGCGAGCATCACGTACGCGGCGGCCAGTTCGGCCGGTTGGCCGGGGCGCTTCATCGGCACCTGCTTGCCGAACTGCTCGACCTTGTCGGCCGGCATCGTCGATGGAATCAACGGCGTCCAGATCGGTCCCGGCGCCACGCAGTTCGCGCGAATGCCCTTTTCCGCGAGCAATTGCGCGAGGCCACCGGTGAAGTTCTGGATCGCGCCCTTGGTGGTCGCATACGCGATCAGGCCAGGATTCGGATGATCGGCATTGATCGACGACGTATTGATGATCGCGCCGCCCGGCTTCATATGGCGCACCGCCGCGCGCGTGATCCTGAACATCGCGCCGATGTTGGTATCGAAGGTCTTGTCCCATTCTTCGTCGCTGATCGCATCGAGCGACGGATAGCTCATCTGATACGCGGCGTTGTTGACCACCACGTCGAGCCGGCCGAATGCCTCGATCGCCTTGTCGACGATCGCATCGCGATGCTTGCGATCGCGGATATCGCCGCCCACCAGCACCGCCTTGCGACCCGCGTCCTCGACGCAGCGCGCGGTCTCGCGCGCATCGTCGTCTTCGTCGAGATAGGCGATCAGCACATCCGCACCTTCGCGCGCGAACGCGATCGCGACCGCGCGGCCGATGCCGCTGTCGCCGCCGGTCACGATCGCCGCCTTGCCTGCGAGACGCCCCGATCCTTCATAGGTTTTCTCGCCGTGATCCGGTTGCGGGTTCATGTCGGCCGTGCGGCCGGGCGTGTGGTCCTGCTGCTGTTCAGGAAACGACGGTGCCGGACGTTGCGTGTCGCTCATGTCGGATCTCCTCGGTGCGGATGAACATGGGCGGCGCGCACGATCACGCCGCATCATCGGTCATTCAGCAACGAGTGGGCCTGCATGCGATAGCGAGAGGAAACTCCTGCGCGCCGGGCAGCGCAGGGGCACGCATGGCTTAAGAAACTGCGTTGGACAGAACGGTGGCGGACAGATGGCAGATTGATGACAAACGGATTCGCAGAGCGACGAGTGCGATTTTCTGCCGACGACCGTGCAGAAATAACAGAACTGGCAGTGAGTTTTCGCTAACAACGTGATTCAGATGATGGCTCCGCCGCATGCAACGCCGCTGCCGATTCGAGCACGCGCAGCAGACGCTCGGGTGTCAACGGTTTGGCGCAGTGCGCATCGAAGCCGGCGGCCTTCGCGAGCGCGCGATCGTCGCGCGACGCAAACGCGGTACACGCGACCAGCAGCATGTGTGAAGTCTGCGGATGCGCGCGCAGCCGCCGCGCGAGTTCGAGCCCGTCGAGTCCAGGCATCTTGATGTCGAGCACCACCGCGAACGGCTGCCATTCGCGCGCGGTCTCGCACACGGCAAACGGATCGTCGAGCGCGCGGCATTCGAAGCCGTCGGCCGTCAGTAGCATTTGCAGCGCATCGGCCGCTTCCCGGTAATCGTCGACTACCAGCACGCGACGATGCGCGGCCATCGCATAGCGGATCGGCCGCCATACGAGCACGTCGTCGCTGCTGTCCACGTTGTCGTTGAACACAGTCATTTTTTCTCGCCCTTTTTCATTGGCCCTGAAGGGCATCCGGGCCACACGTGCAAGATTCGATCCCGTTGCGTCTGCCGGACTACGACCGGTTTTCTGTTATTTCCGCTTCGCTCGGACGATGCCGCGGCCAGCACGCCTGGTCGCGCATTCCGACGTTGCAATCACCTGGAATGCGGGATTCAGCGTGCCCATTCATCACGGCGTTTGAATGACGGCGCCTGCGATGTGCGCGCTGCGCAACATCGATCGACGCACTGTCCTTGTGCGGTCCGTCTCGTTCAGAGGCGTCGCACGATATCGGTATTTCAACGGATTGAGGGGTCCACGCAATGCAAGCCGCAATCGTACTTATGGCGCGAATCGATGACGCGGTCTTATCCAAAGAATAAGCGACGATGCCGATAAAAAAATGCTCGACATGTTAGGGGTTTGTGCTCTGCGGGTTATCCCGCACGATTATCGATGAAGCCTTTCAGCATCGCAAGCGTATCGGCGTCGTCGATATGTTTGTCCGTGCGCCAGCGCAGCATGCGTGGAAAACGCACGGCCACGCCGGACTTGTGACGCGAACTCGCTTGTATCCCTTCGAAGCCGATCTCGAACACGAGCGTTGGCGTCACGCTGCGCACGGGACCGAATTTATCGACGGTGGTCTTGCGCACGATCGCATCGACCCGACGCATCTCTTCATCTGTGAGCCCTGAATAGGCCTTCGCGAACGGCACCAACGTGCGCACGCCGTCGGCTTCGTCCCACACCGCGAACGTATAGTCCGTGTAAAGACTCGCGCGACGGCCATGACCGCGCTGCGCGTAAACAAGTACAGCGTCCACCGCATAAGGCTCGATCTTCCATTTCCACCACGTGCCCGACGCCTTGGTACGACCGACGCCGTACATCGACTCGCGCTCCTTGAGCATCAAACCTTCGACGCCGCGCGCGCGGCTCTCGTCGCGCAACGCCGCGAGCGCGGTCCAGTCCGCTGCGAGGACGAGCGGCGATACGCGCAGCAGACCACGCGCGAGCGTGCCGTCGACTGAGCTGGCCAGCGCATCGAGGCGTGCGCGCCGTTCAACGAGCGGGTTCATGCGCTGGTCTTGTCCGTTCGCTTCGAGCAGGTCGTATGCGAGCAGCGCGGCGGGCGAATCCGCGAGTATCTTGCGCGTCAGCGTCTTGCGCGCGATGCGCGGTTGCAGCCGCGCGAACGGCAATGGCGCTGCCGCGCCGGGCTCCCACGCGAGAATCTCGCCATCGATCACGTAGCCATCGGGTAATGACTCGCCCAATGCCGCGACTTCGGGAAAACGATCGGTAATCAGATCCTCGCCGCGCGACCACAACCACACGCGGCCGCCGCGTCTGACGAGTTGCGCGCGTATGCCGTCCCACTTCCACTCGATCAGCCAGTGCGCGGGATCGCCGAGCGTCGCCGGATCGGTCTGCAAGGGATGCGCGAGAAAGAACGGATACGGCAGGCCGAGGTCGCTATCGTGTTCAGGCGCGTGCGCTTGCGAAGCGTCGTCGGTCTGCGGCGCGATCAGACGCAGATAGCGCGCCGCATCGGGCTTCTGTTGCGAATCGGTCCAGCCGACCATTCGTTGCGCGATCCGCTTGTGATCGACGCCGGCCACTTCGGCGAGCGCACGCACCACAAGTTGCCGCGCGACGCCGACACGAAAGCCGCCGCCGATCAGCTTGGTCAGCAGGAAACGACCGCCCCAGTCGAGTTCGTCCCAGTAGCCGAGCAGACGCCTGCGCAACTCGTCGGGCGGCAGGCCGCGCAACGGCAGCATGCGTTGCTCGATCCATTGCGTGAGACCCAGCTCGGAGTTGCGCGACGCGGGCGGCAGGATATGCGCGATGGTCTCGGCCAGATCGCCCACCGCGTGATACGACTCCTCGAACAGCCACTCGGGCAAGCCGGCGCGCTCGCGCGCAATTTCGGTCAGCAAACGCGTCGGCACGAGTTGACGCGGCTTGCCGCCCGCGAGGAAATACGACGCCCATGCCGCGTCTTCGGGGTCGGCCACCGAGAAATAACTGGTCAGCGCCGCGAGCTTGTCGTGCGTCGACGTGGTCGCATCGAGCGCGGTGTAGAGAGCCGCGAAGCGTTTCATACGGTGCCCGTCATGGTTCGCTCGCCGCCGGTGCTTCGTCGGCGCCGGCTGCGTCGGCTTCGACGGTATCGTCGCCGTATTGCGTTTCGAACGCGCTGGCGTGCAGGCCCTGCTCGTTGAGCCAGCGCACCATCGGTTCGATCGAACCATGCGTGACGATCACGCGGGAGGCGCCGCTCTCGCGTATCGCCGTTTGCAAACCCGGCCAGTCCGCGTGATCCGACAGCACGAAGCCACGATCGACGCCGCGCCGGCGACGCGCGCCGCGCAGGCGCATCCAGCCCGACGCGAACGCATCGCTGTAGTCGCCGAAGCGCTTGAGCCACGCGCTGTTCTGCGCGGACGGCGGCGCGACGATCAGCGCCTGTTTGAATACGCCCTTGTCTTTCGCGGCAATCTCGCCGACCAGACCGAGCGCCGGCAGACGCACGCCCGCGTCGCGATACGCGCGATTGAGCGGCTCGAGCGCGCCGTGGCAGAAGATCGGCCCGATCGCCGCATCGACGCTCGCGAGCACGCGTTGCGCCTTGCCGAATGAATAGCAGAACAGCACCGACGCGCGCCCTTCGGAGGCGTTGTGACGCCACCATGAATCGATCGAATCGAACACGCTTTGCGGCGTATCCCAGCGATAGATCGGCAGACCGAACGTCGATTCGGTGATGAACGTATCGCAGCGCACCGGTTCGAACGCGGCGCAGGTCGGATCGGCCTCGAGCTTGTAGTCGCCCGACGCCACCCACACGCGGCCCGCGTATTCGATCCGCACCTGCGCCGAGCCGAGCACGTGCCCGGCCGGATGCAGCGACACGCGCGCCGCGCCGATCGTCAGCGGCTCGCCGTAGTCGAGCGTGTGCAGCGCGATGCCGCGCAGCCGCGACAGCAGCACGCTCGCGCCCGCGCGCGTGGCCAGGTAGCGCTGATGACCGAAACGCGCGTGGTCGGAATGCGCATGTGTGATCACCGCGCGTTCGACCGGCCGCCACGGATCGATGTAAAAATCGCCGGGCGGGCAATACAGTCCCTCCGGCCGCGCGATCACCAGATCGTTGGCTTGCGGCGCGGTGTTGGTCTGACGCGACGACTGATCCATCGGCTGTCCTCGGGAAAGGAACGCGATCTTGCGAACGCGGCCAAGCAAACTATATGCCGCGCCATTGATGGCCCTGTTTCTGCTTACGGTATATAAAGCACACAGGCGTGTCGTGAGCGGCTGCCCTCCGGCAGTGCCCGGCGCGCACCGCGAGGCCTCATGCCGATCCTGCTCGACCAGCAAGCGCTGTATATCGCCAGACATCCCTGGCGCTTCCTGCTGCAAACGCTGAAAGCGTTTCGCGCGAACCAGGGGCTGCTGCTCGCGGGCGCGGTCGCGTACTACGCGTTGCTGTCCATCGTGCCGCTGCTGATCCTGGTCGTCATCGTGCTGTCGCGCGTGGTACCGCAACAGCTGGTGCTCGACGCGCTCTCGCATCTGCTGCGCTGGCTCGTGCCCGGGCAGTCGGCCGCGCTCGTGCGTGAGCTGTCGAATTTTCTTCAGCATCGCGCGGTGATCGGCTGGGTGCTGCTGCTGACGATGATCTTCTTCAGCTCGCTCGCATTCACCGTGCTCGAAAACGCGATGTCGCTGATCTTCGTGCATCGCGTCGTCGTGAAGCGGCGCCACTTCCTGATCTCGGCGCTGCTGCCGTACTGCTACATCCTGTTTCTCGGCGTGGGGCTGCTGATCGTCACGTTCGTGTCAAGCGCGCTCGACACGATCGGCGCAGAAGGACTCAGACTGTTCGGCCTGCATGTGTCGTTGCAGGGCTTCTCGCGAGTGGTGCTGTATCTGTTCGGGCTCGCCGGCGAAATCTTCGTGCTGACCTCGGTGTATCTGGTGATGCCGGTGGGACGTCCGTCGATCAAACACGCGCTGATCGGCGGCGTGGTGGCCGGCGTGTTGTGGGAAATTACCCGGCACGTGCTGGTCTGGTATTTCGCCACGCTGTCGCAGGTCAGCGTCGTCTATGGCTCGTTGACGATGGCGATCGTGATCCTGCTCAGCTTCGAATGGCTCGCCACCTTGCTGCTGTTCGGCGCGCAGGTGATATCGCAATACGAGCGCTTCGGCCGCGAACCGCTCGACGCGCCGCAACCCAAGATCAAGACCGGCTAAGCAAGCCAGTCGCAAGGAACAACCCTTGCTCGCTCGATACCGACCATGGCCGCCGATTTCGCGCGGCGGCATCGACTGGTTATCGAGGGAGCGAGGATCATGGCTGAAACCGTCGGCGACTTCATCATCGGGCGGCTGCATGCATGGGGCGTGCGGCGTATCTACGGCTATCCAGGCGATGGCATCAACGGTGTGTTCGGGGCGTTGAACCGCGCGCAGAGCGAAGCGAAGAAACGCCACAAAAGCACGGATCAGCCGGGCCCGATCGAATTCATCCAGGTTCGACACGAAGAAATGGCCGCTTTCATGGCCGCCGCGCATGCGAAATTCACCGGCGAGTTGGGCGTGTGCATCGCCACCTCGGGGCCGGGCGCATCGCATCTGCTGACGGGGCTGTACGACGCGCGCATGGATCACATGCCAGTGCTCGCGATCGCTGGTCAGCAGGCACGCGCGGCGATCGGCGGACACTATCAGCAGGAGCTCGATCTGCCCGCGATGTTCAAGGACGTGGCCGGCTCGTTCGTCGGCTTTGCGACGATGCCCGCGCAGGTCCGCCATCTGGTCGATCGCGCGGTGCGCATCGCGCTCGCCGAGCGCGCGGTCACGGCGCTGATACTGCCGAACGATCTGCAGGACATCCCCTACGAGCCGCCGGGGCGCAAGCATGGCACGCTGCATTCGGGCATCGGTTACGCGCGCCCGCGCGTCGTGCCGAGCGACGAGCAGTTGCGCCAGGCCGCCGACGTGCTGAACGCGGGCCGCAAGGTCGCGATCCTGGTCGGCGCGGGCGCGCTGCACGCGAGCGACGAAGTGATCGCGATCGCCGAGAAGCTCGGCGCTGGCGTCGCCAAGGCGCTGCTCGGCAAGGCCGCGCTGCCCGACGATCTGCCGTGGGTGACCGGTTCGATCGGCTTGCTCGGCACGAAGCCGAGCTACGACATGATGACCCATTGCGATACGTTGCTGATGATCGGCTCGGGCTTCCCCTACTCGGAATTTCTGCCGAAGGAAGGCGACGCGCGCGGCGTGCAGATCGACATCAAGGCCGACATGCTGAGCCTGCGTTATCCGATGGAAGTGAACCTCGTCGGCGATAGCGCCGAGACGCTGCGCGCGCTGCTGCCGCTACTCGAGGAAAAGAAGGATCGGCTGTGGCGCGAGCGCATCGAAGGCTGGGTGTCCGACTGGTGGAAGACGCTGGAAAAACGCGCGCACGAACCCGCGAAAGATGGCCTGAATCCGCAGCTCTCGGTATGGGAGCTGTCGAAGCGCATTCCCTCGAACGCGATCGTCACCAGCGATTCGGGCTCGGTCGCGAACTGGTACGCACGCGATCTGCAAGTGCAGCGCGGCATGATGTGCTCGCTATCGGGCGGGCTCGCGTCGATGGGCGCGGCCGTGCCCTATGCGATCGCCGCGAAGTTCGCGTACCCCGAGCGGCCCGTGATCGCGCTCGTCGGTGACGGCGCGATGCAGATGAACAACATGGCCGAGCTGATCACGGTCGCGAAGTACTGGCAAGGCTGGAGCGATCCGCGCTGGATCTGCATGGTGCTCAACAATGGCGACCTGAATCAGGTCACATGGGAGCAGCGCGTGATGGAAGGCGATCCGAAGTTCGAGGCCTCGCAGAACATTCCGTCCGTGCCCTATCACCGCTTCGCGGAGATGATCGGTCTGAAGGGTATCTATGTCGACAATCCCGATCAGATGGCCACCGCCTGGGACGACGCGCTCGCGTCGAATCGTCCGGTCGTGATCGAGGTGAAGTCCGATCCGAACGTGCCGCCGCTGCCGCCGCATGTCACGCTCGCGCAGGCCAAAGCGTTCGCCGAGACGTTGATGAAGGGCGACCCCGATCAGGGCAACGTGGTGGTCGAAACGGCGAAGCAGGTGCTCGGTGCCGTGCTGCCGGGGCGTCACGACAAATGACGCGATAGCGGCTCGACGACGCGTGTGCGTGCCAACGTTCGACGCAGAACGTGGCTGGTAAAATGGCGCGCGCTCCGTGCACGCGCTCATTGGGTCTGCTTCGCCGCAGGCCGGTCGCCAGCCCGCCTGAGCCGCCAGTCGCGCATCAAGTCAGCACTATGGCGTCCCGTTCAGCGCCGCACGGATGTTCAATACCGAAGCATTGGGGCTGGCCTGCCCCGACCGGGTGCCTGTGAGTTTCGTGCCCGTGCGTTGCAGCAGATCCAGAAGCGACGTCACACTCACATTCGGGCCGAACTTTTGATGAAGGACAGCAAAGGCGGCCGCTACTTGCGGTGCCGCGAACGATGTGCCCTCGACATAGAACGAGCCGAGACCTTGCCACGGAGCAAGCACATAGTCATAGGTGTTGCGATTGGCGCTGCCGACCGGAGCAAAGAGTGCGACGCGCGGTGAAATGTTGGTATCCGTCGTGGGGGTGGCCGGGTTCACGATGCCCGTCGCGCCTACCGCGATGACATTGTTTCCGCATGTCCACGTACCCGTTCCGTTGACAGCATCGTTGCCCGCCGCCATGACAACGGCAACGCCCTTTGACCTGAGGACGGCAGCGACGGCGTCAATCCGGGCACCATCCGAATTTGCGTCGCATGGAAAATCACCTGCCGCCGACATGCCGTTCGCAGAAATGTTGACCGCCACGATCCGCCCAAGGTCCGGCCGGGGAAGAAGCGCGCCGTTCACGTACCACAGCGCGTTGACTATGGAATCGATGGGCCACCCGGTTGTGTTGCTGGCATCGATACCGGCACCTCCGCCAACCTTGATTGCAATGACATTCGCGCCCGGTGCTGCACCCGTATAGAAGAACTGGGTGCTGCCTTCCCAGCGGGAAGTCTGCTGGCCGACGATTACGCCCGCCGTGGCCGTACCATGGAAATAATGGCAAAGGGCTAGCTGGTTCGTCGCCATGTCTGTTTGCCGGCAGGAGCTGAACGGCGAGTCCGAAGGATAGGAAGACTTTTGCAGCGACGAGAAGTAGTAACTGACGGGCGATCCACTCAGGCTGGATGAAACGGTGGAAGTCGGTAAGTCACAGAGATCGGGAAATATCGCTCCAGCGGTCGCGCCGAAACATGCCTCGCTGATAATTTTCGCTTTCCCGGCAGAGGACTGGAATGCTGGATTGTCGGGGCGAAATGCACCGTCAATGTCGACTACCGTGTAACCCGTTCCGTCGAAGACGTTACCGGCTGCGTCCGTATATTGTCCAGCTACGTTCCCGCCCAGATTCACCGGAATCGTCGCCGAAGCTGGCCAGGCCGGGCCTGCCAGGGCAGTCGGGACAGGGATTACGAAGGTACAGAAAATGGCCGCACTGGCCACGCGACAAGCGTTGATGAATTTTGACAACATGCATTTCCTGAAGACGTTCGGATGGGACAACGCCCGAAGCGCTGTCAATCATTGATGACAGCGACGCGTAGCTATCGCTGTGGCGGCAGGTATCGTGTCCGACGCTATATTTTTTTACAGTCCTTAGCTATAGGAGAACTCTGATCTTCACGTCGTGACGGCGGGCCTCGCCGATGTGCTGTTCGCGCGGCTCTGTCGCATTAACGCGGGGGAGGTAAAGTTCGACGCTGAGGAAAACGCTTTGGCCGCACGATGAAGAAGACACTGACCCCACGAACTACGCTTGCTCCGGGCATCGCCAAGGTTCTGAAGCGGCTGCACTATCCGCTTGAAGTGATGCTGCCGTGCGTGCGGTGGTACGTGGCCCGAATTGATGCACATGACCAAGAAAGGACAGCTGCAATGTTCGGGCAACACTCCGCTGTCTGCCGCCCAGCAATTTTACTCGTTGGTTTCATAAGCCATCCTTCGCATATCGCCTTTGCTTGTGCCACTTGCCTTACTGCGACAGAACCCTCGAAGGCGCGCATGATCTGTCGCGTACGCTGAGCCGGCTTGCCGAGATGCAGTCGCGCGCATATCGCAGCACGCTTGAACGAGGCGGCGAGGACAACGCGCAAGACGCCGGGCATCGCACCCGCGCACATTTCTGCAAGTCTTGCAAAGCGACGGTAAAGCGTGCCAACGCCGTTTCGCGTTGACGCACGCGCCACGGCCCCGCGCGACGCATCGCCGGCCACCCGAAACAAGCCTACACTCAACCATGCCATGCCCCGCGGTACCGGAAAACTCGCCGCCAGATCAGTTCGATGGGCGTGGGCGAACATGTTCGTTCTTCATCGCGCCGCTCTTTCGCGGCAAAGGAGAAGCCATGGAAAAGATCCCAAAAGCCACGGCCTTGTTCATCGCAGGCTTTGGCCCGATTGTGATTGAAACCCAGGCAAGCCGCGATCTCTACGGTCGGGCCTTCGGTATCCCCTTCAAGGAAGAGAACGGCGGCTATCTCCATACGGAGGGTCTCAACGGCGCAAACTCTTTCGCCTTGTGGCCGCTCTCCCACGCCTCTCAGTCGTGCTTCGGCACGGATTCGTGGCCTCGCAACGTACCCATCCCGCAAGCCTGGATCGAATTCGATGTCGACGACGTCGAGGCGGCAACGGCGGAACTTGAATCGCAAGGGTATCGGATGCTGGTCAGGAACCGGAATGAGCCGTGGGGCCAGACGGTCAGTCGCTTCATCGGGCCGGAAGGATTGCTGGTCGGAATCACGTTTACGCCGTGGATGCGGGAAGGGAAATGATGGCGGCCACAGTGGCAGTCTTGCGCGCGCCAGGTTACCCGGTTAGCGCCGAAAATCGATATTCACCATTGTGAATAATGCGCGTAACTATCAGCCACCGCTTTCCTAAACTTGGCATTACGAGACCGCGACGGAAACAGTACGAAAGCATCGTTTGCGTCGAAATCGCAGTCCAACCAAGGAGAAGCGTGTCATGAACAAGGCAACCAGCACATTGATCGCGGCCGTCGCCGCACTCACGCTGTCGGGCAGCGTATATGCACAAAGCAACAACACGCTGGCGACTCCGACCACACAGTCGCCGGCTGCTGCAACGAGTGGCTACGGCGCGCCTGGTGCCAGCAACACGGACAGCGGCGCCGGGTCGCCGACCTCGGGCCAGCCGAATAGCGCGAACAGTAGCTCGACGTCCCGCCCCCCCGCTTACGGGGTTAACAACTCGCTGGCGACCCCAACCACAAAGTCGCCAGCCGGCCAATGAGAGCAATCAAGGCTGGCAACCGGGCGCAAATGAGCGCAAGCGACCAAGCGGTTCAATTTCGTCGGGCGTAGCGTGACCGAATAGCAGCGACTGGCAACACAGATCGCGACGGTAGAAAAAAATGGGTGTGACTGGCCGGTCATAACGCGCAAGAAGGCCGGGTTCGCCCCAACGTTGAATGACCGCTCCGTGGAAAAGCAATGGACCATGACCGGGGAACTGAGCCGGACGCTGTCGGACGCAGTACGGCCCAGCTGCAGCGGTTCGCCATCGCCGTCGCACGGTCACTTGAGCTTCCCCCGAAATTTCGCCTTCCAGTAGGTCGTGTATAAAATCGACCCAAAGGAAGGAAAGAAGAGATGTTCAAGGTACCAAACCAGGTGTACACGGCGGAGTTCAAGGCGGCGGCCGCGCAACGAATCAAGGACGGACCTCGGTCAGTTAATCCGTAGGCTCGGTGATTTGCATCGCCGCTCGAAAACGGCCGCCGTCCCAGTACCCCCTAACTTTCGCACGATCGGCGTGACATCGAACGTTCGCGCTCATCGGTGCCGGTTGTGATCCAGCGCTGCCTTGATTACGACGCGGGGCCGGCGGTCTGCAACCCGCAGCCAGCGAAGACCGTTACTCGCGACGGGTTTCAACCTGCGCTGAAAACCTCCCTCGTCAAAAGTAACCGTCCTCCATGACGAGTTGCGGGCGCATGCTTCTCACCGTCTAGCAGACATTCGTGGATGTCCGGTCACTGATCTACGATCGAACCGAACCGCGGCAAATTCAGTGCGACGAGACATAAGCCGTATCAGCGAATACTGCCGGGATCGCGAAGCTCTCGCGCATACGCTTTGCCTCTGCGGCCGGCGTCAAGCCAAACAGACGCCTGAATTCCCTGCTGAACTGGGACGGGCTCGCATAACCCACAGCATGTCCCGCCGCCTCCGCGGTTAGCTCATTGCGCACCATTAACAGGCGAGCCTGATGAAGGCGCGTCGACTTCACATATTGCATCGGCGACACCTGCGTAATTGCCTTGAAGTGGCTGTGGAAACTCGGAATGCTCATACCCGCTTCGTCGGCCAGTTGCCTCACGTCGAGGGGCTGCCCATAGCTTGCATGAATCAGGCGGAGTGAGCGGCCTATCTGGCCGAACTGTCCTCGCATCGCCAAAGCCTCGCGCAACGCGCCTCCCTGAGCTCCGGTGAGCACCCGGAAATACAGTTCACGCAGCAGCCCGGCGCCCAACACAGCAGATTCGAGTGGCCGATGCATCGCCTCGAGGAAGCGCAGCACGGACGCTTGCATTGCGTCATCCATCGGCGTCGACATCATGCTTTGAGGTGCTGGTGCGCACTCCCCCACGCCTTCGCGGTCGATCCGCTCCGCAAGTTCGGCGGCCAACGCGAAATCGAGGTGCAGATACAGCGCGAGCAGTGGGCGCTCCACGGTTGCGTCGGTCTCCATGCTGAACGGCACGGGCACGGACACGGCCAGGTAGTGACGCTCGTCGTACAGGTAGAGCTGGTCGCCGAAATAACCTCGCTTGCGGCCCTGGCAGACGATCACGATACCCGGGTCGTACAGAACGGGCGTGCGCGATAGCGCCCGGTTCGACCGCAAGATGCGGACGCTCGGCAGTGCCGTCAGGTTGTAGCCCTCGTCGGGCGCCAACGCGCGGAGCAGGACAATCATGCGTTTCTGGCTTCGAGAGGATAAAGCTGGATGCTGGGTCGAAGCGCGTATCGTGTTCATAGTTTTATGCAAGAAAATTAGCGGAATTCGGCTTAATTTGCCTCGCGCGTCAGATTAGTATGCACTCTCCAATCGACATTCGGGAGAAGCTTCAATGGCAACCAGCAAAACTCTGCTCATCACCGGCGTCAGCAGCGGCTTTGGCCGCGCGCTCGCACAGGAAGCGCTGGCGGTGGGTCACAAGGTCGTCGGCACGGTGAGAAGTGCCCAGGCGAAGCATGAATTCGAGTCCTTATCCGCGAATGCCGCTTGGGGACGTGTGCTCGACGTGACCGACTTCGACGCGATCGACGGCGTCGTGGCGGAAATCGAGGCTGGCGTCGGACCAATCGATGTGCTGGTCAACAATGCCGGCTACGGCCACGAGGGCATCATGGAGGAATCGCCGCTCTCGGATATGCGCCGACAGTTCGATGTGAATGTATTTGGTGCGGTCGCCATGATGAAGGCCGTCCTGCCGTTCATGCGTGAGCGCCGCCGCGGCCACATTCTGAATATCACATCGATGGGCGGCTACATCACGATGCCGGGAATCGCTTATTACTGCGGGAGCAAGTTCGCGTTGGAGGGCATCTCCGAGGCGCTTGGCAAAGAGGTCAAGCCCTTCGGTATTGCCGTGACGGCCGTGGCGCCGGGGTCATTTCGCACTGACTGGGCAGGTCGCTCGATGACGCGGACCCCCCGCTCGATTTCGGATTACGACGATATTTTCAATCCCATCCGCCAGGCCCGCGAGGAAAAAAGCGGCAAGCAATTGGGAGATCCCAGGAAAGCGGCGCGCGCAATGCTGGCCGCCATTGCAGCGGATCATCCGCCCACGCGTCTTTTGCTCGGTAGCGACGCACTCGGGCTCGTTCGAGACAAGTTGTCGGCATTGAACGCGGAAATCGATGCCTGGGAGGCTACCACCGTTTCGACGGACGGCTGATCACCGCCGAGGCTGAGAATCTGTCGAGAACCGTATCCCGCGGCGTCGGGTGCGAACGAAGCGATGCTTGCCCGATCTGAAAGTCCGTTGGCAATGCGTAGCAGCCCTTTATTCGTGACACACCGAACGCCGGCTCGGGGTCCGATTGCCGGTCTGGACGCGGCGAAGGGATCAGTGGATCTTTCGAGGCTTCATCGCATGAGTTTCTCGAAGCAAGTCGAAGCGAGCGTGCGCTTTCTCCTGCATCCTCGCCTTGAGCGCAAGCCTCGGCGGATGCCTGCGCGCCCGATGCGGCGGGTGTGTCGCTCGCGGCCTGCCCAGGCTTCTTTAGTGCAGCGTGTAGAGAGTCTGCGGCCCCTCGGCATAGAGGGTCATGGCGACCTTCAGGATCTCATTGCGATTCCGGTCGAAGGAGGCCAGCACCTCGGCTTCGTCAGTACCGAGGGCGGAGTCGAAATGCTTCAGTACGCGGTCTTCCACAAAGAAGGTAATCTCGCGTGCTTTGTCGTATCCCCAGAACCACACGCCATGCCTGATCCCATCATAGCTGCGGCTGGGGTTGGAAAAACTGAGTGCCATGTGTCGTCCTTCGTTCTACGCCTTGGATGGACCGGGTTGCACGCTCACTACCTGCGCGGAGCGCTCCCGCTAGTGCGGATCGCCTTTCATGCTTTCGGCTTCCATCGCGGCATGCAATTCCTCATACGCCTCGATTGGTTCCATGTCCTGATCGACGAACGCGGCTGCGCGCTCAGCGGCGGTCGACGCGTCGCCCGGGATATCGCTCTCGCTGTCGTCTTCGGTACTTGGCGGCAGCAGCATGTCCTCAAGCATCCCGCGCAGTTCGGGAGTATTCCATGGCTTGCCCAGCTTGGCCTTCCTGTTCAGGTAGTGACGAATTTCCGAGTCTTGCTCGGCCGTGAGCGGAAGCCCACGAAAAGTGGGGTCCGAGTTGTGGTGGATCATGATGCGCCTCCCGAGGCGGTTTGCGCCTTCAATGTGGAGATATCAATTTCCTGCGGTGAACATTACAAATTGCATGTGATCGCTGTGCCGCGTGTCCGCGGCCAACCGATTTACTTCTTCTTCTTGGCGACAACTTCGTTCGCAACCCGCGAATGAACCGTGCTGAACGGGTTTGCCGGCACTGACGGCTTCGTGGGTTGCTTGGGCTTTTTCGCTTCGCGAGTGCTGCGTAATTGACTCTTGGCCATGGTGTTGCTCCCGGTGCATTGCGTGACAAGGTGGTATTCCCAGCATACGCGCTTAGTGTGGTCGCGGCGTCAAAATGAACTGATTTGCAGTGTCGCTACGCGGAAAACTGCCAGGATTGGCCCATTTTAGCGAAGCGCAGCCGCGACCGCCTCGTCAATTTGCAGCGCAAAGCGCGCTTCAACATCGGGCACCGCGTAGCCAATTGACAGTTCCAGATACGCGTCGCCTAGCACCAACTGAACGAATGTCGCTGCCCGCAATACAGCAGTCGATTCGTCAAATCGCTTTCGCAGAATTTTTGCCGCGAAGGCACGCACGACCTTTGCGCCATTTTCGTAAAACACCTGGCCGAGTTCCGGAAGACGCTCCGCCTCAGCAACGATGGCCCGGTAAAGCCGCAGATTGTCGAGCGCGATAAGGTTTCGTGCCAACACCCATCCCAACTCGCGCAACTCGATTTCGGGCGATCCATCGGATTGCTCGTCCCGAGCGCTGGCAAGAAGTCCACCCACCTGAGCGCACATCGAGCTCACCAGTCCAACGAAGAGCGCCTCCTTCGACTTGAAGTGGCGGTAGACCGTCTGTTTGCCGACGCCAGCGGCCGCGGCGACATCGTCCATTGTGGCCAGGCCGAAACCTTGGCTTAAAAAGACGGCTTTCGCGCCTTCGAGGATGGCGGACCGCTTACGGCGTTGCAGCGGGCTCAGGTCGGGGAAAGAGTGCGTGTTCATCCGAGATAGATAACAGATCGCCGACTAGTTGACAAGACTGGTCAGTCTCGTTTAGATTCGCCAAACGAGACCGGCAAGTCTCGTTCATGTGACTTATCAATTTCGCGGGCAATCATCGAGGAGAACGCTATGGAACTGTTCATTACAGGTGGTACTGGCTACATCGGGCAAGCGGTCGCGCGCAAGGCAATCAGCCGCGGCCATCAGGTGACGGCGCTGGTGCGCCAGGACAGGTCGGCGGCCGCCAGCGCGCTGGCACGTCTCGGCGTGAAACTGCATTCCGGCGACCTGCGTGAGCCACAATCTTTCGCTGCGACTGCCGGTGTCGCTGATGGCGTGGTGCACATGGCATCGACCAGTGATGCTTCCGCCGGTGCCGTTGACGAGGCTGCGGCTGTAGCGATGCTTTCGCATTTGCAGCCGGGCGCGGCGTTTGTCTATACGTCGGGCACCTGGGTCTACGGCAATACGGAGGGGGAGCCCGCGACTGAAGCTTCGGCGCTGAACCCGACACCACTTGTCGCCTGGCGGCCCGCAGTGGAGCGACATGTGCGGGCGCTAGCGGCGAGCCGCTCGATTGTCGCAGTGATTCTCAGGCCTGCGATGGTGCACGGCTACGGCGGCGGCGTCTTCGGCATGCTTGCCGGGATGGTCCGTCAGACCGGCAGTGTGAGGATCGTCGGCGATGGTCGCGATCACTGGCCTGCCGTTCACGTCGACGATCTCGCCGCGGCTTACCTGAGCGCGGTGGAACAGGCGGCAAGCGGGGACGATCGAGTCACGGGACAGATCTTCAACGTGGTCGCGGAAGATGCCGTTGCCGTTGCCGAAATGGGTGAAGCGATTCGGGCTTCGGTCGGCGCCGATCGCGTCGAACTCTGGTCGCTCGACGATGCTCGCAAATCGCTTGGACTGTTCGCTGACGCACTGGCGCTCGACCAGACAGTAAGCGGCCAGCATGCCCGGCGAGTTCTTGCGTGGGAGCCCCATGGCCCCGGCCTGATTGCGGACCTCTCTGCACAAAAACACTTTCAGCAAATCAACGGAGCATGACGATGGCGTGGAACAGTGCGTCTTTAGAATCGATCCTCGCGACGATCGTAGCGGTTCTGTTCGCGGTTGCTGGGGTGGTCAATCTCGTAAGACCCGGCGCGGTGAAGCGCGACTTCGCACGCTGGGGTTATCCGGCATGGTTTCAGTGGCTCTGTGGCGCTCTCGAGTTGTTGAGTGCGGCACTTCTTCTTGGACAACAAACCAGAGTCGTAGGCCTAACGCTGGCCGGTGCGATCATGATCGGTGCGCTCTTCACGTTGCTACGAAACCGGGAGCCGTTCCGGCATCTCGCCCCGGCGCTGATCTTCTCGGCTCTCATCGTGGTTACTGTGGCGGTCCGCGGTTGAGGCTTCCTTGTCACCAGGCGAGTGAGCCCGGGACGCTAACAGGCCGCGCGGGCAATCCGTGCTGCAGGTACTTGAAATACGCACACGGATAGCTGCATTGGACCAACTCCGGTCTGATAACGTGCGTCATGCGTCCGCTTTTTGTAGCGAAGCCTTCCAGGTTAATTCTTGACAAATCAATATGCCTACCTACCCTTAGCAGAACTTGGCAACAGCTCAATCGCGTGCGCACAACCAGTAAGGCAACGACTGTTCGGGGAGATGCTTTCCAAAGTCAACGTCGATGGGTCGGTCTCCCGAAGTCAAGCTCGCTTGACTTGGCAAACTTCCACCGGCAGGTAACGGAGGGTCGTCGTGGCGGCAAGAACGATTCATCGCGCATCGTTAAGCACGTTGGCCGGGGGCGCGCACGGTCGATTGACAATTCCGCTGACGACGCGGCATCAGCGACTCAACCCTTTCTGCATCCTCCATGCCATATGGCTCATGGGCCTGGCACCCGTGCCGGCATTGGCGCAGCAGACGGTGACTGAACGGCCCAATCTCTCCGGGAGCGAAACGATCGACACTCCCGCCAACAACGTCCTGTTTGTTGGCACCGATAACACGAGCACCAGCTTCTCCGGCGCGATCAACAATGCTGGCGTTGCGAGCGATCCAGCGTCGCAACAAGGCCAGTTTGTCAAAACGGGAGGCGGAACACTGACGCTCGACGGCGCAAGGATCCGGGGGGGCTCCGCATTCGTGATTGGCGGCGGACTGGCAGTGACGAGCAGCGACGCCGCCATCGACTATCTTTCGCTGGGCCTGGGCAATGCCCCAACTCTTCCCGGATCGACGTCGTCTGGCACGTTGAACGTGAGCGGCGGCACGCTCACGTTCAACTCCGCGCTCCAGGTCGGCGACTTCGGCGGCACGGGCACGGTTACGCAGACCGCGGGCAACGTCGTCTTCGGTATGCCGGGCACGCCGGTGTCGCTGAACATCGGCAACCAGGGCGGTACGGGCACCTACAACCTGGCGGGCGGAACGGTCACATTCGGCAACAGCACCACCGACTTCATGACGCTCGGCCGCAATACGCAAGGCAGCCCGAGCAGCGGCACGCTCAACCTGAGCGGCGGCACCTTCAACGTGGCTAATGGGACGCTGTTCATCGGCTCGAACGTCGTGTCCTCGGGTAGCCAGGGCACCGGTACGATCAACCAGACCGGCGGTACTCTTGCAATCGGCAGCGCGTCGAGACTGTTCCTCGCGGCGGCCGGCAACGGCACGTATAACCTGTCGGGCGGCACCCTGCAGATTGGCGGAAGTTCGCTGTTCGGCGACTTCAACAATCTGGGTGGCACCTATGCATTCAATCTCGGTGGAGGAACGATACAGGTGGTGGGTTCGGCGCTGAGCGCAGGCGTCAACGCAACGCTGGTCGGAGGCACGACGTCGACCATCGACACCAACGGCATGGGCGCGACATGGTCCGGCGTGCTCTCCGGAAGCGGGGCACTGGCCAAAGCCGGCAACGGCGTGCTCACGCTGACCAATGCGAATACCTATACCGGCATGACGACCATCTCTGCCGGCACGCTGGCGCTGACGGGAAGCGGCAGCATCAATTTGACCAGCGGGATGTTAAACAACGGCACCTTCGATATTTCGGGCGTCACAACCACTCCGATTCCGGGGGTCGCGACGGGTGTCGTGCCGCTGCCGAACCTGTCGGGCAGCGGCACCGTGATCGACGGCACGAACATACTGGTGGTTGGCACCGATAACACGAGCACCAGTTTCGCCGGCACGATCATCAATGCCGGCACGGCGAGCGACGCGCTGCACGGCATCTTCGTCAAGACTGGCGCAGGGACGTTCACGATCAACGGTGCGCGGATTCAGGGCGGCTCGGCTTTTGTGGTGGGCGGTGGACTAGCGGTCTCCAGCGGCGGCACCGCGATCGACTATCTTTCGCTGGGCCTCGGCAATTCCCTCGCGACGCAGGTCCCCGGATCGACGTCGTCTGGCACGTTGAACGTGAGCGGCGGCACGCTCACGTTCAACTCCGCGCTCCAGGTCGGCGACTTCGGCGGCACGGGCACGGTTACGCAGACCGCGGGCAACGTCGTCTTCGGTATGCCGGGCACGCCGGTGTCGCTGAACATCGGCAACCAGGGCGGCACGGGCACCTACAACCTGGCGGGCGGAACGGTCACATTCGGCAACAGCACCACCGACTTCATGACGCTCGGCCGCAATACGCAAGGCAGCCCGAGCAGCGGCACGCTCAACCTGAGCGGCGGCACCTTCAACGTGGCTAACGGGACGCTGTTCATCGGCTCGAACGTCACGTCCACGGGTAGCCAGGGCACCGGTACGATCAACCAGACCGGCGGTACTCTTGCAATCGGCAGCGCGTCGAGACTGTTCCTCGCGGCGGCCGGCAACGGCACGTATAACCTGTCGGGCGGCACCCTGCAGATTGGCGGAAGTTCGCTGTTCGGCGACTTCAACAATCTGGGTGGCACCTATGCATTCAATCTCGGTGGAGGAACGATACAGGTGGTGGGTTCGGCGCTGAGCGCAGGCGTCAACGCAACGCTGGTCGGAGGCACGACGTCGACCATCGACACCAACGGCATGGGCGCGACATGGTCCGGCGTGCTCTCCGGAAGCGGGGCACTGGCCAAGGCCGGCAACGGCGTGCTCACGTTATCCGGCCAGAACACCTTTACCGGTCCGACCAACGTTCGCAATGGCGTGCTCAATCTGACCGGCTCGTTGCAGTCGCCGGTCAATGTGGAGGCGAACGGAACCCTGGGCGGTACAGGAACGGACTTGAACACCGTCACCAATGCCGGAACGGTCGAGCCGGGCTTCGGGCTCCCGGCAGGGCAATTCGGTGCGATGACTGTCAAAAATTTCGTGGGTGCCGGCGGCACGCTCGCGCTGCGCACGTTCCTCGGTCTGGATGGCTCGCCGTCGGACAGACTCATCATCAACGGCGGCAGCGCCGACCCTTCAGCCGTACGCATCACGAACGCAGGCGGCTCCGGTGGGTTGACGACGGGGAACGGCATTCTCGTCGTCGAGACAACCAACGGTGGCACCACGGCGTCGGACGCCTTTACGCTCGTCGGCGAGGCGCGCGGTGGCGCCGAAGACTATCGTTTGTTTCGCGGCGGCCTCAACAGCAGCAATCCCGAGGACTGGTTTCTGCGCTCGTCGTTCGTCGTGCCGCCCCCACCCGAGGGAGGCGAAGAGGAACCGGGAACTGGACCTGGCACCGAGCCCCCGTCGGATCCGCTGCCGCCAGGCGTCTACCCGATCATCGGGCCGGAACTGGCCACCTATGGCGTAGTTCAACCGGTCGCCCGGCAGATGGGTGTCGAGATGCTCGGGACGCTCCATGAGCGCATCGGCGACACGCTCACGACGGAGAGCGGCGGCGCGGGCTGGGCAAACTCCGCCTGGGGACGCGTGTTCGGCGGCCAGATCGACAACCGCTACGGGGCTTACGCCGATCCGCGCGTGAGCGGCGGAGTCGGAGGCGTGCAGACCGGTCTCGACATATGGCGTGGAAGCGTCTGGCCCGGTCATCGCGACGCTGCAGGCGTCTACTTTGCATACGGCTACGGCAGTGCAGATGTCGATGGCCTGGTCACCAACGCAACGGCAACCGGATACACGCTGGAGCACACCGGCTCAATGCATCTGAATGCATATACAGGCGGAGGCTACTGGACGCACTACGGCCCCAGTGGCTGGTATGTCGATGCGGTTGTGCAGGGTACGCACTACGACGGCGCCGCGACCACTCAGTTTGCGAATCTGCCGGTCCGGGGTACGGGCTTCGCGACGTCACTCGAGGGGGGCTATCCGATCCCGCTGCCGCTCGGCCCGGGTTTCGAGCTGGAGCCGCAGGCGCAGATCATCTGGCAGCACGTGTCGTTCTCCGACGCGAACGATGGTCTGGGTGAAGTCTCCCTCGGCTCCACTTCGGGCGCGAGTGGCCGGCTCGGCGTGCGCGGGAAGTGGACCATCGAAGGCAGCCAGGGAGCGGTGTGGCAGCCGTATGTGCGTGCCAACCTGTGGCGGGATTTCAATGCCCAGGCCACCACGACCTTCGCCAATGACCGGGTGCCGCTGAATGTGCAGGCCACGCGACTGGAGCTCGCCGGCGGTGTCACCGCCAGGATCAAGGAGCGGCTGAACCTTTACGGACAGTTCGGCTACCAGTTCGCCGTGAGTGGAGACAGCAATGTCCGCCGTAGTGGCGTCGAGGGCGATCTCGGCGTGCGCTACCAATGGTAGGGCCTCTAAACGTGCAAGGTGTCCTACATCCCGACCTTCAGGTCGTGGATGCACAAATGCAGGCAGGCAAAGGAGACCTATAACTGCCTTGCCAGTCCTGATATCAAGAGTCGACTTCGGTCGAGAAGTCGTCAGCGATCGCCCCGGCGACCGGCCGAAGTGCATCAAAAACAGCCTCGCAAGCGGCTTGCTTCTGCGACTTCAATACTTGCCGTGTCGATCTCTAGGGTCTGTTTACATTTGACGAAATGTGTTTACATCTTGTTTTTTGCAATTGCAAGACGGGATGATTCGCACGTTACTAAGCGACAAGGTATG
>NZ_JACHDK010000017.1:0-131885 GCF_014201005.1 Paraburkholderia lebeckiae | reverse complement strand
CGGATCGAGCGAGATCGCCTGCGTGTTGAGCGTCGACATCGGCGCGAGCGTCTCGTGAAAGCCGATCGACGCCATCGCGATCAGGCAGATGATCAGCGGGAACGCAACGAAGTCCCATCCGTTTGGACGCAGCCGTCGTGCGGATGCATTGGCGGTGCTGTTCAGGTTGAAACCGAACTCCATCAGTAACCTCCGGGGGGATTGTTGAGTTGGAACATGACGAATCGCAAGTTGATGAAAGGGCTCATTCAGCAAGCAACGGCCACGACGAGGCAACGCCACAATCTTTCGATAATGGCGTTGATTCGTGACAGAAACCTGGTAGGACTTAAGAGAGCAGCGACCCGATTCGGCGCCACAGCGTGACAAGCCGATTCGATTGGACCGGATCGAGCGACAGAAGCGACTCGTAGTGAGCGCGCGACTCGTTGCGATAGGGCAGATGCGGCAAAAGCAGAGCGAAATACATGACGTTTCTCCGCGCGTCGTATGTGACGCGGCAAGCGGAAAGCGGGCAGACGGTCCAACGTCGCACGCTTGGCGCGGCGTCAGGTTGCTAGCTGCTTTCCTTCTCTAAGGCTGAAGGGAAGGGGCATAAACAACAACTGTCACTGTCGGGCATGGGGCTCCTCGTCGGGTTGAACTGCGCTCAGGCACGCAGCGTGGTTTTACCGGCCTCGCCAGAACCTGCGACCAGGCGCGGGTATCGGCGAGCGTCGGCCGCAAACCCGAAGGCTTGCGAGGGCGTGCCAGTGCGGACGAGCGAAGGCCGCGTCCAGATGGCGCTCATGATCGAGGTGCACGAAGGAGATTTGCTGCGGCGCGCACCGTTCTGCCTGCTGGCGGAACGGCGGCGCGGGGAAGGGGCGCGGACGTTCTGCCGGTCAGGCAGTGAAACTGTTCGAAGATCGACTACTGCAGGTGTCCAAGGCATCAGCCCCATTTGAGAAGACGGGCGAATTCTAGACGCGGTAAAAACCCGGAGTCAACCAGATTCTGTAAGCAGAGCCAACATTTATCGACGAAGGCTTGCGCAACGAGTTCGAGAATCATTGCGTGCGGCCCCGAGAACCCGACGTTGTCTTTATGCGTTTTTTACTTGCGCTTTTTCGGGCGACGTCAATACAATCCGCCCCAACGTATCGAAGGAGTCACCCATGGACGCATGTTCAGGCAGTGGAAGTCCGATGCCGGCCAGCGCCGGCAACACAACCGCGAGATAGTCGCCGCAGGTTCACTCCTTCGCCGCTAACTCGCCCCATTCGGGTTAGCGCGCTTCAATTCTGACCGGCCTTTGCTGCCGGTTTTCCGTAGCACGCTTCCTCTTTTCTGACCGTCGTCTGCAACCTCGGCTTGCAGAGGCGGTTGCGCTTTCGCATTGCGCTCGTTGTGCGCCGGAGTGCGTCACGGTAACGTCGCTGGCTCGCGCAAGCTTGCATGCCGGGAATGAATTGAACACACGTTTGCCACCTGCGTGTGCGAACAACAACGGAGCGATCCGCCTATAACTTCAACCCCAGATACGTGATGGAAAATATCTACAAGCGCAGACCGCTGAGCTCCGGCGGTGCTATCGCCCTGAGCGCGGTTGTTTCTCTCGGCCTCGTTCCTTGCGCGTTCGCGCAGACACCCGGCGAAGCCGCGCCGACGCAAGCGGCGCCATCGACTGCACCGTCCGCACCGGCTCCCGGCGCCACGGACAATGCGGCGCCCACCGATCAGAGCGTCGCCGCGCCCACGGGATTGTGGGAGCGCTCGAACCTGCTCGGCGACATCGGCGGTTTGCGTCCGTGGCTCGGCAACTACGGTGTGACTTTCAATCTGCAGGAGACCGGCGAGTACATGGGCAACCTCTCGGGCGGGACGAATCGCGGCGGTGCTTATCAAGGCTTGACCGAGTTCGGACTCGTCGTCGATACGCAAAAGGCGTTTGGATTGCCCGGCGGCACTTTCAACGTGTCCGGTCTGCAGATTCACGGCACGAGCCTGACCGCCAGAAATCTGCAAACGCTGCAAACCGCGAGCGGCATCGAAGCCGACGCCGCGACCCGTCTGTGGGAACTGTGGTATCAGCAGTCGCTCGGCAACGTCGACGTGAAGATCGGTCAGCAGAGTCTCGATCAGGAGTTCATGGTCAGCCAGTACGCGGCCACCTTCATGAACGCGACGTTCGGTTGGCCAGTGCTGCCGTCCGTCGATCTGCCGGCGGGCGGCCCAGCCTATCCGCTGTCGTCGCTCGGCGTGAGGGCGCGGGCGTCGTTCGCGAACGGAGTAACCGTGTTGGGCGGCGTATTCGACGGCAATCCGGCGCCAGGCGTCGGCGATCCGCAAAAGCTCAACGCGAGCGGCACGAACTTCAATCTCGGCAACGGCGTGCTCGTGATCGGCGAACTGCAGTACGCGATCAACCAGCCGTCGGCGAATGCGTCCGATCCGAAGCCGGCCGGCCTGCCGGGCACCTACAAGCTCGGCTTCTGGTACAACAGCAACCACTTCGCGGATCAGGGTTTCGACACGAGCGGCCTGTCGCTAGCGAATCCGGCGAGCAACGGCGTGCCGACGAGTCATCGCGGCAACTACAGCTTCTACGCGGTCGCCGATCAGATGGTGTGGCGCGCGGGCTCCGACAGTCCGCGGTCGCTCGGTGTGTTCGCGCGCATCATGGGTGCGCCGGGCGATCGCAATCTGGTCGATCTCGGCGTGAACGCGGGCGTGACGCTCAAGGCGCCGTTCAAGGGGCGCGACAACGACGTGGTCGGGCTCGCGCTCGGCTATGCGAAGATCGGCTCGCACGCGCAGGATCTCGCGAGCGCGCAGGCGCTGTACACGCCGGGCTATCCGGCGCGCAGCGCGGAGACGATGCTCGAAGCCACCTATCAGTATCAGGTCGCGCCGTGGTGGATGCTGCAAGCGGACTTCCAGTACTTCTGGCGGCCGGGCGGCGGAATTCCGCACCCGGACGATTCGTCCCAGCGCATCGAGAACGAAGCGGTTCTCGGTTTGCGCACGACGATTCAGTTCTGAGGAACGGTCATCAGGCTGGTAGGCGTTTGATCGCTCGCTGCAACAAGAGCCGCGCGCCGCATCGCCCGACATGACCGGTCGACGCAGCACGTGAGGACGGACGATGACTTGGCGATCGCTGCGTCTAATCATCAACCTCGCTTACCCCTGCGTATGCGCGGCGACCGCGTCCAGCGTGCGCGCCGAGTACACCAGCGTCGCGCCCGCGTTGATCGCCATCGCGACGCCGAGCGCTTCGGCGATTTCCTCGCGGGTCGCGCCGTGCTTCAGCGCCTCGGCCGTATGGACCGTGATACACCCGTCACAGCGCAGGCTGACCGCTACCGCGAGCGCAATCAGCTCGCGCGTTTTCGCGCCGAGCAGATCGGTTTTCTGACCGGCGCTCGACATCGCCTGATACGCCTTCACGCTTTCGGGCGCGAGCTTCGACATTTCGCCGATACGGCCGAACAGTTCCTTGCGGTAATCGATCCAGTTCAACATGGCAGTGCTCCTTGGTCCGTTGCGCGCCGGCGTTTGCCGGCGTCGTGGGACAAAGTATTGCGCCGCGCCGCGATATCCCGAATACTCATTCGACTCAACTTTTAGCGCGCTCGTCTCATGGACACGCTCAGTCGCCTGATCGACCTTGCCCGGCCGCAAGCGAGTCTCGATCTTCGCTGCCTGCTATCAGGCGCATTCGACGTCGACCACGCGCCGCTGGAGGCGGGCGTCGCGCCGTTTCATCTGGTGCTCGACGGCAGCTGTGTGATCGAGACCGCCGGCGGCGAGCCGCTCGAATTGCAGGCCGGCGATTTCATGCTGTTTCCGCGTGGCGCCGCGCATCGCGTGCGCGACGTAAAGCGCTCGGCGGGTGGCCTGCCGTTGACGCTCGGGCATGACGGCATGCTGCCGGTGCGCCGCAACGATGGCCTCGAAACCACTGCCACGGCCGCGCACGCGCCGAACGACACCGCGATTCATGACGGCGTCGATCTGCTGTGCGGCCGCTTCGTCTATGCGCCCGGTTCATCGGCGTTGCTGCTCAATGTGCTGCCCGATCCGCTGCACGTATCGCTCGGGGATGCGCAAACGCTCGATGCGTTGCAGACGGTGATCGCTCTGATGCGCGGCGAAGCGGAGCGGCGTCAGCCTGGCGCGCTCGCGATCGTGACGGCCTTGAGCCATGCGCTGCTCGCGATGGCACTGCGCGTGCACGGCGAGCGCAATGCGAACGGCACCGGGATGCTCGCGTTGCTGACGGACGCGCGCCTCGGCGCATCGGTGCAGGCCATGCTCGACGCGCCCGAACGCGCATGGACGATCTCTGAACTCGGCGAGCGCGCGGCGATGTCGCGCGCGACATACGCGCGCCACTTCAACGAGCGCGCGGGCGTGACCGTGATGGATTTTCTGACGCAGATCCGTATGGCGATCGCCAGCGATCTGCTGTTGCGCACACAACGCAGCGCGGCGGACATCGGCGAGGCGGTCGGCTATCAATCGGAGGCGGCGTTCGGCAAGGCGTTCGCGCAAAGCGTCGGTGTGACGCCGGGACGTTACCGGCGCCGCCCACCAACGGACGGTGCTCTGGATGAGTGACTAAAGATTCAACGCGTGGGTGCTTCTGATTCTATTTGGGCGGTTCGCCCTTGCTGAACGCGCGCCTTTCGAGCGACGCCATCAGTCGCGCGACCACGAGCGCGCAGACCGTGCCGAGCGTCACTTCGGCAAGCCGCAGAAAGGCCTTGTCCCACGCCGGGCCGATGCCTGGCGCCAGCAGCATGATCGTCGCGGTGATGCCGCCGAGGCGCGCGGCGCTGCCGACGTTGACGACCCAGCAGATCAGGATCGCGACCGCCACGGTCACCGCGTACGCGGCAAAATGGCCGCCGCCCGCGAGCGTGCCGATCAGCCCGCAAACACCGCCGACCATCGCACCGATGAACTGGTCGCGCGACAGCTTGCGGGTGTCGATATAACTATGCTGGCTCACCGCGATCGCGGTGATCGCGGCCCAGAACGCCTGCTCGGTGTGCAGCGCGCGACCGATGCCGAACGCGAGACTCGCGCCCGCCACCGCCTGCACGGCCATGAAGCCGCCCTCGATCAAGCGGTCGCCGAGCGGCAGCGTCTTCAGGAAAGCGAACAGCGCATCGGCGGCGTGCGTGCGCGAGGAAGGGCTTGAATCGTCGGACGGAGTCATCGGATGAAGGCGCGCTCGGCGGGGGAGGGGGTGCCGTATTCTAGCGGCTCCGCTTCACGCTTCCACCGCTAGCTAGATCGTGCCGAACAGCGCGCGCGGCCGGTCGCGCAGCGTGTGCGCGAGAATCTGCAGGCCACGCGTCAACTGCTCGCGCGACTCGGCGCAAGCGAGGTTGATGCGCACGCCGTGCTCGACCGTCGAGCGATCGACCGCGAACGCGGATGCGGGCATCGTGTTGACCCCGCGCGCGAGCGCGTTTGCCGCGAAGTCGTCCGAGCGCCACGGCGGCGGCACGCGCAACCACACGAACATGCATGCGGGGTCGCTCTTCAGATGCTCGGCGGGCAATAGTTCGCGCGCGATCTCCTGGCGCGCGCGTAACTCGGCGCGCTGCGCGTCGAGGATCGTCTGCGCGGTGCCGTCCTCGATCCAGCGTGTCGCGATCAGCGTCGACAGCGGCGCAGGCATCCATGCGGTCGTTCGCACCGCTTCCGCGGCCAGCGCCGCGCCATGCGGCGGCGTGCGCAGATAGCCGATGCGTAGACCCGGCGCGAGGATCTTCGAGGTTGACGTGATGTGGAAGGTCAGCTCCGGGCACAGGCTGGCGATCGTCGGCAGGCGCGCTTGCAGCAGCGGACCGTACACGTCGTCCTCGATGATCACGATGTGATGCCGACGCGCGATGTCGGCGAGCGCCGCGCGACGCGCGAGGCTCATCGTCACGACGGTCGGGTTCTGCAGATTCGGCACCGTGAAGATCGCCTTCACGCGGCGATGCCGGCACGCGTCTTCGAGACGGTCGGGCAGCAGCCCTTCGTCGTCGCTCGGAATGCCGACGAGCTCGAACTGAAACACCGGCGCGAGGGCTTTCAGCCCATAGTAGGTCAGCTGATCCGACAGGATCACCCCTTCATGCCCCATCAAGCTGCTCAACACCGCAAACAGGCCATGCTGTGCCCCGCTCGTGACGACCACGCTGTCGGCGCCGGGAGTGAAGCCGGGCGCGGCGAGCCATTGCGCGCCCGCGGCCCGCGCCCATTCGGGGCCTTGCGGCGGCTGATATTCCTGGGTCTCCGGATAGCGGGGATCGTGCGCAATTTGCGCCATCGTCCGCGCGAGTTGTGTGAGGAATTCACCGGTGGCAGGCCGGTTCACGGTCAGATCGAGCACGGCGTTCGCGTTGGGTTTGCCGTTTGCCGGCGTGTTGCCGCTGCGGGCATGCACGGCAGGCATGGCGCCGCCGGTGACGATCGAGCCGCGCCGCTTGCTCGCGACGATCAGCCCACGCGTCTGCAACTCCTTGTACGCGCGCGACACGGTCGAGACATTCAGGCCCAGCTCCAACGCAAGCTCGCGCTGCGGCGGCAGGCGGCTGCCCGGCGGGTAGAGGCCGCTGCGGACTTTTTCCTCGAGGCTGCGCGACACTTCGAGATAAGTCGGCTGACGCCCCTTTGTCTGGAGAACGTCTTCACCGTTTGTGTGGTCAATTGCGCTTTTCATCCAGCGTGAATCTCCATACAAAAACTCGTTCGACCGTACCGGACAAGCCAATACTAAACCCGTTCGGTTGCCCTGCACGACGCCCGCCCGTTTCCCTCGGGGAAAGTACCTAAGTCCACACAAAGCCAAATTAATTGCACACAAAAAAACTTTGTGTGAGTATTAAAGCATGATTTGTATGGCGCTGTGTCGAAAGGCGACGCGCAACTGTAGTACAGGAGGGACGGTTGTGACAGAACAGCAGAGCACGCTCCTGCCGGTCGGTACGTCCAGTGCAGGTTCGGGTCGGGCGGCCAGTTCAGCCGGCCGGCGAACGCGATGAGTGAAGTCGCCGTGCTGGGCGCGGGGTTCATCGGCCTGTCGTGCGCCTACTGGCTGATGCGCGACGGTCACCACGTCACGCTGTTCGACGCGCTCGGTCCGGGCGAGGCCACGTCATACGGCAATGCGGGCACGTTCGCCAACTACGGCTGCATTCCGGTGAACAACCCGGCGGTGTTCCGCAATCTGCCGCGTTTCCTGTTTTCGCCGACGAGTCCGCTGCGGATTCGCTGGCGCTATCTGCCCCAACTCGCGCCGTGGCTTGCGCGCTTTCTGTACGCGTCGATGCCGCGTCGCTACGAGCACAGCGCGCAGGCGCTGGCCAGCTTGCTGTCGCGCGCGTTCGACGGCTATCGCGAGATGCTCGAGAGCGACGAGCTGTCGCGCTTCGTGCGGCCCCGCGAATGCCTGTACCTGTATTCGAATGCGGCGTCGTTCGAGGCCGCCCAGCCGTCGCTCGCATTACGCCGGTCGCTCGGCGTGCGCTTCGAAAACTTCGACCGCGCCGGCATCGCCGCACTCGAACCGAATCTCGCGCCGATCTTTGCGCACGGCACGTTGTTCAACGGCAGCTGGTTCCTCAGCGATCCGCGCGGCTTCTTGCAGGCGCTGCACGCGGCGCTGCTCGCTCGCGGTCTCACGCATGAGCGCAGCGCGGTTCGTACGCTCGTACCGGGCGCCACCAGCGTGCGCATCGTCGACGACGCGGGTCGCGCCTACGACGCCGCGCAGGTGGTCGTCTGTGCCGGCGCGTTTTCGGGGCGCTTCGCGCGTCAATGCGGCGACCGCGTACCGCTCGATACCGAACGCGGCTATCACGTGCGTTTTCCCGGCACGTCGTCGCTGATTTCGCGGCCGTGCGGCTGGGCCGAGCGCGGCTTCTACATGGTGCCGATGGACGGCGGCATCCGCGCGGCGGGCACCGTCGAGCTCGGCGGCTATGGACCACAGCGCAATGCCGCGCTGCTCGATCTGATCACGCGCTCCGCGCAGCACGCGCTGCCGCAATTGCCGCAGCCGGATAGCGACTGGCTCGGTTTCCGTCCGAGCCTGCCCGACGGCCTGCCAGTCGTCGGGCCGTCGAGCGCGTCGCCACGTGTCGTCTACGCGTTCGGTCATCAGCATCTGGGCGTCACGCTGGGCGGCGTGACGGGCAGCGTCGTCGCCGATCTGGTGGCGGGGCGCGTGCCGCCGGTCGATCTCGCGCCATATAGCCCGCGTCGTTTTTAATCACCGTAACTGCTGGACGGAAGAGGACGGACATCATGAAACGCAGAAACCTGGTTGTCGCACTCGCCCTTGGGATGTTGTGTGCGCATGCGCCGTCGTACGGCGCCGAGCCGCAAATCGTCAAGATCGGCTTCGTCGGACCGCTGACCGGACCCGTTGCGCGGGTCGGCAAGGATCTGCAGAACGGCGCGCAGCTCGCGGTGGACGAAGCGAACGCGAAGCATCCCATGATCGGCGGCAAACCCGTCAAATACGTGCTCGACGTGCAGGACGATCAGGCCGATCCACGCATCGCGATCCAGGTCGCGCAGAAGCTCGTCGACGACGGCGTGGTCGGCGTGATCGGCCATTACAACTCGGGCTGCAGCATTCCGGCCTCGGCGGTCTATCACACGGCGAACGTCGCGATGATCACGCCGGGCTCGACGAACCCGGCGCTCACCGCGCAGGGTTTCGCGAACGTGTTTCGCACGATGGGGCACGACGGCGTGGGCGGTGTGATCGCGGGCGAGTTCGCGGTGCAGCAGTTGAAGGCGAAGCGCATCGGCATCATCGACGACCGCACCGCGTTCGGCCAGGGCCTCGCCGATGCGTTCGAGAAGGGCGCGAAGCAGGCGAACGGCAATATCGTCGATCGCGAGTTCACCAACGACAAGGCGGTCGATCTGCGCGCGATCCTGACTTCGTTGAAGCAGAAAAACGTCGATCTGATTTTCTTCGGCGGGCTCGACGAACAGGGAGCGATGCTGGTCAAGCAGATGCGTTCGCTCGGCATGCCCGCGCAACTGTTTGGCGCGGGCGCGCTGAAGAGCAACGCGTTCCTGCAGATTGCGGGCAACGCGGGCGAAGGTACGCGCGATCTCGAGCCCGGTCCGGCGCTCGACAAGCTGCCGTCCGCGCAGGAGTTCGGCAAGCGCTACAAGGCGCGCTTCAATCAGGATGTCGAGCTTTATGCGCCGTTCGCATACGACGCCGCGCTGGCGATGATTCAGGCGATCCAGGACGCGGACTCGCTCGATCGCGCCAGGATCGTCGCGGCGTTTCCAAAAGTGAACGTGACTGGCGTGACGGGGAAAATCGCGTTCGATCCGCATGGGGATCTGATCAAGCCGCCTTATACGCTGTTCGAGGTACAGCAGGGGCAGTGGAAGAGTCAGCGGACCGTGGGCGGCGGAGTGTGAGCATTGTTCAGACTGGGCCGGCTGGCGCGACGCTGCTGTACGGCGCGTCACCTCGCGCGCCGGCTTGTCCGATCAATGCACGAGACCGTGCCTCGCAACAAGTTTGTCTATCTGCTCGTTGGCGATCGGGGCGGAAATATAGATCTGCATGCGCGAGGTATCGTTCGAGCAGCTGCACAGCAGGGTCGACAACGTGTTCGCGAGGCCGGGTCGCCCGATCTCGGCCGCGGGGAGATTAACTGCCAGCGAGAGCGTGTCGTATCCGCGCACGGTCCAATCGGCGAGCGTTCGCACTGCTTCCGTCACGATGAAATCCGTGAAGCTCCTGGTCAACGGAGAGTCTTCCACGAGGTCGATAAACGAGATCGGTGTGAATACACCGCGTGACGGATGTTTCCATCGCAACAGCGATTCAAAGCGCGACAATCGGCCTTCTCCCATTCGCAGCTTCGGCTGATACACGAAGAAGAACTCTCGCGCGGCCAGACCGCGTTCGGCGTCGGCGATGCTGCAGGGGATCCGAGCGTCCGTGGCGATCGGTTCCATGTTTATCTCAATTCCGCGATGCGCAAAGTTTGAATACACGATCACGCGCCTTTTGACGTCGACTATTTGAGAATTCCTGCGCCATCAGTCGCCGTCTCTCCTCGTTCTGTCTGCCGGCATGTATGCAATCCGATGCCAGGAGATTCGTGTTGTGAGCGTATCGAACCCCGCTATGTGGCGCTGTGAATTATTGAAGAGCCGGCCTCGCAGATGGTAAATCAGCGAATTGACATTTAATTCACGTTAATGGTGACTTATCGGACGCATTTGTAACCGATGTCGAGCCGATGTGAACATTCGTGAATTGCGTCTTTTTTTTAACTGTCAAACACGTGAGATGTCACAAAGATTCGCAATGGCGAGACTGCCGATCGATATGATCCGCGCCAATCGGGGTTAGTTTAAAAACAGACGGCGCGACCGCGTTGACGATGATCCCGGACGTCGACCCCGGCAAGACCCTCGCGGTCGGAATCGGCTCGGGCCACTACAAGGGCTAGGTGACACCGACATTTCGAGCGCAGACGGGGAAACCGGCTGTATGTGCGCGACGATCCCGATCCATTACCGCCGCCGATGCGCGGCCGGATGTTCGCGCGCGAGATCGAATCACTGATAAGGGGGGGTGATCGCGCAATATGAGCCCCCCCTTCGAAAACACCATCCCCCCTCCCCAAAGGGGGGGATTTGAAAAGCGACTGGCTCTATCTTTCTTCTCGAAATTCACAAGGCATACGGGGCCGGCGCCGCTGGCCGCTCACGCCGACCTGGTGCCGTATGCGATTTTATGTTGGCTTTTTCGTCCTGTTTGAACTGGTTTGTCGAGCGGGCCGGTCTTCAAGTCGCCAGGGCGAAAGAAAAAGGTGATAGATGAATATCCTGTTGGTGGAAGACGATCCCGCGCAAGCTGATTCGGTCGAAAGGGAAATCGGACAATCCGGGCATCGAATAAACAAGGTCGAGCGGGGCAAGGACGCAATCAGTTTTCTTCAGGCCAACGAGGTCGATCTCGTGGTGCTCGACTGGGAATTGCCGGGCGTGAGCGGCTTCGAGGTGCTGTACTGGATACGCCGTCACCTGGGCCGCGAACCCGCGGTGCTGTTCGTGACCAGTCGGCTTCTGGAAGTCGACATCGTGCGGGCGCTGGACGCCGGCGCGGATGACTACGTCGTCAAGCCGTTCCGGGCCAAAGAGCTGGGGGCAAGGGTAGGCGCGCTATTGCGTCGCACACGACGCAGCATAAAGGTGGAAAGTGCAATCGCGGTTGGGCCGTATGTCTTCGACGTCACGCAGCGCAGTGTTTTTCTGCACGGCGAATCGATCTTGTTGACGGAAAAGGAATTCGACGTGGCGGCCTATTTCTTCGCGAACGTCGGACGGGTCGTTTCCAAGCGGCTTCTGGCGAAGCTTGCGTGGGGCCGCGAGCTGGATAGTACGTCGCGCACGATCGACACGCATATCTACCGACTGCGACGCAAGCTGGCCCTGCATCCGGACAACGGCGTGCGATTGACGACCGTCTATACGCACGGCTACCGGCTCGACGAGGTCGTTGCTGGCAGCGCGGAAGCGCAAGCGCCGGCCAGCGCCGAGCCGGAAGACGCTGTCGCGAAGAACGACGGGTCCGACTAGGGCGCGCAAAGCGATCTCCGCCAGAGATCCGACACGAGACCATGAGCGAGCTCAAGCGGATTGCGCTGGTCGCGCCTCGTTGCGCGGCTCCTCATTGAGTCGTCATACGGTTCGGCGTATCTTGAAATCAAATTCACAACGACCCTCCATGCCTCTCACGGATAGCCGGTGAGAGGACATCTCATGAATACAACCGCTGATAGTTTCGAGCGTGAATGGATCGTGTCGCTGATCCAGACCAAGATGATGCCGCCGCGTCTTCCCGCGGGTTGCGTGCAACGGCCGGGATTGCTCCGGCGACTCGATGAACGACGCCCGCGTCACATTACGCTCGTGACCGCGCCCGCGGGTTTCGGCAAAACGACCTTGCTTGCCGCGTGGAGCGAAGCGCAAACGAGAAAGAAGCGTCCCGTTGCGTGGCTCAGTCTCGATGGAGAAGACGACGATCCGCAGCAACTCGGGGCCTATCTGGTGGCGGCGCTTTGTCGCGCGTCGAAGGAGATCGCGTGGCAGGCCCAGCAACTTCTCGATAACGATGCAAACACGCCGGTCAGAACGGTCATTTCAGTGCTGCTCAATGGCATTGCCGCATACGGCCGCAGTGTTTTCCTTGTGCTCGACGACGTCGACCGTCTGAGCGTGAAATCCGTTCTCGCGATCGTGTCGCGCCTGCTGCGCTACGCGCCCGACAACCTGCACGTGCTGCTCGGCGCGCGCGGCGAACCGGCGCTGTCGCTGAGCGGGCTGCGCTCGCCCGACAAACTTTCGCGTGTGAATGTCGACGATCTGCGCTTTTCGCTCGACGATGCTCAGGCGTTTTTCGACCACACCGGTAACGCGCTGCTCAACCGCAACAGCGTCGAGTTGTTGAACAGCGCGACCGAAGGCTGGGTGGCCGGTTTGCAACTGGCTTCGCTCGGACTGAACCGGATCGATGACGTGGCCGCGCTCGCCAGTCATCTCGCCGGTTCCCGCTTCGGCATCGATCGCTACCTGAACGATACGGTGTTTGCGCATTTGCCGCCGCCCATGCTGACGTTTTTGCTTTACACGTCGATTCTCGAGCGGCTTACCGCGACGCTGTGCGACGATGTCATGGGCGGGGAGGGCGAAAGCGGAGAGAAGCTGGACTGGCTCGAGCGCCATAACGTGTTCATCCGGCCGCTCGATGAGACGCAGAACTGGTATCGCTATCACGCATTGCTGAGCGATGCGCTTCGCCGCCGTCTCATGCGTCAGACGCCACGACAGGTTCCGTTGCTGCATCGCCGGGCCAGCCTGTGGTTCGCGCGGGCTCGCCTGTGGCCCGAAGCCGTGCGACATGCTCTGGCTGCGGGCGACATCGGGCAGGCGGCGCAGTGGGCCGAAAACTGTGCGATGGAGATGCTCCAACGCGGCGACCCGTTCATGCTGCCGGGCTGGATTCGCAAGCTGCCGCCGGACGTGATCGCGGGTCGACTGCGCTTGCGTCTGGCGAAAGTCTGGGCTCTCGCGATGTCGCTTGAAACCGCGCGCGCGTCGAAGGAGATCGGCGAGATTGCCGAAGAATTCGAGCGAACGGCCCGTGATGATCGGTCGGTAGCCGACGAGGTCGCACGGGCGGAGATCAACGCGATCCGCGCGCTGATCGCATGCGTGAACGACGACAGCGAACATGCGCTGGAACTCGGGCGTGCCGTTGAGGCATCGACGGCGCCTGCGGAACCGTGGGTACGCCATTACGGGCAAAGCGCGGAGATTTTCGGTTTGATGTATAGAGGGCAGTTCGCCTACATCTCCCGCGTATGGAGAGCGCGGGTCGATCAGGTGGGACTCAGCCGGAAGCCGAACAGCGCGGATATGCTGCGCGACGCGGTGTACGGCATCGCCGCGCTGATCCACGGCGAACTTCCCGATGCGAGGCGGGTGATGGAGGTCGCGATGCGGTACTCCGAAGATCAGCTAGGGGAGTGGTCGGCAGCCGCGGCCGCGGTAGCCGGTTGCCTTGCGTCGATTTACTACGAGTGCAACGAGCTGTCCAAGGCGCGGACGTTGATCGACGGTCGCATGACCATCGCGCTGGAGACCTCGCCGCTCGCCGCGTTGATGCGCTATATGCTTACCGCGTCGCGCCTGCTGTGGCGGGATGGCAAAAAAGGGCCGGCGCTCGCCGTTCTCGAGGACGGTCGACAGCTCGCGATAACCCGTCGATGGTTGCGTCTGAAGCTCGCGTGCGATGCGGAAACCGTCAGACAGCTGCTTGCCGACGGTCGGGTGGTCGAGGCGCGACAGGTCAGCGACGAATTGAGCGCGAGTGTACCGATGATGTGCGAAGGGCGACGGGGCTCGGCGATGGAAACGTGGGCAAGCTACTGCGTGCTGCAAGCCCGCGTTCTGCTCGCTGAAAATGCCGCCGGCGACGCCGTTGGCTTTCTCTCGCGCTCACTCGACAATCTGGTCGCACTGGGCTGGCGCTATGCCGAGGCCGTCGTTTCATTGCTGCTTTCTCTCGCGCATGAGCGAAACGGCGCTTCGGAACAGGCGTTCGCCGCGCTGGGAAACGCGCTGCGGATCGGCGGCGCGATGGGGATGATCAATAGCTTCGTGGACGAGGGGCCGCCGATGCGTGCGTTGCTGGAACGCTTTCGCCGCACGCCATCGGAAATCGCGAGCGGGCACGCCACGTATATCGGCACGGTGCTCTCGGCTTTCGACGAGGCGGATAACACGCCATCTTCTTCGTCGAGCTATGCCGACACGAAGTTAACGCCGGGCACACTGAGCGCGCGAGAACTCGAAATACTGGGCTACGTCGCTCGCGGGCTGTCCAACAAGGAAATCGGACGATCATTGAATCTGGCACCCGAGACGGTCAAATGGCACATGAAGAACGTGTTCGAAAAACTGAACGTCAATTCGCGGTACGAGGCCGTGCAGAGTGCCTTCGGCATTCAGCCTGGAGCCGACTGAAGCGCCGTGCCGCGTGATGGCGCCGTCGTCCGGTCACCTCACCGCGGCTCTCGTCCAAACGCTTCGCGCAGCTTGCGCTTGGCCCGCTGCAGCGTATCGCGCCGCTCCTTCGGCAGGTTTCGGCCCGCTCGATTGATGTAGAAATTGAGCATCGACATTGCCGATTGAAACGGCGTGCCCTTGCGTCGACGGCTCGCCGTCGACGAGTGCTTCAACGATTGCGCGATGGACTCCGCGCTGCCGGTTTTGAAAATATCCTTCTGGATGTCCATCGCGTCGCTCGTTTCCATTACGTGATGCGACCACTTCTTCGCGCCGGATGCGCCGCTCGACTTCGCGGTTTTAGCGCGATGCGCGGCGTGCGCCTGCGCGTGGCGCTGACGCGGTGGCCGTCCCGACTTGCCATGAGACACAGGGCGTTTCGATTTGCTGCTGGTCTTTCGGGTCGCCATTGTGTTGTCTCCTGAAGCGGAATGTCGGACTCGCCACGCGTCGAAAATGGTCGATTTGGCGATCAGAGCTTCACGCCACCGGCCTCGGGCGCATCCGACGAACCCGCGGGAATGTCATCGACGCCGAGGTCGTCGCGCCTCGTATAGACGTCGCCGCCCCAGTACGGTTCGCTGCCGTAGTACTGATGCACGGTGGTGGCCCACGTCTGATCCGCCATCGATGGCCAGTGATCCTTATCAAATCCCGGTGCGTTCTTCACGCGCTCGGCCACCATGTTCAGCACGAAGCATTTTTCCTGCGTATCGAGTGTCAGCGCACTCCACGGAATCGCGAGCAGCTTGTCGCCGATGCCGAGAAAACCGCCGCTCGACAGCACCGCATACGCGACGCGGCCCGAACGCACGTCGAGCATGATGTCCTTGATCTTGCCGATGTGCTCGCCGTCGCTGCTGACAACCTTGTTGCCGTCGAGCGTAGCCGCTGCCATTACATCCGGACCTGGGCCTTCCGCGGTCGCGGCGCCTTTACCAACGATGTTGGCACCTTGTGTCTGGGTCTGCATCACCATGATGGGCTCCTTTGAAGGGGGTCATGTACCGAGGCATTTAGCAACGGCCGTTCCATCTAGCCATGCGGCGCCGTTACGCCGTGGCGCGGCGCATCCGCGCGACGAGGCACCGCGCGCGTAAAGGATGCGAGCGCTTTTGCAATTATTTCGTCAGTGCCGACGCAAGCGCTGATCAGCAAAGCGCGATGCGCGCATGCGACGACTGCATCGCGCGGCATAGGCCTTGCTCGACTCTCAGTGATGGCAGCAGGGAACCGAAGGAGCGCACCCGTCCTTTTACTTCAGGGAGAACCCAGATGAGCAAGTATCCGAAGGCATGGCTGTTCGCGGCATGTGTGGTCGCGTCGGGCGCCGTCGCGTCGGGCGCCGCGTTCGCGCAGGCGGGCGGCGGTAACGGCAATAGCGGCGCCGGCGGCGGCAACGCGCATGGCGCGGCGACCGCGGCGCCGACCGCGGGCAACGAGCCCGCGTCGAATGTCGCGGGCAGCACCATGGGATCGACTTCGTCGATGAAACATCATCACAAGAAGTCGAAGGCAAACAAGCCGATGACCGATACGACGAACACGCCCGGCGCCAATGCCAGCAGCGATACCAAGGGACAGTAACGCTGGATCGATGCGGGCGCGGCCATGCACCTGTGCGTCCATCGGAACGCGCCGGCGATATCGCGCTCCCCATCGAGGGAGAAAATCGTGACGAAGAAGATTCATTACCAGGCCAACATCTGCGGCGGGGACTTCGCGCATGTTCGCCAGTGCTTCAGCAACTGGAAGTCCGAGACGCTCGTGTATCGTCGGCAACAGCCGATGTTCGAAGGCAAGCAGGAAGTGCGGCCGTTGTCGGAGCGCGTGTTCGACAACGGTGAAGTCGCGCATAGCACGCTCGCGCGCGTATGTTCGCCAAACGATGCCTATGCGCTGGCGGCGGAGATATGCGACGGCGAACGCGATGTTTGGCTCGTGATGGCGGCGTTCGAGGAAGATGTTTGAGCCGGGGTCGATTCAGCGCTGAGCCCGTCACTGTGCCGGCGGTTTCGGTTCGGATGCGATTTCCCGCGCAGCGCGCCGCGTACGCACGCGTGCCGTGGCTCGCAAATGCGCCCCTGCGCTTTTCGCTTTCGTGGCGGTGGTTTTCTTGCGCACCACCCGCGACTTTTTTAGGAGACTCGTCAGCGAAGCGTTGATACTGTCGTCGACCGACGACTCCCGCGTCTTGCGTCCTTTGGCACCGGATGCACGCGCGAGTTTCGCCGCACGCTTTTCCGCCTGCGCGAGCAGCACCGCAAAAGCCACTTCGTCTACCTTGAGTCCGCGGCGCGATCGGCCGGGCGCGAGGCTCTGCAACTCGTCGGCCTCGAACGCGCTGATGATCGCTGGGTGGATATAGCAGCGCCGGCAGACGGCGGGCGTATTGCGTAGCAGCGTCGCCACTTCTTTCACGGTCGCGACGATACGACGACGCGCTTCGGCCGCGCTGCTGCACATCAAGCGGCGCAATGCCGCGAGCGCGTACACGCTGCCGGCCCACGTGCGGTAGTCCTTGGCGGTGAAGTCCGCGCCGCTTACGCGGCGCAGGTACTCGTTGATATCCGTCGAGCCGACGCTGTGGCGCGTGCCGTCTTCGTCGAGATACTGGAACAGGTCGTGACCGGGCAGTTCCGCGCAACGTCGCACGATGCGCTTGATGTTCGGATTGTCCACTGTCACGTCGTGCTCGATGCCGCCCTTGCCGCGAAACTGGAAGCGCAATTGACCGGCCCTTATCTTCACGTGCTTCTTGCGCAGCGTCGTCAATCCGTACGACTGGTTATCGCGCGCGTATTCTGCGCTGCCGACGCGGATCAGCGTCGTATCGAGCAACTGCACGATGGCCGCGACGACCTTGTCGAGCGGCATGCCGGGCAGCTTCAGATCACGCGCCACGCGCGCGCGGATTTTGGGCAATGCGCGGCCGAACTCAGCCATCCGTTCGTACTTGTCGGCGTCGCGCGTTTCGCGCCAGCGGGGGTGATAGCGGTACTGCTTGCGGCCGCGCGCGTCGCGGCCGGTCGCCTGCAGATGACCGCGCGGATCGGGGCAGATCCACACGTTTTCGTACGCGGGTGGAATCGCGAGCGAATTGATGCGTTGAATCTCGTCCTCATCGACGATGCGCTTGCCGTTGAGGTCGAAATAGATGAAGCCGTTCCGCTCGCGCTTGCGTGTGTAACCGGGCCTCGTGTCGTCGGCGTGGCGCAGTCCCGGCGGCATCGGTTGGAATGCGGTGTTGCCGTTCGCGGTGGTCGGGCTGCGTGATGTGGTCGTGGAATGAGTGGCGGTAGACATTGTTGCAAGTAGAAGTTTCAAGCCCGGGTCGAACCGGGTTCGCCGAGTAGGTGCGATGTGTGCCGTGTGATCGGCGGGAAGCAAGGGCGATGCCATCGACAAGTGACCAGCGCGCTGAGGCGGAACGGTCCTTGCGGAAAAGTCGACGTGACCAACTGGAAAAGGAGCTTTCATGAGCAGCACACTCAACCCCGATGAAGAGCAGCAGCAGACCGTCAAGCAAACGTCCGGCACGACGGGCGCGCTGGGTCCCAGCGACTCGTCCGATAGCGGCAGCGATGTGGCGGGCGCGAAGCGTCACGATTTCGACGTCGATACGGAGCTCGACAATCACGCGCTCGAAGCCGGCGACGCCGAACTCGGCAGCGATACCGATCGCTCAGGTACGGGCGAGCGCGCGTCGGCCGATGGCGATTCGACGTTGGAGATGGACCGCGATATCGACACCGACCACGTCGTCGATCCGCAAGTGCCGCCGGGCGCGGAACGCTCCGACGAAGACGAAACCGACGTCTGACCACGGCGCTTTTGCACACGCGGCGGCTCCAGCTGAACGGCGCAACCGCAGCGTCGGTGCACCGCCAACGTAATGTCAGCCCGCTGAACACTGTCACAACCTGGCACGTGTTTTGCTGAACCACGCTTAACGAAGGCGCAGACCTATGCACATGCACCACGGGCAAGTGCATGAGCGCGGCGCCGCATGACGGAGAGCACACATGACTGATGCACTGAATGGCTACAAGGTAGCGGTACTCGCCGTAGATGGCTTCGAGCAGGCAGAACTCGTGGAGCCGAAACGCGCGCTCACCGAGGCGGGCGCGACGGTCCATGTGATCTCGGCGAAGCCGGGCAAGATCCAGGGCTTCAAACACGTCGACAAGGGCGATACCGTGGACGTCGATGCGACCTTCGACAAGGCCAATCCCGACGACTATGACGGGCTGGTGTTGCCGGGCGGCGTCGTGAACGGCGACGCGCTGCGACTACTGCCGCAGGCGCAGGCGTTCGTCAAAGCGGTCGACAACGCGAAGAAGCCGATCGCGGTGATCTGTCACGGCACGTGGCTGCCGGTATCGGCGGGGATCATCAAGGGGCGCACGGTGACGAGCTGGCCTAGCCTGCAGGACGATATTCGCAACGCGGGCGGCACGTGGGTCGATCAGGAGGTGGTCGAGGACGGCAATCTTATTTCGAGCCGCAAACCCGACGACCTTCCCGCGTTCAACAAGACGCTGATCGGGCAACTGACGAAGCGCAAGGCGGCTTGATCGCAGGCGGCGCGTTGGCTTCGGAGCCTGCGCATCGGTGATTCGACAGGGAGAAAATGCATGAAATTCCGGTATTCCCTACAAGTGTTGACTGCCGCGCTGGCCGTGTTGGGCGTGAGCGCGGCATCGATCGACACGGCCTGCGCGCAGGCGAGCGATGCGCCCGCGAGCGCAGCGCCGACCGGCAGCACGACGCTGTCACCCGCGGATCAGCAGTTCGTGCTCGAAGCGTCGAAGTCGGACGCCACTGAAATCGCCGCTAGCAAGATCGCGCTGAAGAACTCCAACGATCCGCATGTCAGGGCGTTCGCTCAACAGATGATCGCCGACCACACGAAGCTGTCGCACGCAATGGCCGGGCTGGTCGCGAAGAAGGGCTTCAAGCCGACGCCGTCCGCGGATTCCGCGCTGGTCGGCAAACTGCAGACGTTGAAGGGCACCGCGTTCGATCAGGCCTATGTCGAGCAGGTCGGCGTGGAAGCGCATCAGCGCGCGGTCGACCTGTTCCAGCAGCAAAGCGCGAGCGGCACCGACTCGCAACTCAAGGCCGCGGCCGCGCAGGCGCTGCCAACCATCAAGCATCACCTCGAGATGGCGCAGCAACTGGCCGGCAAATTGAAGGGCTCGTCATGAACGCGATCCTGCCGCGGCCTGCTTATGAGGACTCTCTGATGCACATCACTTTCCCCGATGACGAAGCGGCCTTCGACGGCGCCAATCTGACCGTGCGCTTTCTTGCGCGCGTCGATGGCGAGCCAGTGGTTTGCGCGATCACCGCCGAGGCTCTGGAAGATCATTTCGGCGCGGAGTCCGCGCTTGAAGCGGCGTTGATGTCCGCTTTCGACAGAGGCCGTCAGCGCATCCGCTCGGTCTGCGCGGAAGCGCTCGACCAGAACAACGGAGAAGGCGTAGTGTTGCATAGCGGACTGTTCAGAGTGGAAGGCATGGAACCGGATCGCGGCGCCGCGCCGTAGCGCCGCTGCGTGTCGCATTGCCTGGGCGCGCTGCTTCCGACTCGCGCCACCGGCCACAAGATGGTCCGCGAACCGTAGTTAACGATAAGGAGGCCGTATGTCACTCATCGTCGCAGCACGCTTCACGACTTTTCCCGCTGCGGAAAGCGGGGCGCAAAAACTGTTCGATGCGGGTTTCGTGGAAGAGGACGTTACGCTGTTTTTCGTCAATCCGCGCGGCCAGCATGCTCGTTTCCCGATCGGCGGCGACACCGATACCGACCCCGGCGCGCGCGAGGCGCCTAAAGGCGCGGGCATGGGCGTGACGATCGGCGCGGTGATTGGCGCGGTGGTTGGCGTGGCGATCTTCGCGGCGGTTTCCGCGCCGCTGTTGGTGTCGCTGATCGCGGCCGGCGTCGGCGCGTATGTCGGTTCGCTGGTCGGCGCGATGTCGCGCACCAAGGAGCGCGGCAAATCGGACCATCGCGTGCCGTATCACGAGGAGGCGCGCCGTTCGGGCGTGCTCGTCGCCGTGCACGTGTCGCCCGACAATCAGCTCGATGCCGCGCGCGTGCTACGTGAAGCGGGCGGGGTGTCGATCGAGAAGGCGACTGGCCGCTGGCAGCAGGGACGCTGGGCCGATTTCGATCCGCTGAAGACGCCCGAGCCGATCAAGGAATTCGCGGAAAAGCGCGCGTGATTTGAGCGATGCGGCATACCAGCAAAAAACGGCCCGATGACGATCATCGGGCCGTTTTCCGTTTACCGCGCTGTTTCGACGTCGCGCTACACCCACGGTTGCCGTGGATCGCGCGGCTGCAGCGTCGGGCGATGCAGTGCCGGGCACGCGTGATGCGGGCTATCAAATGCAGCCCGCCGCGCGTCGAACCGATTCATCGCGAGGCACATAAAAAGCCCCGCGCGGCGGATTCCGCGATGAACGAAACCCTTGGAGGTATTGAATGGCTACCAACGTTGTTTCCGTATTGAATGATCTGGTCGAAACGTCGAAGGATGGCGAAAAGGGCTTTATGAAGGCAGCCGAGGATGCGCACGACGAACAGCTGAAGACGCTGTTCCGCTCGAGTGCCGAGGACTGCTCGCGCGGCGCGCGTGAGTTGCAGGATGCCGTTCAGACACTGGGCGGCAAGCCCGAAACGGGCGGCAGCATGAGCGGTGCGCTGCATCGCGGCTGGGTCGACGTGAAATCGGCGGTATCGAATCGCAGCGACCATGCGATTCTCGCCGAGTGCGAAAAAGGCGAGGACGTCGCGAAGAAACGCTATCACGACGCGCTGGAAAAGGATTTGCCGGCGGACGTGCGGGCAATCGTCGAGCGGCAGTACCAGGGCGTGCTGCAAACGCATGACCGGGTGCGCGATCTGCGCGACCAGTATGCGGCGATGAAGCATTGATCGACGCGTCAGTGCAATAAGGAAGAGCCGGCTCTGCCAGCCGGCTCTTTTAGGTTCTGTTCAGTCGAAGCGGTGCGAACCGATCGCGCGGATATCAGTCGGCCGCGACCTTCAGATGGTTCTTCACGCTGGTCACGCCCTTCACGCTTTGCACGACATCTTCGGCGGCGGACTTGTCGTCGGCCGAAGGCACCGAACCCGTGAGCCACACGACGCCCTTGCGGGTCTTCACGTGGATATGCGTCGATTTGACGTTCTTCGCGGCAAGCAGATCAGCCTTGACCTTGGTCGTGATGGTGCCATCGTCGATATGCTGGCCGACGCTTTCTGACGCCGCGGGCGGGGCCGAAGCGCTGGTCTGGGCGTTCGCGTTCAGCGCGAACGCGACGACGGCGATGCTGCCTGCGGTCTTCAGAAGCTGGATCGTCTTCATGGTTCTCTCCTTCAGGTGGTAATGAAAATGGCGGTCTTGTTGCCGGTGGCCGATCGCGGCCGAAGCCGCCGATGACGCACGTGGGATCGTCGCCGCTACGGTACCGTCAGGGGCCCGTTTCTCGACACCGGACGCTGTACTCGCATCCGCGCTCGATCGAGGCGTTTGCGAAGGGCGGCGTCCGTCCACACACCGTTGCTCCGCAACCATCGTGCCTGCCGTCTGCGAGCCAATCCATACCGCTCGCGAAAGCCGCATGCACCGGGGAGTTTCGACTGATGAATAGGGCTGCGGCGCGCCCATGCGCGAGCCTGCCGGAGATGTGAAGAAAGGGGACCGAAAATTGCCTGCCGTTTGTAAAAACCGGCGCGCCGGTCGGGGCAATTCATCCTCCTGAATAAAACAAAGCGCAATCAAAACAGCGTCTTGTGCGAGCTGGTACAGACGTTGCATTGATCAGTGAACCTGGCTCATTGAGTCTGAGGCTACTAACGAACGGGATCACTCCAATGCCTTCAATCGAACTACGCACAAGGCAGTCTCTCGCACTGACGCCTCGTCTTCAGCAGTCGGTGCGGCTCTTGCAATTGTCGGCTCTCGAGTTCCAGCAGGAATTGCGCACGGCGCTCGATACCAATCCGTTCCTCGAATACGACTCATCCGAAGCGGAGGACGTCGCGCTCGCCGGCACGACGCCAGGCGAAGGCGAAGACGCCAACGCGCCGCCCGCCGCCGATACGCTTGCCGCCGCCGAGCCGGACGGACTGCCGGCGGAAAGCGCCGGTAGCGATACGCCCGAAAGCGCGGGCCAGGACGACGTGCCCGCCGATTTTTACGGCGACTACGGTTCGCGCAACTCGACGCGCCAGAACGGCGACGGAGACGGCAGCGACCCGGCCGATTGGGCTCGCTCTCAACCCACGCTGCGCGAGCAGTTGCACGACGCGTTGCGGCTGTACCGGCTAGACGACCGCGATCGCGCCGTGGCCCGTTTCATCATCGAGGCGCTCGACGACGACGGCTATCTGCGGCAGTCGCTGGCCGACCTGGCCGATAGCGTCGATCTGGAACCCACGCTGACCGAGGAAGAACTGCTGGTGGCGTTGCGCCTCGTGCAGGCGCTCGATCGTCCGGGGCTCGGCGCGCGTTCGCTATCGGAATGCCTCGCGCTGCAGATCAATGCGCTACCCGCCAATACGCCGGGACGCGAAGTCGCGCGGCAGATCGCCGAGCATCATCTGGAAAGGCTCGCGCGCCGCGAGCAGGCCGAGTTGCAAAAACAGATCGGCTGCAGCGCGGAGGAATTGCGTGTGGCTTGCGCGTTGGTGCGCAAGCTCGATCCGAAGCCGGGTAATTGCTACGGCCGCACCGAGGATAACTATGTCGTGCCCGACGTGATCGTGCGTCAGGTGCGCAACAAGTGGGTCGTGTCGATCAATCCGGCGGTGCAGCCGCGGGCGCGAATCCATCGCATGTATGCGCAGCTGTTCGCGCAGTCGGCCGGCGCGAGCCGTTCGCCGCTTGCGCAGCAGCTACAGGAGGCGCGCTGGCTGATCCGCAACGCGCAACAGCGCTTCGATACGATTCAGCGGGTTGCCGAATGCATCGTCGCGCATCAGAAGGCATTCTTCCTGTACGGCGAGATTGCGCTGAAGCCGATGGTGCTGCGTGACGTGGCTGACGAGCTGGGCCTGCACGAATCGACGATCTCGCGCGCGACGGGCAACAAATATATGGCGACGCCGCGCGGCATCTTCGAGTTCAAGCATTTCTTCCCGCGCGAGCTCGGCACCGAAAGCGGCGGAACCTGCTCGGCTGCCGCGGTGCGCGCGTTGCTCAAGGAGATGATCGCCGCGGAAAATACGCACGATCCACTGTCGGACGTAACGCTCGCGAAGATGCTCGCGGACCAGGGCGTGCTGGTCGCGCGACGCACGGTGGCGAAATATCGGCATCTGATGAAGGTGCCGCCGGCTGAACTGCGCCGGCAGCTTTGACGCGCCGAAGTTTTAACGGGGGTTTGAAAAAAAACTTGGCCGGGGTTTGAAGCAAAGCAGTCATTCAAACAGCAGTACATTGCGCACAGGGTCATGCGAGGATATCCACTCGCATGACCCTTTTTCGTATCTGGACGTTTCGCCGGCGTGCCTTTACATTGGCGGGTCAATTGGAAAGAGATCGGCGGAACGGACCGCACAACAACGGGTGAGCGCAATGAAGTATTCGAATCTGGTCGAGCGACTGCAAGGGCGGCGCACGTCGGCGTGGGAAATTCATCGGGTCGCGCAGCAGGCGGCTGCCAGGGGCGAAGACGTGATCGTGCTGAGCGTTGGCGATCCCGAGTTCTCGACGCCCGCGCCGATCGTCGAGCGCGCCATCGATGCGTTGCGGGCCGGCGATACGCACTATACGGCGATGGCCGGTCGCGAGCCGCTGCGCGCCGCGATCGCCGCCGAGCACGCGCGCACGACGCGCTGCGACGTGAGCGCCGCCAACGTGGTACTGACCGCCGGCGCGCAAAACGGCGTGTTCGCGGTGTCCCTGTGCCTGCTCGAAGCGGGCGACGAAGTGATCGTTCCCGAGCCGATGTATCTGACCTACGAGGCCTGCGTGCGCGCGGCGGGCGCGACGCTCGTCGCGGTGCCGGTCGATCCGGCGCGCGCGTTTCACGTCGACTGCGACGCGCTCGAAGCGGCGATCACGCCGCGCACGAAGGCGATCTTCTTCGCGACGCCGTGCAACCCGACCGGCGTGGTGATGCAGCGCGCCGATCTCGAGCGCATCGCGCGGCTCGCGTGCGAGCACGACCTGTGGGTGCTGTCCGACGAGGTCTATGCGGAACTCACGTCCGAACGCGATCACGTGAGCATTGCGTCGCTGTCCGGCATGGCGGAGCGCACGGTCACGCTCGGCAGTCTGTCGAAGTCGCATGCGATGGCGGGGTGGCGTGTCGGCTGGACAATCGGGCCCGCGACGCTGATCGAGCACATGGCGCGGCTCGCGCTCGCGATGCTGTACGGCCTGCCGGGTTTCATCCAGCAGGCCGCGTTGACGGCTCTGGAGAACAGGGCGGAGATCGTCGCCGATATTCGCGAGATCTACCGGCGGCGGCGCGACGTCGTGTTCGAGCGCTTGCATCGTGTGCCGGGCTTGCGGTGCCTGTTGCCCGAAGCGGGCATGTTCATGATGGTCGACGTCAGCGGGACCGGGCTCGATACGACCGAGTTCACATGGCAGCTGTTTCGCGCACAAGGCGTGGCCGTGCTCGACGCGAGTGCGTTCGGGGAGACGGCGAACGGCTTCGTGAGGTTGGGGCTGGTGGTGGGCGAGGATCGATTGATCGAGGCGTGCGAGAGGATCGCGCGGTTCGTGGAAGGGGGGCGGGGCTGAGAGGGCGGTGCGTTCGGCGCGGCTTACTTCTTCCTGCGCACGAATTTCAAGCCGAAGCGCACCAGCCGCGGCATCGTTTCGGGCCGCAACAACCGTGAGTCATACCCAGCAAATCGCCGCTCATTCTCCTGAAGACACAGCTGCATCAATTCGGGCACGCTGATATCGACATCCGTTACCGACTGCGCGCCGTTTACCGTGAAGTTGTTATCGTGCTCGTGGACGTTGCCCTCAGCATCCATCGCACGTGCGAGCCCAATGCGCTCCCACACCAGAAAAGCCCACACGCCCGCCACCTTGAGCTCGAAGCGGATACGCTGCCACCATGAAAGCCGCGCGCGATGCCAGGCGAGCCAGTTCGCGAACAGCAGAATATGGCGGCACTCTTCCTGCATCACCGGCTCGAATGTCTCGGTCAGTGCCGGCGGGAACAGGCCCGAGCGCCGCGCCACCTCGAACAGGCCGAACGCGAAGAAGCTGTCGATACATTCGCTATAGCCGGTCACGAGGTAAGCCCGTTCCGTGTCTTTCGGATAGACGTACGACGGCTCGGTCGCTAGCGCGATGCCATACGCATGCACCATGCGCGACAGTACTTCCTTATGGCGGTTCTCTTCCCACGCGTTCAGCGCGAGTGCGTCGCGCAGGTCCGGGGTGTCGAGCGTGGCCGCGTAGGCGGCCATGCGCAGGCGCGCCCTGCCTTCCGTTTGCACGGCGATGTCCCAGATCGGCAGATCGACGATACGCTTGAGCGTCGCGGCTTCGAGCAGGGGCCATGCGAGCACTGCCGGGCGATACGGATTGAAGGTCTCGCGAAACATGCGGCACATTTCCTGCCGGTGCACGTCGGAGCCGGGCGGCAGCGGGCCGCTGACGGTGCTAGTCCAGTGCCGCATCGCGTGGTCGGCGGCGTCGAGGGTCGAGGGGGCGGGCTGCTCGTGCGGCAGTTGCGGCGCGCGAAAGCCGGGGATCAGCGCGGCAGCGTCGAATGCATCCAGTACCAGTTGGTCCATTGGGTATTCTCGACAAGGCGACGAAGGCGCTGTCGATTCTGCCATGACTGCGCAGGTGTGCGCCACGTCGAGCAAAAAGCGCTTTGTAATGTTCGGCGTGCGGTGACGCAGACGGTTGACGCCGCGCACACTTGCGTCAAGAATCGAGCGCCGGGTGTGCTCCCGAACCCGGCTAGCCCGATTCCAGCGCGTTTCGACTCGTCGCGGAAGACTTCATGATCCATCGCTTCTCTTCTTCATTGCGCCGCTTGCTGACAGCCGGATTACCGGCCGCCGCGCTGACGGTGACGCTTTCTGTCGCCGGTGTGGTGCCGTTCGGCGAACAGTGCATGGCAGCCGAACAGGCCGATTCGTCGAGCACCTCGGAAAGCACGACAACGGAGGGAAGCACGGACGCCGCCGCATCCGCGCCGATCGCACCACGCCAGGGACCGGAGGCGAACGCATCGCCGGTCGGCGAATCGAGCGAGCCGCACGCGATGACGGCGCGCCCGAACGGCGAGCCGCGCAAGCGGACGGCTGCGCGTGGCGACACGCAGGCTGCATCGAATGCACCGGACTCGGCCGACGCGACGGCGAGGCCTCGCGACGACAGGGCTTTGACGCCCGCGATTCCCGTGCCGCCAGAAACCACCAGCGTCACCACGCATTCGCTTCGCCTGAACGGTCGCAAGCTCGACTACACGGCGAGCGCGGGCAATCTGTTGCTGCACGACAAGACCGGCGCGCCCAACGCGAGCGTGTTCTATGTCGCATACACGGTGCCGACCAGGACGCCTGCGACGCGTCCGATCACCTTTCTGTTCAACGGCGGCCCAGGCGCCGGCAGCGTATTCCTGATGATGGGCTCGGTCGGCCCGAAACGCGTGCGCACCGCGAGCCCCGCGAGCACGCCGCCCGCGCCGTACACGCTCGACGACAACCCCGATAGCCTCCTCGACACCAGCGACCTCGTGTTCATCGACGCGGTCGGCGCGGGCCTGTCGAAACCGGTCGGGCATGGCACGGGCAAGGACTTCTGGGGCGTCGATCAGGACGTCCGTGCGTTTGCGCAATTCATCGACCGTTATCTGACGGTGAATCAGCGCTGGAATTCGCCGAAGTACCTGCTCGGCGAATCGTATGGCACCGCGCGCGCCGCGATGCTCGCTTATCAGTTGGGGCAGAACAATATCGCGCTGAACGGCGTGATCCTGCTGTCGTCGGTGCTCAATTCCGCGGCGTTTGCGCCAGGCACCGATTTCAAGAGCGAGAGTTATCTGCCGAGTTTCGCGGCGATCGCGTGGTATCACGACAAGGTCACGCCGAAGCCCGCGAGCCTGCCGGCCTTTCTCGATGAAGCGCGCGCGTTCGCTCGCGGACCCTATGCGCAGGCGCTCGAACAGGGCGATGCGCTGCCCGACGATCAGCGCGACGCGGTCGCCGCGCGCATCGCGTACTTCACCGGATTGGACGTGGCTTTCGTGAAGCGTAACCGTCTGCGTCTATATCCGTCGCGCTTTCGAAACGAGTTGCTACGCAACGAGTCGCGCAGCGTGGGCCGCTACGATGCGCGTTTCGAAGGCCTGAACTACGACGATGCATCGGAGGATCCGGACTTCGATGCGTCGGTGAGCAGCGTGTCGAATGCGTTCAATGCGGCGCTTCATCAGCATCTGTCGGACGACCTGCACTACACGCCAACCGACCGTTACCTGGTGTTCAGCGACGACGCGTTGAAGCAATGGGACTGGAAGCATCGCGAATGGTGGGGCGAACGGCTGGAGCTGCCCTACGCGGGCGGCGATCTGGCCGAATCGATGCGGCAGAATCCGCGGTTGCGGGTGTTATCGCTGAACGGCTACTTCGATCTCGCCACGCCGTTCTATGCGACCGAATATGCGCTCGCGCATCTCGGCCTCGATCGGTCGTTGCGCGAGAACGTGCGCATCGCCTACTATCCGACCGGCCATATGGTGTATCTCGACGATGCCGCGCTGCACGCGATGAAGCGTGACCTCGTGAGCTTTTATACGGAGCAGCCGCGTTGAGATCGGCGAATCGTCGCATAGTGTCGAACGGTATAATTCCCCGCACCGTGGAGTAGCCGCGCGCTCTGTCAACCGGCTTATCGTTCGCCGCTTATGCCATTCACCCCGATTCCGTCCTTCGCGCGCAAGCGCATTTCAGACGTGGTGTCCGACCAGATCAAGCAACTGATCTCGGAGGGCACGCTGATGCCCGGCGACCGTCTGCCGGCCGAGCGCGATCTCGCGGCGCAGCTCGGCGTGTCGCGACCATCGCTGCGCGAGGCGCTGATCCGGCTGGAGGCGGACGGTTACATCGAAACGTCGGGGCGCGGCGGTTTCACGGTGGTCGACGTGACCGCGCCCGTCATCTCGAAGCCGCTTGCCGAACTGTTGCTGCAGAATCCGCGCACCAGTGCCGACATTCTGGAGTTGCGCCAAGGGCTCGAAGCGATTTCGACGGTCTATGCCGCGCAGCGCGCAACCGCCACCGATCTGAAGAAAATCCGCGCGGCGTTCGAGGCGTTGAAGGCCGCGTCGCTGTCGCGCGATCGCGCGAATCTCGCCGAACGCGATGCCGCGTTTCATCTCGCGATCGCCGACTCCACGCACAATGTCGCGCTGGCGCATGTGATGCACGGCATTCATACGCTGATTCGCGAGGGCATGCGCCAGTATCATCGGTTGATCGATTACGACGACGCGATGGAAAAGCAGTTGATGAGCCAGCACCAGGCAATTTACGACGCCGTCGTCGCACGCGATGCGCCCAAGGCACGCAAGGCCGCCGAGCGGCATCTGGCGTTCGTGCGGGAGATTTACAAGGACGATGCGACGAGGCCGTCGGCCGCGGTGATTTCCTGATTCCCTGATTTCGAGGCCCGCGCCGTCCGAATTGACACCGCCAACGGACTTTTTTATAGTCTTGGTCAGACCAACATGACCAAACCGCCCAGACGGGCCACACCGGTCAACAGACATCGTTCCCGCCGCTTTTCCTGAAGAGCCTATGAAAGTCGCGCTGTTTATCCCGTGCTTTATCGACGCGTTCTATCCCGAGGTCGGTATCGCGACGCTCGAACTGCTCGAACGTTTCGGCATCGAGGTCGACTATCCGCAGCAGCAAACTTGCTGCGGCCAGCCGATGGCCAATAGCGGCGCGCATGCGGACGCCGCCGCCACCGAGCGACTATTCGCGCGCAACTTCGCGGGTTACGACTACATCGTCGGGCCGTCCGCGAGTTGCATTCACCACGTGCGCGAACATCTGACCGCGCTCGAGCAGACCGATGAAGTGAAGAAAGTACGCGCAGGCGCTTACGAACTGGTCGAGTTTCTGCACGACGTGATCGGCGCGCGCGAATTTCCTTGGGCCGAATTTCCGCATCGTGTCGGTCTGCACACAAGTTGCAGCGCACTGCGTCATCTGAAGCAGGCGTCGGCGTCGGAAATCGCCGGCACGCCGTTTTCGAAGCCGCGCGCGTTGCTCGAAGGCGTGAAGGGCATCGAGTTCGTCAAGCCGACGAGGCCCGACGAATGTTGCGGTTTTGGCGGCACGTTCTCGGTCACCGAAGAGGCGGTGTCGGTGCGCATGGGGCAGGACAAGGTGCGCGACCATCTGGATGCGGGCGCCGAGTACATCGTTTCGGGCGACATGTCGTGCCTGATGCACCAGCAGGGTTGCGCGGAACGCATGAAAGCCGACGCGCGCTTCATTCATATCGCGCAGGTTCTCAATGGAGCACGCGCATGAGCGGCGACCATCACCGCATCGATCACGCCAAAGCCGCGGGTTCTTTCATCAGCAAGACCGAGCATGTCGCGTTTCACGACAAGCGTCTGTGGGACCTGCGCGAGAAGCGCGACGCGCAGGCGCACGGCATTGCCGAATGGGAAACGTTGCGCTCGCTGGCGTCGGGCATCAAGGAACACACGCTGTCGCATCTGGCCGACTACCTGGAGCAGTTCGCGGCGGCGGCCGAGGCCAATGGCGTGGTCGTGCATTGGGCAGCGAGCGCGGAAGAGCACAACGCGATTGTCCACACGCTGATGTCCGAGCGCGGCATGACGACGCTCGTGAAGAGCAAGTCGATGCTGACCGACGAATGCCGGATGCGCGAGTACCTCGAACCGCGCGGCATTACCGTGATGGAAACGGACCTCGGCGAGCGCATCCAGCAGCTCGATCACCAGGACCCGAGTCATATGGTCGTGCCGGCCGTGCACAAGCTGCGCGCGGACGTGGCCGAGCTGTTCGGCCGGACCATCGGCACCGATCCGACGAACAGCGACATCCACTATCTGGCCGAGAGTCAGCGCATGAATACGCGGCCGTATTTCGTGCGCGAGAAAACCGCTGGCATGACCGGCTGCAATTTCGCGGTGGCGGAAACGGGCACGGTCGTCGTCTGCACGAACGAAGGCAATGCCGATCTTTCGGCGAACGTGCCGCCGCTGCATATCGCATCGATCGGAATCGAGAAGCTGATACCGAAGGTGTCGGATCTCGGCGTGTTCGTGCGCATGCTGTCGCGCAGCGCATTGGGTTCGCCGATCACGCAGTACACGTCGCATTTTCGTGCGCCGCGGCCGGGCACCGAGATGCATTTCATCCTCGTCGATCATGGCCGCTCCGAACGGCTCGCGATGGAGGACTTCTGGTACTCGCTCAAATGCATACGCTGCGGCGCGTGCATGAATACGTGTCCGGTCTATCGTCGCAGCGGCGGCCTGTCGTATGGCGGCACCTATTCGGGGCCGATCGGCGCGATCATCAATCCGACGTTCGATCTGAAACGCTATAGCGCGTTGCCGTTCGCATCGACACTCAATGGCAGTTGCACGAATGTGTGTCCGGTGAAGATCAACATTCACGAGCAGATCTATAAGTGGCGCGCGGTGATCGCCGAGCAGCACGAAGTGCCGTTCGTGAAGCAGGAAGTCCTGAAGATGGCGGGACGTCTGTTATCGAGTCCGACCTTGTATCGCGCGACGGTGTCGTCGATGGGCAGCGCGTTGCGGCGGCTGCCGAATTTCGTGCTGTACAACCCTCTGAATATCTGGGGCCGGCAGCGCGAATTGCCGGAGGCGCCGAAGATGACCTTTCATGCCTGGTACAAAAAGAATCGCGGAGGCGGCGATGACAACGCGTGAGGCTTTTCTCGCCAAGGTGCGCGCCGCGCAACCGGCCGCGCGGCCGCGTCCCGACGTGCCGCTGTTCGATGCGGTTGGCGGCGATCTGCGGGCGCGCTTCACGGCGGCGTTGCAAACGATGGGCGGCACTTGCGTCGAAGCGACCAGCGCGAGCGACGTCAGCGATCTGATTCGCGAGCGTTTTGGCGCGACGGCATCGATCGCATCGGCGAGCGTCGAAGTGCCGGGCACGCGCGTGATCGGCGCGGAGACGGACCCCGCATCGCTGCAGGACATCGACGTCGGTTTGGTTCGGGCGCGCTTTGGCGTCGCCGAAACCGGCTCGGTGTGGTTTAGCGAGCGCGAATATGTGGTCAATGCATTGGGCTACATCGTCCAGCATCTGGTCGTGCTGCTCGATCCGGCGCAATTGCTCGATGGACTGCAAGACGTCTATCGTCGCGACGATTTCCGCAGGGCGCGCTACGCGGCGCTCGTTACCGGCCCTTCGGCCACCGCCGATATCGAGGGCGTACTGATTCGCGGCGCGCAAGGCGTGCGCTCGCTGACGGTCGTGTGGCTCGCGGGCTGATGTGCGGCGGTTGCAGCGCCGGACTTTGCTATCATCACTGTATAAACATACAGGTCCCGCACAAAGTCCGTGGCAACCGATGCTCGCTCAGAGATCCGCTCTGAAGCCCCTTACTACCTGCTGAATTTCGAGCGCGCGCTTGCGTGGCTCGCCGCGCGTTACGACGATCTGCTCGACGACGAAGAGCACGCTTTTCTGGAAACTTTCGCGACGTTGCCGCAGGCATCGCGTGCGCTGCTGGTGCGCATGCTGATGCGCAAAGGCATGCTGTTCCGCGCGAGCCGCCTGGCTTACGACGAAATCGGCTGTCCGTTGCAGGCGGCGATGCCGATGACGGTGCATCGCTGGATCGACACCGAACCGGCCCTGTCTCTCGACGACCTGTTTGCGCTCAGCACGCGTGCGCAATTACTGGACATCTTCGCGGACGCGATCGCGCGGATTCCCGGCGCAAAGGCTTTGCGCAAACCGGATCTGCTCGAAACGCTGCGCGAGTTTTACGAAACCGCAAGCGGCGACGCGCAAGCGTGCACATCACGTCCGCTCGCCGCCTGGCACGACGCTTCTACGGACCGCGTGCTGCATGTCGCGGTCGCGCCGTTGTGCGATCGCTTGCGCCTGATGTTCTTCGGCAATCTGCATCAGGACTGGTCGGAGTTCGTGCTCGCCGATCTTGGCGTGTTCCAGTACGAGAAGGTCGCGTTCGGGCCTTTGTCGCGCGCGTTCCAGCAACGCGCGGACATCGACGTCTATCTGGCGCTGCACGCGTGCCGCGAAGCGCTCGAATGGCTACCGGTCGACACCGACACCCGCACCCTTCACGAACTGATCGCGACCGTCCGCTCGATCGGCACCGCGAATCCGTGGCTCGAAATGCGTCGCGCGAAACTACTGTTCCGGATCGGCCAGGATTGCGAGCGGCGCGGGCAATGGGACACCGCGCTCGCGGTGTACGACGTGTGCGCCTGGCCCGGCGCGCGTCTTCGACGCATGCGCGTGCTCGAGCGCAGCGAGCGTTACGGCGCAGCGCTGGCGCTGGCCTCGCAGGCCGATGTCGCGCCTGAGAGCGAAGCAGAGGCGCAGCGCGTTGCCCGGATGTTGCCGCGCTTGCGGCGCAAGTGCGGCGAGCCGGTGCCGCGCGCACCAGCGGCGAGGCCTGTGGAGCGCGGCACGCTGGTGCTGCCGAAGCCTGATACGCCGATGGCCGTCGAGTACGTGGTGCGCGATCATTTGAGCAGCGACGCCGCGCCGGTGCACTACGTCGAGAACGCGCTGATCAATTCGCTGTTCGGCCTGCTGTGCTGGGAGCCGGTGTTCGCGGCGTTGCCCGGCGCGTTTTTTCATCCGTTCCAACGGGGACCGGCCGATCTGCACGCGCCGGACTTTCACGCGCGTCGCGCCACACAGTTCGCCGCGTGCTTCGCGCAGCTCGATAACGGCGTCTATCGCGACACGATTCTGCGGCATCTGCGCGACAAGGCCGGCATGCAGTCGCCGTTCGTGTTCTGGGGACTGCTGACGCCCGACCTCACCGCGCTCGCGCTCGACTGTCTGCCCGCCGCGCATCTGAAGCTGTGCTTCGAGCGCTTGCTGCGCGACATTCGCGGCAATCGTTCGGGCTTGCCCGACCTGATCCGGTTCTGGCCGGCCGAGCGTCGCTATGAACTGATCGAGGTGAAAGGCCCCGGCGATCGTCTGCAGGACAACCAGATCCGCTGGCTCGCGTACTGCGCGCAGCACGGCATGCCGGTGCGCGTCGTCGACGTGCGCTGGGCCGGGCAAGAGGCGCAGAGCGAAGCGGACGCCGCGACGCAAGCCGCAGCGGAGCGCGTCGTATGAGCTACGTGGTGGCCGTCCGCGCGATGTGCGAATTCACCGCTCGGCGCGGCGATCTCGATCTGCGTTTCACGCCCGCGCCGACTTCGCTCGAAGGCATCGCGGGTCATCAGATGGTCGCAGGCCGTCGCGCGAGCGGCTACGAAACCGAGCTCACGCTGACGGGCTCGCATCGCAGTCTGACCGTGCGTGGCCGCGCGGACGGCTACGACGGAATCGCGAACCGGCTTGAAGAAGTGAAGACGTATCGCGGCGATCTCGCGCGTATGCCCGCGAATCATCGCGTGCTGCATTGGGCGCAGGCACTCGTGTATGGGCATCTGCTGTGCCGGGCGCGCGGGCTCGGCGAGCTGACGATCGCGCTCGTGTACTTCGATATCGGCAGTCAGAAGGAAACCGTGCTGACGCAGCAGCACAGCGCGCGCGAACTCGAAATCTTCTTCGTCGACCAGTGTGAACGATTTCTCGATTGGGCCGTGCAGGAAGACACGCATTGCGTCGCGCGCAACGCGGCGCTCGTCGCGTTGCAGTTTCCGTATGGGCGGTTTCGGCGCGGGCAGCGCGAGCTCGCGGTGGCCGTGTATCGCGCGGCACGCGACGGCAAGCCGTTGATGGCGCAGGCGCCGACCGGTATCGGTAAGACGCTGGCGACGATTTTTCCGTTGCTGAAAGCCTGCGGCGAAGACCGTCTCGATCGCGTGTTCTTTCTGACCGCGAAGACGCCGGGCCGCGCGCTTGCGTTCGATGCGATCGACTCGCTGAACCAGAGCGCGCCGTTGCCGCTCAGAACGCTCGAACTCGTCGCGCGCGACAAAGCCTGCGAGCATCCGGACAAAGCCTGCAACGGCGAGTCCTGTCCGCTCGCGCGCGGCTTTTACGACCGTCTCGATGCGGCGCGCGCCGCCGCGTTGGCGACGCCACGGCTCGATCGCGCGGCGGTGCGCGAGGCTGCGCTCACGCACAATATCTGTCCGTACTATCTGTCGCAGGAGCTCGCGCGCTGGGCCGATGTGATCGTCGGCGATTACAACTACTACTACGACGGGAGCGCGATGCTGCATGCGCTCACGCAGATCAACCAGTGGCGCGTCGGCGTGCTGGTCGACGAAGCGCACAACCTGCTCGAACGCGCGCGGCGCATGTATACCGCGTCGCTAGATCAAAGCGCGTTCCGGCTCGCGCGCAAGAGCGCGCCGGCGGCGTTGAAGAAGCCGCTCGAACGCTTGCAGCGCGAGTGGAATGCGGTGAAGCGCACGCAGACGTCCAGCTATCAGGTGTATGCGGAAGTGCCAGGCAAACTACTGTCCGCCGCGCAGAATCTGATCGGCGCGGTAACGGATCAGCTCGCCGACGCGCCGTTGTCGATCGACGAACATGCGCTGCGCGTTTTCTTCGACGCGATGCACTTCGTCGCGCTCGCCGAGCAGTTCGGCGAGCACTCGATGTTCGACGTGACATTGAGCGCCGACCGCTACGCGCCGCGCGACAAAACCGGTGCGACGCTCTGCGTGCGCAACGTGATCCCCGCGCCGTTCCTCGCGCCACGCTATGCGGCCGCGCGTACCACGGTGATGTTCTCCGGCACGCTGAATCCGCAGCATTTCTATCGCGACATACTTGGGCTCGCCGACGACACGCAATGGCTCGACGTCGAGGGACCGTTTCGCGCGGAGCAGTTGCAGGTGCACGTGGCCGCTCATGTGTCGACGCGCTGGCGTGACCGCGAACGCTCGCTCGCGCCGATCGTGGAGCTGATCGCGAAGCAGTACGACACCCAGCCCGGCAATTATCTCGGGTTCCTGAGCAGTTTCGACTATCTGCAACGCGTGGTCGCGCTGCTGCGCGAGCGGCATCCCGGCTTGCCGGTGTGGGCGCAGGAACCGGGCATGGACGAAGCCGCGCGCGATGCGTTTTTGGCGCGCTTCAGGACGATGAATCAGGGCATCGGCTTCGCGGTGCTCGGCGGCGCGTTTTCGGAGGGTGTCGATCTGACCGGGCAGCAACTGATCGGCGCGTTCGTCGCGACGCTCGGTCTGCCGCAGATCAACGACGTCAACGAGCAGATGCGCCGCGCGCTCGATGCGCGCTTCGGCAATGGCTACGACTACGTGTATCTGTATCCGGGTTTGCAGAAAGTCGTGCAGGCGGCGGGGCGCGTGATCCGTACCGAAGAGGACCGCGGCGTCGTGCATCTGATCGACGACCGCTTTGGCAGGCCGGAAGTACGGCGTCTGTTGCCGCGCTGGTGGCAGGTTCGCTAGCACCGCGCCGGGCTAGCGAACCTTTACGCGCGCGACGCGCGACGCGTCACGCGTGCGGCGAGGTCGAGCCCGGATTGCCGGGCGTACCGGGGCCGCCGGCCGGGCTCGGATCAACCGGGATCTGGTCGTCGAGCGGCGCGTCGCCCTTGTGCGGAGCGTGACCGTCCCCGGCGGCGTCGCCGTCCGGCCGGTCGCCATGGCGTTCGCGCGGCAGGGCCGTATCGAACCTGGCCTTGCTCGCCGGGTCCCACGTGAGCAGATGACGCTGCGGATTCGCGATCTCGATGCCGAGTTCGCTGAAGCGCTCGAGGATGCGTCGGTTGAATTCGCGTTGCACGCCCCAGCGCGACGTATCGCGGCATTGCATCTGGCCGGCCAGCGTGATCGCCGAACCGTCGACCGCATCGACGCCCCAGAACGAGAAGTCCGCCAGGATGCCGTCCTTGAAGTTGTCGTCCGTGCGCAGCGATGCGCCGATTTCCTTCAGCGTGTCGATCGCGCGCTCGACGTCCTGGCCGAACACGATATTCACGCGCACCGCCGCGTTGCCGATGCCGCGATTCGTGTTGTTCACGGTCGACACCGAGCTGAACGGCACCGTAAACAGCGAGCCGTCGCCGCCGCGCAGCCGCACGGTGCGAATCGACAGATATTCGACGGTGCCCGACACGCCCGCGAGCGTGACCCAGTCGCCGACCTGCATCGCGTTTTCCATCAGCAGAAAGATGCCGGTGATGAAGTCCTGCACGAGCTTCTGCGAGCCGAAGCCGAGCGCGACGCCGAAGATGCTCGCGCCCGCGAGCAGCGGGCCGATGTTCACGCCGAGTTGGCTCAGACCGGTCAGCACGACGACGAGCGCGATCACGCAGAACAGCGCGGTGCGCAGCATCGGCATCAAGGTGCGCAGACGCGCGGCGCGCACCAGATCGCCGTTGCTCGTCCAGTTATCGAGGCGACGTTCGGCCGACACGTTGACGACCTCCCACACCACCAGCGCGATGATCGCGGCGACGGCGATCGTCGCGAGCGCCGAGGCGAGCCGGTGGCCGATCGTGCCGCTGCGGAACAGATCGATGACGTCGACGCCCCACGCCTGCAACAGCACCAGCGCGGTGACGCTGCCGATGATCCAGCCGATCACGCGCCGCAGCGCCGGATAGTATCGGTAGGCGTGCTCATGCACGAGCGAGCGTGACGCTTCGTCCTGCACATGAAAGATGCGCGCGAGCGCGCCGAAGATCACGATCGACACGAGCCGTGCGCCGATCAGTATCGCGAGCGTCATGCCGCCGATATTCACGAGCGCGTGATAGCCGTTCCGTACGTCGAAGGCCCAGACGAACCACAGGCCCATCACGATGACCACGGTCACCACGGCCCACGCGTCCGCGAACGCGTTGCCGAACATCTCCAACGACTCGTGAGCGGCGAAGCGATTGCGGATCCGGTTGGCGACCGGTTTCGCGCAGCGCAGCACGAGGATCGAGATCATCACGTGTCCGGCGAGTGCGACCACTTTCAGCAGCGCGAGATGCGCGGCGTAGTTCATGCCAAGCGCCTGCGCGACTTCGGCTAGCGCGACGCCGGCGCCGACTACGCTGACGATTCGCACGATCCAGCCGAGCACGAACGCGGCCCACGCATCGCCCATGCGCAGCAGCCGCAGACGCGGTGCGCTCGGCTGCAGGAAGAACGCGCCGACGATCACGACGCAGCGGCACACCACATAGACGTCGATCAGCGAATCGAGCGCGCGATCCTGCGGCGTGCCGTTGCCGGTGAAGATCGACATCAGCGCGCTCGCCGCACCGACGAACACCGCGATCGGCACGAGCCGCACCAGCGTGATCAGCAACGCGCGCGGCAGACGTTGCAGCAGCGTCCAGTGGTGCGTCGCGTTGCGCTTGCCTTCGGCTTCGATGGCGCGGCCTTTGGCGGATGGCGTCGCGTACGGCGCGGCCGGGCCAGTCGCGACGGCTTGCGCCTCCGCTTCGAGCACTGACGGCACCGATGACAGCGGGGGCAGCGGCGGCGTGCTGGTCGGCGGATGACCGGCTGGCGCGGCGCCGGCGTCGCGCGCGGGCGGCGATGAGTTGTCGTTGTCATCCTGCCGCGCGGCTTCGCGGCGCGCGGCGATCGCCCGAAAGACGCGCCGCAGCAGCCGCCGCGCCAGCCATTCGAGCACCAGAGCGGGGATCAGCGCGGCCAGCAGCGACCACAGCACCTTGAACAGCACCGCGCGCGCGTGCGGATTGGCGAACTGCCAGTTCCACCATGCGCGCACCGACGCGACGTCGAGCAGCGCGGCGATCGAGCCGCGCAGCGCGGTCGCGAGATGGCCGGCGTAATGCGCGCCCTCGCGCGCGAGTTGCGAGGCGAGGCCATTGGATTTGAACGCGTCCGGCACGAGCGCGGCTGCGCCGCTTGCGGCGGCGGGCGCCGCCGCCGCCGCCGGCGCCGATGCGGGGGGCGCGCTCAACGCGCCGGCCGCGGCGATCGCTTGCAGCGTATCGGCGACTTGCGCGCGGCGTTTGGGGTCATTCAGGACAGCGAGCGCGTCGCGGGCCTGCTGAGGTGTCAGCGTGACGGCGGCGGAAGCGGGTGTCGCGGGCGTGGGATGGGCAGGTGCAGGCGCGGCGGCGAAGACGGGCGCCGCGCCTGCGAGCAGAAAAATGAAAAAACAGACACGCAGAAATTTTTGCATAGGGTGTAAAGCGGGATGAAGCCAGTGCGGACGATTGTGCCGGAACATGGGCTGTTTCAGCGGGGCGACCCGGGACCGACACGGGGCGGGGCGCTGAAGTTCCTGCGGCAGAGGCCCGCCGGACGGGCGAAAGGGCCGCGAGAGCGGCGCCCGTCCGGCGGGGCGTTGACCCGACAGGATAGCCGATGATGGCCGGCAGGCCTGTCGAAGGCAGCAGAAAGCCTGCCCGGAAGCCCCGTGGGCAGTGCGGCGCAGGAGGTAGGAGGCCGCTTGCCGGGTGGCAATGCTGGCGGCGGCGCGAGGATGTTCTCGACGACCACGCTAGGTGCGGGCAGAGCGCGGAAAGTTGGGAATGCTCAATCGCCGTGACCGTGCGCTGCTAAGCGTTCACTACAAAAAACGCTTAAATCTGCGCTTATGCCACTGAAGAGGTCTGGCGCTCTGCTTCGTCATCGGCATGGGGGCCGCTGCTCGCGCCGCGTCCGGCCGGCTCCTGGTGCAGCCGGTTCGCGTGCATCAGCCGGTACAGCGTCGCGCGCGAAATGCCGAGTTCGGCCGCCGCATCGGACAGCTTGTAGCCGTGCCGCAGCAGCGCGTTCCCGATCGCATCCTTTTCGGCCTTGCTGCGGATTTCCGCCAGCGTGATCGCCGGGCCATTGTCAGCCTCGGGTAGGCCGAGGTCGATCGCGGTGATGAAGCGGCCCTCGCTCATCACGACCGCGCGGCGCACGCAGTTGATCAGCTCGCGCACGTTGCCGGGCCACGGATAGTTCGACATCGCGACGATCGCGTCGCTCGACAGGCCGCGCAGCTTGCGCGCGCCGTCCTGCTTGTACATGCTGAGCGCGTAATTGGCGAGTAGCTTGATGTCGCCGCCGCGCTCGCGCAAGGGCGGCTCGACGAGGCGCAGCACGCACAGCCGGTGATAGAGGTCGGAACGGAAACGCCCGTCTTCGACGGCGCGCTCCAGATCGACGTGGGTGGCCGAGATCACGCGCACGTCGACGCTGATCGGACCGTTGCCGCCAAGCCGCTCGATCGTGCCTTCCTGCAGGAAGCGCAGCAGCACCGCCTGGCATTCGTGCGGCATGTCGCCGATCTCGTCGAGAAACAGCGTGCCTTCATGCGCGCTCTCGATCCGGCCGAGCTTGCGTTGCACCGCGCCGGTAAAAGCGCCGCGCTCGTGGCCGAACAGTTCGGCCTGCAACAGGCTCGGCGGAATCGCCGCGCAATTGATCGCGACGAACGTGCGGCCCGCGCGCGGCGAGCGGTCGTGAATAGCACGAGCGGTCAGCTCCTTGCCGGTGCCCGATTCGCCCGCGATGAACACCGGCGCGTCGGTCACGCCGCATTTGTCGATGCGCCGGTAGAGCTGCTGCATCGGCTCGCATTGTCCGACCATGCCGTGGCGGCCGAGCGACGGCTCCGGCACGACGCGAGGCTGACGCAGGCTCGACAGCCCATGCGCGTGGCCGAGCGCAAACATGAGCCGCTCGTTGAGCCATGGCTGCGTGACGAAGTCGAAGCAGTAATCGAGGATGAAACGGCTGACCAGCTCGTTGTCGGCCTGGCCCGGCACGATCTGCGCGACCCAGTTGGTTTCGACGCGGCGCATGCACAGCGCGAGCGCGGACAGCTGCTGTGACGTGCAATCTTCGGGCAACTGAACGAGACCGACCTTGATGTTGCCGCGTTCGATCATGCGTTCCGCCACGGCCGTGCTTTTTGCGTGCACGGCTTGCCATCCCGACGCGGCCAGAAACTCGACGAGTGTCTGGTCGGGCGCGTTCGCAACGTACAGAACCGTGCGTTCCATGTCGGCCGGCGTGCAAGTCGTAGTCATGGTTCCCCCGTTCGATCCTCAGGACTGCCGTGCGACGTTGTGAGATTCAGGCCGGCCAGTTGCTGCACTCCGGCTGCGACGCATTCACGACAGCAGCAATCACGAACAAGGGACACGCTTCAAGTGCGGCGCGAACCGGAACGCGCTGCATGGTGGACCGATTCATGCAATGGCGGCGACCTTGTCGTTCATTGCTGAAACTGCCCGGCGATTTTTTCCCCGAACCGTGAAAACCACTTGAACCGTGGCTTGCCTCGTTGACCTGATACAAGCGCTCTGATTGGCGTATGGCCTAACGATAAGCGAAAGCGCCTAAAAGCGCCAGAAAAGAAACATGGATGAAGAATACGTGTTGGTTTTTCGGATTAACACGGATCACTAATGAATAAGCGGTCAAGGCCGGTTATGCGCGGAATCGCACATTGCGTAGCAATTGCCGTGGGATTAAGGCGCGACTAAAACGGACGGGCGCGAGCAGTCATGTTTCACACTTGCGACAGATTGGACAGCGCGAGTCGAATGCGCTTTTGCGCGCCGGGTGGGGCGCTTTGCCAACCGGAAGGAGCGGCGAAGCCGCGTGTGGCCGGCCCCGCGGCCAGTCAGCAGGCCGGCGAGACGGAGCGGGAGGCGCGTTTTGCGGCCAGCGCACAGCGATTTTGCGTGTCAGAAACGAATCAATGCGCGTCACGCCAAAAATCGGACAGGCTCGCACTGCGTCAAAAGAAAACCGATTTCTCGGCAGCGTGAAGCCCTGACGGGCGCCTTAGCGATTCGAAGGCGTGTTGGCATAACCGTTGCAATAAGGTCTGCACAGAAAAATGTTTTGCCGCCAGGTCGACGGTACGGGAAAACCGGATTAAAAAAAGACCGGCGGTAAAAAAGTCACTCGCAGACATGGTCGGGGAAGCCAGCCATCAGGTGTTTGCGGGAGCGCGGCGGGGCCTTCTTAAATACGTTAGAAAACGGATGAGTGGCGGACCGGTTTGGCGGCCATTCAAAACCGGACGAAAAAAGGGCAACGACTTCGCCGTTTTTCCTTTTCGACTTTTTGTCCTCACGACGCGAAAAGGGTGGCGATAACGACAGGCAACGCGCTGGCAACGTTCGCGAGCGACGCGCCGCAAAGGGAAGGGGCAGCGCCGGATAAGGACCGGCCGGCGCGATGAAGCGGGGAGAGAGGCCTAGTCTCCACAGAGAGACGAATATACGAGGTGAACCAGGGGCCGTGTCCGTGGGTTGGCACGGGCACGGCGACCTGGCCCAACGGCCGGGGCGCTGAGACCAGACGGCGTGACCTGGCGCAAAACTGCTCGACATCGGGGGCTGACATGAAACCAGAACTGATTCGCAGGCCGGTCGCTTCGGGAGGAACCAGAAGCACTTACCGGCGGTATGTCGCGACATCGCGCGCGCGCTTTTTCGCGCAGGCGGCGGGCTCGTCGGTCGATCTGCTGACGCTCGTCGTCGCCGAGGCGCTCGAGCGCCGAGCGCAAGCCGAGATCCGCCGCGACTTGCTGCGCGACGCGCTGTACGCCATGCCGGTGCGCGCTGAACGCAGCGCGGCGCATCGGCGCGACGACGATGAAACCGACGTCTGACGCTTGCCGCTCGTCGGCTCGCAGCGACCGCGCAGGAATTCGATAGCACCGTTTGCCGGCTCATGGTTTTCACGGAGGAGCGTCGCGGTAAGGAACTCGCGCCGAAGCCTGCGTCGTCAATCGTGAACAGACGACTGGAATAAAAGCCAGCGCATGACGCGCCAAGCGCCGCAGAGCTGCCATGATCGACATCTTCCTGATTGCCGCGAGCATCGAAAACGCGCAGCGAATCGTCGTGCGCCTCGAAGAGAGCGGCGTGCGTTACCGGCTGCACACCGCGTTCGGTCCGGCCCGGCAACTGCCGATGCACGCGCGCGTGGTCCGCGGCGCCGACCTGCTGATCGTCGACGACGCCAATCTGAGCGTCCGTGGACTAGACGGCATCGAGGAAACGCTCGCCTGCGCGCCGACGCTCCATTGCATGCTGGTAACGCCGGCGCCGTCCACCGCGCTGATCGGCGCGGCGTTGCGCGTCGGCGTGCGGCAGGTGCTGTCGTGGCCGCTCGATCGTCAGGCCGTCGTCGATGCGCTTGCGCAGATCGAAGCGCGGCGCCGCGAGCCCGAGCGGCGCCACGCGCGCGTGGTCACCCTGGCGTCGAGCAAGGGCGGCAGCGGCACCACGCTGATCGCGGTCAACCTCGCGTGCGCGCTCGCCGCGCGGCGTGAGCGGCGCGTGCTGCTGATCGACCTGACCCAGCAATTCGCCGACGCGAGCCTGCTGATGGCGAATCGCCCCCCGCCCATGACGCTCGTCGATCTGTGCTCGCGCAACGAGCAACTCGACCCGGCGCTGTTCGACGCGTGCGCGATGCACGTGTGCCCGAACCTGGATCTGCTCGCCGGCGCCGGCGATCCGTTGAAGGCCGCCGAACTGCTGCCTGGTCAGTTGGACCGGATTCTGACGCTGGCGCGCGAGCGCTACGACGCGGTGCTGATCGACGTCGGCACGAGCCTGAATCCGTCGACGATCCGCGCGCTCGCGCATAGCGACGCGATCTGCATGGTGGTGCGGCAGAATCCGCTGTACCTGCACGGCGCGCGCCGCATGCTCGAGATCTTTCGCGAACTGGGGCATCCGTCGAGCAAGGTGCGGGTCGTCGTCAACCAGTACGACAAGGGCGCACAGATCAATCTGCCGATGCTCGAACGCACGCTCGGCGCGAGGGTCGCGCATCAACTGCCGCGCGACGATCAGCACGTCAACGATGCGCTCAGCCGCGGCGTGCCGCTCGTCGCTTGCGCGCGCGACAGCGGGCTCGCGCAAGGGATCGTGCTGCTCGCGAACATGCTGTGGCCCGCGGGTGCGGAGCGCCGCAGGAGCATGCTCGGGAGGTTGCTCGCGACGTGGCCGAATCTGCCGCCGCAATTGAAGCCGGGGGTCTAGGACGACGTCTACTCGCTGCTCGAGCCCGGTCTCCTGCTGGTGAACCTCGAGATCGGGAACATGATCGTCTGCGGCTGCAGTTGGCGCTGCAGGCCAGACTCATCCTGCGCCAGGAGAAGCTACAGTCCGACGACGAGCGCTATCGCGCATACCGTAGTAAGGTGAGGTACAGGTTCATCCCCGGCATATTCTGTAGGCGTAGAGCCGCGGCCTCAGAGTCTCGAAAGCGTCGGGCAGGCTCGCGCCGTCCGGTCACTCCAGCGAGAAAATCACGTGAGCGCAGCACCGTCCATGCAAAACGCGCAGGGTTTCAGCGACCTCGCGTCGATCCTGTCCAATCCGATTCTGAATACGGATTCGTACAAGGCATCGCACTATCTGCAATATCCGCCCGACGCGACGGCGATGTTCTCGTACATCGAATCGCGCGGCGGACGTTACGACCGCACGCTGTTCTTCGGCTTGCAGATGCTGCTGAAGGAGTACCTGTGCCGGCCGGTTACCGGCGCGATGATCGACCAGGCGCGGCCCTTCTTCAGCGCGCACGGGGAGCCGTTCAACGAGGCGGGCTGGCGCTACGTCGTGCAGCGATACGGCGGCTATCTGCCGGTGCGGATTCGCGCGGCGCCCGAAGGCTCGGTCGTGCCCACGCACAACGTGCTCGTCACCGTCGAATGCGACGATCCGCAGGTGTTCTGGCTCACGTCGTATCTGGAGACGATGCTGATGCGCGTGTGGTATCCGATCACGGTCGCGACGCAAAGCTGGCATCTGCGCCAGACGATCCGCGAGTATCTGCTGAAAAGCAGCGACGATCTCTCGCAGCTGCCGTTCAAGCTGCATGATTTCGGCGCGCGCGGCGTGTCGAGCGCGGAGTCGGCGGCGATCGGCGGCGCGGCACATCTCGTCAGCTTCATGGGCTCGGATACGGTGCTCGGCGTGATTGCGGCGAATCACTTCTACCGCGACCGCATGGCCGCGTTCTCGGTGCCGGCGGCCGAGCACAGCACGATCACGTCGTGGGGCCGCGAGCGCGAAGTCGACGCGTATCGCAACATGATCGCCCGCTTCGGCAAGCCGGGCGCGATCGTTTCGGTGGTGTCCGACTCTTACGACCTGTTCGCCGCGCTCAACGCATGGGGCGGCGAGCTGAAGCAGGCCGTGCTCGATTCCGGCGGCATGCTCGTGATTCGCCCGGACTCCGGCGATCCGTGCACGATCGTCCTGCACACGCTGCGCTCGCTGGAGGCTTCGTTCGGGTCGCACACCAACAGCAAGGGGCGGCGCGTGCTCGACCATGTGCGTGTGATTCAGGGTGACGGCGTGAACCCGGATTCGATCGTCGCGATCCTCGCCGCGATGGACGAGGCCGGCTTCGCCACCGACAACATCGTGTTCGGCATGGGCGGTGCGCTGTTGCAGCAGATCAACCGCGATACGCAGCGCTTCGCGATGAAGTGCTCGGCGATCCGGCTAGGCGACACGTGGCACGATGTGTCGAAGGATCCAGTAACGGATCACGGCAAGCGCTCGATGAAAGGCCGGCTCACCTTGCTGCGCCATCGCCGCACCGGCGAGTACCGGACGGTCACGTTGCCGATCGCGTGGGACGGGAGCACGGTGGAGGGCGAGTGGGACGAAGCGCTCGAGACCGTGTTCGATGCGGGCCGCTTGCTGGTCGAAACGTCGCTGGCCGAGATTCGAGGCCGCGCATATGCGGACGAAGGTTGATCCAGCTTTCTGACGCATCGGCATGGTCACGAGCGGGTGGGTCATCAGCGCCCAGTAGGCTGCATGAACGGCAGACCTTCCGCAATATCCGACAGGACGCTTGCAACACGCCCGAGAACGCGGCCGACGCCACATAGCCGATCTCGATGCGTCCCACCTCGCCGCGTCCGGCGAGCAACGCGCGCTGCGCGGCACGCTCGAGATGATCGAGCGCCACCAGCGCTTCGGCGAGATAGGTGCTGCCCGCCGCGCTCAATGCGACCGAACGCTTCGTCCGATATCCGCCCCGAACGCTTGACGAACGACATAGGGGCACCCCCCCATTCACGCCGTTTTCCTATATCGTGTGCGCCATGCCCGCCGCCTACCGCGCGCGGGCTGTTTTTCCGGAGCGCGGCGCGACTCTGCACGTGCATGACGCGCTCCTGCAATACACCATACGACATCAATGAGCCATCCCAACACCGAGCTGATCGAACGTTTCTACACGGCCTTCCGGCAACGCGACGCCGAGACCATGGTCGCCTGTTATGCCGACGACGTCGTCTTCAGCGACCCCGCTTTCGGCGAGCTGGTCGGCGATGAAGCGCGCGACATGTGGCGCATGCTCGTCAAGCATGCGCAAGACTTCACGCTGACCTTCAGCAACATCGAGGCGGACGACCATGCCGGCCGCGCGCAGTGGGTGGCGCGCTACCGTTTCGTCCAGACGGGGCGCGACGTCGTGAACCGGATCGAGGCGAGTTTCGTGTTCCGCGATGGGCTCATCGTCGAGCATCGCGACCGCTTCGATCTGTGGCTGTGGATGCGCCAGGCGATGGGCGTGCGCGGCACGCTGTTCGGCTGGTCGCCGTTCGTGCAACGGATGCTCAGGCAGCAGGCGCGCCGAGGGCTGCTGCACTATCGCGGGCAGTTGAGGCGCGACTAGGCGCATGCGGGCGGCGCGCGCATCGCGCCTGCGATGATCGAAGCACGCGTGCCCGCACTCCTTGCCGGGCCGCTGCACAGGAAGCGCTATGCGAGTCGTCGATGCAGCCTGGCAAGAATGGCTGAGCAGCAATGTCGCGCGGGGCTGCACGCCGGGCTCGATGATCGATGCGATGGTGCAGGCCGGTTTTGCCGGCGGCGACGCCCGCGTCGCGGTCCACCATGCGTTCGATCGGCGCGCGACCGACCCCGCGGCGCAAGCCACAGTCGCCGATCCAGCCACCCAGCCTTATCGATACGACGCCGCGCCGGTCGCCCGCGGCAACCTGATCCGTGCCGACGACCGCGATGTGCGCGTGCTGCTGCGCTGTGAGCGTCCGCAGCTGGTCGTGTTCGCCGACGTGCTGTCGGTCGCGGAATGCGCCGAGCTGATCGAACGCTCGCGGCATCGGTTGAAACGCTCGACGACGGTCAATCCGCTCACCGGCCACGAAGACGTGATCCGCAACCGCACCAGCGAAGGCGTCTGGTATCGGCGCGGTGAGGATGCGTTGATCGCGCGGATCGAACGGCGCATCGAGAGCCTGACGAACTGGCCGCTCGAAAATGGCGAAGGCCTGCAGGTGCTCCATTACGACAGGAGCGGCGAATACAGCCCTCATTTCGACTTCTTCATACCCGATCAGCCGGGAAGCGCGGTGCACACCGCGCAGGGCGGCCAACGCGTCGCGACGCTGATCATGTATCTGAACGACGTCGCCGACGGCGGCGAGACGGTGTTTCCGTCAGCGAGCCTGTCGGTCGCGGCGCGCGCGGGCGGCGCGGTGTATTTCCGCTACATGAACGGCCAGCGCCAGCTCGATCCGTCGACTCTGCACGGCGGCGCGCCGGTGCTTGCCGGCGATAAGTGGATCATGACGAAGTGGATGCGCGAGCGCGCGTACGGCTGAGGCGGGGTCTGCTGTGCCATGCGCATTTCCGCGTGCAGACGAGGGCATGCCCACAGTAGAACGTTGTTTAAGGAGGGAAAGCGGACCGGTCGCAAGAAACAGGATGCACGGCACTTCAGACAGGCTCCTTCGGACGTGTTCACGCGTCCGTCTTGTAAACACCCGGTCGATGCAGCTCCATATACCGCTCGGGGTTCTCGAGCGACGTGAACCCATGCGGCGCATAGACGTGATGCGCGTCGGTCGTGACCAGCACGACTCTACGCAGACTGGCGAGCGAAGGGCTCGCAAAGATATGTTTCATCAACGCCGACGCATAGCCCTGGCCTCGATACGCGGGCAGCACGAACACGTCGCATAGGTAGGCGAAGGTCGCCTCGTCGGTGACGAGGCGCGCGAACGCCATCTGCTTGCCGTCGACAAACCCGCCGAAGCAGAGCGACCCGGCGACGGCGCGCTCGAAGGTCGCGCGTGGCATGCCGCGCGCCCACGGCGTTTCCTGCGACAGGAATGTGTAGACGATGTCGAGGTCGAGATCGTCGATGCGGCTGGAAATCGCCAGTTCGCCTGCTTGCACGGCACGTCTCCTTTTGATCGCGCAGCGCTTGCGCGTCCCCTAGCTCTTCGCCGGAGTTTCACCGCCGCGCGAACCCCCACCGATACTCTGCCCAGCATTGCGGGCGAGCCCCATGTATCCAAGCACGGACAGCAGCGTCAGCACGCCCGCGAACAGGAACGCGAGGCGGAAATCGTCGAGCGTGAACACGTGGCCGGTCGTCTCGCCGTTGATCAGCGCCGCGACGCGCAGCGACACCGCGCCGAATGCGATGCCGAGACCGATCGTCATCTGCGCGGCCGCGCTCCACAGGGTACTCGCCGCGCTCATCTGCGGCTGCGGGATGTCGGCATAGGCGAGCGTCGCGAGCGTCGAGAACTGCATCGAGCGCGCGACGCCGTACACGAACACGACGATCAGCACGAACACGAGCGGCACGTCCGGCGTCAGCAGTCCGCACGCGATGATGAAAATGCCGGCCACCGCCACATCGACGATCGACACCATCCGGAAGCCGTAGCGCTGCAGGATGCGCGTGGTCAGCGCCTTCATGCCGAGATTGCCGAGCGCGCTCGCGAGCAGCAGCAGCCCCGAGCGGAACGCCGACAGCCCGAAACCGACCTGGAACAGCAGCGGCATCAGATAGGGCACCGCGCCAATGCCGATGCGCGTGAACGAGCCGGTGATGACCGTCACGGAAAACGTCGGCACCTTCAGCGTCGACACGTCGACGAGCGGATACGGATGACGCTTCGCATGCTGGAACGCGAGCGCGCCGACCAGCAGACCGCCCGCCACGATCGAGACCGCGAGCCACGGATTGGTGGCCGGCTGGCTCGCGAGTTCCGCGCCGTACAGAATCGCGGTCAGCGCGACGCCGCTCAGCAGCAGGCCGACGACGTCGAGCGGCTTGCGCTCGGTGCCGCGCAGGTTCGGCACGATGGCGAGCGCGACCGCAATCGCCGCGAGGCCGAACGGCACGTTCAACAGGAAGATCCAGCGCCACGACGCGTAGGTCGTGATGAATCCGCCGATCGGCGGGCCGATCACCGGCGCCGCGATGGCCGGCCATGTGATCGTCGAGATCGCCTGCATCATGCGAGCTTTCTCGGTGCTGCGGACCACGATGAGACGGCCGACTGGCACCATCATCGCGCCGCCGATGCCTTGCAGCAGCCGCGCGGCCGTGAACTCGGGCACGTTCTGCGACAGTCCGCACAGCACCGACGCGACCGTGAACACGCCGATCGCGCTGACGAACACGGTGCGTGCGCCGCAGCGGTCGGCGACCCAGCCGCTCGCCGGGATGAAGATCGCGAGCGCGAGCATGTAGGCGGTCATGCCGAGACTCAGGCTGTTCGGGCCGACGCCGAACGAACGCGCCATCTGCGGCAGCGCGGTGGCGATCACCGTGGTGTCGAGGTACTCCATGAAGAAGGTAGCCGCGACGATGTACGGCAGCCAGCCGACGTGCGCGGTGCGGGTGCCGCTGCAGCTCATCGGGCGAGCTCCCGTGCTGCGCGCGGGCGCGCTGAAAGACAATTGACGAGCCGGCGCCGGGCGCGTGAATAGTTTGACTTCATGGTGCTTGCGACTACCTTTCGTTTGCGCTTTTGTGATTCTGCCGGCAGCCAGGAGAGCGAGCCGACGGGTGGAGGCCGGGGCCGCGAACTGTCGCGGCGGGCTGGCGGGAACATCAGCTTGACTGAGTGACAGTCCCGCTTGTCATCCCTGATTGCCAGCCCTGATTGCCAGCCCTGAATCCTAACGCAATAAAGGGTTCCATATCGCGCAGGCATGCAGCGCGTCGCACCGCCGCGCCGCCGCCCGAGCGTCAGTCCTTCCCCGCGTACTCGTTGTCCAGCCGGTCATACAGCGGCTTGTTGACGAGCCGCTGGCGCTCGCTGAACGGCGCGACGATCGTCGCGTCCTCGTCGAGGCGGCCGTTGCTTTGCAGCGTGCCGAGCGCGCGCTGCATGCCGAGCACCGCGCCCTGCAGCGCCGCATTCGCGTACAGCACGATGCCGTAGCCGAGCTTCGCGAGCGCGTCGCGTGACTGCACCGGCGTCTTGCCGCCGATCACGATGTTGATCAGCTGCGGCACATTGAACAACCCCGGTAGACGCTCGATGTCGGCGAGCGATTCGGTCGCCTCGATGAACAGGATGTCGGCGCCCGCCTCGATGAAGCGATGACCGCGCTCGATAGCGTCCTCGATGCCGTGGACCGCAGCCGCGTCGGTACGAGCCATGATCTGCAGGTTCGCGTCTTCGCGCGCGTCGACAGCCGCGCGGATCTTGCCGACCATCTCGCTCGCCGCGACAACTTCCTTGCCCGAGAAGTGGCCGCATTTTTTTGGCATCACCTGATCTTCGAACTGGATCACGTCGGCGCCGCTGCGCTCCAGCACGCGCACGGTCTGGCGCACGTTCAGCGCGTTGCCGAAGCCCGTGTCGGCATCGACGATCAGCGGCAGCGCGACCGCGTCGCGGATGCGCGCGGTGTGCTCTGCGACTTCAGCAAGGCCGATGAAGCCCAGGTCGGGTAGACCGAGGGACATGTTGGTGACGCCCGCGCCGGTGATGTAGACCGCTTCGAAACCGGCGTCCTCGATCACGCGCGCGCTCATCGCGTTGAACGCGCCGGGCACGAGCAGGCCCTGACGCTGATTGACCTTGGCGCGGAAGGCGGCGCGGCGGCTGGCGGAAGTGGTGGTCATGATGGGGTCTCCATGAGGGAAATCGGTAGTACAACGCCGGCGACATTCTGCAGGAAGCGTGCCATTGGCGAGCGTTTCTTGAGTCGTGCCGCTGGAACAAGGGTTTGCGCGATATCAGCTCGGCCTGGACGTTCGTGGCACAATCGGTGAAACGTTTCATGAAACGTTTCGAGGAACGTTTCAATCAAGGAGAGCCGCGTGTCCACGTTCACCCCATTTGTCGCGAATCCTAGCCCCGCCGTCGATGCCGGGCGGCCCGGTGTCGCACTCGTCAGTATCAGCCGACTGCAGTCGCTTTGCGAGGCAGTGGCGCCGCGCTACGCGGGCCGGGCGAAGTTCTTCACGGTGCGGGAGGGCTACGGCGCGGCCGTCGCTGCGTTGCAGGCTTACGTGGACGCAGGTTCGGTCGACGTCGTACTGTCCGCCGGCTCAAACGGCGCGTACCTGCGCGAGAACCTCAGCGTGCCGGTGGTAATGGTCAAGGTGAATGGCTTCGACGTGTTGAGCGCGATCACGCGCGCGACGGCCACATGGCCGCAGGCGCGCATCGGGCTCGTGCTGCACGAAGCAATCGCCCAGGAACTGGCCGACCTGAGCCCGCTCTTGAACGTCGATCTGCGGCAGCGCGCGTATCGGTCGATCGACGAAGTGCGGCTCGCAGTCGATGAACTCGCCGCGCAGGGCTGCCGCGTGGTGGTCGGCGCTGGCATGGCCTGCGATCTGGCGCAGCAGGCCGGCATGGAAAGCGTGTTCCTGTATTCGCTTGCCGCGGTCGAGGAAGCGTTCGAGCGCTCGGTCGAACTGGCGCGCGTGAGCCGCCAGAAGGAATCGAAGCGGGTGCGCCTGAACACGATCGTCGCGCATCTGCGCGACGGCGTCGCCGCGTTCGACGAAGCCGCCCAGCTCGAAGCCGTCAACCCGGCCATGCTCGAACTGCTCGGTCTAGGCGCCGCGCAGGAGCTTCCAAACGACGACGAGGACACCCCCGCACGAGTCGCGCGCGCGCTCGCGCCGCTGCTGCGCGAGACGCGCGCCGCCGACCAGCCGGTCGACGAACGCATCGAACAGATCGGTGGCCGCGCACTAATCGTCGGCTGTGTGCCGATCGTCGAGCAGGGTGCGCGCGCAGGTTTCGTCGTGACGGCGCAGGACGCACTCGTCGCGCAGCGGATCGACCGTTCCCTGCGCACCAGCCAGCGGCCGAGGCATCTGGTCGCGCGGCACCGGCTCGACGATCTGATCGGCGCTTCGGCAGCGCTCGAGCGCGTGCGCCGGCTCGCGCGCGCCGGCGCCGCGCACGACGCGACCGTGCTCCTGAGTGGTGAAAGCGGCACCGGCAAGGAACTGGTCGCACAGGGCATCCACAACGCGAGCCGGCGGCGCGGCAATCCGTTCGTCGCGTTCAACTGCGCGGCGGTGCCCGAGGGGCTGATCGAAAGCGAACTGTTCGGACACGAGGAAGGGGCGTTCACGGGCGCGCGGCGCGGCGGCAAGCCGGGGTTGTTTGAAATCGCGCACACCGGCACTATTTTTCTCGATGAGATCGGCGAAATGCCGGCCGCGCTGCAAAGCCGGCTATTGCGCGTGCTGCAGGAGCGCGAGGTGATGAAGCTCGGCGCGGGCCGCGCGACGCCGGTCGACGTGAGGGTGATCGCCGCGACGCACCGCGATCTGCACGCGCTCGTCGAGGAGGGCGCGTTTCGCGCGGACCTGTATTTCAGATTAAATCTGCTTCAGATAAAATTGCCGCCGCTGCGCGAACGCCGTGCCGACATTGCGCCGCTGGCGCGGCACCTGCTGGAGCGCAGCGCGCTGCAGTACGGCTTGTCGGCGGCGGGGCTCGAACGGGTGCTCGTGTTCCTCGCCCCGCTTTTTGCGGATTACGCGTGGCCCGGTAACGTCCGTGAACTGGAAAATCTCCTGGCCCGCGCGGCGATTTATATCGGTGAGCCAACCAGCGAGATGTCCGGGAACTTGACTGCCGACGCCTTGCCAGAACGGCAGGCCGTGTTTCCCGAGTTCTTCCGGATCAGGGCGGTCGAGGTCGAGCAGATCACACAGGCGCCTCCGGGCCCTGCGCCCGGCGGTGCGGCGCCCCGCGCTACCCCCAGCCGTGAGGCCGCGCTGCGCGCCCTCGAACAATCGGGCGGCAATCGCGCCGCCGCGAGCCGCGCGCTGGGCATCGGCAGAACCACGCTGTGGCGGCTTCTGAAGGGCTGAAAGCCCGGCAAATCGTCCGATAGTTTCGACCGACGAAATTAATAGTGCAGGACTATTGAACTCATTGACACAATCCACTTTACCTATTAAGCGTAGTCTGACATACTGACTCCACTTTCCAACCCCCTCAAAGAGAGGATTCAGCAAATGCCGATCATCAACAGTCAAGTCAAACCGTTCAAAGCGCAGGCTTTTCACAACGGCGATTTCCAGACCGTCACTGAAGAAAGCCTGAAGGGCAAGTGGTCGGTTTTCGTGTTCTACCCGGCCGACTTCACATTCGTGTGCCCGACCGAACTCGGTGACCTGGCCGATCGTTATGAAGATTTCAAGAAGCTGGGCGTGGAAATCTACAGTGTGTCGACCGATACGCACTTCACGCACAAGGCCTGGCACGACACGTCGGATACGATCCGCAAGATCAAGTACCCGATGCTGGCTGATCCGACGCTCGCTATCTCGCGCAACTTCGACGTGCTGATCGAAGAAGAGGGCCTCGCGCTGCGTGGCACGTTCGTGATCAACCCGGAAGGCGAGATCAAGCTGTGCGAAATCCACGACAACGGCATCGGCCGTGACGCTGGCGAACTGCTGCGCAAGGTTCAGGCTGCTCAGTACATCGCAAAGCACCCGGGCGAAGTGTGCCCCGCCAAGTGGACGCCGGGCGCGCAAACGCTGACCCCGTCGCTCGACCTGATCGGCAAGATCTAAGGTTCGCGCAGCTCACGCTGCACCCGCAGTCTGCATCTGCCGGGATCTTCCCGGCGCTTCACCGCGCGAATTGCCTGATACGGCGCTTCGCGCGTCCCCGGGCCCAACACGTCCTATCCGGATGCGTGCGGCGCCGGGACACCCATACCCCTCGTCACGGAATCGCAACGCCATGCTTGACGCCAATCTCAAGACTCAACTGAAGTCGTACCTCGAAAAAGTTAGCAGGCCTATTGAGCTCGTCGCGTCGGTCGACGACAGCGCGAAGTCCCAGGAGCTGCTGGCCCTGCTGAACGACATCGCGACCTTGTCAGAGCGCGTCACGTTGATCGAGCGTCGCGGCGACGACGAACGCAAGCCATCGTTCTCGATCGGCGAAGCGGGCAAGGAAACCGGCATCCGTTTCGCCGGCATTCCGATGGGGCATGAATTCACGTCGCTCGTCCTTGCACTGCTGCAGGTCGGCGGCCATCCGGTCAAACTCGACGATGCGGTGATCGAACAGATCCGCAGCCTCGACGGCGACTATCAATTCGAAACGTATTTTTCGCTGTCGTGCCAGAACTGCCCGGAAGTCGTGCAGGCGCTGAACGTGATGGCGTTGATCAATCCGCGCATCCGTCACGTCGCGATCGACGGCGCGCTGTTCCAGAACGAAGTCGACGCGCGCCAGATCATGGCGGTACCGACCATGTTCCTGAACGGCGAAACCTTCGGCCAGGGCCGCAGCGGCGTGAAGGAAATCCTCGCGAAGCTTGATACCAACGCCGGTGCGCGCGCCGCGAAGCAACTGGAGAATAAGCCGGTGTTCGACACGCTGATCGTCGGCGGCGGCCCGGCGGGCGCGGCGGCGGCGATCTACTCGGCGCGCAAGGGCATTGCGACCGGTGTCGTGGCCGAGCGTTTCGGTGGCCAGGTGCTCGATACGCTGGCGATCGAAAACTTCGTCTCCGTGACCGAAACCGAAGGACCGAAGTTCGCGACCGCGCTCGAACAGCACGTGAAGGCCTATGACGTCGACATCATGGACGTGCAGCGCGCCGAAGCGCTGATTCCGGGGCGCATCATCGAAGTGCGTCTGGCCAACGGCGCGGTGCTGAAGGCGAAGACGATCATCCTGGCGACCGGTGCGCGCTGGCGCGAAATCAACGTGCCGGGCGAGCGCGAGTATCGCAATCATGGTGTCGCGTACTGCCCGCACTGCGATGGCCCCTTGTTCAAGGGCAAGCGCGTCGCGGTGATCGGCGGCGGCAACTCGGGCGTCGAGGCCGCGATCGACCTCGCGGGTCTCGTGCGCGAAGTGACGCTGCTCGAATTCGGTGCGACGCTGCGTGCCGACGAGGTGCTGCAACGCAAGCTGCGCAGCCTGCCGAACGTGACGATCGTCACGCAGGCGCAGACCACGGAAATCACCGGCGACGGCAAAAAGGTCAACGGTCTGGTCTACAAGGACCTCGCTTCGGGCGAAGTGAAGAACGTCCAACTCGAAGGCGTGTTCGTGCAGATCGGTCTCGTGCCGAACACCGAATGGCTGAAGGGCACGGTCGAGCTGTCGAAGCATGGCGAGATCGTCGTCGATGCGCGCGGCGCGACGTCGGTGCCGGGCGTGTTCGCCGCCGGCGACGTGACCACGGTGCCGTTCAAGCAGATCGTGATCGCGGTGGGTGAGGGTGCGAAGGCATCGCTGTCCGCATTCGATCACCTGATCCGCAACAGCGAAGAAGTCGCGGCGGTCAGCGAAGCGGAAGCGGAAGCCGAAGCAGCGGTTTGATTCGGTAGATCAGAGACGCAAACGGCGGCCCGCGGGCCGCCGTTTCAGTTTGCGCATGCAACAAGGCCCGCATTCGTGCGGGCCTTGTTCGTTAAAGCACGGGAATCGGTATCACCGCCGGTCGAACGAATACTTGCCGGGACCGGTCACGCACAACAGCAGCAACCCGCCGATGATGCCGATGTTCTTGTAGAAATGAATCATATTGTCGTACTGCATCGCGCCCGTCATGTTCCAGTAGTGATGGCCGATGATCGCGGTGGCGAGCGTATACACCGCAAGCAGCAGCGCCAGCGGTCGCGTGAAAAATCCCACTAACAGCGCGACGCCCACGACAAGCTCCATCACCACCGCGATAACAGCCGACAACGCCGGCACGGGCGCGCCGGTCGACGTCATATAAGCGACGGTGCCGGCAAAGCCGGTCAGCTTCGACCAGCCGAACATCACGAACAGCACCATCAGCAGGATTCGGGCGACGAGAACGACGACGTCTTTCTGGTTTTCAAACAGTGTGTAGCGCATGATTTCTCCCGATAGGGTAGAGCGATGAAGCTCGCTGGAAATCGTCGTTCAGCGAGCCGCGTTCAGGTTTGAGTCAATAGCGGCGCAAGCGGAGCGCTTATGCCCACAACGCCGAGGTTTCGATATTACGCAGGTCGAACACGAGCACTTCCGCATCGCGGCCCTGCGTGAACGTCAGCGCTTCTTCACCCCGCACCCGCGCGCCGTCACCCTCGCCAAGCTCGACGCCATTCACCGTGACGCTGCCGCGCGCCACCTGAACATATGCATAGCGGTCCTTCGCGAGTTCGAGCCGTGCGGTTTCCTCGCCGTCGAACAGACCGGCATACACGCGCGCATCCTGTTGCAACTGCAGCGAACCGTTCGCACCGTCCGGCGACAGCACGAGCCGCAGCACACCGCGCTTGTCGGCCGCGCCGAAGTGCTGTTGCTGATAGCGCGGCTTCGTGCCTTGCTGGGCAGGCGCGATCCAGATCTGCAGAAAGTGCACCGGCTCGCTCTTCGAATGGTTGTATTCGCTGTGCGCCACACCGGTGCCCGCGCTCATCAACTGGATGTCGCCCGGCACGATCACCGAGCCCGTGCCCATCGTGTCCTTGTGTTCGAGCGCGCCTTCGAGCACGTACGACAAGATCTCCATGTCGCGATGCGGATGCTTGCCGAAGCCCTGCGCCGGCGCCACACGGTCGTCGTTGATCACGAGCAGGTCGGAGAAGCCGTTCTGCTTCGGATCGTGATAGTTCGCGAACGAAAACGTATGACGCGAGCTGAGCCAGCCGTGTTCCGCGCGGCCACGTTGGTTGGCGTGTCTGATTTCGAGCATGCTCTTTCTCCTTGAGTTTTATCGTGCGATCCGGGCCAGATGTTTGGCTGCGATCCATGAACGACAGTGTAGGTCAATCAGGATGGCTATAATCATGATAAAACCGGAAACACTGTCGCATTGAAGTGGACAATAAGATGCAACTCGATGACATGCGGATCTTCGTCGCGACCGTCGACGCCCACAATTTCACCGCCGCGGCGAACCGGCTGTCGCTGTCGAAACAGTTCGTGAGCCGCCGTGTGATGGCGCTCGAGGAAGCGCTCGGTGTGCAACTGCTGATCCGCAACACGCGCAAGCTGGCGGTGACCGATCTGGGTCAGGAGTTCTACGAGCGCGCGAAGCGCATCCTCGGCGAGGTCGAGGACGCCGAGCAGGCCATGTCGCTGCGCCGCGCCGGGCCGCGCGGGCTGCTACGCGTGAGCGCGCCGATGTCGTTCGGCATGATGCATCTGTCGCCGCTCGTCGCGGCGTTTCTGCGCGAGCATCGCGACGTGCGCTTCGATATGGAACTGAGCGACCGCGCCGTCGATGTGGTCGGCGAAGGCTTCGACATGGCGATCCGTATCGGCACGCTGGCGGATTCGTCGCTGATCGCGCAAAAGCTGATCGATGTGAAGATGCTCGCGTGCTGCAGCCCTGGTTATCTGCGTCGGCGTGGCAGCCCGGCCGTACCTGGCGATCTCGCGAACCACGAATGTCTGCTGTACGGCCATGGCGGCGCGGTGAGCTGGGACTTCAGCGTCGAGGGCGTGGTGAAGAGCATCGAGGTGCGCGGGCCGTTACGCGCCAATAATGGCGATCTGATTCGCGATGCGGCCGTCGCGGGACTTGGAATCGTTCGGCTACCGGATTTCATCGTCGCCGATGCGCTCGCAAGCGGACAACTCGTGCCCGTGCTCGAAGCGTTCCTGCCGTCGGCGACGGGCGTCTATGCCGTGTATCCGCAGCATCGGCAAAGCTCGGTCACGATCCGGGCGTTCGTCGAGTTTCTGCGCAAGCATCTGAGGAAGAAGCTCGCGACCGAACCGCGGACGCCCCTCGGCTAATTCCCCTAAACCGCATCAACCGTCGCGGAAGATAAAGCTGTACGCGCTCAACGCCGGCACGCCGCCCAGGTGCGCATACAGCACGCGCGAGCCGGCCGGAAATTCGCCGTTGCGCACCTTGTCGATCATGCCGTGCATCGACTTTCCCTCGTACACCGGGTCGGTCAGCATGCCTTCGAGCCGCGCGCACAGACGGATCGCATCGAGCGTGCCGTCGTTCGGCAGACCGTATTCCGGGCCGCCGTAGCGCTCGTCGAGCACGATGTCCTTCGCGGTGATGTCGCGGCCCAGCTCGACGCTCTCGGCTGTCCGCTTCGCGATGCGCATGATCTGCTCGCGTGTCTGCGCCGGTTTCGCCGATGCGTCGATGCCGATCACCCGATCGGCGCGACCGTCGGCGGCGAAACCGACGACCATGCCAGCCTGCGTGCTGCCCGTCACCGAGCACACGACGATGTAGTCGAACTTAAAGCCTAGTTCGGCTTCCTGCTGACGCACCTCTTCGGCAAAGCCGACGAAGCCGAGGCCGCCGAGCGGATGATCCGAGCAGCCGGCCGGAATCGCGTACGGCTTGCCGCCGGCCGCGCGCACGCTGTCGAGCGCGTCTTCCCAACTCTTGCGAAAGCCGATGTCGAAGCCGTCCGGCACGAGCCGCACGTCGGCACCCATCATGCGCGACATCTGGATGTTGCCGACGCGGTCGTACACCGCATCCGAGTAGTTGACCCAGTTCTCCTGCACGAGCACGCACTTCAGGCCCAGATGCGCGGCAACCGCCGCGACCTGGCGCGTCTGGTTCGACTGGATGCCGCCGATCGACACGAGCGTGTCGCAGCCCTGCGTGAGCGCGTCGGGGATCAGATATTCGAGCTTGCGGGTCTTGTTGCCGCCGAACGCGAGGCCGCTATTGCAGTCCTCGCGCTTGGCATACAGCTCGACCTTGCCGCCGAGATGCTCGCTCAGACGCTTGAGCGGTTGAATTGGCGTCGGTCCGAAGGTGAGCGGGTAGCGGGGGAATCGTTGCAGGTTCATCGCGGCTCCGTGGTGGGGTGATTTCCGTGAGTCCATGTTAGGAAAAACCGCCAGAAATGAGCTTGCGAAAAAAACCGCGCGGACGTATTTTTCGAAACCAAAGAATGTCCGTTTCCTAACAAAACTTCGTACACATGGTCATGAGCGCAACGAAAGTTCGTGCTGGAGCGCCACCTTCGGGCATCGGCGCGATTCACCACCCGCTCGATCGCATCGATCGCGCGATCCTGCGGCAGTTGCAAACCGACGCGTCGATTTCGAACGTGGCGCTCGCCGCGAAAGTGAAGCTGAGCGCGCCGGCGTGTTTGCGGCGCGTCGAACGCTTGAAGGAATCGGGGCTGATTCGCGGCGTGGTCGCGCTGCTCGATCCAAAGGCGGCCGGCGCGGGCATGCTCGTGATCATCGGCGTGGTACTGGATCGCTCGACGCCCGAGTCGTTCGCCGAGTTCGAGAAGGCCGCGCAGAAAGTGGCCGGCTGCATGGAGTGCCACGTGGTGACCGGCGAGTTCGACTATTTCATGGTGATCCGCACGCGCGACAGCGACAGCTTCAATCGACTACACGCCGAGCAGTTGCTGTATCTGCCGGGCGTACGGCAGATCCGCTCATTCATGGTGCTGAAGGAAATCCTGTCGACCACGAAATTTCCGCTGTGAGTCGCGCGGCCGCGCCGCCGGCCGCGAAAGCGCGCATGCTGTCATAAACGCCGCGCCCGCGCGACGAAGCTTCGGCGCACCCGCATGTGGCCGTGGCAGCACCGTGCCAACGCGGGCGGGCGCCGGCACTTTTCCGGAGCGACCATCATGACTCGCAACAGACCGCAATTCCTTACATCGTTCGGCGGCACCTCGAAACGCACGTGCGCGGCCGTGTTGTCGTTGCTGCTAGGCGCGGCCGCGCTCGCGTTGCCGCTCGCGCAGCGCGTCGCGTTCGCGGCGGAGAGCGCCGTCGTGATCGCGCCGCCCGCGCTCGACGAACCGATCCCGGCCAGCACCGCGCACGCGGAAACCGCGGTGTTCGCGGGTGGCTGCTTCTGGGGCGTCCAGGGGGTGTTCCAGCATGTGCGCGGTGTCACGCGGGCGGTGTCCGGCTACTCGGGCGGCTCACGCGACACCGCGCAGTACGAGACCGTCAGCGGCGGCGAGACGGGGCACGCCGAATCGGTGCAGGTCACGTTCGATCCTGGCAAGGTCACCTACGGCCAGTTGCTGCAGGTGTATTTCTCGGTGGTTCAGGACCCGACCGAGCTGAATCGTCAGGGGCCCGACAGCGGCACGCAATATCGCTCCGCGATCTTTCCGCTGAACGACGCGCAACGGCACGTCGCGCAAAGCTACATTGCGCAGCTCGACAAGTCGCACGTGTTCCCCGCGCCGATCGTCACGAAGACGGAGCCCTACAAGGGCTTCTATCCGGCCGAGTCGTATCACCAGAACTATCTGACCTTGCATCCCGATTCGGCCTACATCGTGTTCAATGACATGCCGAAAATCGCCAACCTGAAACGCCTGTTCCCCAACCTGTATCGCGACAAGCCGGTGCTCGTCGAAGCAGGGCAATAACCCCTCCGAACGGCGGCGCCAGCGGCGCCGCCGCAGCGCCGGACCGTCTTCGGCTTACGCCTTGGGTCGCGCTCGTCATCAATCTTCCACAGAGTTGGCGCATATCTTGCGCAGCAATGCTCCGTTGGCCATTGTCCGCGTCACCGCGGCGCGCAAGGACTATGCGCAGTGGCCACCACGCTAGCGCGTGGGTCATGCGGGCTCGCCGCGCCTCGTGCGCATCGCGCTGCCAGCTTCATCGATTGGAAAAATTACACGCCGTAAGTAACAGCGCGGCGGCCGTCCGCGTTTTTGGGTCCGCGCTGGACCCCGGGCGAAAACCTAACCTCATCGCGACGAGCGAAATTGGAGGCTTCCGGTGGTGAACAGCCGTAGAAAGAAGCGGGGCGCCATGCCTCGCCATAAACAAACCGGCATCGCGGCGAGCTCGCTCGTCGCCGCGACCTTGGGTGCGATGGCCTGCCTGCCGGGTGTGGTCTTCGCGCAGACGCCGTCGCCGCTCGGCGAATGGCAATATTCGGTGGGCATTCCGCTGCAGAAGATGTGGCAGCCGAACATTCCCGACTGGCAACTGCGCTTCGGCGTGGCCACATCGTTCCAGCCGCGCTTCGAAGGATCGGACCGCTATCACCTGGTGACCGGCCCGAGCATCGACGTGCGCTACAAGGATCTGTTCTTTCTGTCGAGCGGCGAAGGCTTCGGCGTGAATTTCGCGCAGGGCGAGAACTGGCGCATGAGTCTCGCCGCGGTCTACGACCTCGGGCGACGCGGCCAGGACGATCCGCAGGAACTCAACGGGCTCGGCAACATCAACCCGGCGCCCGGTCTGAAGCTGTCGGGCGAGTACGTCGTGTCGAAGGATTTTCCGCTCGTCCTGCGCGCCGATATCCGCCGCTATTTCGGCGGATCGAACGGCTGGATCGGCGATCTCGGCGCCTATATGCCGATGCCCGGCAGCACGAAGCAGTTCTTCTGGTTCGCCGGCCCGAACGTGGTGCTCGCGGACTCCAATTACATGAACAGCTGGTTCGGCGTCAATCAGGAGCAGGCCGCGCACTCGCAGTATCCGCAGTATCACGCGAGCGCGGGCTTCAAGTCGGTGGGTTTCGGCGTCAGCGCGATTTGGCTGTTCAGCAAGCACTGGTTCGCGACCGCCGACGGCGCGTTCGAGCAGCTCGTCGGCAGCGCGGGCAACAGTCCGATCACGCGCAGCCGCGCGACCGGCGTCGCCGACGTGTCGATCAACTACCGGTTCTGACGCACCGCCGCGTCGCAGCCACTGCGCCGTGACTTCGTGGGTATAGCCCTTGCTGACTCTCTGACCGTGCGCCGCGACGCCTCCGTCGCCGCGCGCCCGAACACAAGGAGTGATCCCATGGCAGGTAAAGCGAATACCCAGAAGCCCGCGGCCCAGGCAAACGGGGCAGCGCAGTCGAACGACGCGAAATCGAACGATCTCGAATGCAATCGCGTGAAGCCGCAAGGCGAGGCCCTGAGGACCAATCAGGGCGTCAAGATCGCCGACAACCAGAACACGTTGCGTGCGGGACCGTGCGGTCCATCGCTGCTGGAAGATTTCATCATGCGTGAAAAGATCACGCACTTCGACCACGAGCGCATTCCCGAACGGATCGTGCACGCGCGTGGCTCGGCCGCGCATGGTGTCTTCAAGGTCTACGAATCGATGCGCGAGTACACCAAGGCCGCGTTTTTGCAGGACCCGGCCGCCGAAACGCCGGTCTATGTGCGTTTCTCGACCGTGCAAGGTCCGCGCGGCTCTGCCGACACCGTGCGCGACGTGCGCGGCTTCGCGACGAAGTTCTACACGCAGGAAGGCAATTTCGATCTGGTCGGCAACAACATGCCGGTGTTCTTCATTCAGGACGCGATCAAGTTTCCTGACTTCGTGCACGCGGTGAAACCGGAAGCACCGAACGAAATGCCGACCGGCGGGTCCGCGCACGACACGTTCTGGGACTTCGTCTCGCTCGTGCCCGAATCGGCGCACATGGTGCTGTGGACGATGTCGGACCGCGCGATTCCGCGCAGCTTCCGGACGATGGAAGGCTTTGGCGTTCATACGTTCCGCTTCGTCAATGCGCAGGGCAAAGCTCGTTTCGTCAAGTTCCACTGGCGTCCCATGCTCGGCTCGTATTCGCTGCTGTGGGACGAAGCGCAGAAGCTCGCGGGCAAGGACCCGGATTTTCACCGGCGCGACCTATGGGAAGCGATCGAGCGCGGCGATTATCCGGAGTACGAACTGGGCGTGCAGATCGTCGAGGAAGCCGACCAGCACAAGTTCGATTTCGACCTGCTCGATCCGACCAAGCTGATCCCGGAAGAGCTGGTGCTGGTGAAAATCATCGGCAAGATGACGCTCAATCGCAATCCGGACAACTTCTTCGCCGAGACCGAACAGGCCGCGTTCCATCCGGGGCATATCGTGCCGGGCATCGATTTCACCAACGATCCGTTGCTGCAGGGGCGTTTGTTCTCGTACACGGACACTCAGATCAGCCGCCTCGGCGGCCCGAACTTTCACGAGATTCCGATCAACCGGCCGGTCTGTCCATCCGTCAACAATCAGCGCGATGCGATGCATCGGCAGGCGATCCATGTCGGCCAGGCGTCGTACGAGCCGAACTCGCTGAACGAGGGCTGGCCGAAGGAAACCGATCCGGCCGCTGAGGATGGCGGCTTCGACAGCTATCAGGAACGCGTCGAGAGCACGAAGATTCGGGTGCGCAGCGACTCGTTCGCCGATCATTTCTCGCAGGCCGCGTTGTTCTACAACAGCATGTCGCAGCCGGAAAAAGACCATATCGCGGCGGCCTATCAGTTCGAGCTCGGCAAGGTGACTAAGCCCGAGATTCGCGCGCGCCAGGTCAACGAGATTCTCGCGAACTTCGACGCCGATCTCGCCGCGAAGGTCGCCGAAGGACTCGGCTTGCCGGCGCCGAAACAGGGCACGGCGAAACTCGTCGGGCCGAAGACGTCGCCGGCGTTGAGTCTGCTCAATCGCGTGAAGCCCGGCATCAAGACCCGCAAGATCGCGCTGCTCGCCGCACCCGGCTCCGATAGCGCGGCGATCAAACAGTTGCAGCAGGCGCTCACGGGCGAAGGCGCGACGCCGATGCTGATCGCGCCGACGCTCGCCGAGATCGATGGCCTCGCGCCCGACGCGACGATCGCCGGGCTGCCATCTGTGATGTTCGACGCGGTGATCGTCGTCGGCGGCCAGAAGGGGGCGAAGGCGCTGTCGCAATCGGGCGATGCACGGCACTTCGTGCTCGAAGCGTTCAAGCATCTGAAGGCGATCGCGGCGCTCGGCGCGGGGCGCGACCTGCTCGCGGCCGCGCAGTTGCCCGCGCAGCCGGACGGCGTAGCGACCGGCGAGGACTCGCAGTCCGCCGACGTGTTGAAGGCGTTCATCAAGGCCGCCGGACTGCATCGCGTGTGGTCGCGCGCGGCGCAGGCGGAATCGGTGCCGGCCTGAGCGGGCCGAGCCGGTTGCGCTGATGCGCTGCCGCGCTAGCCGCTGAACGGTGCTGAGCGTAGCTGAAACGCGGCGCGTCGATGCGCGTCGATGCAGGAATCTGGCCGGTGTTTGACGGCCAGATTCTTTTTGCATTCCGCGTCGCGCGCGACGAATCGTGCGAAGGGAGCCGCGCCGTGCCCAGCAGGGCTCAACGAGCGCACTCCCGTTACGAGATGCGGGTCGTCCTTGTATGATGACAGCGGTCGCATCGCGGCACTCAACACTGTGCGCAGACCCGAAAAACATTCCGCATCGACCCGATTCGCCATGCCATTTACAGAAAAAATGACCGCATCGCAGGCCGTCGATCAACTCCGTTTCCGCCGCATCCTTCGCCGCAATATCGCGCTGCCTTTGGGCGTCGGCCTCGTCACGATGGCGCTGTTCGTCGGCTTGATCGCGTATCTCGTGTCGACGATGACCTGGGCCGAGCACTCCGAGCGGGTGATCGGCGACGCCAACGAAATGCTGCGGCTCGCGGTGGATCGCCAATCGTCGATGCGCGGCTTTCTGATCACCGGTAACGAGAGTTTCCTCGCGCCGTATGAAAACGGCGGCCCGAAATTCAAGGCACAGCTCGAAGCGTTGAAAAAGCAGGTCGCCGACAACCCGCCGCAAATCGAGCGGCTCAAGCAGATCGAGGCCTTGCAGGAGCGTTGGAGCCGCTTCGCCGAACAGATCATCGACGCGCGCCGCCGCAACCAGGACTATGAGAGCGCGATCGCAGCGGGGCGCGGCAAGCTCGAATTCGACGAAACGCGTCGCGAATTCGGCGATTTTCTCGACGTCGAATTGCGCTTGCGCCAGCAGCGCATCGAAGCGACGCGCAACGTGACGGCGACGCTGCTCGGCGTGTTCCTGCTGTTCAGCCTCGTCGTCAGCGGCCTGCTAGCGTGGCGAGGCCGTCGCGAACTGCTGGACCTGTCCGGGACCTACGACGACGTGCTGCGCCGCCAGGGCGAACAGACCGCGCTGCTCGAGCAGCAGGTCTGGTTGCGCTCGGGCCAGCGCCTGCTCGCGGACAAGGTCGTCGGCCAGACGAGCGCGCCGCTCGTCGGCCGCGCGATGCTCGAGTTTCTCGCCCAATATCTCGATGCGGGCGCCGCCCACCGCGTCGCGCGAAGCCTTGCTGCCCGGCACCGCCGAGCCCGCCGCCGCGTCGATAGCCGACGATCGCGACAATCGCACCCGCGCGGGCCGTCTGATCGTCGCGGTCGAAGACGATCCGCCGTTCGCCGCGATTCTGCGCGATCTCGTGCACGAACTCGACTTCGACTTCGTGCACGCGAGCGATGCCGCGAGCGGCCTCGCGCTGGTGCGCGACATGCGGCCGGCCGCGGTGCTGCTCGACGTCGGTCTGCCGGACCGCTCGGGCCTCACGGTGCTCGAATGGCTGAAGAACGATCCGCTGACTCGCCACATTCCGATCCATATCGTGTCGGCCACCGATCACGCCGACAAGGCGCTGCATCTCGGCGCGATTGGCTACACGCTGAAGCCGACCGCGCGCTCGACGATGGAGGCCGCGATCCGCCGCCTCGAAGCGCGGCTGCAACAGCGCCTGAAGCGCGTGCTGGTGATCGAGGACGACGCGCCGATGCGCGAAAGCATCCGCGCGCTGTTGCAAAGCGAGAACACCGGGATCGTCGCGGTCGCGACGCTCGCCGAGGCGTTCGAGCAACTGTCGGCGCTGACGTTCGACTGCGTCGTCACCGATCTCGCGCTGCCGGACGGCACCGGCTACGATCTGCTCGAACGGCTCGCCGCGAACAGCGCGCATGCATCGCTGCCGGTGATCGTCTACACGGGCCGCATGCTGTCCGACGAAGAGGAGCACCGGCTGCGCCGCTACTCGAAGTCGATCATCATCAAGGGCGCGAAATCGCCGGAGCGTCTGCTCGATGAAGTCACGCTGTTTCTGCATAGCGTCGAGTCGTCGCTCGCGCCGGAGCAGCAGCGCATGCTGCGCACCGTGCGGCAACGCGACAATGCGTTCGAGGGCCGCACGATCCTGCTCGCCGAAGACGACGTGCGCAACATCTTCGCGCTGTCGCACGTGCTGGAGCCGCTCGGCGCGAAACTGCTGATCGCGCGCAACGGCCGCGAGGCGCTCGACGAACTGGAGAACGGGCCGGAAGTGCATCTGGTGCTGATGGACATCATGATGCCCGAGATGGACGGCCTGACCGCGATGGGCGAGATTCGCCGCAATCCGCGCTTCGCGCATCTGCCGATCATCGCGCTGATCGCGAAGGCGATGGCGAACGATCGCACGCGCTGCCTCGAAGCGGGTGCCGACGACTACGTGTCGAAACCGATCGACGTCGACAAGCTCGTCGCGCTGTGCCGCTTGTGGCTGCGGCAGCGCTGACGGCGCGAGCGTTGGCACGGAAGCGAGAAACGCGATGAAACCGTCCGCATCTGAGGTACCGCATCGCATCAGCGATTTCGACATCGAGCTGCGGCTGCTGCTCGAGGCGATCTATCTGAAGTATCAGCACGACTTTCGCCACTACGCGATGTCGTCGCTCCGCCGCCGCCTCACGCAGGCGCTCGATGAATTCAACGTGGAGACGCTGTCGCAATTGCAGGACCGCATCATGCGCGACGGCTACGAGTTTTCGCGGCTGTTCCGCTACCTGACCGTGCAGGTCAGCGACATGTTTCGCGATCCGTCGTATTTCCTCGCGCTGCGCGAGCACGTGCTGCCGCGTTTGCGCCCGACGGGCTCGCGCGCGCGGAGGCGGGCATCTACGCGCTCGAACGCATCCAGGGCTTCACGCAGAACTATCTGGCGGCGGGCGGCACGCGTTCGCTGTCGGACTACTATCATGCAGCGTATGGCGGCGCGCGCTTTGCCGGCTCGCTGAAAGAGCGCGTGGTGTTCGCCGATCACAGCCTGTCTACCGACGAAGTGTTCCTCGAAGCGCATCTGGTGTCGTGCCGCAACGTGCTGATCTATTTCGATCGCGGCTTGCAGGATCGCGCGTTGGGGCTGTTCGAGAACGCACTGGTGCGGCGCGGCTTTCTCGGCCTGGGCAGCAAGGAAACCCTGCGGTTTTCACATCACTACCCGGCGTTCGACGAGTTTCGCCCGGCCGAACGCATTTATCAGAAGCGTTAGCGAGGTCGCGATGCCACGCTCGACCAGTCAACCCCCGCCCACCCAGGCCGCCGACGCCGGCACCGCCGCGCGGACGCACGCGCGGCGCGGCTATCAACTGGTCGTGATTGGCGGGTCGGCGGGCGGCATCGAGGTGCTCAACGTGCTGCTCGCCGCGCTGCCCGCGCGCTTCGCGGCAGCCGTGATGATCGTCGCGCATCTGCCGCCCGATTCGCCGAGCTATCTGGTGCCGGCGATCGCGCATCGCTGCGTGCTGCCGGTGCTCGAACCCGATGCGGGGGAGCCGATCCTGGCGGGCCGCGTGTACGTCGCGCCGCCCGATTATCACCTGCTCGTCGAAGTGGACCGCACGGTCGCGCTGTCGACCGCCGCGGCGGTGCGCTTCTCGCGGCCGTCGATCGACGTGCTGTTCGAATCGGCCGCCGCGGTGTACGCCGAGCGGCTGCTTGCGATCCTGCTGTCCGGCGCCAACGACGACGGCGCGCACGGGCTCGAACGCGTGCGCGCGCTCGGCGGCACCGCGTGGGTGCAGGACCCCGGCAGCGCCGGTGCACCGGAGATGCCGCGCGCGGCGATCGAGCGCGGCGCGGCCGACGCGATCTACAATCCCGCAACCCTGGCGCAGCGCCTTGCCGCGTTGCCGACTTCCCTCTGATCCGGTGCCATGACGAACTCACCTGTGAACATCCTGATCGTCGACGACATCGTCCACAACATCACCGCGCTGGAAGCCTTGCTCGCGCGGCCCGACGTCGCGGTGCTGGTCGCCGGCTGCGGCACCGCCGCGCTCGATCTGCTGCTCAAGCACGAAGTCGCGCTGGCGATTCTCGACGTCAATATGCCCGGCATGAACGGCTTCGAGCTGGCCGCGCTGATGCGCGGCAGCCCGCGCACGTCGCACGTGCCGATCATCTTCCTGAGCGCGACCGCGCAGGACGCGTCGCGCACGTTCCGTGGCTATGAGGCGGGCGCGGTCGACTTCCTGTACAAGCCGTTCGATCCGCGCATCCTGCAGTCGAAGGTCGACGAATTCGTGCAGTTGGAGCAGCAGAAGCGCCAGCTCGCCGCGCAACTGGTGACGACGCGCCAGATGCTCGAAGCGAACGAGATGCTGATGGCGGTGCTCAGCCACGATCTGCGCACGCCGCTCGGCGCGGTGCTGGCGTCGGCGGAATACCTGATGCGCACGGCCGCCGACGAGCAGGCCGCAACCGTCACCGCGCGCGTGAAGAACAGCTCCCTGCGCATGGCGCGGATGGTCGATCAGCTGATGAACCTCGCGCGCCTGCAAGGCGGACGTCTGCCGTTGCAGCCGCGCTCGATCGAACTCGCGACGCTGTGCCGCTCAGTCATCGACGAATTCGCATCGCAGAAGAGCGGCAAGCAGATCCTGTTCACCTGCACCGGCAATACGGCCGGCGCGTGGGATACCGATCTCGTGTGGCAGGCGGTATCGAATCTTGTCAGCAACGCGCTGCATCATGGGGCGTCGGAGGGCGATATCGGCGTGGAGGTCGATGGCGACGCCGAGGATTGCGTGCGCCTGAAGGTGTCCAATCGCGGCACGATTCCGGCGGAGGTGTTTCCGCATCTGTTCAAGGCGTTCGTGTCGAACGGCAACGGCGCGCGCTCGCGCGAAGGGCTCGGGCTCGGTCTGCATATCGTGCAGCAGATCGCGCGCATGCATGGCGGCGACGTCAGCGTCGTATCCACGGACGAGTCCGGCACGACCTTTACGATCGAATTGCCGAGGACGGTGGCGTTGCAGCGGGGGTCGTTTACCCGGCGATAAAGCATCGCCAGGCCGGCGATCACGCCGGTGGGCCAGCGCCGCGTGCCCGCTGTGCTACGCTTGCCGCAACCCAATTCACGCAGCGCAAGCACGAATCCCCATCATGCGTTCCTGGCGCCTCGCATCACCGCAGCGCAGCGGTCAGATCAGCACCGCGCTCGCCACCGATCTCGTCATGGCGATCTCCCACCCGGATGCCGACTCGCTCGCCGCGAGCATTCTGCTGACGGTTGGCGAATCGTTGTCGCTGCCCGTCTCGCAGTGCACGATCTTCGCGTATGAGTTCGACGCGCGGCCCCGTACGGTGTCGGCGGCCGACCATCGCGGCGGGCATTTTCTGCGCGACGTCGCCGCACGCTACGCCGCGCATTTCTATGCGCTCGACGGCAATCGCGCGATCATCGGTCAATCGAACCACAGCCGGCGCACCGCTTCGCGCGATGCGCTGGTGCTGCATCAGCAGCGCGGCGACGAAATCGAAAACGAAGCGTACCGCGCGGCCTGCTACGCGCAGCCGAACGTATCGGACCGGCTGTCGTTGCTCGTGCAGCCGGCGGATAGCGTGTGGCTGTCGATCAACCTGTATCGCGACCGCGCGTACGGGGTATTCGCGCCGGGCGAACTGGAGCGGATCGAAAGCGTCGCGCCGCTGTTCGCGCATGCGGCGAAGGGCCAATACGCGCTGAACGGGCAACATCAGCAGGGCACCGGCGCGGCGATGCTCGCGCGCGTGCGGCGCGCATGTCCGACGCTGACGCCGCGCGAGCTCGACGTGTTGCGTGGCACCCTCGATGGCGCGAGCGCGGCCGAGATCGCCGGGCAGATGGGCGTGAAGCCAGCAAGCGTCGTCACGTACCAGAAGCGCGCGTACGCGCGGCTCGGGATTTCTAATCAGCGGCAACTGTTCGCGTTGTGTATGCAGCCCTAGCTGCACATCTGTCGAAACTCGCGCCGAAGCGCGCGTCGCATCGCGCTTCGAGTCCGCTTCAACTCCGCTTACCCCGCGCCTCGGCCTGCGTCTCCCGATCCCAGCGTTTCAACCACGGCATCACGAAATCCGCGAAGCCGTCGGCCGATGGCGACAGCGCACGCTCGGTCGACCGATACACGCATACCTCACGAATCGTTTCAGGATCGACGATACGCTTCATCACCAGTCCGAAGGTCCGCGCGAGCGGTGCGACATAGGCTGGCGCGAGCGTGACCGCCAGCCCCTGCGCGGCGAGGCCGAACGCGGTGGTCACGTTGTCGACGACATCGACGGGAATGATGCGCGCCTCGACCGGCAGATTGGCGAGCATCTGGTCGACCGCGCGCTCGTGGTCGCGGCCGGTCGCGACGATCGGCACGTCGCGCAGATGCTGCCACTGCACGCGGCGGCGCGCGGCGAGCGGATGCGCGGCCGAGCACCACATGACCCACGGACTCGCGAACGCGGGCTCGGAGCGCACGCGCGGCCCGCTTTGCCGGTCCGGGCCGATCGCGAGATCGATGTCGCCGCTCTCGACGCGCTCCACCAGTTGCTCGACCACGGTATCGCAGACGCGCACTACCACCTTCGGCTTGTCGCGCGCGTATTCGGCGATCGCCGCGGGCAGCGCCGTCGACGCGATGACGAGCGGCGCGCCGACCCGCACGATGCCGGCCGCGCGGTTGCGGATATCGTCGGCGGATTGGGCGGCTGCGCGCACGTGGCGCAGCACCGATTCGGCCGAGGCCAGAAAGTCCTGCCCCGCGCTGGACAGCGCGACGCGCCGCGTCGTGCGATCGAACAGCCGGAAGCCGAGCTCCGTTTCGAGTTCGGCAAGCAGCTGGCTGACCGCCGACGAGGTCAGCCCGAGCCGCTGCGCCGCCGCGCCGATGCTGTGCAGATCGACGATGGCGAGGAACGCTTCGAGTTGACGGATCGTGACGCGGGTAAGAGGCATATGATCGATTCTAAAGAAAAACTTACGAATCATGAAAAATCGATTGATTGTGCGCGGCACGCCGACGACCGACACTCATGCGGGTCGACTTAGCCCGGTAAACCCGCTTAGACTCAAGGTTTGCCCGGTCGTCCCGCGGCGCGCGGACGACCGCTACAACAGGCCTGCAGAGGCCGTCTTCAAGGACCCGTCATGTTCGACCATATTCCCGCCTATCCGGGCGACCCGATTCTGAGCCTGAACGAAGACTTTCAGCTGGACCCCCGGCCGAACAAGGTCAACCTCAGCATCGGCATCTATTTCGACGACGCCGGCAAGCTGCCGGTGATCGACGCGGTGCGCCGCGCCGAAACCGCGCTGCTCGACGCGATCGGCCCGCGCTCGTATCTGCCGATGGCGGGTCTGCCGCTCTATCGCGACACCGCGCAGGCGCTCGTGTTCGGCGCCAACAGCGTGGCGCGCGCCGAAGGCCGGATCGCGACGCTGCAAACGCTCGGCGGCTCGGGCGCGCTGAAGGTCGGCGCCGATTTCCTGAAGCGCTATTTCCCCGGCTCGCAGATGTGGATCAGCGATCCGAGCTGGGAAAACCATCGCGTGGTGTTCGAAGGCGCGGGCCTCACGGTCAACACCTATCCGTACTACGACGCGCAAACGGGCGGCCTGCGCTTTGCCGAAATGCTCGCCGCAATCGACGCGCTGCCGGAAAAGAGCATCGTGCTGCTGCACGCGTGCTGCCATAACCCGACGGGCGTCGATCTGAGCCCGTCGCAATGGGCGGAACTGGTGCCGGTTTTGCAGCGCCGCAAGCTGATCGCGTTCGTCGACATGGCCTACCAGGGTTTCGGCGCGGGCCTCGAAGAAGACGCCGCGCCGGTGCGCCTGCTCGCCGACGCGAACGTGCCGCTGATCGTCGCGAACTCGTTCTCGAAGAATTTCTCGCTTTACGGCGAGCGCGTCGGCGCGTTGAGCGTGGTCTGCAAGAGCGCCGACGAAGCGGCGCGCGTGGCGGGCCAGCTGATGTCGGCGGTGCGCGCGAACTACAGCAATCCGCCGACGCACGGCGCGCGCCTCGTCGCCAACGTGCTCGCCGATGCGACGCTGCGCGCGTCGTGGGAAGCCGAGCTCGGCGCGATGCGCGAGCGCATTCTGGCGATGCGCAAGGTGATCCACGCAGGGCTCGACGGACGCGTCGATGAAGTGATGCGCGCGCGATATGTCGCGCAGCGCGGCATGTTCACGTATACGGGCCTGTCCGAAAGCCAGGTCGAGCGTCTGCGCAACGAATACGCGGTGTACGTGCTGCGCTCGGGCCGCATGTGCGTCGCCGGGCTGAACGCGCGCAACGCGGACTATGTCGCGTCGTCGATCGCGGCGGTGGTGTCGGGCGCCTGAAGCGATCCGGCGCTCGGCCGCTGTTGCGGCACGCGTGAATATGATGGGCGGCGCGCATGGGCGCGCCGTCACAACGACAATCATGGAGACACCGACGAGATGACCACGACCCTCGAAGCGCCAGCGGCGAGCCCGTCAAGATCGGCCGCGATGCATCCGGACGAATGGCAGGCGCGCGTGCAACTCGCCGCCTGCTACCGGATTTTCGATCTGCTCGGTTGGACCGAGATGATCTACAACCACATCACGCTGCGCGTGCCCGAAAGCGTCAGCGGCGCCGAGCGCCAGTTCCTGATCAATCCGTTCGGGCTGCACTACAGCGAAGTGACCGCGAGCAATCTGGTGAAGATCGACGCGCAGGGGCGCGTGCTCGACGGCTCGCCGTATCCCGTGAATCCGGCTGGCTTCGTGGTGCATGCGGCGATTCACGAGGGCTTGCCCGACGCGCACTGTGTGATGCATACGCATACGACGGCGGGCGTCGCGGTCGCCTGCCTCGAAGAGGGCCTGCAGCAGACCAACTTCTATAGCGCGCAGTTGCACGACCGGATCGCGTATCACGACTTTGAAGGCATCACGATTCATGCGGAAGAGGGGCCGCGGCTGCTCGCGCATATCGGCGACAGGCAGGCGGTAATCCTGCGCAACCACGGTCTGCTATCGTGGGGCCGGACGTTGCCGCAGACTTTCGCGATTCTGTGGACGCTGAATCGCGCGTGCGAAGTCCAGGTGGCGACGTTCTCGATGGGCCGCGCTCGGCCGGTGCCGGAGGAGGTCGCGATTCGCTGCTCGCGCGACGCGCTGCAGTTCGATCCGCGCCACGGCGCCGGGCAGGACGTGTTCGATGCGCTGGTGCGGCGGGTCGACCGGATCGATGCGAGTTTCCGGCAATGATTGAAGCCACGCGTCAAAGAGCGCGACAATCAACGCTGCAATAATCACAGCAACAGGCAAGGATTCAGGCGATGAAAGTAGCGATCTACGGCGCCGGCTCGATCGGCGGCTGGATGGGAGTGAAGCTCGCGCAGGCGGGCCATCGGGTCAGCGTGGTCGCGCGCGGCGCGACGCTCGACGCGGTGCGCCAGCATGGTCTGCGGCTGATCGAAGGCGGCGTGATCTACGCCGAGCAGGTGAAGGCGAGCGACAAGCCGGCCGATCTCGGCGTGCAGGAACTCGTCGTGATCGCGGTGAAGGGCCCGGCGATGGCGACCGTGGCCGCGCATATCAAACCGCTGCTCGGCCCCGAGACGATCGTGCTGACGGCGATGAACGGCGTGCCGTGGTGGTTCTGCGACGGCCTGGGCGGCGAACTCGCCGGCCAGCGCCTGAAGACGATCGATCCCGACGGCGCGATCACCGCCGCGATCCCGGCTCCGCAGACGGTCGGCTGCGTCGTGCATGCCAGTTGCCTGATCGACGCGCCCGGCGTGATCCGGCATCACCAGGGCAACGGACTGATCGTCGGCGAGGCGTCGGGCAAGCCGAGCGAGCGTATCGAGCTGCTCGCCGCGCTGTTGCAGGCGGCGGGCTTCCATGCAACGGCTTCGGCGCAGATCCAGCGCGACGTGTGGTTCAAGCTGTGGGGCAACATGACGATGAACCCGGTCAGCGCGATCACTGGCGCAACGACCGACCGGATCCTCGGTGACGAACTGGTGCGCGGTTTCGTCACGCACATCATGCTGGAGGCGAAGGAAATCGGCGCGCGCTTCGGCATCCCGATCGACCAGGCGCCCGACGACCGTCACGCGGTCACGCTGAAACTCGGCGCAATGAAGACATCGATGTTGCAGGACGTGCAGGCCGGCAAGGCGGTCGAACTCGATGCGCTAGTCGGCGCGGTGCGCGAACTCGGGCAACTGACGCGCGTGCCGACGCCCTATACCGATGCGTTGCTCGGACTCGCGCGGCTGCATGCGAGTACGTTGGGCTTGTATCCGAGGCAGTGAGGTCGGTCTGCCAGCGCCCGTTTTGTTGTGATGGCTGTAATTCCCTCGCACTGCTGCGGCATTGCCGTTACCGCCTCTAGCGAACCGCCTCCAGGGAGGCGTTTTTTTTTCCCGCGCTAGGCTGTGGCGGCAACCGGCAGCTTCGCCGCTTCGATCAACGACAACGCGCGCCGCGAGTCGTCGAGTTCGGTGAGGCACAAGAGCGCGAGGCGCGCGAGATACAGCGACGCCTGCGCCTCGCCTTCGTGGGTCAGCGTGTTGCACAGCGTCGTATAGACGAGGTCGAGATCGGAATCGGTCATGATGTCGAAGGTCCTTGCGCGTTAGTTCTGCCGTGTCAGCGTGGCATCGAGCGCGCGCAGAACGGCCGCCGCGCTGCCGTTGCGCCAGCGCGCGAGAACGTGGCCGTCGGGGCGGCTCAGATAGACGGTGCCGGGCCGTGCGTCGAGCATGTCGTGCAGGCGGCCGGTTGGGTCGATCGCTCGCGGGCTGTTTGCCGATTGCGCTTCGGCCGTGACGATATCGATCAGGTTGAACGGAACGCCTTGGTGGGCTAGCGTGCTTTGCAGTTGCTGCCACGCGTCACCATCGTTCGCGCGGTCTGCGTCGAAGCGCAGCGCCGTGAAGCACGGTCCGAGCAGATCGGTTAGATGAATGCCGAGCCGTGCGCCATCTTGCGATTGTTTGAGCAGCCTGCCCTCGGGCAGCACGGTACCCGGCGCGGGGCCGCGATCGAACGCATCGGCTCCGTCGCCTGCGAAGTTCAGCGGCGATTGCCGATACGCGATTGCATGCGTCTGGCGCGGATTGATCAGCGGCCGCACCGCCGCATGCCGTTCGGCGAGCCCGAGCACGGCCGTGCGCAGCAAGTCGAACGCGAAGGTCGGCGGCGCCATGAATTCGGTACTTTTCATGCCGTAGCTCAGGTTCTCGCGCGCCGCGTACACACGTTCGTCGCTATAGCTATCGAGCAGCGCTGGCGACGCGCTCCCGTTGATCACGCAGCCCAGCTTCCAGCCGAGATTGTCGGCGTCGTCGATGCCGGAGTTCGCGCCGCGCACGCCGAAGATCGGCACCAGATGCGCGGCGTCGCCGGCGAATAGCACGCTGCCATGCCGATAGCGTTCGAGCGTCAGCGCATTGGCCTTGTAGATCGTGATCCAGATCGGCGACCAAGCGCCGGCTTCGCCCATCGAGTTAAGCAAGTTTTGCACGCGCGGTATCACGTTCTCGGGCAGTACGGCGGCGTCGGGGTCTTCGTCGTCGCGTAACTGATAGTCGATGCGCCACACGTTGTCAGGCTGCTTGTGCACGAGCACCGTCGAGCCCGGATTCGACGGCGGATCGAAGTACGCGAGCCGTTCGGTCGCGCGCGTGCTGTCGAGTTCGATATCGACGATCACGTAGCGGCCTTCGTAGGTCGTGCCTGTAAGCTTCAGCCCGAGCAGGTCGCGGATCGTGCTGCGTCCGCCGTCGCAGGCGACGACCCACGCAGCGTCCATCTGCCAGCTTTTGCCTTGCGGATCGGCAGGATCGGCGCTGCGCAAGGTCAAGGTCGCGCCGCCCTGCGGCCGTTGCTCGAGGCCAGTCACACGCGTTTGCCAGCGCACGTCGATCAGATCGGCGTGCCGTTCGATCTCGTCGAGCAGCAACTGCTCGATCTGATACTGCGCGATATTGATCATCGGCGGCAGCGACTGCTCGTCGTCCTGATGCATCGCGAAGCGGAACACCTCGGTGTCGCGATAGAAACTGCGCCCGCCGGTCCACGCCAACCCGTTTTGCAGAAAGCCGTCGACGACGCCGAGCCGCTTGAAGATTTCGAGGCTGCGTCGCGAGATGCAGATCGCGCGGCTGCCGGTGCACACGCTGTCATCCGCCTCGATCAGCACCGAGCGCACGCCCTGGCGCGCGAGCGCAAGCGCGAGCGTCATGCCGACCGGACCGCCGCCGACGATCGCGACGGCGCGCGCTTGTGGATCGCGTCCGTCGTTGAGCGGCGGCAACGCGGCCGGATAGCGGCGCGGGGCGAACGGATAGGGCTTGAACGGGCGGGTCATGCGTGTCTCCAGTTTTCTTGCGTTATCGGTCCAGTATGCGTCAGCGTTCGCGCGCGGCTGTCCTCATTTTGGGTACAACGCCGCGCGCGAACGTGACGAGTGGTAGAGACCGGGACCTTCGCCGCTCGTTAGCCGTCCAGACAGGCGCGCAAGCTCCGCGCGAGGTGGCCCGCTTCACCTGCATTGGCGATGTTTGCGAAGCCCATCACAACGCCACGCGGCGTGCGACGGGTGCGACCATTCGCGTACCAGACCGAGAGCGGCAGAACGGCGAGCCCTGCTTCGCGGGCGCGCGCCGCAACCGCGACGTCATCGACCGGGCCATCAGGGCCCTCGACGAACTGTGCCGCGAACTGGATTCCCCCTGGCGGCAGTTCGACGCTCAGCCGTTCGCCGAACGCCTGCTCCAACGCACGCACGATCAGCACGCGCCGCTCGGCGTATAACGCACGCATGCGCTTCAGATGTCGCGCAAAATGCCCCCGCTCGATGAAGTCCGCCAAAGCGGCCTGCAACACGGTTGGCGATCCGGCGTTCATGCTGCGCGCCACCCGCCCGACGCGCTCGACGGCCCGCTCCGGCACCACCGCATACGCGAGCCGCAAGCCGGGAAACATCACCTTGCTGAATGTGCCGCAATAGATCACGTGATCGTGACGATCGAGGCTCTTCAATGCCGGCAATGGCCGGCCCAGATAGCGGAACTCGCTGTCGTAATCGTCTTCGACGATCCAGCTGGACGCTTGCTCTGCCCAGCTCAGCAACGCCATGCGTCGGGGGAGCGATAAGGTGTGCCCGAGCGGGCTCTGGTGCGACGGCGTGACCAGCGCGAAGCGCGCCTGCGCATCCAGCCGTATGCCGTGTTCGACGTCGATCCCTTCTTCGTCCACCGGCACTGCGACGAGCTGCACGCCGGTTTCGGCAAGAAAACCGCGCGCGAGCAGATAGCCCGGATCTTCGTACCACACGCTGTCGTTCGGGCGGGCGAGACTGCGCAACACGAGCTCGAGCGTCGCACGGTAGCCGCCCGTCACGAACACCTGGTCCGGCAGGCAGGTCACCCCGCGCGACAGCCCAAGATACGTGGCGATGTGTTCGCGAAGCGGCCGGTAGCCGGCAGGATCCGGGTACGCGAGCATCGCGCGCTCGCCGCTGCGCGCGCGATGCGAAACGAGACGATTCCAAGCCTTGACCGGAAACGCGTCAAGCGCGGGCAGCCCGGGTTGCAACGGCCGGGGCTCGCCGCTCATGGCGGCGGCAATGGCAAGCTGGCGCGGCGCCGGTTGAGCGCCGTGCGATTCGCCTGGCGTCTGAGGTACGGTAGTGCCGTCCGAACTCTTTGTGCTTTGCGTACGCGAGCGCGTCACTGAAGCTGGCAGCGAGGGCGACACGAACGTGCCAGCCGCACCGCGCATCTGCAGGTAGCCTTCGTCGACGAGGACCGTATACGCCAGTTCAACCGTGCCGCGCGCCATGTTCAGTTGCGTAGCGAGGCCGCGCAGCGCGGGCACGCGATCGCCTGGACGCAGATGCCCTGCGGCGATCGCGGTTCTGAAGCGCGCGCAGATCTGCAGGTAGATCGGCAACTGGAGCTGCCGATCGATATCGACGGTGAATTCGCTAGGCGGTACGGTCATCACGGTCTTGCCGGCAAGCAGACCGGAATCAGGATGTCCTGGTCCGATCGACAATTCTTGGCACTTTTCGATAGTTCATGATCTTCTCACAATAGCCTCACACGATGCGACGGCGGCGAGTTCTTTGCCGCGATGCAACGGCCGCCAGCCGTCTGCCCGTGTCAACTGACTCTCATCTGGAGGATGTGCCATGAAGATCGTCGTAATCGGTGGTTCCGGCCTGATCGGCTCGCGCCTCGTCACGCTGCTCGGCGAGGCCGGGCATGAGGCACTTGCTGCGTCGCCACGTACCGGTGTGAACGCCGTGACGGGGGAAGGTCTGAGCAACGCGCTAGCGGGCGCGGACGTCGTAGTGGATGTGGCGAACGCGCCTTCCTGGGAGCCTCAGGCGGTGCTCGACTTTTTCCGCACCTCGACGCGCAACCTCGGCAAAGCCGAAGTGGCTGCAGGGGTACGCCATCACGTCGCGCTTTCCATCGTCGGCTGCGACCGCACGCCGGAAAATGCGTATTTCGTTGCCAAGGTCGCGCAGGAAGAGGCGATCGAAGCGGCGGGCGTGCCCTATACGATCGTGCGCGCGACCCAGTTCATGGAATTCATCGGCGCGATTGCTGATTCCGGCACAGAAGGCGGGACGGTGCGCGTTGGGGACGGACTGTTCCAGCCGATAGCCGCGGACGACGTCGCAGCGAATCTCGCGCAGGTCGCTCTCGCCACGCCACTGAACGGCACAGTCGATATCGCGGGCCCGGACCGTGAACCATTTGCCGCCATCATCAGACGTTATCTGAAGTCTGTCGGCGACCCGCGCCCAGTTGTGACGGATCAGGGTGCGCGCTATTACGGCGGCCGCGTCGAGGAACAGTCGCTCGTACCGCTCGGCGACGCGCGGATTGGCCGCGTGAGCCTGGACCAGTGGCTGGCGCAAACTGAAAAGGGGTGATTTCAGGTCGATGCGAAACCAGAATCAGCATGTCTGCGTTCTGCTTGATATTGGCTATCGACTCGGGTGGCGTTGAAGCCGAGCGGAAAATTTCCTGGGCAAAGCATGGCCCGGATCGACACGCTGGTCAACAACGCCGGCATTTACATTGGAAAGCCTCTCGCTCAATACACCGCTGAAGACTACGCGGCGGTGATGAACGTGAACATGGCGGGGTTTCTATCGCGTCACGCAATTCGCCATCGCCGAAATGGAAAAGCAATCCAACGGGCACGTGGTCAGCGTGACCGCCAGTGTCGTCGACGCTGCGGTCAGTGGTGTGTTTTCGGTACTGGCAGCTTGACGAAAGGCGGGCTGAACGCCGACACGAAGTCACTGGCGATCGAGTATGCGAGGAAAGGGATTCGCGTGAATGCGGTCGCGCCGGGGATCATCAAGTCGCCGATGCTCGCGCCGGAAACACGTGAGGCGCTGGGCGCCTTTCTTCCGCTGGGGCGCATGGGCGAGATGAGCGATATCGCCGACGCGATTCTCTTCCTTGAATCAGCATCGTTCATCATGGGAGAAATCCTGCACGTCGACGGCCGTCAGAGCGCCGGTCGCTAGCTTTCCTCGGGCACCGTAAGCCGGTGCCCTTTCGTATCCCGATAGCGAATACAGCATTCGCCAGGTCCCGGGATCGTCCCTTGCACGTCAAGCGCCTTTTGCGGATCCTTGCTCAGTCAGTGGCGTGAACATGTTCGAGAACCGGTATGAGATGAAGAAGGGTCCCTCACTGATGTTTGTTCGAGTTTCCGCGGTGCCAGTGCAGCATCCGGGCCGACGAGCTTTCACCTCGGTTGGAAAAACGCGGTTTTCCAAGCGGTGGACGATTCCGGCATCGACGTTTATGCCGCTCGCTTCGCGAAAACATCCTTGAACACGGGCATCGCCGAAAAGACGTTTGGCCAGCCTGCGTAAAAGGCGAGCTGCGTCAGCATTTCGGACGCCTCGTCCTTCGTCAGACCGTTGTCCACGGCACGGCCGAGGTGATACGGAATCTGGGCGACCTGACCGCTGGCAACCAGGGCGCTCACCGTGACCAGACTCCGGTCGCGTGGAGCGAGTGCTGGACGCAGCCATAGGTCGCGGAAAAGCACATCGGTCGTGTACTGAACAACGCCGGGAGCGACCGAGCCGAAGCTTTGCTCGACCGCCAGCGCACGCTGTTGCTCTGCGACTTCGTTCAGTGGTAGCGGCTCGACATCGGCCCGAGGGATCTGATCGATACCGATGCCACGTTCATCGAAGATACACTTCGCGACGACAGCCGCTGCGGTCGCATTTCCCCAGCCGGAATAGAAGGCGAGGTGCGTGATCATTTCCGAAATCTCGGCAGGCTTCACACCGCTATCCAGCGCCAACCGCAAATAGAACGGCATCTCGATGGTCTGGTTGCGGGCGATGAGCACCGACAGCGTCACGATGCTTCGGTCACGCGGTGACAGTTGCGGCCTCTTCCAGAGGCCGCCGAGCACGGTCTGGTTCGTATGACGCGCGAATGCCGGAGAAACGGGAGTGAGATCAATTTGTGACAATGAATCTTGCATGTTTCCAGTCCTTTCCATTGAGGTACAGGCAGCGAAGATAAGCGCCACGGCTGTCGCCGTAACGACGCGCACCAGCAGCCGCATTCTGGATTTGCCGCGCACAAAAGTGCACGCCTGCGGCCTCATGAACGGCGTTACACCTGCTCGCCGCTGCCGAGGTACTGCTCGTCCGTGACCTTCTCCAGCCATTCGACGTTCTTGCCGTCGAGCGCTTCCTGAATGGCGATATGTGTCATCGCGGTCGTCGAAGTTGCGCCATGCCAATGCGTGTGGCCAGGCGGGCACCAGATCACGTCACCAGCTCGGATTTCGACGCGCGGCTCGCCTTCGCACTGGGTCCAGCCACAGCCGGCCGTAACGATCAAGGTTTGGCCGAGCGGGTGGGTGTGCCAGTTAGTCCGCGCTCCCGGCTCAAATGTGACACTCGCGCACGAAACGCGTGCCGGCGGAGGCGGAGCGTTCAACGGGTCGAGCCGCACCGTGCCCGTAAACCATTCTTCAGGGCCTTTCTTCGAGGGCTGGGAGCCCGCACGTTTCAATTCCATGACTGTTCCTCGTCGGTATCGTCGGGGCGATATGCCACTGCTGTTAATCTAACTCCTGGCAATTGATGCGACTAGGTCGCAATATCGGGATGCCCTTATGCTGTGGAGCATTAATTGAAAGAGGATTTCAACGATCTGGTCGGCTTCATGAACGTCGCGCGTGAGCGCAACTTCACGCGGGCGGCCGCGCAACTGGGAGTCTCGCAGTCGGCCTTGAGCCGGACGGTTGCCGGCCTTGAAAAGCGGATGGGCCTTCAGTTACTGATGCGCACTACCCGGAGTGTCTCGTTGACGGAGGCAGGCGAACGGCTACTGGCCGCGATTGCACCGCGTTTTCAGGAAATCGAAGCGGAGGTCGATTCTTTGCGCGCGATGACGAGCCGCCCAGGCGGAACGGTCCGGATCACGACCACCGACTACGCGGCAAACTCGTATGTTTGGCCGCGTCTGCAACCGTTGCTGCGCCAATATCCGGACCTGAAGATTGAATTGATCAATGACTACGGGTTAGCCGACATCGTCGCGGATCGGTACGACATCGGTGTGCGACTAGGCGACCAGGTGGCCAAAGACATGATCGCGGTGCGAATCGCGCCTGACATGACGATGGCAATCGCGGGCTCTCCAGGCTACCTGCAATCGACCGCACCGGCGAAGACGCCGCAGGATCTAACGCTGCACAACTGCATCAATCTCCGATTGCCAACGCGAGATTCACTGCTGCCGTGGGAGCTACGGAAGGGGCGGCGAGAACTGCAGGTGCGGGTCGAAGGGCAGCTCACCTTCAATAGCGTCTACCAGATGATGGACGCAGCGCTTGGCGGGTTTGGGCTCGCGTACGTGCCCAAAGACCTGGCTGAGGTGCACGTCCGGGCCGGGCGCCTGAATTGGGTGCTGGAAGACTGGTTTCCCACGTTCGTCGGACATCACGTCTATTACCCTGGCCGCCGCAAATCATCCCGGGCAGTCGAGCTTGTAGTGGACGCATTGAAGAGCGGTTATCAGCGTCGAGCGCAGTGACCGGCAAATGGCGATCACGACGCAGATTTCACCACTCCGGTCACGGCGTCATCCCACCCGGCCTCAGCCGGCGCTGGCCGTCTGCGACGGCTGCCGCATGGGCTGCCCAGCCGTCGCCGCGTGACATGCCTCGATCATCGCGCGCAACGTCGGCGACGCATGCAGCTCGCCGCCCGCATCGAGTTCGACGCTACCGTCCGGCGCGTCGCCGACGCCGACGCCGACCACCAGCGTCGCGCGTGGCCGCCATTCGCGCGTGCGCCGCAGCATGTTGCGCAGGTACAGCGGCGACTCGGGCGCGTCGAGCGACACGATGCAGATGATCGACGTGTCCTTGAAGCTCGGCTCGTCGGCGCGCGCACTGCGATAGCCCGAGTGCGTCGCCAACAGCGGCGCGAAGCCCTGGCGGTTCAGCAGTTGCGCGGCGATCGCGGTCGTCACTTCGTCGAACGCGCCGCGGCCGGGCACGCACAACACCGCGGCTTTGCCCGCTCCGTCCGGCTGTTGCGAGCGCGTGAGCAGATCGCTGCGGTATCGCTCCGTGGCACCCGCGCCCGGCGACGCCAGATCCGGCGTCCCGGCAAGCAGCGCGTTACCCGCGTCCGCCGGTGCGGCAGGCGACAGCGAATCGCGCAGCCCTTCGGCGATATCGAGGTTCTCGACGATATCGACGAGCGCGTCGTTGATCCGCTGCAACTGGTCGGGCATCAGCACGCCGCGCTGCGCGTCGTTGCGCGCGAGCCGCAGGCCTTCGAGCGCGACCTTGTCGTAGTAGTCGATCAGCGACATCTCGCGCAGCAGCCGTTCGGCCTGCACGATCGCCTCGTGCGGATCGTCGGCGAGCAGGCGCTGATAGAAGTTCTGCGCGGGCGTCAGCGCGGGCTGATCGCCGAGCAGCACGGTCAGGAAGTTGAGCCGGTCCGCGTAGCGCCCGAGCGTGACGACGCACAGCGTGAGCGGCGTCGACAGCACGAGGCCGATCGGCCCCCACAGCCAGCTCCAGAAAATCGCCGCGACCACCACCGCGAGCGGCGACAGGCCCGAGCGATGACCATACAGCAGCGGCTCGGCGATCTGCCCGGCGACCACGTCGACGACGATGAACAGGATCAGCGTGAGGACCGCCATCGTCCATTGCGGCTGGATCGCGGCTGCGAGAAAGAATGCGAGGATCGCCGCGATCCAGATGCCGATGTACGGCACGAAGCGCAGCAGCGCGGCGATCACGCCGAACAGCAGCGCCCCCGGTACGCCGATGATCGCGAGCCCGATCGCGATGATGCCGCCCGCGCTCAGATTCACGCCGAGCTGCGCGACGAAATAGCGTGACAGGCGCCCGGCGGCGTCGTTGATCGCGGTAGTCGTGCGGTGCAGGTCGCGCGAACCGAACAGGCTGATCAGACGGTCGCGCAAATCCTCGCGCTGCAACAGGATGAAGATGGTCACGACGAGCACGATGAAGGTCGTCTCGATCGGCGCGATGGCCGGCGTCAGCGCGCGCTGCGCAAGTTGCACCGGCGTCGGCGCGGGCTCGTGCACCTCGACCTGTTGCGGCACCTGCGGCGCGTTGCGCGCGGCGCGGCCGGTCGGGCGCGGTGGCGCGGGGCGCGATGGCGCCACGCGCTGCAGCGCGCTGGCAGCGCTGCTCATCAGGGAGTCGGCGCGGCCAACGGTCTTTTCCTGCACGGTTTCGATCTTCTGCTCGATCGCTTCCTGGTACTGCGGCAGCGCGTCCGCGAGCTGCACGAGCTGCGCGCCGATCAGCGCGCCGACCGCGAGCAGCGAGGCGAGAGCGAACAGCACCGCGATGAAGATCGACGGCAACTGGCCCATGTGCAGACGCCGCAGCATCTGCACGAGCGGCGCGAGCAGGAAGCTCAACAGCACCGACAACGTGATCGGAATCAGTACCTCCCGCCCGAAGTACAGCCCGCACACGACCACCACGCCGGTGATCAGCGACACGAGGCCATGCAGGCCCGGCGTGCCCGGCGGGTAAACGCGGTTGGGCCGCCCATGCGGCGGCGGTAGCGATATTTTCATGTAAGCAGAATTCCGGTTGGGACGTGTTGACGGCCGAGCGGAGCACTGGTCGTCAGCAAGACAGATGCCCGAATTGTAGGTGGTTTGGCGGGGTGGGGTGCTTTGCCACGTCGCGGCGAGCGGTAAGAGGCCGATTCAGATCGCCGGCCGCGCATCGTCTGGTTCCTGGAGGGCTGGTACGACGTACGCCGCCTGCACAGCAGGATTGGCTACCGTTTGCCGCTCGAATTCGAGAACGCCGACACCCAACGGCGAGACCGTGAGCGAAGGGCGACGGATGCCAGGGTCACCAAAGGCAACATGGCGTCAGCGGCTGTCGAACTTATCGACACATTCCGACATGCGACACGATGAACGCGTGCGCCGGTCACGCACCATGCATCGCGGGCTAGATCGCAATGAGCACTGCAACTACGCACAGCACAATGGTCAGAAGGCTGGAGCAGTTTTTTATTGCGTAGGCGATCGGGTCGTCGTGCATCTCACCGCGAAATGCAACCATCCAGACGCGGCTGATCCAGTACAGGAGCAGGCAACACAGAATCCGCAGCCGATGGGGATGGCTGTACAGCACCGTCACGTCGGTGGATTTCATGTAAAGCGCAAGGACTAGCACTGCAACATAGCCCGAGGCCGATGCGAATGAGTGCTCGCCATCACGCCTTTGAAGAAGCCGAAATGCGAAGCGATCTGCTCTGCAAAGCATTGATCGCCTGAAGGTACAGCGGTCAGGAAACGAGTTCAGCAGACCTTCCGTACTATTCGGTCTCGGTTTGTCGCGATATGAGGCGAAGCTCAGAGAATGCATACCCGACGAACTGTGGTCCCTCGTCGAACCGTTGCTACCCGTTGGGGCGCTCGCAACAGCTTCCAAGCCGACAGAAGTTCACGGACTGAGTACCGTCACAGCGGGAAATCGCATCAGATACCAGGCGTCTCGACTGTCTCCCACATAGCGAATATCAAGCAACCTCCCCGGGCGAACAGGATCGGCCGCCACGCCGCGAGCAATCAGACGCTCCAGGACGTCATGACGCAGCCAGAAAAGCGTCCCATCGTAAATCGCGGGCAGATAGTCCGTCTGGAATTCGGCGACGGAGTATATCCCGCTGTTGCTGCTCCAAAGGCCATGTGTTTCGATGACTTCCGGACGTTCCTTGCTCAGATAGTCCGCAAACCCTGCATACCCGCGACGCGCCAGCGATGGGTTGGTCAACAGCGCCGAATCCAGAATGTCCAGATGTTCGCAGCACAGTGCGGCGCCACCAACGTCTGGCGTCATGAACTTGAGCGTCGGTTGCCCCAGATACTCGCGCAGATGATCAACCGAAGCACCCGTCATCGCGTAGTTCGCTGGCGTAATTCCGCGCCAGTCACCGGGGAAATCGTGCCACGCTCTGTTTCGGGCCGCGTCTCCCGCCGCATTCAGCGCAGCGGGCAGCACGCCACGCATCGCCGCACCAAGGATTACCGTGTCGACGTTGTCGCGCAGCAATGCAATGTTGAACAGGAAAGTTCCAGAAAGGCACAGCAAAAGCCCACGAAATACATATGGTTGACGCATATTCGCAAAACGTTCTGCGAGAGAAAGGACGAAAAGGGGAACCACGGCCATGAACATCCGCCCGGTATAGCCCCAATTTTTTCCCGATACGAGCGCGAATACGGCAAAAGAAAATATTAGAAGTACAGGCATCGGATCCAGACGGCGCTTTTTCTCTCCCTTCCGGCTCAGGTACATGCCAGCCAGAAACGCGGCATTCACGAAAAGGAAATCCTTGAGACCGCGCAGCTTTACCAATACGCCGTCCCAGCCTTTTTTGCTGTAGGGCATTTGCAGCTTGGCCAGGATGGTATTCGGCAATAGCGTGCCGAAGACACGATACCTCCAGATTGTCATCAGCAGAAAGCAAAGCATGAGCCAGACGCACATTCGAATGGCATGCGGCCTATCCTGCGGGGAAAACACGACCATCCAGCCGAGCGCGAATCCCAGATAGAACACCGCCTCGAAGCGAGTCAGCATCAGAAGCGGCAACAGTGCATAGGCGAGTGTCGATCGCGCGCGCCAGGAGAGCACGAACGCAAACAGCAGCAACGCAAAGACCGTCATTTCCATGCCATTGATGATCTCGGCCTGGCAGGCTGGCAGCAGCCCCAGCAAGCACACCACGATGAGGCGATGCGTTGGGCTCGGCAGGCACGGTTCAAGTGCGCGCCACACGAGCACCAGGGTAGCGCTCATTGCGATGAAGGAGAGCAACTGCGCCGTCATGATCGCATCCAGAAAGCCTGGATGCATCATCCACTGCCCTATCGCCAACATCGCCGTCATGAGCAAAGTTGACGTACCTTCGGCCGGCGCCGAAGCTGAGGTCAACGCGAATACCCCGTGTCGCCCGAGTGTATGCGCATAGGCAATAGTGATGGCGCCGTCGTCCCAGCCATAAGGGCCGACCAGCGCTATCGCTGTCAACGAAAGCGCCGCATACGCGACGACGAAGAAGAACCCGGTGGCTCCAACCCTTCCCTCGACACTGTGTGTAAGGTTCTCGGACATAGCCAGTCGACGTAAGTAGGATGGCTGATAATACATCGGGCAAGCGGCGAGGGAACGTGGCCCCGAATTCATGGACGCCGGTTGGTTCGACTTAATACGGCACGTCGGACGATGAATGTGAATGAGTTCCGTTTTGTACAGACCATTGTCCGATTTGCGCGTGACGAAATGCGAAGTGATTTGCGAACGCGGCATGCACGAGTCAGAGAATTGCTCGATGCGCACTGCTTGATCAAAACTGCGATCGAAACCGCATCAGTCAAAAAGTGCGACGTCCTTCGGCCGATCGGCGGCATGGAAGACTACCGGTAGGGGCCGCCAATCCGCATGCTAGCCGACATGCACCCGCAGCATCTCCAGCCACAGCGAACTCACATACAGCAACAAGCCGATAAATCCGCCGACGATCGTCCCATTGATGCGGATGTACTGCAGATCCTTGCCGATATTCAACTCGACCTGCAGTGACATCTCACGCGCGTCCCAGTTCTTCACGGTATCGCTGATATGGCGTGTGAGGAACCGCGCGAAGTCCGGCGCCATCGCGCGCGCCGCTTCCTCGAGGTGGTCGTTCAGCGATTGCCGCAGCGCTGGATCGCGCGCGAGTTCGCGGCCGACCCACGCGCCCATCGCGGCGACACGCCCATGCAGTGCCGAATCGGCGTTTTGCAGATCGCGCTTGAGCCACGCGCGCAGCTCTCCCCACATGTCCTTCACGTAGCTGCCGAAAGCATCGCCTTCGACCAGATAGCGCTTCAGTGCTTCGCCTTGCTGCAGGAACACGGGATCGGTCTTCAGCCGCACGATCAGCTTCTGCACCGCCTGGTCGAACTTGTCGCGCAGCTCGTGCGTGGGGTTCTGCGCGATCTGTTCGAGCATACGGTTCGCGGCGCTCGCGATCGCCTCCGCCCCCTTGTCGCCGAGCCATACCGACGGCAGAAACTTCTCCATCGTCGGATACTCGCTTTTCACCCAATCGACGATGCGCGCGGCAATGAATTCGCGCGCCGGCGCCTCGCGCAGCACCGCGATCACCTGATCGATCGCGGTGTCGAGCAGTTCCTGATGGCGGCCGTCGCGCGTCAGCGTGTCGAGAATCGCGCCGAGCGATTGCGACAGATCGACCTTCGCGAGCACGTCGCGCAACCCGTCCCTGATGAAGTTCTGAATGCGCGCGTCGTCGGCCACGTCGAGGATGCCGCCGGTGAGCCGCACCACGTAGTCGCCGAGGCGCGCGGTGTTGGCCGATTCGCTGAGCCACGCGGTGACGGTCTGCGCCGGGTCATGCCGGCGGATCAGACCGACCAGCGACGGCACGTCGAGAAACTTGTCCTGCACGAAGTGCGCGAGGTTGTCGGCGATCTTGTGCTTGTTGCGCGGGATGATCGCGGTGTGCGCGGACACGAGCGGAATCGGCACGCGGCGAAACAGCGCCGCGACCGCGAACCAGTCGGCGAGCGCGCCGACCATCGCGGCCTCGGCGACGGCCTTGATGCCGTCGACCCACAGGCCGCGCGGCAGGAATGCGGCGACGACGAAAACGCAGGCGGCCGCGAGCAGTAGCAGTAAAGGCGTGCGCTTGGCCTTCTTCAGTTCGGTGGTCTTGTCCATCGGGCGCGGTTGATCGTGTCGGGCGGCGGCTGGAAAGTCGGCGGGCTCAGCCGGTTCGGTTGCAATGATGCGGTACGGCCCGCGCGCGCGTCCAGCCTGGATACGCGCCGGCGCTTCGGCAAGGTAACATTCGCGATTGGGCTCCTCGGCGAAATCAACGCAAGAGGACGCAACGCAATCGAAATGGAGGCACAGTGATCAGGTTTCTGCACACCGCGGACTGGCAGATCGGCACGCAATTCGGTCAGTTCGAACCGGACGAGGCCGCGCATCTCGCCCAGGCGCGCTTCGACACGGTGCGCCGCATCGCCGAAGAAGCGGCCGCGCGCAACGTCGACGCGGTGCTCGTCGCGGGCGACGTGTTCGATCTGCAGACGGTGTCGGACACCGTGATCCGACGGTTGTTCGCCGCGCTACAAGCGTTTTCCGGAGCGTGGATCATGCTGCCGGGCAATCACGACGCGGCGCTCGTCGAAAGCGTGTGGACCCGCGCGCAGCGGCTCGATTGCGTGCCGCCGAACGTGCGGCTCGTGCTCGAAGCCGGCGTCGTGCTGCTCGACGCGTGCCGGTGCGCGCTGCTGTGCGCGCCGCTCACGCAGCGCATCACCTACGACGACACCACCGCGTTCTTCGATTCCACCGATACTCCGCCAGGCTATCACCGCGTGGGGCTCGCGCATGGCAGCGTCGGCGGCATTCTGCAAGACGGCATCGATTCGTCGAATCCGATCGCGCCGACGCGCGCCGCCAGTGCGCGGCTCGACTATCTGGCGCTCGGCGACTGGCACGGCCATCTGCGCGTCGACGAACGCACGTGGTACGCGGGCACGCACGAGCAGGACCGTTTCCGCGCGAACGAGCCGGGCTTCGTGCTCGACGTTACCGTCAGCGAACCCGGCGCGGTGCCGCAGGTCGACGCGGTGCGGGTCGGGCAATACCGGTGGCATCGCTGGGACGAGACGATTTCGGTGCCGACCGATGTCGATGCATTGAAAACCCGCCTCGCCGAACTCGGCGCGAATGACGTGCTGCGCATCGAGGTCGGCGGCACCGCGGCGCTCGCCGATGCCGAGGCGCTGCATGTCGCGGTCGAACAGGCGCGCGCGCGTGTGCGCGCGTTGCGTGCCGATCTGAGCAGCCTGCACGTGCTGCCGACCTCCGATGATCTCGCCGAACTCGGCGCGCAAAGCGGCTATCTCGCGAAGGTGGTGGCGCGGCTGCGCGGCCTGCAGGAAGACGCGCAGGCCGATCCGCAAGAGGCGCGGCGCGCGGCCGAGGCGTTGCTGCTGCTGGCGCGTTTTCAGCGCGACCAGCGGCAACGCGATTCGCAGGCCGCACCACCCGCGCAGATGCGCGAGCGGCAGCAACCTGAAGCGCCGCGTGAAGGAGCCCCCGCATGAAGCTGCAGCGTATCGCGATTCAGGAATTCAGGCAGTTCGGCGGGCAGATCGTGATCGACGATCTGCAACCCGGTCTCAATCTGTTCATCGGCCCGAACGAAGCCGGCAAAAGCACGATTGCCGAGGCGGTGCGCACGGTGTTCCTCGAACGCTACAAGGCGTCGCATCTGAAAGACCTGTTGCCGTGGGGGCTCGCGAGCGGGCAGCCGTCGGTCGAGGTCAGCTTCGAGCTCGATGGTGTGGCGTGCCGTCTGTCGAAGCAGTTCGTGTCGCGTCAGCGTTGCGAGCTGAGGATCGGCCAGGCCGTGTATAGCGAGGACGAAGCCGAAGACAAGCTCGCCGCGCTGCTCGGCTTCTCGCGCGCGGCGCGCGGTCCGATGAAAGCCGAGAACGCCGGCGTGCCGGGTCTGTTGTGGGTGCAGCAAGGCGGCACGCAGGAGATGCGCGATTCGACCGGGCACGCGGCACAGTATCTGCGCGACGCGCTCACGCAACTGTCGGGCGGCCGCGAAGCGGGCGGCGAGGACGCGCTGATCGCGGCCGTGCAGCGCGAGCTGCGGCAACTGCTGACCGCGCGCACGCAGAAGTCGACCGGGCCGCTCGCCGAGGCGGAGCAGAAGCTCGCCTCGCTGATCGCGAGCCGCGACGAGCTGCAACAGCAGCGCCAGCAGTTCGACGACAACATCGCGCGCCTCGCCGCCCAACAGCAGGCATTCGACGACGCCGAGCGCAGGCGTCCCTGGGAGCTTCACGAGCAGAAGGCCGCGCTCGCGCAGCAACGTGCCGCGGCGGTCGAACAACTCGAACGCGGTCTCGAAGGGCTCGCGCAGTCGCTGAAGATCGGCGAGGCCGAACTCGCGTTGTCGGTGCAGCAGGAGCAGGGCGCGCTCGAACTGGAGGCGGCCATCGCGCGCGAACGCGAGCAGCTCGACGCGGCGCGCGTCGAGGTCGCGGCCGCGCAAACCGCGCATGCGCAGGCGCAAAGCCGTGTGGCGCAATTCGAGCATGCATCGACCGAGGCGAACCGCGCGCTCGAACTCGCGAACGCGGCCGTGACCGCCGCCGATCTGCGCAGCCAGGTCGATTTCTATCGGGAGGAGGGCCAGCGGCTCGAAGCGTCGATCGGCGAGGCGGACAAGGCGAACGCGGCGGTGTTGCAGGCCGCGCGAGACGCGGCGGCGCTCGAACTCGACGACGCGCAGTTCAAGCGCGTCGTCGCGCTCGACGGCGAATTGACCGTGTTGCGCGCGCGGACCGAAGCGGCGATGACGCGCATCGAGTACAGCTTGAATGGCGAATTGAGCGTCGGCGATCAGACGATCAGCGGCACGGGCGTGCTGCATGTCGACGATGAAAAGCGCATCGGCCTCGGCAAGCTCGGCGAACTGCGCGTGATTCCGGGCGTGTCCGATCTGTCCGCGCGGTTGTCGGAGCTGGCGTCGCTCGAGGCGAAGCACGCGCAGTTGCTGCGGTCGCTCGGCGTCGCGTCGGTGGGCGATGCGCAGGCGCGTCACGAGCAATGGAAATCGCTGGTCGCGCAACAGAAGAGCCAGGCGAGGATTCTCGAAGTCCATGCGCCGCAAGGCATCGATGCATTGCGCGCGGCGCTGGCATCGACGGCGGCGCGCTTGCAGGCGTCGAGCGAGCGCCTTGCCAGTCTGCCCGACGTGTCCGCGGCGCCGCCGCTCGACGACGCGCGCCGCAACGCCGACATCGCGCGCGACGCGTTGGAGACCGCGCGCAAGGTGCTCGCGCAGGCGGCGGGCGCGCAATCCAGCGGCGTTGCGAAGGCCGATTCGCTCACGGCGCAGTTGCAGCGTAAAGAAGCACAGCTGCACGACGAAGCGTTTCGGCGCAACCGCGCGCGGTGGCAGGCGCATATCGTCGAGCAACGCGTCAAGGTCGATGCGCTGAAGAACCAGCGCGGCGAGCGCGAGCGCGAACTCGATGCGGCGCGTCTGGACGACCCCGTGGCGGAGGCGAAGCGCTATCGCGCATCGGCGGACCTCGCGCGCAACGAGCAGCACGAGCGTCAACTGCGGATCGCGGAGCTGCGTAGCCAGCTCGAAACGATGGGCGCATCGGGCCTCGGCGAACGGCTTGCCGCGCTCGAAGCCCAGGTTGAGCAGGCCACGCGTCGCAACGACGAACTGCGCCTGCGCGCGAGCGCGCTGAGTCTGCTCGACGAAGTGCTGGTCGACGAACGCGACGCCGCGCTCGCCCAACTGCGTGCGCCGTTGACCGAGCGGGTCGGTCACTACCTGAAGCGGCTTTTTCCGCAGTCGAGCCTCGCGCTCGGCGACGATCTGATTCCGGCGATGCTCGATCGCGACGGCCGCGCGGAACTGCTCGATGCGCTCAGCTTCGGCACGCGCGAACAGCTCGGCATCCTGACGCGGCTCGCGTACGCGGATCTCTTGCAGGCCTCAGGCCGGCCGACTCTGCTGATGCTCGACGACGCCGCGGTACACACCGATGCCGCGCGCCGCGACGCGCTCAAACGCGCGTTGATCGACGCGGCGACGCGGCATCAGATTCTGGTGTTCACGTGCCATCCGGAGTTGTGGGACGACCTGGGCGTCAGGCAGCGGGCGGTGCAGGATCTGAAGGTGGCGTGAGCGGGGCGGGCTGGTACCACCCGGTACGGTCCGCTTACTCGTACCACCGCGGCGTGTACACCCACTGCGCGCCGTGATGACCGCAAGCGAATCTTCTCGTCAGCGACGACCCGACGATCACCATCGTGCGCATATCCACATCGGCCGAGCGAAGCTCGCCGAGCGTCAGCGTGCGCAGCGTGCCGCCGGGCCGGCCGATATCGCGACCCAGCACCACCTGGGTCGATGGCACGCGATACTCCCGCACGATGTCGAGTGCCTTGTCGAGTTGCCACGGACGCGCGCGCGAAATCGGGTTGTAGAACGCCATCACGAGATCGGCTTGCGCCGCATGGCGCAGGCGGGTTTCGATGATCGTCCACGGCTTCAGGTTGTCCGACAGCGACAGCATGCAGAAGTCGTGGCCGAGCGGCGCGCCGGCCTGCGCGGCGGTCGCGAGCGCGGCCGACACGCCCGGCACGATCGATAGTTCGACGGCCGCCCATGCGTCGTTCCGGGAAGCTTCGAGCGCTTCGAGCACGGCGGCCGCCATCGCGAACACGCCGGGGTCGCCCGACGACACCATCACGACCGAGCGGCCTTCGCTCGCGAGCTCGAACGCGTGGCGCGCGCGCTGCATTTCCTCGCGATTGTCGGTGCCGTGCACGCGCTGACCGGCGCGCAGCGGGCCGGCCATTTTCACGTAGGTGTCGTAGCCGAGGATGTCGGTGGCTTCGTTCAACGCGGTGCGCGCAGCCGGGACCATCAGCTCGGCCCGGCCGGGGCCGAGGCCGATCACGGTCAGACGGCCGCGGGCACGGCCGAGCGTCGCGGGGTCGATGGCGAGCGGGGAGAGGGCGAGCGCGACGTTGGAGTGTGCGTCGTCGTGCAGCGTTTCGTGGGGGACGCGTAGCGCGGTATGCAGCAAGCTTGCGGCACTCGATTCGCCCTGTTCGGCGCTGGCATCGGCGAAGCGCAGCGGTACCTCGAGAAGCCTTGCCGCTTGCGCGAGCGCCGGGTCGGCCATGCTCGTCGATGGCGCGAGCAAGGCCGCAAGCGAAAGCATCGCGAGACCCTGTGCGTACAGTGCCGCGCGCACGCGCGCGACTATCGCGTCGGCGGCATCGGCAGCGTCGCTGGCGACAGCCGCCACCACACTGCGCGGATGAATCACGAGCTCGTCTTCACGCCCATCCCACGTGCGCGGCGTCACGCGAATCGCGAGACGCGCCGACGCCGAGCGCGGCAGTTGTGCGTCGTCGAGCCACGGCGCGTCGCCTTCGATGCGCGTGCTTTCGCCCGCGAGCAGATCCGACACGAAGCGCTTGCCCTGACCCAGGTCGGCGAGCGCATAGCCATCGGGCGGATTGAGCACGCAGGTGCCGAAGCGCAGCTCGCCGCTCGTCGTGATCGCGGGCTGCACGGCCAACGCCGCGGCGATGTCGCGCGCCATCACGTTGACGCCCGCGAGGCCGCCGAGCAGCGGCACGACCGCGCTGCCGTCCTCGGCGACCGCGAGCACCGGCGGCTCGGCGCCTTTGTTCGACAGCAGCGGCGCGAGGCAGCGAATCACGATGCCGGCCGCGCACAGCGCGACGATCGGCGTGCCGCGCGCATACAGCTCGCGCAGATGCGCGCCGAGTTCGCTGTACGAGACGTCGGCGTCGACGCGCCCCTGCAGCGCATGGACCTGGCAGTCCGTGGCAACGCCGGCCGCGGCATGCGCGCCACGCTCGACATACGACGCCTGAATCCGCCGCGCGGTCGCAAGCGCGCCGGTGCCGAGAATCACGATGGCGGGCGCGTTCATCCTTGCCATTTTTGCCCCGGCACGACCAGCAGTGAGAAATACGGCGACGCCATCGGATCGACTTCCGCGAGCGGCACGATGCGCTGATTTCGCATCGTCGCGCGTTCGACGTACAGCGCACGCTGCGCGAGTCCGAGTTCGTCGAGCACGCGCCGTACCTTGTCGAAATTGCGGCCGAGTTTCATGATGACCGCCGCGTCGGCGTTGGCCAGACGGCGGCGCAATTCATCTTCGGGCAGCACGCCCGACAGCACCGACAAGCTCTGGTTGCGATACACGAGCGGCGCGCCGAGCACCGCCGCGCCGCCGAGCATCGAGCACACGCCGGGCACTACCTCACTGTCGTAGCGCGCCGCGAGCCGGTCGTGCAGATACATGTACGAGCCATAGAAGAACGGATCGCCTTCGCAGATCACCGCGACGTCGCGGCCCGCGTCGAGATGGCCCGCGACGATTTCGGCGGCGGTGTCATAGAAGTCCGCGATGATCGCTTCGTACGACAGCGGCGGTTCGAGCGCTTCGGTGGTGACCGGATAGACGAGCGGCAGATGCTGCTGCGCGTCGTGCAGATGCGCCTCGATGATGCCGAACGCGTTGCCCTTCTTGCCCTTCGCGACGAAATACGCGACCACCGGCGCCGCTTTGAGCAGCCGCAGCGCCTTCAACGTCAGCAATTCCGGGTCACCGGGACCGACGCCGATGCCGTACAGCCGTCCGCGACTCGTTAGCTGGCTCGCCATTTATTCGACCTCCGTCACCAGCGCGTTGACCGCGGCGGCGGCCATCGCGCTGCCGCCGCGCCGTCCGTGCACGACCACATAGGGGACGCCGCGGCTGTTTTGCGCGAGTGCCGCTTTCGATTCCGCCGCGCCGACGAAGCCGACCGGAAAGCCGAGAATCAGCGCCGGCTTCTGCGCGCCGGCATCGAGCATGTCGAGCAGATAAAACAGCGCGGTCGGCGCATTGCCGATCACGACGACGCTGCCCGCCAGATGCGGGCGCCACAATTCGAGCGCGGCGGCCGAGCGCGTGTTGCCGATTTCGCGCGCGAGCGCGGGCACGTCCGGGTGCGTGAGCGTGCAGATCACTTCGTTGTTCGCGGCCAGCCGCGCGCGCGTGATGCCTTGCGCGACCATCCCCGCATCGCACAGGATCGGCGCGCCTTGCGCGAGCGCGCGGCGGCCCGCGCTGCCGGCGCCGTCGGAGAACGCGAGGTCGTCGATCACGTCGACCATGCCGCACGCGTGGATCACGCGCACCGCGAGCTTTTCGAGGTCGGCGGGGATGCGCGCGAGGTCGGCCTCCGCGCGGATCGTCGCGAACGATTGGCGATAGATCTCCTGACCGTCGCGAATGTAATCAAGCATGTGGAGTACTCCGGGCGAGGCGCGCGAGCAGCGCGGCGGCCTCGTCGATCGTCAGTTGGGGCGCAACGCATTGGCCGAAGCCGGGGCGGCCGTCGCGTCGATAGAGGTCGTAGAGGCCGGGCGCGGCGGCGAGCAGCGTGTAGGGCGCGCGATGGGCTGCCGCGCAGGAGCGCGGACAGCCGGTCAGATGCACGTCGACGCCGGCGGGTAAGCGCTCGGCGAGTTGCAGCGCGTCGGTCTTGGTGTCGGCGAGGCCCTTCGCGCAGCCGGCCGAACCGGCGCAGGCGATCACGTGCGTGATGGCCTGCGCGGGATCGCACGCGAGACCGAGTGCGGTCAGCTTCGCGAGCACGGCGGGCACCGCCGTCGTCGCGACGTCGGGCAGCAGCACGCTTTGCCATGGCGTCGCGTGCAACCTGCCGTTGCCGTGTTTTTGCGCGAGCGCAGCCAGGGCGCGCAGCGTGGCCGCATCGATCCGGCCGAGCGGTGGTTGGCCGCCGACATGCGACCTGCCGTCGCCGCGCTGCGCGTGAGCGCCGAGCCGCAGCGATGGGTCGGCGGCGATGTGCCGTTGCCAGTGGCTCAGCGATGCGTCGCGCGCGAGCGGGAAATCGACGTAGCGCTGCGCGTGCTGCAGCAGCGCGTCGGCGCAATGCGTGGCGAGCAGGTCGCGCATGCGGGTCGCGTCGGCTGGGGCGAGGTCGAGGAACGTGTGCAGCAACGCGCGCAGGAGCGCGGGCACGCGCGACGGCGGCACCGCCGCGAGTGCGCCCGTGCCGTTGGAATCGCGATGGTCGCGCGGGTTCGAGTTCTCGCCTGCCGGAGCCGGGCACCCCGCGAGGCCGAACACGAAGCGCACGCCTTCTTCGTCAGCCGACGCCGCGAGCCACACGTCATGCGGATGATCGACCCGCGCAAGCTGTTCGCCGCCGTCGAGCAGCAGCGCGAATTTCGGCGACAACGCTACGAAGCGCGCATCGCCTTGCAGCAGCGTCAGCAGTTCTCCGCACAGCGGCGTCGTGTCCATCAGCGCGTGCGGATCGCGGCCGGCGGCGGGGCTGATCATCACGTTGCGGACGTCGTCGGCGGAACTGAGCGCGCCCGCCGGTCCAAGCCCCGCGCCGATCAGCGCCGCGCTCAACGCCGCTTCGTGTCCGTCGCGCACGCCGCGCAGTTGCAGATTCGCGCGATTGGTCAGCTCGGCGACGCCGTTCGCGTGCCGCGTGCTCGCATCGGCGATCGCGCGTGCCTGCGCCGCGCTCAGGACGCCGCCGGGCAGTTTGATGCGGCAGATGCCGCCGTCGCGCGCGGGGACGATGCGCAGCAACCCCGGACATGCCGAGGACCGCGGTATCGTGACCACGTGGGACGAAACGGTGGGAGGCGAAGCTCGATTCAAAGGGGCACCGGGTTTAGCGTCGCGCGACGGCATGGCTGCGGCCTCGCTGCATGCTGCCCGACGAGGGCCGGCGTGAACTGTGCGGCCGAAAAGCGCTGCGGGCTGACCGTGGGCAATGAAAGCGGCCATTATATCTTTACGCTGTGGCCGCAGCGCCTGTTTGCCGGCCATCGCGCGATGCCGGTGATCCCGGCAGCATGGCGCTCCGCCGCGAACCCGCGGGCCGCATGGCGGCGGTATCATGCCGACTTTCGCAACCCGCGCTCCGAGCCTGCGCAAAGCCGCATGCATGAGCCGGTGCAATCGCTAAAGAATCGACGCAACTGATGAGGATGGATGCATGCCGGCATGGCTGACCGTAGTGGGCATTGGCGACGACGGCTTCGCCGGTTTGGGGCGGCCCGCGCGGCGTGCGTTGCTGGGCGCGTCGGTCGTGTACGGCGGTGAGCGCCATCTGGCGATGCTGCCCGCACGGCTCGCGGCGCGTCGTGCCGCGTGGCCGCGTCCGTTCGATCTCGCGCCGTTGCTCGCCGAGCGTCCGCACGCGGTGTGCGTGCTCGCGAGCGGCGACCCGATGCTGTTCGGCGTCGGCGCGACGCTCGCGCGGCAGTTGCCGGCCGGCGAGTTGCGCGTGCTGCCGGCGCCGTCGTCGTTGTCGCTCGCGGCCGCGCGGCTCGGCTGGCCGTTGCAGGATGTCGCGACCGTCTCGCTGGTCGGCCGACCGCTTGCCGCGCTGAATGCGCATCTGCGTGACGGCGCGCGCCTGTTCGTGCTGAGCGCGGACGGGCGCACGCCCGCGGCACTGGCGGCCTCGCTCGATGCGCGCGGTTTCGGCGCGACTGCCATGACCGTGCTCGAACATCTGGGCGGCGCACGCGAACGGCGTGTCGATGGCCGCGCGGATCAATGGCCGGCCGGCGAGATGGCCGCGCTCAATCTGATCGCGCTCGAGTGCCGCGCGTCGGCGCATGCGCCGCGTCTACCGCTGTCCTGCGGTTTGCCCGACGATGCCTTTATCCACGACGGCCAGTTGACCAAGCGCGACGTGCGCGTCATCACGCTCGCGCGCCTCGGGCCCGCGCCCGGCGAGTTGCTGTGGGACGTCGGCGCGGGCAGCGGTTCGATCGGAATCGAATGGATGCTCGCGCATCCCACGTGTCGCGCGATCGCGATCGAAGCGAACGAAGCGCGGCAGCGCTTCATCGAACAGAATCGCGATGCTTTGGGCGTGCCGGGGCTGCAACTCGTGGCCGGCCGCGCGCCTGACGCGTTGCGGGGACTGCCGGCGCCGCACGCGGTGTTCATCGGCGGTGGGGTGACGGAGCCCGACGTGCTCGACACCTGTTGGACACAACTGCGCGACGGCGGCCGGCTCGTCGCGAACGCGGTGACGCTGCAAGGCGAGGCGGTGCTCGCCGCATGGCGCGAGCGGCATGGCGGTACGCTGACGCGCATCGGGCTCGCTCACGCGCAACCGCTCGGCGGCTTCGATACGTGGCGCCAGGCGTTGCCGATCACACTGCTCGACGTGACCAAACCCGCCAAACCATCGGCCGATTCGTGATGCGCGACGAGACTCCCGAACAGCCGGCGCCGCTGCGCAGCGGCTATACGACCGGCAGTTGCGCGACCGCGACGTCGCTCGCGGCCGCTCGTCTACTGCTGGCGGGCGAGCTCAGCGAGGTCGCGGAGATCGTGTTGCCGAAGGGCCAGCATGTGCCGATGCGGCTCACGTTCTGCCGGCTTGCCGCGACGGACGGCGAGCGGATCGCCGAAGCCGGCACGATCAAGGACGCCGGCGACGATCCCGACGTGACCCACGGCGCGCTCGTGTTCGCGCGCGTGCGCCTCGTGCCCGGACCCGGTGTGATCTTTCGCGCGGGGCCGGGCGTCGGCACGGTCACACGCGCGGGGCTCACGCTGCCGGTCGGCGAACCGGCGATCAATCCGGTCCCGCGCCAGATGATCACGCAGCACCTCGACGAACTCGCCGCGCGCCACGCGTATCGCGGCGGCTTCGAAGTGACGATCGGCGTCGAAGGCGGCGAAGCGCTCGCGCTGAAAACGATGAACCCGCGACTCGGGATTGTCGGTGGACTGTCGATCCTCGGCACCACCGGCATCGTGCGGCCGTTTTCGTGCTCGGCGTATATCGCATCGATCCATCAGGGTATCGACGTCGCGCGCGCGAACGGCTATACGCATGTGGCCGCCTGCACCGGCAACGCGAGCGAGGACGCGATGCGCGCGCACTACGGCCTGCCCGATATCGCGCTGATCGAAATGGGCGATTTTGTCGGCGCGGTGCTCAAGCATGTGAAGCGCGCGCCGGTCGAGCGTCTGAGCATTTGCGGCGGCTTCGGCAAGCTCAGCAAGCTCGCGGCCGGCCATCTCGATCTGCATAGCCGCAACTCCAGCATCGATCTCGAACAACTCGCCGGCTGGGCTGCCGCGCATGGCGCCGACGCCGCGCTGCAAGCGGCGATGCGCGCGGCCAACACGAGCCAGCAGGCGCTCGCGCTCGCTCACGCGCGGCAGGTGCCGCTCGGCGATATCGTCTGTCAGCACGCTTTGGCCGTTGCTCGCGATATCGTGCCGCCGCAGGTCAGCGTCGAAATCTTCGCGATCGACCGGCAGGGCAACATCGTCGGAGTCGCGCGATGACGCGCATCCTGCTGCTCGGCGGCACCGGCGACGCGCTGAAGATCGCGCGCCAATTCGGTCCCGCGCATGTGTACAGTCTCGCGGGACTCGGCAAGGTCCCCGACGACTTGAAGTGCGCGGTGCGCGTCGGCGGTTTCGGCGGCAGCGCGGGTCTGGCGCGTTACCTCGCGAGCGAAGCGATCGGCCTCGTGATCGACGCGACGCATCCGTACGCGGCGCGGATCAGTGCGAATGCCGTAGACGCGTGCCGCGCGGCGAAGGTGCCGTGCTGGGCGCTGCGGCGTCCAGCGTGGCAGCCGCAAGCCGGCGACGACTGGCGCATGGTCGATGACTGGAACGAACTGATCGACACGCTCGCGCCGTTCAGACGGCCGCTTTTCACGCTCGGGCGCGAACCGCTCGCGCATCTCGACGAGATTGCGCCGCATCAATTCTGGACCGTGCGTGTGCTCGACTCGCATCCGGACACGGCGCGCTCGCGCATCCTCGCGGCGCGCGGACCGTTCACACTCGACGGCGAACGCGCGCTGTTCGCGCTGCAGGCGTTCGACGTGGTCGTCAGCAAGAACAGCGGCGGCGGCGCGACCGAGGCGAAGCTCGAGGTCGCGCGCGAACGTGGCTTGCCGGTGATCATGCTGCGACGGCCGGTGTTGCCCGAGGTCGATCGCGAGTTCGCCAGCGTTGCCGATCTTCTCGATGCGTTGCCCGCGCAGGCGCATGCGGATTCGGGTAAGTGAGCAAATAATTGGAGTACTGAATGACAGTGTTTTTTATCGGCGCGGGTCCGGGCGACCCGGAACTGATCACGGTCAAAGGGCAGCGTCTCGTGCGCAGTTGTCCGGTGATCCTGTATGCGGGGTCGCTGGTGCCGGCCGCGGTGCTCGAAGGTCATAGCGCGCAACAGGTGATCAACACCGCGGAGCTCGATCTCGACCAGATCGTCGCGCTGCTCGCGGCGGCGCACGCGAAGGGCCAGCATGTCGCGCGCGTGCATTCGGGCGATCCGTCGCTGTACGGTGCGATCGGCGAGCAGATCCGCCGTTTGCGCGAGCTGGCCATTCCTTACGAAATCGTCCCCGGCGTGACCGCGACGGCCGCATGCGCGGCGGCGCTCGGCTGCGAGTTGACGCTGCCTGACGTGTCGCAGACGCTGATCCTCACGCGCTACGCGAGCAAAACGTCGATGCCCGAAGGCGAGCAGTTGGGCGATCTCGCGCGCCATCGCGCGACGCTGGCGATTCACCTCGGCGTGCGGCATCTCGCGCGCATCGTCGATGAGCTGCGGCCGCATTACGGCGGCGCGTGTCCGATCGCGGTGATCTATCGCGCGAGTTGGCCCGACGAGGAAAAGATCACTAGCACGCTCGACGATATCGTCGCGAAGGTGCAGGGCAGCGCGATCGAGCGCACCGCGCTGATTCTGGTCGGCCAGGTGCTGGCCGCCGAAGGGTTCGCCGATTCGACGCTGTATGCGAAGGGCAGTTGACGGCGCCGTGAAAGCCGTTCTGGCGTCAGGAAGCCGCGTGGATTGTCGATCATAATGTGACGCAGCGCGCGAGCCTGGCCGCCCGTCTGCTGGCAAAACGCGAAGCGCGAAAACGCGAAAATCCGCAAGTTCTGCACCGCCTCGCGGCGCGCAGACCGCTATCGTGGCGCCATCATGAAGCCCAGCACCGAACGTGATTACCGTCGACGGATCGCTCGCGTGGTCGAGGCCATTCTGGTCGAGCCCGGCGCGCGACACACGCTCGACAGCCTCGCGGCCGTCGCGCATATGTCGCCGTATCACTTCCACCGGATTTATCGCGCGTTGATGGGCGAGAGCGTCGGCGACATCGTCAAGCGTCTGCGGCTCGCCGAGGCGGCCCAGCGGTTGACCGACGCCGCGCAGGTCACCGCGGTCGCGCACGACGCCGGCTACGACAGTCCCCAAGCGTTCGCGCGCGCGTTTCGCGATTTCACCGGTGTGTCGCCGAGCGAATTCAGGACCCGGCAGCGGCATCTGGTGGCGAATCCGGCGGTTTCGACAGCTTCGGCGCGGACCCTGCGAACGGCGCAAGCGCGCATCGCGCAGCGAGGCGACGGCGATGGCGATGGCGCCCGCATTCACGATGGCGTCGACGGTAATCGTGACGAAAGCACCGAAAGCCAAAGCCCGCCCGCGCTGCCGTCCGTCGAAGTCACCGAGCTCGCGCCGCTCGACGTGCTATGCCTTCGCCATGACGGCCCGATCGCGACGATCGGCCAGACCTTCCACACGCTGATGACGACGCTGCGCTGCGACGAGAACCCGCTGTTGCAACAGCGGGTCGGCATTTGCGCGCGCGATCCGTCGATGGCTGGCGGGTTTTGCTATCACGCGGCAATTGTCGCGGGCTCGCAGGCGGCGTTGAGCAGTGCGATGGAGCGGCTCGACGAAGCCGCGCAACGCCCGCGTGTTGCCGGGCCGCCGCCGGGCATCGAGCCGCTGCGGCTCGAAGGCGGGCTGTATGCGGTGCACCGCCTCGTCGGCCCTTATGCGCTGATCTCGCCCACTTTCAGGGCGCTGTACAGCGGCTGGCTGCCGCGCAGCGGCTACCGGCGCGATCAGCGGCCGGGGCTGGAACTGTATCGAAGCACGCCCGATCGCAGCGCGCAACATCCCTGCGTCACCGATCTACTGATCCCCATTTGCGAGAACTAACCATGATGCGTCGAGGTTGTGCCGCGCTGTCGAGCGCGGTGGTGGTGTCGTTGACCGCGGCGTTGTCAGGGGTGCTGTCTGGCGCGATGTGGGCTTCGTTGCCGGCGAACGCCATCGCGCAAACCGCCTCCGCCGGCTGGCATGTCGGCGAAACGAGCCGCGTATTTCACCCCGCCGTGGCCCGCAACTGGCGCGGCGCGCAAACGCAGGCGCTGATCACGCGCATCTGGTACCCGGCCGATGCGGCGCAGCCCGAGACGCCTCACGATATCGGCGCGCCGGGCCATCCGATGTTCGTCGGCCACGCGGCCGCCGACGATGCCCCGCTGTCCGCCGCGCAGCCCAAATACCCGTTGCTGCTGCTATCGCACGGCACCGGCGGCAGCGCGGACAGTCTCGACTGGCTCGCGGCCTCGCTGGCCGCGCAGGGTTATATCGTCGCGGGCGTCAATCATCCGGGTAACAACGCGCTGGAGCCGCGCACGCGCGACGGCTTCATCCTCTGGTGGGAGCGCGCGACCGATTTGAGCGAAGTGCTCGACGGGGTGCTCGCGGACCCGCGTTTCGGTCCGAGCGTCGACACGACGCGGATCGGCGCGCTGGGCTTTTCGCTCGGCGGCTATACGGTGCTCGAAGTCGCGGGCGCACGGACCGATCGCGCGGCGCTGGAGCGCTTCTGCACGTCGCCCGAAGCCGATGCGATCTGCTCGCCGCCCGAAGCCGCCAATCTCGCGCACGCGCCGGGCACGCCGGCGCTGACGGTCGAGGGGCTATCGGCGCAAACGAACGCATCGCGCGCGCGCTCGGGCGACTCGTATCGCGATCCGCGCGTCAAAGCCGCTTTCGCGATCGCGCCCGCGCTCGGCGAGGCATTCAACAGTGCGTCGTTCAAGGAAGTGACGATTCCGGTCGCGCTGCTCGCGGGCGAGGCGGACACGACCGCGCCAGTCAACACCAACATTCACCGCATCGCGGGCTTCATGCCGCAAGCGACGGTGACGATGGTGCCGGGCGCCTCGCACTATACGTTCATGGATGTGTGCGAGCCCGAGGCGATGGAGCGTCTGGCGCCGATCTGCAAGGACGGGCCGGGTGTCGATCGCGCCGCGATTCATGCGCGAACCGCGGCACAGGTGCGTGATTTCTTCGCGGCGACGCTGCCGGCGGGCGGCTCGTAGCGCTCGCGAACGCAAGCGGTTCGCGACGCCGCGCGACTCAGTCCTCGAGCGGCGACAAGGCCTTGAGCGGTGCCGGCTTGTCGTCGCCGAATCGGATCGTCGGGACCAGCGCGAGCAGCACGACCACGAATAGCGCGATCACGAACATCGACACGAAGGTCAGATGCAGCGACTGGTGCAGCACGAGCCGGACCAGATCGCTGTCGCCGAGATCGGCGGCGCGGTTCTGCAGCAGCGCCTTTAGCTGATCCGACGTGACCGTCGCGACACCCTGCGAATGACTGAGCCCGAAGTTCAGCACCGCGCCGAACAGCGTCGCGCCGAGCGTGCTGCCGAGATTGCGCGAAAACAGGTTCGACGCGGTCGCGCTGCCGCGTTCCTCCATTCTGACGATCTCCTGGATCAGCACGAGCGAACCGACGCTCGAGGTCCCCATGCCAAAGCCCATGATCAGCGACGCGAACCCGGCGACGAGCGGCGACGCGCCCGGCGACAGCAACAGCAGCAGCACCGCGCCGAGCGGCACGAACGCGCTGCCGCAGATCAGGATGCGCCGCAAACCGAGCCGGTGAAACGACTTCGCCGCGAACGTCGCGCCGGTGGGCCAGCCGACCATCATCATCGTCAGCGCGAGGCCGGCCACCACGGGCGAACGATGCAGCACGCCCTGCACGTACATCGGCAGGAACGTGGTCGCGCCCATCAGGATCATGCCGGCCAGCACCGTCGCGCCGTTGCATGCGGCGATCGGGCGGCGGCTCCATAGCGCGAACGAGATCATCGGTTCGGCCGCGCGACGCTCCTGCAGCACGAACAGCAGCACGCACAGCACGAAGACGCCGCCTGCGAACGAGGCTGGCGCCAACGCGTCGTCGCCGGCGTAGGTCAGCGCCATCATCAGCGCTGCGATCGCGGCCATGAACAGCGCGGCGCCGGCGAAGTCGATGGACGGCCGCGCGTGCCGTTCCGGTTCGCGCAGGAACGCGATGAAGCCCGCCGCCGACGCGAGCCCGATCGGCACGTTCATCCAGAAGATCCACGCCCACGACAGGTTGTGAATGATGAAGCCGCCGACCATCGGACCCACGACCGCCGAAATCGCCCACACGCTCGCGAGATAACCCTGCACCTTGCCGCGTTCGCGCGCCGGGTACAGATCGGCGACGACGGTCAGCGTGACCGGCTGGATCGCGCCCGCGCCGATCCCCTGGATCAGGCGGAACACGATCATCGCCGGCATCGACCACGCGAAACCGGCGAGCACCGAGCCGACGAGAAAGATCGCGATGCCCGCGAGGATCACGGGCTTGCGCCCATAGAGGTCGGCGAGCTTGCCGAACACCACGGTCATCGCGGTCTGCGTGAGCAGGAACGACGAGAACACCCAACTGTATAAATGCAGGTCGCCGAGTTGCGAGACGATCTGCGGCATCGCGGTCGACACGATGGTCGCTTCGATCGCGACCATCGCCATCGAGGCCATCACGGCGGCGATCACGAGCGGGCGTGAAGATTGAGTATTGCGGCACATGAAGGGCGTAGTATCGATATGTTGAATGCGTCGACGGCCCGGAGGAGGCCTTGCTGCGACGCATCGGCGCGGCCGCGCGTGGCGGCCGGTCAGGAGTATGCACCTTGCGGAGAATGCGTGCTCGCGCCCGGCCAGCCGGCGGGCCGGCCGGATTGGGCACGACCGTTGCGTATTCGGATTTCCCTTTGACACACGGAGGACAATCATGAGGATCGAATTCACCGGACGCCGGGAAGTGGTGGCTGCTGCGCGCGTCGCCTACGAGGCCAATGTGGACGGGAAGGACGTATGGTGCAGCGTGTCGCTCGACGCGCTCAATGACCATTTCGGCAATGGCAGCCTCGGCAACGGCGCCCCGTCTGCTCACGATCTGGTGGGAGCGTTCGAGGCGAACCGCGCCCGCATTGAAAATGCTACGCGGCGGGTGCTCGAACGCAACGGGGGACGGTCCGTGGAGCTCGAGACGCGCGACTTCGATTGAGCGACCCGCTTGCTCGTATCGGGTCAAGCCATTCGTGCCGCGGTGGAAAGGACTCTTCCATCGCGGCGACTTATCCGCGACGCCGGCGCGGCTACAGTATCGACGCGCACACCGTTTAACGCGTGTGAGCGAGAGAGTTGGACCCGGCTGCCGGCAGCCGGGTCTTTTTTATGGCACGTGCAGGCACGCCGTGATTTCGCTGGCATTCGCGGCAGGAGCGTCCGACGATTAGCACGGTGATTCGCGCGACGATTGAAAGGCTGCGGTATAGTCGCGGCAACTTTAAATCCGTCTCTTCGATTCTCTGGAGAATATCGTGCAGGAAATCATCGAAGGTCTGATCCGCTTTCAACGCGAGGTCTTTCCACAGCAAAGCGCGCTCTTCAAGCGGTTGTCGACCGCGCAGAATCCCAGCACGCTCTTCGTAACCTGTTCGGACAGCCGCGTGGTGCCGGAACTGCTGACGCAGACCGAACCGGGGTCGCTGTTCGTGATCCGCAACGCGGGCAACATCGTGCCGTCGTACGGCCCGGAGCCGGGCGGCGTGTCGGCGACCGTCGAATATGCGATTGCCGTGCTCGGCGTGACCGACATCGTGATCTGCGGCCATTCGAACTGCGGCGCGATGACGGCGATCTCGAGCTGCACGAATCTGGAGCACATGCCGGCGGTCGCGAGCTGGCTGCGTCACGCGGATGCGGCGAAGGCGATCAACGCGTCGCGCCACTACTGCTCGGATGCGGAGCGTCTCGAGGCGCTGGTCAAGGACAACGTGATCGCGCAACTCAGCAACATCCGCACGCATCCGTCGGTGGCGGTCGGACTCGTGAACAAGACGCTGCGACTGCACGGCTGGATCTTCAATATCGAAAGCGGTGAAATGCTTGCGCTCGATGGCAAGACCGGTAACTTCTTGCCGCTTGCGGATAATCGGGAAATTTGTGCGGGTTAAAGCGGCATTAAAAACGGTTTTTAGTTTGAGGGATTAACACCCGGCTTGCTAAAAGCCGGCGCGGCGGCGCGGTTTCAACCCCACCGCGCCGCCCGCCGCAACCATCCCTATCAGCTCGACGTCACCAGCGAATCCGACGGCGCGATCTTCAACACGCCAGGGCTCTTCGCAGCCGGGTTCGACCACAACAGATGCATGCTCGCCGTCCCCGTGCCGTGCACGTACTCGACCTTGATCGACGCGCTCTGGTTCGCGGCGAGATGGACCTTGCCGGTCGCGCTGCCTGGCGTCGTGCTCGTCTTGTCGATCACCTTCACGCCGTCGATCCACAGACGCGCGACGTTGTCGCTGTTGATCGTGAACGTATATTCGCCGTCCTGCGTCGCCTTTAGCGCGCCGGTCCAGCGCACGCCGTAGTTGGTCGCGTTGACGCCGGCCGATGCATCGGGCGAATCGGTGCCGCGCTCGGTGTTCAGATCGAAGTCGATCAGCGGCGTGATCGATGTTTTCACCGGCGCCGCGCTGAAGGTCGGATCGTTGTAGTACGCGACCTGCAGCACCGGCAGCTTGACGTCGAAGCCGCCCGTCAGCGCCTGCGTTTCCGATGTCTGCCAAGGATGGCCGTCCGGGTAGAACGTCCCCTGGAACGGCGTCGCCGGTTCGACCGTCGCGGGCGCGCTCGGCGTCTGGCCCCAGTGGAAGCGCGTATTGGTACGGCCGATCATGAGCTCCCACACGATGAAGCCGGTGGTGCCGCCGTAGTTCGCTACGATACCCGGCATCGTCTGGCCCGTCGTGCCCGCGAAGCCGCGTTGCAGCGTCTCCGAATTCAACGCGTTGATGCTGCTGCCATTCACCGGACCCGTGTACGGATTGTTGTACGGATGGAACCCATAGAAGTCCGAGAAGTACGTGCCTTCGTCTTCCTGCACCTGCGGCGAGTTGATCGGCTGCGTCGCGCCCGCGTTCAGGATCGAGATACGCGCATCGTTCATCATCACAGCGCGCGTGTTCTGCAATGAACCATTGCCGCTGCAGCCCGGTTCGTTCATCGGCTCCCAGAAGATGATCCGCGGGTCGTTGCGATGCGGCGCGACGAAGTCGGTGATGTAGTTCGCGAGGCTCTGCCTGTACGTGATCGCCGGGTTCGACGCGCTCGCCTGGAAATACGCCTGCTCGACCGGCGTGCCCGGCGACTGCACCCACTGGCTGTTATGCACGCCCCAGACTGGCGCGGGCTGCGGGCCGTATTGAGGGGTGGGGTTCCAGCAGTCGTCGTAGAAGATCGGCGAAACCTTGATGCCGTGCCGCGCGGCGATCGTCAGCAGGTTTTCGAACTTGCTCAGGAAGGCCACGCGATCGTTGGCCCACACCAGATAGTGCAGGTACACGGCGACCGTGTTCATGCCGTACGTCTGGGCATAGGTGAGTTCGCGGTTGACGATCTCGGGATCGTAGTTCTCCCAGAAGTCGATTGCGTTGACCGCGTTGGACGGCGTATAGACCGCGCCGACTACCTTCGAGAAATCGTAAACCGGCGAAGTCACGGTCGGATACGTGTGGATCGTGATGTTGCCGAACGATACGCCGACACCGAAGCGCCGCACGCCGAAGCTGCCCGACTGGAACGCCGCGGGCAGCGCATTGGTCGCGTCGTTGGCGCTCACCACGCGCTGGCCGTCCAGGTCGACGAGGATCGCGTTGCCGCTCGTCGTCACCTTCAGATGATGCGTGCTGCCGCCGACGATCGAACTGACCGGATACTGGATGAAATTGGTCCAGTTGTTGTTCTCGCGACCCACCACGAGCGAATGCGAGCCGGTGTCGAGGCCGATGAAATAGCCGGTCAGGCTGTCCGGACCGCCCGCCGTCGGGTTCGTCGCGCGCACGACGAAGCCCGCGTTCGCAGGGCCCGAGCCGACCGGTGCGGTGACAGTCACGTCCGCTTCGTACGACGCGCTCGCGTAGGTCTTGGCGAGCGCGACGGCCTTGTCGCCGGCGCCGGTGCCGTTGGCGGGCGGCGCGTCGATTGCGATCGTCGACGCACTGGCGCCCGGGTGCCAGGTGCTCGCCGAACCGGGCGCGAGGTAGCTGGTGAAATCGCCGAACGACAGCGTTGCCGTCGAGAGCGGGGCGGGCGGCGCGGGGGGCGTGTACGGCGCCAGGTTCAGCGTCGGGTCGGCGATCACGAGTGGCGGCGTGGTCGTTTTCATGCCGACCGGGATGGCCCTGGCGGCCTTGAACTCATTCTGCACGTCCGCCGCGTCGGCCGAAGCCACGGCGGCGGCCGACGCCGACGAAGCGGCTGTCGCCGCTGTCACGTCAACCGCTTTGACCTGCTTGTCCGCCGTCGCGGATGCGTTGGGCGAACCGTCATTACCGCCGCAGGCGCTCAGCATCGCGAGCGCTGCCAGCACAAAGTAATTGCGCACCTGTATCTCCTGAGGTCCCCGCTTGGTCGTCGGTCATAATTATTATTAAATACGCATACAGCGAACTTGCTTTACGGCGTTGCTGTAGGAGTGCAGAAATCGATATGAATAATATTATTAGTTAGCTCGACCAGTATCGGTGGATTCCCTGATTTGCCAAAGTGGGCGCGCGGGGTAATCGCGAGGGCGCGCGCGAGCGCGGGCATAGTCCGGTTTTCCATTGCCCACGCTCACCGAATCGTCCATGCCGCCCGTCGCGCGGCGCCTGAAGAATCGCTTGGGACTCCGATTAAAGCGCGCGTTTGAACGGAGGAATACCCGTCGATTTCGGACACATCCCCGACCAGATCCGCCGATTCGCAGCTTGTTGGGTCTAAAAGGAAAACACTGTCATTCGTATCGCCCACACTTTGACTAAGGGTCGATCGCATGCGCGTGCGTCGACTTCGGCGGTCGATCGGTTGGAATGGGGAGCGTGCCTTGTATAGCGAACCGAGAATGATCGTGTTGACGGGCCTCGTCTTCGGCGCGGTGACGCTTGGGGCCTATGTGTCGCAACTGGACAACGACTGGTCGTCCGGTCGGGACGTGAGTCTCGTCGCCTATGGCGAGCGGGGTGTCAGCACGATGGGCGCGGCGGCGGGGCAGAGCGAAGGCCAGTCCGGCGCGGCGACGGTCGCGCCGGCAACGCGCCGCCATGCGCTGCGCGACGACGTGACCGCCTTGCGGGGTCAGCCGGCCGCGTCGATTGGAGCGCAGGCGGGCGACGCTCTGGCCATCGCCGCACTACAGTTCGCGCGGGAGTCGAACAAGGCGCAGCAACAGCCGCAGCCGCAGCCGCAACAGACGAGTTTGCCGCCGCAGCCTGCGGTGACTTCGAACCGGACCCAGGCGCCACCCCCGGCAAAGACCGGGCACGCACACCATGGCCGCATTGCGTCGGGTACTACGACGAAACCGCGCTCAGCGCAAAGCGTTGCGACGACATCGGGTAGTCATGCGCGGGGCGGCAGCCACCGGAAAAGTTCTACTGCCGAGCGGTCTGGGAAGAAAGCGGTCCGCGTCGTGCCAGAGGCGCGGCCGTCGGCGCAATATGCAACGCAAGGCGTCGAGTCGCCATGGTCGATGCCGCGCGCGGGGCTGACCAGCCAGGCCGCAACTCAGGCGGTCGCCAGCAACGGCCCCAAAACCCGCGCTGAAGTAGAGGCCGAACTCGTGCGCGCGCGTGAGAACGGTACGATGCCCGCCTTCGGCAGACCCGAGCCATCGGGACCTGGGGCGCACTGAAGCAGGGCCCGCGCCGCGCCGCAGGCAACCGTCAGATCAACGACGCGGCGAGCCGCGCGAAGGTGGCTTCGTCGGTGCGATCGAACGCAAGCGGCGTGACCGATACGCGACCCGCCGCGACCGTTGCCGTTTCGCTGTCGGCATCGTTCTCGCGCGGGCCACGATCGAAGCGCAGCCAGTGATACGCGATGCCGCGCGGGTCGACTTCAGGCAGCACCTCGATGTCCCTGACGAGCCCGACGCCCTGGCGCGTCGGCGTCAGCGGACCGGCGTCGGCGGCATCGACGTCGGGAAAGTTGATGTTCAGGCAGGTCGGCGCCGCATGCTCGATCGCGAGCAATTGACGGATCACGCCGGGTGCGAGCGTGCGCGCGGTGTCCCAGCGCACGCGCTCGCGATCGCTGAACGCCTGGCTCAGCGCGAACGACGGCAGCCCGAGCAGCAGACCCGTCATTGCCGCGCCGACCGTGCCCGAGAACATCGTTTCGATGCCGAGGTTGCCGCCGCGATTGACGCCGGACAGCACCAGCGACGGCGGCGCCTCGCGCATCAGATGACGCACGCCCATCACGACGCAATCGCCGGGCGTGCCGGTCACGCCGAAACGGCGTTCGCCCTGGCGGCTCACGCGCAGCGGCGAATGCAGGCTGATGGAATGCGACGTACCGCTCTGGTCGTGCTCGGGCGCGACCACCCAGACTTCGTGCGCGAGCTCGGCGGCTACGGCTTCGAGCACGGCGAGGCCGGGCGCGTCGATACCGTCGTCGTTCGTCAGCAGCACTCGCGGCAGCTTGGATTCGTCAGCGGACATCGCGTCAATCTCCTGTGGGTCGGTGAATGAATCGTAGGGAAGGGACGCCCATTATCCGGCTTTCGTCCGACGCGCGTACGATGACGGTGAGCCGCCAACGACCCAGGACGACCCGCCATGCAGATCGACCCGTTTGAGATTGCGATCGCCGACCAGGACATCGACGATTTGCGCCGCCGCATCCACGCCACCCGCTGGGCGCCCACGACGCCCGCGCCCGCCTGGCAGCAGGGCGCCGACCCGGCCTGGCTGCGCGAACTCGCGACCTATTGGGCCGGGCAATTCGACTGGCGCGCGGCCGAACGCAGGTTGAACCAGCTGCCGCAATTTCTCGCCGACGTGAACGGCCAGACCGTGCACTTCGCGCATCGGCGCGCCGCCAGTGTCGCGCCCGGCTTTCAGGCTTATCCGCTGGTGATCACGCACGGCTGGCCCGGTTCCTTCTTCGAGTTTCGCGCGCTGCTCGATCAGTTGTGCGATCCGGCCGCGTTCGGCGCCGATCCCGCCGATGCGTTCGATGTCGTCACGCCGTCGCTGCCGGGCTTCGCGTTTTCGCCTGCGCCCGCGCAGGCCGGCATATCCGCGTTCCAGGTCGCGGACCTGTGGGTGTCGCTGATGCGCGGGCTCGGCTACGAGCGCTTCGGCGCGCAGGGCGGCGATCTTGGCGCGGGCGTGTCGATCGCGTTGGCCGCGCATCATCCGCGGGTGGTCGACGGCATCCATCTGAACTTCCTGCCGAGTTCCTATGAGCCCGCGATCGGCGCGGCGCAGCGGGAACTGACGCCGGCCGAGCAGGACTATCTGCGCGAGAAGAACGACTGGGCCGCACTCGAAGGCGGTTACGCGCATCAGCACAGCACCAGGCCGCTGACCGTCGCCGCGTCGTTGAACGATTCGCCGGTGGGACTCGCCGCGTGGATCGGCGAGAAGTTTCGCGCGTGGAGCGATTGCGGCGGCGACGTGGAAAGCGTGTTCTCGAAAGACGATCTGTTGATCAATATCTCGCTGTACTGGTTCACGCAGTGCATCGGCCCGGCGATGCAGATGTATTGGGAAAACCGCCTGCAGCCGATGCGTTTCTCCGACGGCGAGCGCATCGACACGCCAGTCGGCTTCGCGCTGTTTCCGCAGGAGATCAATCATCCGCCGCGCAGCTGGCTCGAACGAACCTTCAACGTCGCGCAGTGGAGCGAAATGCCAGCCGGCGGGCACTTCGCGGCGATGGAAAAGCCCGCGTTGCTCGCCGCCGAGATTCGAAAGTTCTTCAGGCCGTTGCGGCAGCGAGCGCGCTAGGCGCGCAGCGCGACGCCTCACGCTGCTTCTGTTCCACCTGGTACGACCGCGCCGCTCGCGTCGAGCGTCTCGCGGCGATCGCAGGCTGCACGCCAGCGGGAATATGCAATAGAAATGAAATGCCCGAAATGATCACCGTCAAGGTTTGTCAAAACCGGCTTATCCCGATTTAAAGCGGTTGACCGTGGTCCTTTCGGCGGCGTTCGGCGCGGCGAAGCCCGCCACGCAAACCTGTCTGCGCGCTGCGTCGAACGCCTCGGCGCGGCCGCAACGGACACGCTATTCATCGACGACAGCCTGGCCAGCGTGGACGGTGGTCGAACTTTCATGAACGAGAGCACCATACACGCTATGGCACATGCGTCGAACCACGATCACCGCCGCCGTTTTCTGCGCACGGCGCTGGGGCTGCCGGCAGCGCTTGCGTTGTCGCGCGTCACGTCCGCGCAAACTGAGGCGCACGCGCAATCCGTCACCACCTTACCCCGCATGAGCCGCCGCGCGATCCCGTCCACCGGCGAAGCGCTGCCGGTGATCGGCTGCGGCACGTGGCGCACCTTCGACGTCGGCGACGATGCCGCCGCGCACGCCCAACTCGCCGAGGTGCTGCGCATCCTGTTCGAAGCGGGCGGCTCGGTGATCGATTCTTCGCCGATGTACGGTTCGTCGGAAGCGGTCGCGGGCGCGCTGCTCACGCAGCTCGACGCGCATCGCAAGGCGTTCGTCGCCACCAAGGTCTGGACCGAGGGACGCGAGGCCGGCATCGCGCAGATGGAGGAATCGCTGCGGCGTTTTCAGCAGCCGCATGTCGATCTGATGCAGATCCACAATCTGCTCGACTGGCGCACGCAGCTCGCGACCTTGCGCGACTGGAAAGCGCGCGGCCGGATTCGCTATCTCGGCATCACGCATTACACGTCGAGCGCGTTCGACGAAGTCGCGGCGGTGATGCGCAGCGAGAAGCCCGACTTCGTGCAGATCAACTACGCCGCCGACGATCGCGCGGCCGAGCAGCGCATCCTGCCGCTCGCGGCCGATCTCGGCATCGGCGTCGTGATCAATCAGCCATTCGGCGGCGGTGGTTTGCTGGCGCGCGTGATGAAAACGCCGTTGCCCGCATGGGCCGGCGAAATCGGCTGCACGAGCTGGGCGCAGATTCTGTTGAAATTCGTGCTCGCGCAGCCGGCGGTGACGGTCGTGATTCCGGGAACCGGGCGGCCGCAATACATGGCGGACAACGTGCGCGCGGGATCGGGACCGCTGCCCGATGACGCGATGCGCGCGCGGATCATCGCGGCGGTCGGCGGCTGACGTGATGCGCAATCCATCACGGCGATTACTTGCCGCTTTCTATTCGCATACAGGTACCGCCTCCCACAAACGCCGCACGACACGGGAATAAAACCCGCCCCACGCCAGTCATGCCTCACGAACCGGGTTCGGTTCGGCGAATCCCTATCGTGAGGTCATCATGTCGTCACATCATTCATTCGATCCGGCGCGTCGCGGCGCGCTGAAATGTCTTGCGTTCGGCGGCCTCGGCACCGTGTTCATGCTGTCGGGCGGCGTGCTGACGCCGGTCGAACTCGCGCTCGCGGCCGACTCGAACACCGCGACGCCAGCGGCTGGCACGCCGCTTTTCCTGCAGATCAGCGACACGCATATCGGCTTCAAAAAGGAGGCGAATCCCGACGTCGCGGGCACGCTGAAACAGACGATCGATTACGTCAACGCGATGCCGGCGCGTCCGCCGCTCGCGATTCACACAGGCGACATCACGCATCTGTCGAAGCCCGCGGAATTCGATCTGGCCGCGCAGTTGATGTCGGGACTGAAGATCGCCGAGCTGCACACGGTCCCCGGCGAGCATGACGTCACCGACGGCCCTGGCACCGAGTACTTCAGCCGCTTCGGCAAGGCTTCGGATAACCGCGGCTATTACAGCTTCGATCACCAGGGCGTGCATTTCGTCGGGCTCGTGAACGTGATGCATTTCAAGCCGAACGGCCTCGGCGGTCTCGGCGACGAACAGCTCGAATGGCTCGAAAACGATCTGAAAGGCCGCTCGTCGAGCACCCCGGTCGTCGTGTTCGCGCACATGCCGATGTGGACCATCTACGAGCCGTGGGGCTGGGGCACGGGCGACGCGGGTCAGGCGATGAGCTATCTGAAGCGCTTCGGTTCCGTGACGGTGTTGAACGGCCACATTCATCAGATCGTGACGAAGGTCGAGGGCAACGTGACGTTCCACACCGCGCGCTCGACCGCCTATCCGCAGCCGACCGCCGGCCAGGGCGATGGCCCGGGGCCGCTGAAGGTCGCGAGCGACCAGCTGCCGAAGATGCTCGGTGTGACGAGCGTGAGCATCGCGCGTCATCCGTTGAAGGCGACGCTCGACGACACGACGCTCGCCTGACGACACGCGCTACTTTTACGCTCGAGGAGGTCAATGATGCTAACCAGGATGATGGGCCGCGCGCTCGCGATTCTGCTCGGCAGCGTCGCGATTCTGGCGGTGTCGGCGGGGCTCGGTTTTGCGCAAACGACGACGCCGATGCAGGTGCAGAAACAGACCGTCGCGTCGACGCCTAACGCGATCGTGATCAAGAACTTCATGTTCTCGCCGATGGAACTGACCATCAAGGCGGGCACGACGGTGACTTGGAAGAATCTCGACGGCGAGCCGCACACCGTGGTCAACGACGCGGGCCTGTTCCGCTCGGCCGCGCTCGACCAGGACGACACCTATCAGTTCAAATTCGATAAACCGGGCGTGTACAAGATCTTTTGCGGCATCCATCCGAACATGAAGGCGACCATTACCGTGCAATAAGCGGTGAACCGGGCAACCCGCGCCGCTCACGCGGTATGCAGCTCGCTCAACCGGCATAGCAGAATCCCATAGCCGGTCAGATGCCCGAGGTACACGCTCGTGAACACGTTCGACGCGGGCAGGTCCTCGGTCAGCTGACGCAGGTCCTCCATATGCAGCGGCGGCGCGTCGAGCGGCGGGCGCTCGACGCGCAGGTCCGCCGCCTCGGCCAGTTGCCGGTGCGCGTTGACGAGCCGCGCGAGCCGCGCGAGAAACATTTCGCGCCACGCGGCGTCGAGCGCGGCGAACTGATCGTGAAACGTGTCCATCGTTTCAAGAAAATTGACCAGCGAATCGAAGGTCTCCTGATAGCTCGCGAACACCGGCAGCCGTGCCGCGTTGCGCTTCAGATGCGGCGACACCCACGCCTGCTCGAGGTCGGTCTTCAGCAGCAGGTGCGCCTGCTTCAGGTTCGTGCTCAGCGTGCGCAGCCTGGAGGCCGCCGGCTTGATCTGCGCTTTGTCGAGCTGTCCCGCGGCCAGTTGCGCGACGACATCGGTGGCCTGTTCGTTGCCGTCGTTGACGAGCGTGTTCGCCCAGTAGCCGTGATCGGGCGGAAACGCGATCTGCTGGATGACGAAGCCGAGCAACATGCCGAGTACCACGCCAATCAGGCGCTGTTCGAGCAGCGGAAGATGTTCGCCGGTATAGAGCACGAGCGTGATCGGCACCGTGATGCTGGTCATCTGGAACAGCGACGGCCGCAGCGCGACGATGCTGAAGATCACGACCGGCAGCAGCGCCGCGCCCATCCACAGGTGCGGCGCGGTCAGCCAGATCAGCAGCGTGCCGATCGGCATCGCCACCACGTTCGAAAACACCCGCTTGTAGAAGTAGCTTCGAGCCGCCGAAATCGAGCTACCGAGCGCCAGCGTCAGCATCGTCGAACCGGCGAGCGGCACGGCCGCGTCGGGAAAGCCGAGCAGGTATGGGATGCCGAAACCGATCCACAGGCCGAGCGTCAGCTTCGTGTACTTGGCGGTTTCCGACAGAGAAAAGCGTGCGAGCGCTCGGCGCAACGGCGTGAGTGGTTGGTGCTGATACCTGTTCGACATGATTTTTATGCTGACCGATGACGTTGGGCCGGGCACCGTTGGGCATGGGACGGCGCGGCGCTCGCGACATGCGCGCTCGTGACCTTACCATCCGGCACGGACGGCTTTGGGAATCCGCACGGTAGCAGGCATCGCGGGATGCTCCTCGAGGCGAGCGCGCCCGCAGTCCAACGGGGGGTTCAAGCGGCGGTTTCGGCGTCGCGCGCGCGTTCGCCGCCAGGCCCGGTTGTTGCATGCAGAACGGCGACCGCGTTGGCGCGTTTCGCAGAATCCGCGTCGCATCGGCCCACGGCAGGCGCACGGCTGGCTATCGGGCGCTTTGCCGGGTTGGAGTTTTTACCGGCTTTGCACGCTTTTTTGCCAACCTCAGGCGGTCTCCGGCGGCGTCGTTCGAAACACCATCGAAGCGAGGCGGAAACGCAACGCTGCCGTGTTGTCGGCCGTTCGCGACAGGATTACATTCATTGAGCATTGCGTGCAGCGGCAGCCCGCGAGCTCGGTTTACGCACCGGCTCGTCAGCGCGCCAGCTTGTCAGCAGGAAGTGGCATACCCGGAGCGTATTGCGATGGTTACCGATCCCGACGATACCGACTTGCGTCATTCCGCAACGGACAGCCGATCCACCGGCTTCGATCTCGACGGCCCGGACGAATCGGGCGTGCCGCCCCCGCGCTTCGGCCGCCTGGCCCTGTGCCTCGCGGCGGCCGGCGCGCTGACCTTCGGTGTGATGGGCACCGTCGCCTACGGCGTCTGGTTCAACCAGGATCAGCAGACATACGCGGATGCCATTGCGGGCGCGCGCCAGGCGCTCGGCTCATCGGCATCGGCCGGGGTGCCGACGGTGGCCGTCGCGCACGCGCCGGAGGAGGCCGCCGCGCCCTTTGCCGTGCCGTCAGCCAGGCAGCCCGCCGCGCCAGACGTCGCGCTCGCAGCGGCCGGCGCGCACGGCGGCTTCGAGGACACCAACCCGGCCGCGTGGTCCGGGCAGATCCGCCCGAGTACGCCTGACCCGAATCTCACCGCCACCCTGGCCGATACGCCGGTCGATACCTCGGCGGATATGTCGGCCAACCCACCCACAGCGCCCATCGTTCCCACGCCACCGCCGGGCTACACGCGGCACGTCGCCAATGCCGCCAATTCCACCGCGAAGCCCGCGGCCGGTCACGACGCGAAAGAAACGCGGCTCGCACAGCAGGAGCGGCGCGCGTCGTCGCAGCACAAGGGCGGTCTGTTTGCGCGGATCGGACAGTTCTTTCGACGCGTGAGCTATCGTCAACATGACAACGGCCGACGGCAACAAGATACCTACTCCCATCCCTGAGCACGCGGTCGTCGGACCAGCGGGGCGAGCAGGGCTGCGCGGCGCCGCACGCGCGCGCGTGCCGGTGTGGCGCTTCCGGCCGGGCCCCGCGAGCGTCGGCGTGGCCGCGCTGTTGTGTCTGCTGTTCGGCCTGCTGTATGTGGCGATGCAGATCCGCACGGTGTTTTCCGATCAGTTGAAGCAGGAGTACGCCGGCCTCGTGCTCGAAGCCGCCGGGCGCGTCGACAGCGCGCGCGAACAGTTGGCCGCGTGGCAGCGGATGGCCGACACGCCGGCGAGTCACGACGCGTCGTTCGTGCCGGCCTATGACGCGGCGCGCGCCGAACTCGCGCGGCGTTTCGCGTCGCTCGCGGCGCTCGTCAACGCGAGTCCGACGCCGGCGCCGCCCATTCCGTCGATGTCACCGACCCAGGCGACGCCCGAAGCCGTCGCGACGGTGCTCGGCAGCGTGTCGGCCTACTGGCGCGCGCAACGCGACGCGTCGAGCGCCGACGTGCGGCTGCGCGTCGCGCACGTCGCGCGCACGCTGATCGCGCTCGCCGCGCTGCTGTTTTGCATGCTGATCACGACGCTCGGGATGTACGCGAAGCGCAACCGCCAGCTCGCGGGGCAGTCGCACGAGTTCGAGCTCGCGTCGCTGCACGATTCGCTGACCGGCCTGTCGAACCGCCGCAAGCTGCTGGCCGCGCTCGACTCCGCCGCCAGGCACGCGCGGACCGCAGCCGTCGAGCAGCGCTTCGCCGTGCTGTATATCGACCTCGATGGCTTCAAGCAGGTCAACGATTCGTTCGGGCATCGCACCGGCGACGAATTCCTCGCCGCGGTATCCGCCCGGTTTCGCGCCTCGGTGCGCAAAGGCGATCTGGTCGCGCGCATCGGCGGCGACGAGTTCGCGGTGCTGGTGCGCACCTTTGCGGGCGATGACGAGCTCGCCGAGATCGCGCGCCGGCTGATGGCCTGCGTGGTCGACACCGACGAACAGATGGGAATCGGCGGCGTGCGCGCGAGCGTGGGCATCGCGAGTTATCCCGACGACGTCGACGATCACCGCCGTCTGGTCGCCGCCGCCGATGCCGCGATGTATCAGGTCAAGCGCGACGGCAAGAACGGCTTCGCGTTCGCGGCGCAGACGGGCAGGGAAGCGACGTTGTGAACCGCCTGAACGTCACTGGGCTTCGTTGCGCCACTCCGTCAGCTTTTCGCGCTCGTTGAGTTCGATGAACGCCGGCCGTGCGCGCAGCCGACGGATATAGCTCGCGAGATGCGGCCAGCCCGCCGTCGCCGGGTGGGGCATGTTGCGGGTCCAGCGCATCAGCACGAGCGCGAGCAGATCGGCGGTGCTGAGCTTGCCGCCCGCGAGAAATGCGTGGCCGTCGGCGAAATGCCTGTCCAGCCGCGCACACGCTTCTTCGATGCGGCGTTGCGCGAGCGCGCGCACCGCCTCGGCGCCCGCGGGGTCGCCGTCGCTGCCGGCGTAGAACCAGTCGCGCATCGCGGGCAGCAGCGTATTCGCGAGGTAGATCATCCATTCGAGCCATTCCGCGCGCGCGGCCGAGCCGGGCCCGGGCGCGAGGTCGGCCTCGGCGTGGCGCTCGGCGAGCAGCATCAGCAGCGCGGCCGATTCATGCCGCGGCACGCCATCGACGACCAGCGTGGGCACGCGCCCGGCCGGATTCAGACGCAGATACTCGGGATCGCGCTGTTGGCCCGCGTCGATATCGACGAGGCGCGCTTCGAACGGCACGCCCATTTCGAGCAGCATCCAGTGCACGGGCATGCTGGCCGCGCCGGGCGAGTAGTAGAGAACGTAGGACATTCGGGACTCCGTGGATCGTCGAGAGCGCGGTCGAGCCGTGAACAGAAAGAATAAGGGGCTGTCGCCGAAACGAACAGCCCCTTCAGATGCGTCAGGCGCCAGCGTACGCAAATGCGGGCGCTCGAAACGGCAAGCCTCGAATCACGCCGCGGCGACGTCTTTCAATGCGCCGACGCGTGCTTCTCCTGCTCGGCTGCGCTCGGTTGCGTCACCGCGCTGACGATCACGAACACGATCACGTTCACCGCGAGCGCAAGGAAGCCGATGTTGACGTCCTTCAGCGCATCGGGCAGGAACGGCATCAGTTGCCCGACGCTCCAGTGCAGCGTCGTGGTCAGTGTGACCACCGCGACACCCGCGACGATGCCGCAGAACGCGCCTTGTCTGGTCGCGCGGTTGTGCGGGAACAGGCTGCAGAGCACGGCCGGGAACAATTGCGTGACGAAGCTGTAGCCCATCAGCAGCAGGGCGACGATGGTTTCGCCGCCGTTCAGCGTGAAGGCGACCGCGACCAGCGCCACGACCGGTACGAGGACGCGCGCGATCACCGCGACCGATGCATCCGACGCGTTGCGGTTCACCATGCCGCGATACACGTCGTTGGCGAGCAGCGTCGACGCCGAGGTCAGGATCATCGAGCCCGGCACCAGCGCGGTCAGGATACCGGCCGCGCCGATCACGCCGACGAACCAAGGATCGAACGTCTGCAGCGACAGGCGGAACAACGACAGGTCGATGTCGGCGCCCTTCAGGCCCGGCACGCGCAGCGTCGCCGCGAAGCCGACGAAGAACACGAACAGCAGGATCAGCTGATAGAGCGGCAGAATCGCGGCATTGCGGCGGAAGATTCGCTCGTCCCTCGCCGTGAAGATCGAACCGAACGTGTGCGGCCACATGAAGAAGCCGAGCGCGGTCAGCAGCACCGTCGACTGGAACCACACGACGCTCGAACCGCGCGCCGGGAAGGTCAGGAAGCCGGGACGGGCGGCGTCGATCGTGCGGAACATCTCGCCGAAGCCGCCGTAGTAATGCAGCGGCAGATAGATGCCGAGGAACAGCACGATCGCGAGAATCAGCAGATCCTTGGCCACCGAGTTCCAGGCGGAGCCGCGCACGCCCGACACGATCACGTAAGAGGTCACGACGATCGCGCCGATCCAGATCGCCGCGGTCGACGAGATCGCACCGTACGACGCGGTCGCGACGATGATGCCGAGGCCCTTCAATTGCAGCACCAGGTACGGGATCAGCGCGGCCACCCCGACCAGCGCGACCAGCGTGCCGAGCGCCGGGCTCTCGTATTTGCGCGTCAAGAAGTGCGGCTGCGAGACCAGGCGGTGCGTCTTCGCGTAGCGCCAGATCGGCGGCAGCATCCAGTACGACAGGATGTACGCGAGCGTGCCGTACGCGAGGATGTAGTAGACCGGCGCCCCCTTGCCGTACGCGAAGCCGCTGCCGCCGAGGAACGTGAAGGTCGTATAGATTTCGCCGGCCATCAGCAGGAACACGAACGCGGTGCCGAAGCTGCGGCCGCCCACGCTCCACTGTTCGAGGCTCATGTCGTGGCCGCGCCTTGCGCGCACGCCGAGGAACAGCGCGAATAGCGTAACGGCGGCGATGATGACGAGTGCGCTCATGGGCGAACCTCCTCGCCATTGGCGGCGACGTGTCGGTTGGACGGATCGAGGTTGTAGATGATCGCCATGATGATCGCGCTCAACACCACCCACATGACGATCCAGGCCAGCACGAACGGCATGCCGAGCACGATCGGCTCGACGCGATTGACAAACGAAACGCCGACCAGGATGCCGACGAACGGCAACGCGGCAAGTACACGAAGCAGCATGTGGACAACTCCTCGAACCAGTAGGGATGTGTCGTTGAAATTCCGGCTTCGCTGAGGACTGTATGCCGGATACTTCGGTCCCGTAAAGCAGGTCAAAATAAATGTCGGAGTTTCGACCGTTGCGATTGCACCTTTCCAGCCCGGATTGCTGCGGTGCAAAGCGGGACGCGCCGTGGCGCGCAAGGTATCGCGCGGCTTTTTTGCAGGCCGGCTGGCGCGCCGCGATATGATCTGCGAGCATTGCTGCATTTTCCGGACCGGGCGATTCCAACCGGGTTCATGACCGGCAGCGCGCCCAGGCGCGAACTCGCGCGAAGCACACGCAGACAAGCAGACACACGGACACGCACATGGTCGAAAGTCTGATCTCGGACATCATGTTTGGCTTTATCGGCTTAATCAGCATCATCAATCCGTTCAGCGGCGCGTTTGTGTTTCTGGACCGGACCGCGTCGTTGACCCTCGACGAGCGCACCGTACTCGCCCGCAAGATCGCGATCAACGCCGCCGTTGTGCTGCTGGTGGCATTCTTCATCGGCACGCCGATCCTGCATTTCTTTGGTATCTCGATGGAGGCGCTGCGCATCGGCGGCGGGCTCGCGCTTGCCGTGGGCGGCTGGCAAATGCTCAATGCGCCGGACACGCCGGCGGTCGAGCAGACGGACGTCAAGCGCGTCGACGCCGAAACCGCGAAATCGCGCGCGTTCTTTCCTCTGACCGTGCCGCTGACCACTGGGCCCGGCTCGATCGCGACCGCGATCGCGCTGTCGGCGAATCGCACGCACAAGCTGTCGGCGTTCGTGATGTCGGGCATCGCGTCGGTCGCCATCACGTTCGCGGTGGCCGTCTGCGTGTATCTGATCTACAGCCGCGCGACGATCCTCGCGCGCTATCTCGGCGTCGAGGGCACCAAGGTCGCGTTGCGGGTGTCGGCGTTCCTGCTGCTATGCATCGGCGTGCAGATCATTCTGACCGGCGTGTCCGAATTCCTGATTCCGATCGCGACGATGCGCGCGCCGGCGGGCTAGCGCCGCATGCCGGCGCCATGCATGCTGTGGCGGCGGCGCCTCAGGTGGATCGCCTTCCGGTGGTTCGTGCGGAACGTCGACCGGATCGTCCGGGATCGGATCGGGGTCGATGTTCGGCGGCGGCGTGTTCGGCGCGATGTCGGGGTCGACTTCGGGCGGCCTCGGCGTATGCGGATGCAGCGGCAGCGACAGTGACAGCGACTGCATCGAAATTTGCGCGTGGGTCGTCGCGTTGAGGTCGAATGTGCCGATTGCACTGGGCGCTTGCCGGCTCGTGTCAGGTAAATCCATCAGTCCTCTCCACATAGTCTTGATTCAGACGCGCAATGCTCGTGCCGCATGCCGACGGATGTCGTTCGCGTGGAACGTCAATTGCTGGAATGCGGCACGCGCGCCGCATCGCGATGACCGCGCGCGCCGGCTCACAGTGGACATCGCCCACGCAAAGCACAGCACGAGGAGCGCATATGGCGCGACACAAGGCCGACGTTGCCGACGACGACTTCGAGATTTTCGCCAGCTATCACGGAACAGGCGACGGCCGATACATAGGTGGACTGAAGGTTGTGAGGAAAGCGGACAGGCGGATTCTGTTCCCGTTCGAGGGAGCACCGCAGATCGGCCCCTATGCGACCGCCGACGAAGCACGCCGCGCCGCGATTGCGTACGGCCGCCAGCTCGTCGCGGCCGATCGTGCCGCGCCCGAAGGCTGAGCGGGCGCAGCCGGTTTGGCAGTGCTTCCGTGAGAGGCGCGGAGCCCTCAAGGCATACCGCCGAGCGACCGCGAAATCGTGCTGCCGCGCGCGGGATCGTCCAGATGTTCGTCGGGCAGGGTGGGGCGCGCCGACAGCGGCGGATGATCGCGATAGCAGGTGTCGATCGAACCTTCGACAACGCAGTTCTGGAACGCATCGGCGTCGCTCTTTTGCGCGAAGGTGTACAGCGTGCGCTCGACCTGCACCTCGGTATCGGATACGCGAATTGTCGTAATGCTCATGAGATTCTCCTTTCGGGGGCGCCTTTTTTACAAAGCGAACGTGCCGTGCTACTGCCTTCGAGATCGCAATGGCCGTGCCTGTTGCGCTGCGCGCGGACTTCTCCGGCAGGGCTCGAATGTTGCTGTATGAACCAGGTGCCCGTTCGAGATGGCGCGTAATGACGCGGAATCGACGGCAGAAACAAACGAGGAGGGCGCGATGCAAGATCCCCAATCGACCGACACCCCGCAGCAGAGCGCGACGCCGGGCGGCGAGCAGTCCGCGAGGCCAGAGAACCGCACCGCACCCACGCTGTCCGACGAAGTCAAAGCCCGCAACAAGCCGAGCGGCACGCACTACGTCGAGCCGAGTCCGCTCGGCATCGAACCGGTCGTGCAGACCGGCGTGGACAAAGCGACCAATCCGCCACGGTCGAGCGAGCGGCCGCGCCACGGCGCCGAAGTGCCGCTCGGCACCGGCGAGCACGCGGAGCCGCCGGGGGGCGGCGGGCGCGAATCGCATCACAAGCAGCCGGGCGAGCAATGACGCGGCGCGATGCGTGCCAGCCCGCGCCTCGAATCCGTCAACATCCAACCGGAGAAAGCGCATGCAACCGGACAATCCAACCGAATCGATGAACCCCGGCGACGAAGCGCCGCCCAACACGCCGGGCGCTGGCGAGGACCTGTGCGCCGCCTGCCACGGCACGGGCAAGGTCGAGGGCGCTCGCTGCGCAGTGTGCGGCGGCACGGGCAAGGTGCTGCAGGGCATCGGCGGAGGCTAGCCGGCTGCTCGTCCGCAGGTTCGCGGCAACCGCATCACAAGCCAGGAGCAACCATGTTCAATGAGTCCAGGCACGGCTTCGACGCCGCGCAGACCGAATACGAAGCGTTCATGCTGGAGCCGCATGATTGGGTGCCGAACAACAGCAAGCTGCCGGTGGTGCTGTACCGGCGCGCGCTGTCGCCCCGCAGCGGCAATCTGGCCGCCGGGTTCGAAATCCTGTTCGAGCGCAATGCATGGCCGGCGCAGTGGCGCAACAGCATCTTCGACTTCCATCACTTTCACGCGACCGCGCACGAGGTGCTCGGCGTGACCGACGCGAGCGCCGAGGTGATCGTCGGCGGGCCGGGCGGACGCGTGGTGACGGTGCGTGCGGGCGACGTGCTGCTGTTGCCGGCCGGCACCGGCCATTGTCTGCAATCGTTCGAGCGGCATTTTCAGGTGGTGGCGGGCTATCCGTTGGGGCAGCAATGGGACATTCGCCGCGAAGCCCTGACGCCGCAGGAACTCACCGAGATGCTGGCGTTGCCGTTTCCGCCGCTCGATCCGATCGACGGCAAGCATGGTCCGGTCGTCGAGCTTTGGCTGCAGTCGGCCTGAACTTCGTCGTTCGCGAAGCAAACCGACCTGCGGCGGCGTGGCGTGCAGGGTGGCGCGGTTAGGCGCATCATCTGTGGGCTTCGCCGCGATTTCCCCGCGCGCTTTCGGCGGTGACGCTGGCACGTGTGCGGTTCCACGTGCGGCTTCGCGTCCTTATCGACATGCCCGGACGCGCGCGATTCCATGTCGACACGATGCGCCGATCCGTCCGCGCGCTCCGCGGCGCGCGTCGGCCGTCTGCCGAATTGCCGAATAAGGAGCGTCCCATGCAAAACGATTCCGCCCTCGATCAGTTGTGCATCAACACGATCCGCACGCTGTCGATGGACGCCGTGCAGAAAGCCAATTCCGGCCACCCCGGCACGCCGATGGCGCTCGCGCCGGTCGCCTATCACCTGTGGCAACACCATCTGCGTTACGACCCTGACGAGCCGCTGTGGCCGAATCGCGACCGCTTCGTGCTGTCGGCCGGACATGCGTCGATGCTGCTTTATTCGCTGCTGCATCTGGCCAACGTGAAAGCCGTCGACGAACACGGCAAGCCGACCGGCAGGCCGGCCGTGTCGCTCGACGACATCGAGCATTTCCGCCAGATCGACAGCAATACGCCGGGCCACCCCGAGTACCGGATGACGACCGGCGTCGAGACCACCACGGGACCGCTTGGACAAGGGCTCGGCAATAGCGTCGGCATGGCGATGGCCGCGCGCTGGTACGAGAGCCACTTCAATCGCGCGGACGCGTCGTTGTTCGACTACCGCGTGTACGCGATTTGCGGCGACGGCGACATGATGGAAGGCATCTCGCACGAAGCGGCCTCGCTCGCGGGCCATCTGAAGCTGTCGAACCTCATCTGGATTTACGACAGCAACCGCGTGACGATCGAAGGCCATACGGACCTCGCGTATAGCGACGATGTGGCAAGCCGCTTTCACGGCTACAACTGGCACACGTTGCACGTCGGCGATGCGAACGACACCGCCGCGCTGGAAAAGGCGCTGGTCGAAGCGAAGAGCGTGACCGACCGGCCGACGCTGATCGTGGTCCACAGCATCATCGGTTGGGGGGCGCCGCACAAGCAGGACACCGCGTCCGCGCATGGCGAAGCGCTCGGCGTCGAGGAAGTCGCGCTGGCCAAGAAGTTCTACGGCTGGCCCGAGGACAAGTTCTTCTACGTGCCCGAGGGCGTGCACGAGCGCTTCGCGCAGGGCATCGGCGCGCGCGGCAAGGCGGCGCGCGAACAATGGCAGGCGAAGTTCGACAGCTACAAAAAGCAGTATGCGGAACTCGCGCGCGAATTCGCGCAGATCGAGGCGCACGAATTGCCGCAGGGCTGGGACAGCGACATCCCGAGCTTCAACGCGGACCCGAAGGGCATCGCGACACGCGAATCGTCGGGCAAGGTGCTCAATGCGATTGCCGCGCGTGTGCCGTGGATGATCGGCGGCGCGGCGGACCTGTCGCCGTCGACGAAAACCAACCTGAAGTTCGAAGGCGCCGGCAGCTTCCAGGCGGATAACTATGCCGGCCGCAATCTGCACTTCGGCATTCGCGAGCATGCGATGGGCGCGGTGGTCAACGGTCTTGCGCTATCGAATCTGCGCGCGTACGGCTCGACGTTCCTGATCTTCAGCGACTACATGAAGCCGCCGATCCGCCTGTCCGCGATCATGGAAGTGCCGTCCATCTATGTGTTCACGCACGATTCGATCGGCCTCGGCGAAGACGGTCCGACGCATCAACCGATCGAGCAGCTCGCGTCGTTGCGCGGCGTGCCCGGCCTCACGGTGCTGCGTCCCGGCGACGCGAACGAAGCGGCCGAGGCATGGCGTGTCGCGCTGACGCAGCCGCATCGGCCGGCGTGCATCGTCGTGTCGCGCCAGCCGCTGCCGACGCTCGACCGGAGCCGCTATGCGTCCGCGAGCGGCGTCAGGCACGGTGCGTATGTGCTCGCCGATGCGCCCGCTGGCAAGAAGCCCGAGGTGATCCTGATGGCGACCGGCAGCGAGCTATCGATCTGCGCCGACGTGTACGAGAAGCTGAAGAGCGAGGGCATCGCGGCGCGCGTCGTGTCGATGCCTTCGTGGGACATCTTCGAGCGCGAGGACAGCGCGTATCAGGAGTCGGTGCTGCCCGCGGACGTCGAGGCGCGCGTCGCGGTCGAGCAGGCTGCGTCGCTCGGCTGGGATCGGTATACAGGACGGTTCGGTGCGCAGGTCGTCATGCATACGTTCGGCGCGTCGGCGCCGATCGCGGATCTGAAGAAGAAATTCGGTTTCACGCCGGGAGCCGTGTATCAGGCGGCGAAGCAGCAGATCGAGCGGGTGAGGAAGGGGAAGGGTACTTGAGCGTGCGGCGCTCGTCGACGTCGTGAACGCTTGATGCGAAAAGCGGTGGGCCGGCGGGATCTCTATCCGTTTCGATCAGGCTCGCGGCCACGGTTTGCGGCCGCTTGCCGGCCTACTCGGTCGCGAGGCCTGACGCCTCGCCACGCCATGAAAGGAGACTTCAAATGGCCGAGATCAATAAGGAAGACGTTGTTGCGGTGCTGAACCAGATTCTCGAATCCGAGTTGGCCGGCGTCGTCCGATATACGCACTATTCGTTCCTTGTTTTCGGATTCGGACGCATTCCGATCAGGTCGTGGTTGCGCGCGCAGGCCGATGAATCGTTGTTGCACGCACAGCAGGCCGGCGAATGGATCACGACTCTGGGCGCCTATCCGTCCCTTGCGATCGGTCCTCTGCTCGACTCGCACACCTTCGATATCTCTTCGATCCTCCGCGAGTCGCTGCAAGCCGAGAATCTTGCGTTGCAGTTGTATCGCGACCTGCTGGCGCTCGTCGAGGACCGCTCGGTTGCACTCGAGGAGTTCGCCCGTCAGATGATCCACGTCGAGGAGATGCACGCGGGCGAAGTCGACAAGATGCTGCGCCGCCCTGGGGAAATGACGACGTCGGAGGACAGCTAGTGCTGATGCCGATGATGGATATCGGGGAAATGCGCGTGCGAATGTGTAATAGGCAGATGCACGTGGGGGTGCGTGTGCGGCTCCTCACCGGCATAAGGAAAATCATGCGCGTGCTGGTGGTGCTCGTCATGGAGATGCCGGTGCGCGTGTTGAAGAAACTCATGGCTGTGCTCATGCTCATGCCGCTCGCGCACGTGTAGCCAGATGCCCAGCGCCATCAGGGCGGCGGCAATCCAGAAAGACAGATCGGGTAGCGCGGGCCATATGATCAGCGAAAGCATGACACCGAAAAGCGGCGCGACGGAAAAGTACGCGCCTGTACGCGCCGTACCGAGATGGCGAAGTGCAACAACGAACAGCACGAGGCTGATACCGTAACCGCCAAGCCCGGTCAGCATCGCTGCCGCCATGGTTCCTGCTGACGGAAGCGAAGCGCCCGCCGCGATCGCAATGCCGAGATTCACGGGACCGGCCACCATCCCTTTGAGACACGCGATCACCATCGCGTCGTTCGCCGAGACCTTGCGCGTCAGGTTGTTGTCGATTGCCCAGCACAGACACGCGCCGACGATCAGTAACGCACCCACCGGCACGCCTGACTGTCCCGGATGCCACGACAGAAGCACGCCGCCCGCAACGATCGCCACCATCCCGAGAAAAACCTGAATGTCGACATTTTCCTGGAAGACCACCCAGGCAATCACTGCGGTCAACACACCCTCAAGGTTGAGCAATAACGAACTCGTTGCCGCTGATGTGGTGGACAGGCCCAGCATCAGCAATGCGGGGCCGGCGACGCCACCCATCGCGATCGCCCCGATCAGCCAAGGCAACTCGTCTTTGGTGATGCGGTGGTCCGCGGCGGACTGAAGCCCGCGCGATCGGAAGGCACGCCACGCGATGCCGACGCCAAGCCCCAGGCCGCTACCGAGATAAAACAGTCCCGCGAGCATGAAGGGGCTGACAGAGCCGAGCAGCGCCTTGGCCAACGGTGTCGCGGCGCCGAACAGCGCCGCAGCGATTAAGGCGGTGAATATCGCGCCGTATCCTGATCTCACAACTCCAACCTCTTGTCCGCAGCAGAAGGGACAGATTACAGACCATCGCTGGGGTGACGGACGAAATTCGCCGAGCGCAGCAAAGAGTTAACTTGTAGACGGATTGTCACCGATGTAGCCAATACTCCTGAATGAAGTGGCCGAGGCAGTGTGGAAACGCGCGCTCAGTGCGGGGTTGGGAAAAGCCGACCCTTCAGACCGCGCCGTATGGCCTGGCAGCAACTTGCCAAGGGTAAAGCGACACCCGAAAACTGAGTACTTTTGCGTTTTCACACAGTCCATCTCGACCCATCTCTGCCGTTCGATCAAGGACACAAACAACGGCCGGTTTGGATACTGGAACGGCCGTTAGCTGACGTGGCCTTTTGCACCGTTGCTCTGGTCGCGGCAGTGCTTACTGCTGAATGGTTTTATCGTCACACCCCATGCTGCGGGAACGTTGCAGCGACGCAATTTCGCGCAGCATTGGCAAGCGATCGAACAAGCAAAAGGCCCTGACTACGCCGTTCCGCACCGCGATGCCTACCAGCTGTAGCGCACGCCGAGATCTCCGACGACGCCGTTACGGCGGACGTTGCTGTCTCCACTCACGGCAAACTGATAGCCGAACTGGCCGTACAGGCTCAAACGCTCCTTGATCTTCACGGTGACACCGCCGGCGAGCTCCACGCGCGTGGCCTGCACGTTCAGTGGCACCGGGTCGGTGCCGAAGGCCGTGCTCGCCTGCGCGCCCCAGTCCCGCCACAGGTTCGCCCGCACGTACGGCTGCCATACGGCACCGTTGCTGCCCTCGATGGTCCACCGCCCTCGCAGGCCGAGCCGCCCGGTGGCGCCCGAAGTCGAGCCCAGCGCAACACGCCCCAGGCCGTCGTTCTCATCGCTGAACGATACGTGCTGCCAGATGATCTGCGCCTGCGGCTCGAGCACGAAGCCAGGCCCTAGCGGCAACGGCACCGGATAGCCCCCTTCAAGCGAGGTCACAAAGCCCGAGCCGCGCAGCGGCAGGCTGGCGTACTGCGTACCCGCGTTGCCGTCGTAGTACGTGCCCTGCAGCACCGCATCGAGATACCAGCCGCTCGGGCCGTAATGCGTCCAGTAGCCACCGCCCGAATACGCATTCAGGTGCATCGAACCGGTGTGCTCAAGGACGTAGCCGGTGGCCGCCGCGTTGGTGACGAGACCGTCGACGTCGACATTGCCATAACCATAGGCGAAGTACACGCCGGCGGTGTCGCGATGGCCCGGCCAGATGCTGCCGCGCCACAGGTCGATGCCAGTCTGCAGCCCCCCGACCCAACCGCTCGCACGTGGATCGGCGAACGCCTGATAGTGGTTATCGACCTGCTGACCGAACACACGGCCCCAGGCGGACTGCGCCCAGCCTGAACCGTCCGTGCCGCCACCGGCGGCCGTAAGCGTGTCGCCGATGCGCTCATGCAGCGTGCCGAGCATCGTCAGGCCCATCTGGCGCGCGATGGGCTGGACGACGCCGTAGGTCGCGAGCTCCGGTCCAATGATGGGCCACACGCCCGACGGTGAAGGTTGAGGCGGCGGTTCGGTGCCGACGTTCTCCTCCGGCCCCGGCGGTTGAGGTGGGCCAGGTGGCGGTGGCACGATGAAGGACGACCGCAGGAACCAGCTGGTGGGGTCCGTACCGTTGCGGCCCCCCGGGTACAGGCGATAATCGAACAGGCCCGCGCGCAGCTCCGGGTTATCAAGGTCAAAGACACCGGGTGTCGCCGCGGTTGCTTGCTGCACTACGAGGATGCCGTTGCCCGGGGTCGACGCGCCCGGTCCACCGACATTGTTGACGAAAATACTCGTGGTGCCTGAGGCCGAGCCAGTAATCAACTTATCGGACGCAGAGCCGTCGCCGCCAAGAAAACTGTTGAGCACGAGGTGGCCGCTACTACCGGAGTAGCTACCGTTGACGGTCAGCGTCGTGGCTGGACTGGATTCACCCGCAATTGCCGGGAGCACGACCGTGCCCGCGTTCGAAAGGCTGGGGAGCGTCTGGTTGAAGCTTTGCAGGGCGAGCGTTCCGCCAGGATTGACCACGGTCGCGGAATTCGGACTGAAGACATCGACCGCGCCCGCTGCAAGCGTGCCGCCCGTCACCGTAGTCACACCGCTGTAACTGTTGGCTGCATTCGTAATGAACGTGCCGCTGCCGATCTTGGTCAGCCCGCCCGCGCCGGTGAAGGCCGAGGTGGTATCGGTGGCGACCGTGAAGCCTTGACTGTCGATGCTCAGGCCGCCCGCCATGATGTTGAGTTCTGTGCCGGAAAAGGCAGTGAGGAAGCCTGAATTGCTCGTCAGCGCACGCAAGGTGCCGTCGTTGAAATTAAGCTGTGCATTGCCCTTCTGGACGCTGGTGCATCCCTGCTGGCCGATGCGAACCGGATCGCAACCGGCTGTCAGGAACGTCGTCGCCAGTGTGCCGCCGCCATTCACATTGACGGTGCCCGTGCTGTTGGCCAGAACTGCGACGTCCATTCCGCCGTTGGCCGTAGTCAGTCCGCCATTGATGATGTTCAGAGTGCCCACCCCCGCCCAGCCGACACTGATCTGAGGGCCGCTGGTATAAGTGGCTCCGCCGCCAGTGCCGTTTACCGACACCGTACCCACGGAGTTGGAAAGCCAGCCGATCTGATCGGCTGGCAAAGGGGCCCCCCGTGATATTGAGCGCTCCGCCGCTGGTGATCGCGATGAAGCCCGTGCCGCCGGTGGTGTCGGGCGGCCCGTTGACGCCGGAACCAACGCGCAGAAATGGTGCGTTGACGGTCCCGCTGTTCTCGATGGTGAGATTGCCCATCCCCCCGTTCTGACCGAGCTCCAGATTGCTGGCGTTGGCCGGCGAACTCGTAAAAGTCGACCCCGGACCGGTCACGATCACCGTGGCCATGTTTCCGGCACCCACGCCCCATATGTTTCTGGCGACGGACCCGGTGTTGGATGTGACGCTTGCGCCGCCTTCGATGGTAAGACTGCCGTTTGTGCCGTTGCCGACGCCAACGGCCGCGGGCACCTGGACGGGGCCCGTGATGGTCGAGGTAGACGGCAATTGCGCCGTGGGGGTCACGTTGCCCGTGGTCGTTATTGACTGTGCACGAGCGAGATCGGCAGCGCCGGTAGCGCCCAGGGCAGCCAGAAGAGGGAAAACTACAAGCCGGAACGTTGTTAGAGCGCTTTTCGGTGCGCCTTCGTCTGACGCGTCGGGGTTTGCCATCCCCACCCGCATTATCTTAGCCGGGTGATACAGGAAGTTGCCGAAGGCAGACGGCGGTGCGCCTGACCTGAATGCCTGGCTGCCCAATGTGGTCGGACGCTGAAATGGAAATGATTGGTTCGGCGACGCTGCTGCGGCAATCGGACCGCGTTGCATGAGTTGGCGGAACTTGCCGTGCCAGCAATCTGCATAGGGCCTGGTCATTGGGACCGTGACGCTGTGCTCGGTCAGCGATGGCCAGGATTGCGCCGCTTTCGTGCATCCCTCTATCTGCATTGCGTGCCCCCTCTAGGCCGTGTTCACATTTAAAAGCGGCCCAAACGAGCAGGCAAGGGACGCGAACACGAGATAGCTGTCAGCGAGCTTGTCATACCGGGTGGAGA